>JAHBNG010000074.1 GCA_019217005.1 Chloroflexi bacterium TSY
TTCACAACTATCGAGTTATTAAGAATGAAGAAGGTCGTTATCTTTTCTATCGAGGTGACAGTGATGAACCGCGTTCTTTTGCAGCCCCGAATGGTGCAAGTCTGGTGGTCTAGCGGTATCCATAAAGAACAGCGCAGTTTGTGTCTAACTCATTTACGCCTTCAGATGTTGATTTAACAATTCGTTCCGGATAAGGATAAAATTATTTTCTATGCATGTATAATTATTGGTGGACGTGGTCAATTAGGAATGGCTATTCAGAAACTGTTGAGCCAGCGCGCGAATAGCACAAATAGTGGGGACAAACCGGAATTAACGGTCTGGAGTCGACCTGACTATGATATAATAAACCCGGCGATTGTAAAACAGCTTGTCGCTTCAACCAAACGTCGTGATCAATGCCGCCGCTTGGACCGATGTTGATGGCGCCGAGTCTTCCCCAGATGCTGCCTATGCCACAAATGCTCGGACCTCTCCATTTGGCCCAAGGATGCGCTCAATGCAGTGCCTGTCTCGTCCACGTTAGCACCAACGAGGTTTTGCTGGCGACCCAGGCCGCTTCTACTATGAGTACGATCTACCTGCTCCAACAAGTGTTTATGCTCGAAGCAAACTGGCGAACGTGCCGCTCGTCAGTTGTTAGACAAGCTATATATTGTGCGCGTCGCTTGGTTCTTTGGACCTGGCGGCAATAATTTCCCCTCTAAAATCATGGCCGCAGTGGACAAACATGGTGCGCTTCGCGTCGTAGACGATGAGATTGGCAACCCAACTTATGCGCCAGACGCGGCTGCCGCGATTGCTCAACTTATTCAAACAGAGCGGTACGGGATCTACCACATTGTCAATGATGGGTACGCAAGCCGTTTCTCTTTTGCCAAAGAAATTCTCCAACAGAGTGGACGAGGACACATTCCATTGACGCCAATTCCATCCAGCGAATGGCCTCGCCCTGCACCTCCTCCACTCCACGCTCTGCTTGTAAACTCGGCAGCAGCCTCACTCGGGATTAAGCTGCGCCCTTGGCAGCATTGTCAGACTATCTATCATCATAAATCATACAATTATCCAAATTCCCATAATGGCTGTCCGGTAAGGGATGCGTCATGAGCGAACGCTCGCTACTCAGGCTACAATCGGATAGTCAACGAAGCACGTCACTTAACCCACAGCAACGACCAATACTTATGAACAGAGAGCAATCCAAACTCAATCCGGTTGTGCAGGACGAAATGTATGGACGTTTAAACGACGATAATCGAGTGGTCATGCGCCACCAGATCGCACTGAACCTTGACCAGTTTCGTGCATCGACTGACGATTTTGAACACCGTCCTGATCGAAGTTATGCTGATTTGCAACCAACAACCACGCCATTCATGTCCGTTATTATCCCAAACCATAATGGTCAGAGGTTTTTGCCACCACTCTTTGATGCCCTTGCTCAACAGACCTTTTGTGATTTTGAGATCATTCTGGTCGATGATGCCAGTACAGACCAATCTGTAGCTTGGTTGGAAGAAAACTGGCAGAAAGAAAACCATCCTGATCTGCGGATCATTGTCAATCGCCGTAACCTAGGCTTTGTGACTTCTGTCAATACAGGGGCTGATACTGCACGCGGGCGCATAATTGTTCTGCTCAACTCCGACACAGAGCCTGAACCAAATTGGCTCGCTGAGCTTGCCAAGACCATTTGTGAGCAACCGCAGGCAGCCATTGTGGCAAAAAATTCTGCTTCATACTGAACGTGATACTCTCCACACGGCTGGCGATTTGATGGGCTCGGATGGGATTCCCTAACCGCGGCGTCTGGGAAAAGACAATGGGCAATACGATGCTGAGACGTCAATCTTTAGCGGTAGCGGTTGTGGTATGGCGGTTCACAAAGCTGTATGGCACTCGTTGGGAGGCTTTGACGAAGATTTCTGGATGTATTTAGAAGATGTTGATCTTGCATTCCGTGCCCAATTGAGCGGCTGGCAAGCAGTCTTTGCCCCACGAGCGCGCATCTATCATCGACTCAGCGCAACCAGTGGCGATACCCTGGCAAGCTACTATGTGGGACGCAACACCATTTGGACGATTGCCAAGAATATGCCGACCTCTTTGCTGATGCGCAATTTCTTCAAGATTCTCATGGGCCAACTTGCGATCATGTTGGACGCTGTACGAAATATTCAAGGCGAAGCAGCACGTGCCCGCCTACGGGGGCAACTAGATGGTCTCTTGGGCTTGCCGCGTCAGATAGCTAAACGACAGACGATTCAAGTACGCCGCCGCGTGGCTGATCCCGAATTCGAAAAACGACTCACCTAGGTATTCCGGGAATGTGTTCCAAAGTGTGTAAATGCAGCGGTTCCCTGACTGAGCAGAGATCATCTACACACTTTATGTTACCCACTCGATATTCCAGAGTGTTGCCGATATTGCTTACTCAATAGACCGTAATCGTTAGATTCTTCATCGTTGGTGCGATGCACCCACTAGAGCTGTTGACATTTGCTCACGTAGTGGGTGCGTAGCACCACAATCTCCTCAGAAAATCATCTTGCAGAACGACCAACGCTCTGGGAGCGCATGCTAAATGTGTATTGTTTACATCGACACCTGGGCTGTTTCCCTACATCGTAAGTAAACAATACAAAATGTGGCGTGGTCCAAAATGGACCGCAAGCACCTTTACAATTGAATGAATAAGAGCTGAATGGTAAGCATGTCAAAGCCCGAACTATGTAAGCAGCGCCGTCATGCAGGGGATGAGTTGTATAAACTAAACGTCAGGGTAGCCGAGTAGGGTAAGCCAGTCTGTGTCGTCGGTATCAATGCCGGCGATTTGGTAAGGGCTGAGCCCCTGTCGCTTGCCCGTTGATAAACGCATGTTGTGCCAGAGTAAAGAGATTGAGATAGCGTTGCAATGAGGGCAGGTCAGGCAAGGTACGACGATTGTGTAAGAACTGCTTAAGCAAGCCGTTGAGACACTCGATGAGGCTGGAGGTGCGACAAGCGGCATCCAAGCAGCGGTGATCTGCTGCGCTAGTTGTTCGCGGACCGGCATTTGATAAATCAAGGTGTCCAGTGCATCTTGAGCCTGTTGTGCCAGGGATTGGAACCGTTGATGGCCGTTGATGAGTGCTTGTTGTAGGCGCCAAGTGCGTGCCACGGTGCGTTCAAAATGCAGTGTCAGTTCGGCGGTCGGGCAGTGTTGGCGGAGGTCAGTGCGCAGTGGTTCGAGAGCGCTGTTCAACCAGTCGAGAGCGGTAAGCAGTTGGTGTTGATGGTTGCGCAGGGTCTTGGACCATTTCTGGACCCGATAGTGGTCAATGGTTGCCATGCGCGTCAAGGTCTCCTCAAGATACCACTGAGCCGTCGCCGGGTTGCGGATTTCGCCGCTGCGCCAGTCGACGATTTCCAGCGCATCACAGAGATGGTCAAGGGCTTGGGCAAAGGCGGCGTGTTGGTCGTAGCGACGTTCTTCGGTGGCCACGGCCGGGATATACTTTTCCAGAAAGGGGTCTCATCCACGCCTTACGCAGCTTTTTCTCCAGGGCCAGGACTTGCTTGGTGGCACGAAAAGCACTGCGTTCCAAGTTGCGCAAGACTTGTGCGCCATCCCGTTCGATGTGCCAGGTGTCTTTCTGGACATTGACGTCGAGTCCGATTTCGTCTTGGGATTTGGGATACATGCGGGCCATGTCCTCGACCAAGCCCGCGATCTTGGCTCCTTGTTCCTGTGCACTGAGTAGAGCCAGCCCCCATGTGTCGGCTTGACGATCTTCGCTCGCCTGCGTCAGCAGGATGGTCGTACTCACGGGGTCAATGACCAGCAAGATGGGGATTCCTTGAAAAAAGGTCTCATCACGCGCCACGATTACCGCTCCCAAGGGACTGGTATCGATGCCGGCTAGCACTTCACCCGCTTGGCGTCCTGCATCATTCAGCAACCCACTTAGCCACCCAACGCTCCGGCTCTCATCGATGGCTTCAGACAGGACTGCTTGCATCGGGCGTAGCGACATCTTGCCTGGAAACGCCCCCGTCAGCACCGTCCGCTCCAAACGATAGGACGCCTCTGGCTGGGACTCAACTTCCTCGACAGCTCCCTTATCTCCGACCGTCAGCTGCTCTTGGATGCGGCTTGTCACGTTGTAGACGCTCGGGCGCGACAGTCCGAAGGTGTCCGACATCCATGTCACGATCCCCCACGGTCGCTCGCTGCGCGGGATTGACATCACCGTACTCATGAAGAGGATGTCTGACAGCCCCAAATGGGGCAACTTGGGCGCTAACTCCGTGACCTTCGCACCACCCAGCGCTTGATAGACGCTTTCCAGCGGCTCCGGCTATCATACCTCATTTTGACTCACTTCAGGTGTACAATCTCATCGGAAGGTTTTCTCCTGTTTCTTTGGTTGATTTCACACTCTCCAATTCTACAGGATCACCCTTCCTTTATTCATTCAATTGTTAACGTGCTCGCTATCACTATTGAACCATGCCCAAAATGTCAACAGAACCTAGGTGAACTGAATGACACGATTGCGGTCTACTGTTACTGAATGACCACGCGACCGGTTTGAAAGACAGCTCCGTTGAGCATAAAAGTTACATCCCACGTCCCTGCTGGCACGTTATCTCCACAATTGCCATCTTCACCATACCAAAATGTAAAGTTGAGTACCTCATTTTCCTGTGTGATGAGACCGCTTTTGGTTAGACTTGCTTGCGTTTGTCCATTGAGGCTCCATGTTTGGCTCCATTGCCGCCCGACACCGCCTTGAATCAATACATTTGACTTGAGGCGCTTAAAACCCGAGGCCAAAATTGAACCTGATTGTACGGGTTCGCTGAAAGTATCTCCTGTACAACTGTCGTCTGTTCGAAACAAATAAGGAGATACTTTGGGTACCGTCACAACAATCGGTAAATAGATCGTGTTTTGGACGATATGAGTTGGGGTATGCAGGAGTGATTTGGCGGATGTCATTGGGGCGTAGGTTGCGAATAAGAAGAGGCTGATTATGATGACCGACATGATCCTGGGCAGCGCGGCCATCTGGTAAAACTGACGAGAAATAAACGAGAAGCTGAACTGTCCCCAAAATGTCTCCATGTAGAAATCCCTCTAAATCTAGCTTAGATTCATCGTTAATATTAAGTAGAAATCCCCATTAAACCCTGGATGAATTCAGATAGGATCAACTCCTATACTGCGGTTGTGATGAAAAGCGGAGTTTTCCATGGCTCTACCAAAGAAGTAAACTCCGCTTTCCATACAGAGCAAAGTATAGTTGATCCAAATTCTTGTAGGGAAAATATCCTCAGATGTCTAGTCGAGTAAGATCTCATCTGAGGATACTCCCTCTACCAATATTAAGTCACATTTTGGATCGACTTATAGACACCGGATGAGTACTTAACCTATGCTGCGGTTGTGATGAAAAATACAGAGTTCAGTTTAGTTGTCAATCTTGATTTGCACTGACAAGGAAAATATGAATCCCTCGAATAGATTCTGGACAGCGCTCTCTCGCAACAGGTGGAGGCCAGCCGCTAAATATCAGCCAGATTCGAATCTGAATCGGATGGCCTTCACGGTTTTTATTTTATTTGCTAGTTGCCTCCTATTTTTGCTTCTCCCAAGGTCAGCTTTGGCCGCAGAGCAAGTATTGACTCCAGTCCCCAATATTCTGCGTGGCTTTTATGATGAAGCCCTTGAGGTGACTCTCTATACAGCGACCCCAGGTGCTCAGATTCGCTATACACTTGATGGTTCGTCTCCAAGACCCGAGCATGGTGACTTATATGAGCACCCAATCCGGATTGAGACGACGACCGTTCTCAGTGCAATTGCATATCGCCCAGACGGTTCTCTGGCACCTTCATCGGTCGTTGTTCATACCTATATCTTTGTGAATCACGTTGCACAACAAGAGGGGCGACCGCGCGGTTATCCACTCTACTGGTCTGAGTACCTGGCGGATTATGATATGGATTCTGAAATTGTCGAGAACCCAGCGTACCGTGACCAGATCCGCAAAGCCCTGCTCTCTATCCCCAGCGTTTCACTTGTTCTAAAGAGATCACATCTCTTTGATGACGAGCATGGTCTCTATCAAAACACCCATCGAACTGGTCCAGGTGCTGAACGACCGACTTCGATGGAAATACTCTACCCAAGCAATAGTGTATTGGTTGAGGAAGACGGTTCTCAAATTAAGGCAAACTCAGCGCAGAATATCCAAATTCATGCCGGCATTCGCATTCAAGGGAGCGATAGTCGTCAAGCACACAAATCGCCCAAACACTCGTTCCGCCTTCTCTTCAAACGCACCTATGGCGAAGGCAAGCTCAAGCACAATCTTTTTGCAGATGTGGAAGATAAACGACCCGCGATTTATCGCGCGACTGATGAATTTGATACGCTCGTTTTGCGGGCAGGCTACAACAATTCATGGCTGCAACGATCGGCACGACAACGCATGCATGCCCAATATTTGCGCGACCAATGGATGCGCGATACGCAACGTGCAATGGGGCATGTTTCAGCCAATGGCTTTCACGTCCACCTTTACATCAATGGCATCTACTGGGGTCTTTATAACCTTCATGAGCGCCCCAGTGCGCCTTTCCAAGCAAGCTATTTTGGAGGAATACGCGAATCCTATGATGTGTTGAATACAGGCCATGCAATAGATGGCGATCGGGCCGCCTGGAACCAGATGATGGGGCTGGCCGCGGCTGACTTGGCAAATCCAACTGCTTATCAGGCAATTCAAGAGTATCTCGATCTCGTCAACTTTGCCGATTACATGATTCTCAATCAGTATGCAGGTAACACCGATTGGGACGACAACAACTGGTATGCTGCCCGTCGCCGTGTACCGGGGGCGGGTTTTCGCTTTTTTAGTTGGGATGCAGAAAAGACACTTGTAGATCTTGATGAGGATCGAACAAAGCTAGATGCCCTGAATTTACCCTCGGGTCTATTCAACCAACTGATGCGCAATACAGACTTCCGCATACTCTTCGCCGATAGGGTCTATCAGCACTTTTTCAACCATGGTGCCTTGAGCGTCCACAGGAATATCGCTCGCTATCAAACCCTCAGCGCCGACATCAATGATGCAATTGTGGCAGAATCGGCCCGTTGGGGTGATTATCGACGAGATGTCCATCGCTACAGTGAAAAACCCTATGAACTCTATACCCGCAATAACCAATGGGTGAGAGAACGCACCCGACTGTTGGAAAGTTACTTCCCACGGCGCACGCAAATCGTTTTGCAACAATATCGGACCCGTGGTTGGTATCCACCCATTGATCCACCCCATTTGAGTCATCCCGGTGGCGAGGTTCCTCTGGGCTATAGGCTATCGATTATCGCTCCGGAGGGACAGCCCGGATCGATCTGGTATACACTCGACGGGCGAGACCCACGTGCCGCTGATGCGGAAGGGGGGATCAGTCAGCAAGAAGTCGGTCGATTTCATGGCGGACGGGAGGTACATCTATCGATACAAGAGACAATGGTCGTTCGCACTCGTCTTTATGATGAAACAACAGGGACATGGAGTGCAGAACGCAAGGCTAGCTTTTTACCCTCAATCGGGAACGTCTCAGGACTACAGATTACTGAGTTGATGGTTCATCCACCCGCAGGCACACACCATGAATATATTGAGCTTCAAAACCATGGTTCCAAACAGTTGGACATTGGTGGTATCGGTTTTACGAATGGAATCCACTATATCTTTCCCGCCGGAAGTAGACTAGATTCAGGGCAATTAATTGTCATCGCCAAGAATCCCGTGCTCTTTCAAGAACGTTACGGCTTTGCGCCATCAAATCAAGTAGGCTACCAAGGGAGCCTGGATAATGATGGAGAACGCTTGACGTTGCGTGATCTGCAAGGGAATGAGATTCTGACGGTGCGCTACGAACCAGCATTGCCACGACTCGCGGCGGCAAATGGAGCTGGCTTTTCTCTTGTACTTGATGGAGACAAAAACCAGACGACCACGCAAACATCGGAGCAAAAAGTGGGCGATCACTGGCGGGTTAGCACATATTTGGGTGGATCGCCGTTGGCGATAGACCCTCTACTCTCCACAGAGGTGAACCTGCAGACGTTGATTGGCGGCATTTTGATTAATGAAGTCTTGCCTTCTCAAACAAGCACCCAGGATGGCTTTGTCGAACTGTATAATACAACCCCAGATGCAATTCAGATCGGTGAATGGTTTCTAACCGATCAATTAAAGACGCCCACCAAATATCAGATCCCTGTCGGCACGCTAATAGCGGGCCACGGTTATTGGGTGATACCAGAGCCAGAACTGGGTTTTCCATTGAACCTAGATTCTGAGACAATCTACCTGCTCTCTGGGCGTAGTGGTGCGTTGACGGGATATAGCGACAGTCTTTCTTTTCGCCATGCACCACCTGGACAGTCAGTCGGCCGTTGCGTCGTTGAACAAAGCGTAAATGGCGATTCGACGATGGGACGCGGCTCTGTTGCAAGCAATTTGAGGCGTCACAGCTATTTGGCTTTGCAGCCTGTTACGACGCCCGGTAAGGCGAATGGTCGACCGCATGTTGGTCCAATCGTGATCAGTGAATTGATGTACAATGCCCAAACAAACGCAGAATATATTGAGCTGACCAATTTAACCACTCAACCAGTCTCACTCTTTGAACCTGCATCTCCGCACCATCCTTGGCGGATTGACGGAATAAATTTTAACCTGCCCCCTGGCACGCAGATTCCAAGCAGGGGGTCGTTGCTTGTGACATCGACAGATCCAGCTACGTTTCGAACTGGATATGAGGTATCAAATCACATTGTGATCCTTGGGCCATACCCTGGAAAACTAGACAACGGCGGCGAACGTATTGCGCTAGAACGTCCGATTATTGACGGACGAACGGGGCGTGTTCGTTATGTGGAAGTCGATGCTGTGGCATATGATGATGACGCACCGTGGCCCGAACGTGCAGATGGAGATGGTTGGTCGTTGGAGCGAATACTCCTGCATGAATATGGTGGAGCAGCATTCAATTGGCGACAAAGCGTGCAACTTGGCGGAACACCCGGAACGACTTCTCTCGCACTATCTGAACAAACCCAATCTAATGCAATAAGCTCGTCGTATCTTTTCGACACAGCGCCGCTGCAACACAAAATTTTGCTCCCCGTCATCATGAATTATCGCCCATCGCCTCAAGCCAATCACTGTTTTACCGTTTCACCTAGATGATGTGGGAGTGTGTCCCAAAGAGTGTAAGGCCATTCCAGAAAAAGAATTACCCATCAAGATAAGCGTTACACCCTGGAATGGCTTTGGCTTTTCCCATCGAATTGGGTATTTTATTTTCTGGAAAAGCCTAAATGCAGCCGATTCTCTGACTGATAGACAAAACAAATAGAAATCGCACGATGAGGAGAAGGTGTTCTCTAACGCCGCCCGTTCGCATTAGAGAATGCTGCGCCATGGATGGCGACTCCACATTTGTACGGGTTTTATCCGGTTTGTCTATGAGCCGCGTCCATTTCCACACTTTGTGGTACACGCTCGATAATATAAAACAAGCAATGAACCCCTAATTCATTCAGAACTTACGCACAATAGAGTGTGATCTCTCGTACGGGCATGATATATCATGCCCGTACGAGAGGACTCTGTGTAAGTCCTATCATTGTTGACGATTGACAATTTGTTGGCATATCATACACCATATTGCGGAACAACTGACCAAAAATCTAAGCCAACCTGTATTCATTCTTAAATTTAACCCATTATGCGGACACTCTTGCTCCTCATTCTTTTACTTGCTGCCACCCTGCGTTGGATGGAGCCGGGGCTGGTTAGCTATGCATATGATGAAGCCCACATCGTGGGGATGGCACAGCGCGTGGCTCAACTTGATGGTTATTTTCCGATCCTTAGCGGAGGCACCTCTGCAGGGATTCAGCGTTCGGCCTTTGACTCTTATCTGTTTGCGGTGCCACTTCTGATCGCTGGCGGTCGCATCGAAGCCGTGATTTGGGGAACCGGCTCACTTGGTGTGCTTGCTGTAGCATTGACCTATCTGTTGGGAATGCGGATCGCTGGACGTCATGTGGGGCTGCTGGCGGCGCTTTTTATGGCAGCCAATCCGTGGCTGATCTTTTATGATCGCAAAATGTGGGCACATATTCAGGTGCTCCTCAGCGTTATGCTCCTGCTCGTGGCCTGGCGCATTGTTGTTAAGCCACCCAGAAGAGTACTGTCCCAATTCAAGTCCGAGAGACGCGGCACAGTACTTTTCATGGACACGAGAGACCGCCTGGAAAAACCCGCCAATCGAGCCGCCTTCTGGTTTCCAATTCTTGCTGCCTGTCAGCTCTTGAGCCATACCCTGGCTATACTCCAAGTAACAAGCTGGCTGGGGGCCTTCTTGCTTGCGCCACAACGCTGGTGGCGGAGGCAGATGCTGATTGGTCTTGGGGTAGCGCTTATCTTGCTGGGGCCTTACATGTGGGCCATCGCGAACCAAATGCTTCGTAGCGATCAGATGAGTTTCGACGTTGGTACGTTGCTCAACTTTCCATCTCCCTGGTGGGAAACTCTCATTGCCCCCAACACTTGGCTGTTCGTCCGTCAATTGAGTTCCGGTACAGGCATATCCAGCGTTGTGGGTCAGATGGAGACTGCCAATCTCTGGTGGCGGCTCAGTATGAACATTGTCGAACCATTGATGCTCGTCCTTTTGCTTCTCGGCTCGATCATGGTGATCTGGTATGCCCTTCCTGGATGGCGGAATGCTTCGAAAGAAAATGAGAACGCAGGCGAAACGCCCGATCGATCAACCGATCGCGCTGCGGCGCTGATCAATACGACAAGCGCACGTCTACTATTGGCCTGGACGGTAGGACCGCTCTTCATTCTAGGTTTGCAACCAACCGATATTTATCATCAATACTGGACGGTTTTATTACCTTTACCTGCACTTTTCTGTAGCATCGGATTAGCCTCACTGACTCATCCAATCTCTATGCTCAACTTTGGTCGATCTGATGTGGAGCAGACTCACGCCGCACCACCTCTTCCTGCGTTCAATTCTGCAGAACCTTCTCTTGGACAAAGATCGATGCAAGGAGTACCGGTACAGCAAACATCAATACAGCGAACACCAGTGCTGTGGGCTTGGCGCGCGGCGTTTGCTGTTTCATTGAGTGTCGCGTTCATTTGGACCGGGAGCTATCTCAGCATCTTGGAGGTCATGCGCATCAATGGGGACACACTCGCCGATTGGCAAGGCATCATTGGCAACGTACGCGCTTCGGCCAATGCATTGGGCGCGGCCGAGGTGCGCGTTGCGGTCAACGGTGTCGATCCAGGCTATGATAGTGAACCCGCTGTCGTTGCGACCTTGATTGGCAATCCACCCTTTGCACGCTTCGTGGCACCCTCTTCCCCCCCTGCGCTATTGCTTTCATATGATCGTCCGAGTCTTTATCTCTGGATGCACAATGTGCCCAGGGGTGAAGAACTTGCTGAGGAAGGGAGTGTCGTTGAGACTGAAGATCTTTTGGCTCAGCTCGGTCAGCAGGTTGAACTGAACGAACGAGGGATGGAGACCTCGCGGGCCAGAATCTACCGGCTCCCGTCCTGGACCGAGCTTGATTTAGATTTTATTCAACTTGAACCAGCACCTATCTTTGAAGCTGGTCTACAGTTGCTTGGCTATCATTTCTCCGCCGCTCCCACTGCTGCGAATGCTGCTTCAACAAATGCCAAAACAGAGCAACCTGTCGAGATGCTGCTGGTTTGGCGCGTGCTGGATCCGCCAGCAGAGGTGCGCGAGCGAACTGTCACCGCATTTAATCATATCCTCGATACCAGCGATGAGATGGCCGGTCAAGTCGATGGATTGGCGCTTCTCAGCCGCGATTGGTGGCCGGACGATCTACTCTTACAGCCCTATCGAGTTTCACTACCGCCTGGGCGCTACCGATGGCGGGTTGGCCTCTATAGTCAAACAGATGGCGAACGTTTTATGACCAATAGGGGAGAGGATTCGGTTGATTTAGACGGGTTAATCGTTGAGTGAATCGAGGTCCGTCAACGATAGACATTATAGGGATTGAAGAGTAGGACACGGATTTTCAGGCTGAACGCGGATTCTCTCAGAGCAAATCCGTGAAATCTGTGTTCATCCGTGTCCCATATTCTGAATCCTTATATACTCCGCATCAGCACATTATAACATTCTTTTTCGACTAAAAAGTGTTATTTTATGGCGCTGCTCAGTATAATCTCTTGTGAATATCAGAGATTATTATAGCGAATCCAGTAAAGTGCGATCCCCAATGCGACTGCCACATTGAGCGACCGTTTGGTTCCTTCCATTGGAATCGCGACCAACTGTTCGCAGAGGGCTTGAATTTCGGGATCGATGCCGGTCATTTCGTTCCCCACAATGAGGACGATTGTTTCTTTGGTATTGATTCTGGGTAACGCCGGCAAAGGGATTGCATCCGTTGTACGTTCCAATCCCCACAAACGAATATCCCGATTGAGCAACTCCTCGACGGCGTGAAGCGCATTCCGGTGATGGATCCAAGCGACTGTTCCCTCGGCCCCCAATGCCGTCTTGACCAATCGCGGATGCTCGGGCGTGGGTGTGATGCCGCAAAGATGCACATGTTGGACCCCCACACCATCGGCTGTGCGAAAGATAGAACCAACGTTATGCACACTGCGCAGATTGTCTAACAACAGTTCAATGTGTGGACCAGGCTTTGGTGTCGATGGTTTGGGGCGTTGGGGCCAAGCAGAATGATAAACAATCTCCGTTTCCCCACCACAGACAGGGCAATGGGGGAATCCATATTCAGCAGGAGTGACTGGAAACCGAAGCTGGCAGCTCTGTTCAGTACATTGACGAATTTGATACGAATCAGGAGTGCTCATTTTAAGATTGAGAATAGAATAGAATAAGCCTTTGTCCCAACCAAACCGCTCCGAACCCCACGATGATGTGAAGGGAAACATGCAGGAACGCAGATAGATGCTTTGTCTCTTGGAGCAGAGAAACCGTTTCATTGCCAAAGGTTGAAAAAGTGGTAAAGGATCCCAAAAAGCCAACGAAGATCAATAGACGCGCTTGAGGTGTAAAGATATTGTGGTTCTCGCCAAGCTGAGAAAGAACCCCAATCAAAAAACAGCCAATGACATTGACCGTCATCGTGCCAATCGGAAGATGTCCGACTGTCAGTAGATGTTGCGCAAATGAGCCAACAAGATAGCGAGTGACAGCCCCAGCAAAACCACCCACACCGACAAGAATTAGATTCATGATCATATTTACACTGCGGTTGTGATGAAAAGATGGCTTTCCGGTCGTCTGAGGAAATATGTGATTGTCAGTTGGGTCGTTAGACAGCTGGTGAACAAACCAGCAAACCAACAACCAATCCGACGTTTACCCCACAAAACCTCAAAGAGCCGGTTTTCCTACAATTAGACCAGATAAGGCAAAACCATGTTTTCATACAGAGTTCGGTTTAGGTTCTACAAATGATAGTGGTAAATGATAATGTAAAATTAACGATGAAGATGTATATTGAATGGAATTCATACCACAATTGTGTGAAACAGTAATCTATCTGACTTGACCAACATTGAATGCATGATTACAATTGTGACAAAAGGAACAAATACATAGATTTACATAGATTTCAATCGGTTTACATAGAATACACATTCGTTCATCTCTCAAATGTGCAAAGAGCGTCTTTGTTAGGTTCTGTTGACAGTTAGAGGGCGCTCTGGGCAATGATTTCTCTGCGGATAGCTGTCAAACGTCAACGACTCCCAGAAGAACACCATGATTTACCCACATTTATGGTAGATGAGCTATATACCTTTTATATCATTGATCCACCACTAGGACGAAAAAAGTGTCACGCGAAAGACCCACACTTGATTTAAGCGAAAAAGGACGTAGGGATGGTCAGCCGATCTCTCTAGACCGTCGTCTGTTTATGCAATTTTTGGCTTTTGGAGAATGTCGAGATAGCCAAATGGCTTGCAATGCCCTCCAGGAAGCCGATGTACAAGGTGTGCTTTACGTCGATCTCAATGATCCGACTGGTATCGGTTTACTTACGCTGAGCGAAGAGCCTGATTGGTTTGTTGATACCCTGCGCTCGGTGCTCGTGGCGACACCTTTTAGAGGCTTTTTGCCAAAACCAGAATACACAATGCTGGGGCGTACCTACACGCTTGGTTATGAGTCAGACCTGGAAGACGCTCTACTGGACAAGCCGCGTCAAAAGGTGTTAAGTGCACAAAATCGCTGGGCGGTCTGGTATCCGCTGCGGCGCGAAAAGCGCTTTGAGACATTGCCAGAGGAAGAGCAGCACAAAGTACTCGGCGAGCATGGCAGCATCGGTATGGCATTTGGCCGCGCTGGATATGCAACCGACATCCGGCTCGCCTGCCACGGGCTAGACAAAAATGACAACGACTTTGTTATTGGTCTACTTGGCCGCGAGCTCTACCCACTTTCTGCCTGTGTGCAAGCCATGCGTAAGACAAAGCAGACATCGCAACATCTAGAGAGTTTAGGACCGTTCTTTATCGGACGTACCATTTGGCAAAGCAAGTAAGGAACGAGCATTAAATGAGTTGAACATGTCATTCTCGAGTGAAACGAAGAATCTGTTCAAGTTATTTAATTCCGATTCCTAAACCGAAGATAATTATGACCTACGACGCAATTTTAATGGTTTCCTTTGGGGGTCCGGAAGGAATGGATGATGTCATGCCATTCCTGGAAAATGTTTTGCGCGGGCGCAATGTGCCACGTGAGCGGATGCTAGAGGTAGCCCGTCATTATGAACAGTTTAATGGCGTGAGTCCGATAAATGAGCAAAACCGCACGCTGATTTGGGCATTGGAATCAGAATTGACCGAGCATGAACTAAACATGCCCATCTATTGGGGTAATCGCAACTGGCACCCAATGCTGCCAGATGTCGTGCAACAAATGGCGGATGATGGCGTCGAACGGGCGCTCGCCTTTTTTACATCCATGTTCAGTTGCTACTCTGGATGTCGTCAATACCGCGAAAACATCTACGATGCACAGGAGAAAGTTGGTCTGAATGCGCCTATCGTGGATAAGATACGGATGGGATACAACCATCCCGGTTTTATTCAAGCCAATGTTGACCATGTTCGTGCCGCATTAGACCAGATTCCAACGGAGCGACGGAGGAAGGCACATCTCGTTTTTACGGCGCACAGTATTCCACTGGCGCAAGCCCAAAACTGCCGGTATGTCGAGCAATTGACAGAATCGAGCCGGCTTGTCGCAGAGGCCGTGGCCGATACCGTGGCCAACACAAGTGTGCGTGACAACTGGCAGTTGGTCTATCAAAGCCGCAGAGGACCACCACAGATGCCTTGGCTTGAACCAGACATTTGTGACCATCTCAAAAGCTTGCCCGATGGCGGGGTCCAAGATGTGGTTGTTTTGCCCATTGGATTTATTTCTGACCATATGGAAGTGATTTTCGATCTGGACACCGAAGCACAAGAAGTCGCTGACGCCATCGGATTAAATCTCGTACGGGCTGCCAGCGTTGGCACCCACCCAGCCTTTGTGGGCATGATTCGTGAGTTGATCACCGAGCGCATGAGCGATGCACCGAAGCGGCGTGCGATTGGAAAATATGGACCGAATCATGACGTCTGTCCTGCAAATTGCTGTTTGTCAGGACGACCAGTATCTGTACGACCTGCTGCAGCACAGATGTAAGGCCATTCCAGAGAAATAAATCCCTGATTTGCCAAGTCGATTTCTCTGGAATGGCTTGAGCTTTTCCAGATCAAATTAGGGATTTTAATTGTTGGAAAAGCCTAATGTCGCTGACGGCTGACAGCCGATTGCTATAAGCTGATAGCCGACAGTTGACAACTATTAGCCCGACTCTCAACATTCTATTATTCATTTGAATCATCATCGGTGAATCTCATGTCAATTCTATTGTTCGGCCTGAATCATAAAACTGCACCAGTCACTCTGCGGGAGAAACTCTCTTTGGCCGGCGCAGAGTTACAAGCCACCCTTGATCATTTCCGGCAGACCTACCGTCGTGCCGAACAAGAATCGATCAATGCGCCTCTTCATGAAGTTGTGATCCTATCAACATGCAATCGCTTCGAAGTCTATGCAGTTGGCCATGAAGAGATTGAACAAGACAAGCGTTCCCTTCAATCACAAGAGTGGTCAAAGAGCGTGTGCGAGTTGATCAACTTTGTGGCAGACTCAACAAATATTTCTGTTCAAGAACTACAACCTCATCTTTATATAAAGTACGACCAAGGTGCCGTTGTGCATCTCTTTCGGGTTGTCTCTGGACTGGATTCTCTCATTTTGGGCGAACCACAGATTTTGGGTCAAGTCCGCGAAGCCTATACAGAAGCTCATGCAGCTGGGACGACGGGCGCAACCCTCTCGCAACTTTTTAGACAGGCCGTGCATACAGGGAAACGTGCCCGAACTGAAACAGAAATTGCACGTCATACCACATCTGTGAGTCATGCAGCCGGTAGATTGGCGCAACAACAGGTCGGTTCGCTGACAACGCGCAATATTCTGATTGTTGGCGCAGGTGAAATGGCGGGATTGGCTGCCCAGGCTATCCACATGCAAGGTGCACGCAATATCAGCATCATTAATCGTACCTATGCCAGCGCAGTGGATCTGGCGCAAAGAGTCGATGGTCAAGCGGCTGGTTGGGTCAACTTACAAGAACGTCTTCAGGAGGCAGATGTTGTGATCAGCGCAACTGGTGCTCCTCACACCGTGCTGCATCGCGAAGAGGTCGAGCCAAGTCTAAGGGCGCGCAATGGTCGCCCTTTGGTCATAATCGATATTGCAGTGCCACGCGACATCGAAGAGAGTGTTGCCGAGCTACCCACCGTCACCTGTTTTGATGTGGATGATTTGCAGAGCGCTCTGGATGAAAATATGGCGCAAAGGCGTGCCGAAGTGCCCAAAGTAGAGGAGATCATCGAAGTTGAAGCCAACCTCTTTGCTGACTGGCTGGCAGAACGTCAGGTGGTACCCGTCATTGTCGAACTGCGGCGACGGGCCAAGTCCATTGCAAATGCCGAAGTTGACCAAGCCCTCCGGCGATTGCGCAATGCTGATATTCAGGCCTATGAGGTGGCTGAAGACGCCATCGAACGACTGGCTCATCGTCTGGTCAATAAACTGCTCCACCAACCTATCGTACACTTGAAAGAACGAGCCGCACAAGGCGATGGTCATGAGTATGCCCACATGATGCGCGATCTGTTTGAATTGAGTGGCGCCCAAGAATCTAGAGAAGAATTGGCACAGACCTTGCTCGCCCGCACACAAACCCGAGCAGACGCGGATGAACTGGCTCACATTCACTCAATCGAAGAACTCTTTGATGGAGTCGCCGATGAGTTTTCCATTGCCAAAGCAGTACCGGTTGGGTAAGCTGAGTTTTTCCTATGGCCATCCAACAATCTCTTCGCGGAACAGAATCGAACAAACTCGATAAAGAAGTTCGACTTGGCACGCGTGGTTCCGTCTTGGCGCGTTGGCAAACGAATTATGTTCAGACGTTATTAAGGGAGCTCTGGCCGCGCCTAGAATTTACTGTCGATGTGATGACGACAAAGGGAGATCGTGTGATCGATAAACCCCTCCCGCTTATCGGTGGCAAGGGTTTGTTTACAGCCGAGTTAGAAGCTGCCCTTCATTCTGGCACCATCGATATCGCTGTGCACAGCTTAAAAGACTTGCCCACCGACTCCCCTGATGGACTGACGATTGGAGCCATCCCCCAACGAGCTAACCCAGCTGATGTATTCGTAAGTCGCGCCGATTATACAATTGATACACTGCCCAAAGGTGCAACTATCGGAACAAGCAGTCGCCGCCGCATGGCCCAGCTTCTTCACGTGCGACCCGATATCCAAATACGCGATATTCGTGGCAACGTGGATACTCGGATCCAAAAGGCGCTTGCTGCCGAAGGACCATATGATGCTGTTGTGCTTGCTCATGCTGGTTTGGAGCGTATCGACCGTTTGGATGTCGTGAGCCAGATTTTACCGTTCGACCTGATGCTTCCAGCACCAGGACAAGGTGCGCTTGCTGTCCAATGTCGTGATGATGTTGCTTCGCATCAGCTGCTAACTCTCCTGCAGCATCAGCCATCTGCCGCCGCTGTCACGGCTGAGCGTGCCTTTTTGGCGGCTCTTGGTGGCGGTTGTTCCACGCCAGTCGCAGCCTATGCAGAAGTCGGCGCTCATACACTTCATCTGCGCGGCCGAGTGACATCTGTTGACGGTGTGCATCAAGTTGACGTGAGTGACTTTGGTGAAACTGCTCAAGCAGTAGAACTGGGCCAGCATTTAGCCACAGTCGCTCTTGAGCAAGGGGCGCGTGAGATTCTTTGGGATGAGATGTACTAGTGAAGCTGCGCCTCAAACCGACCAGTTGGTGCGAGGTTGTAGGGTTGCAGGGCTCGACTAGCCACCTTGCAACTTTGCAACTCTGCCGCTCTTTCTGAAACTTGACTCATTTGTACGGATTTTTCTATATGATAGTACCTAGTGTTCTAAAGGTATAGCGTGGCAAGTACATTCACTGAATCAGATCCAGGATCGCTCTCACTATCCGGTATCCGTGTTGCAATCACGCGTGCAACACACCAGGTGGCCGAACAGCGTCAATTGCTTGAACGTTTGGGCGCAATCGTCTATCATTATCCAACGATCGCCATTGTACCGCCGATCGATCTGGCACCACTTGATCAAGCTCTCGAAAATGTGAGAAACGGCCTTTACGATTGGCTAATTTTGACCAGCACCAATACTGTTTTTGCGCTGGCTGACCGTATACAAACTTTAAATATGCCACTTGATGTATTGGCGCCCCTTAACGTTGCGGTAGTTGGTACGACAACAAAAGCAGCGGCGATTCAGCAACTTGGTGTTCAGGTCGACGTTGTACCCGATTCCTATACAACAGAGAGTTTGGCCCAGACGCTGAATCTAACTGCTGGCACACGCGTCCTATTGCCTCAATCCGCCATTGCTAAACCTACCATACAGAACTCACTTGAACAACAGGATGTTGTCGTTAACACAGTTGAGGCATATCGTACCGTGGTTGCCACTGGAGGCGATGATGTTCCGGGACTCTTGTGGGAAGGGCAGATCGATGCAATCACCTTTACCAGTGCATCGAGCGTGCGATACTTTTACAAACGATTAACGATGGAGGGTGGGACGATGGACATGTTGGATGATGTTGTTGTCGCGTCTATTGGTCCAGTAACAGCTGAGGCCGTGCAGGCGTATGGTGTACGTGTATCCATTGTGCCAAGCGTGCACACTATTGATGGGTTGACACAGGGATTGGTCAGATACTTTCAGTGACTTACCTCTGCAAAGAGGGCGCAAACGAGTCGTCCGTCATTGCGCTGCTCGAGATTAGATGGGAGGATAGATGACCGGACGTGAAGAAGATTCAACGCAACGATTTTCCAATCGAGTTGAAAATTATGTCAAATATCGGCCTCGCTACCCTCAAGCAATCGTCGATTTTTTGCGAACCGAACTTGATTTGATGCCCAATGCTCACATAGCAGATATTGGCTCTGGAACAGGTTTTTTGTCTCAGCTCTTTCTCGACAGTGGCTATCGCGTTTATGGCATTGAGCCAAATAAGGAGATGAGACAGGCTGGGGAGTCGTTATTGGAACAGTATCAGGGTTTCACGAGCGTTGGTGGCACTGCTGAAGCAACGACATTGGACGATTCGAGTATTGACATGATTGTGGCGGGACAGGCATTCCATTGGTTTGACCCGGTTCCAACCCGACAAGAATTTGTTCGCATTCTCAACCCCCAAGGATATGTCGCGCTGGTCTGGAACTCACGTTGGTTGGAGCGCTCTGAATTAATGGAGCGTTATGAGGAGCTTGTCCACGCCTATGCCGCAAATTATGGGGGCGTCAGCGAACGAAACTTTCATGACGACATCATCACCAATTTTTTTGCGCCAAACCAAGTCACAAAACAATCCTTCGAGAATCAACAGCATCTTGAATGGACTGGTCTCAAAGGACGCCTGCTCTCCTCCTCCTATTCACCCACGACCGGACAACCGGGATATGACGAGATGATTGATGGCTTGCGAACGCTTTTTGACCAACATCAACAAGATGGACAAGTCACGATTTATTATCGAACTCGACTCTACTGTGGGCAACTTATGGACGGGTTGTGATCAAAACATGGTTGTTTCGCAGCCATTGATATGAACCGTCCCGGGCAATATACAGTTCATTAGGAGCAACAATGTTATCCAAGAATCTACGTCCAAGACACTTACGCTTGACGAGTAACCTGCGCCAAATGGTACAGGAAACATCGCTAAGTCCAGCTGATTTTATCTATCCCCTTTTTGTACGACCAGGAAGAGGGATCAAGAATCCGATCTCATCGATGCCGGGACAGCATCAATGGTCGCTCGATATGTTGCAATCCGAGATCCATGAGATTGTGGCGCTTGGCATTCCAGCAGTGATTCTCTTTGGGATTCCAGCCGAAAAAGATGCCCACGGCAGCGACAACTACAATCCAGATGGCATTGTGCCGCAAGCGATTCGCATGATCAAAGAGACTGCGCCAGACCTAATGGTGATTTCGGATATGTGCTTTTGTGAATACACCGATCACGGTCACTGTGGCGTCATCAATCAAGCGGGCACCAAGCATCATACCCCCGCGTTGCCGCAAGGCTATCTCCTCAACGATGTGACCCTCGACCTGCTGGGACGTGCCTCCGCTGTTCATGCGGCAGCCGGTGCAGATATCATTGCTCCGTCGGGGATGCTAGATGGTATGGTGGCCACGATTCGTCAAGCATTAGATGAAACAGGGTATCAGCATATCCCCATTCTGAGTTACGCCGTGAAATATGCCAGCAGCTTCTATGGTCCGTTTCGCGATGCGGCCGAAAGTCCTCCCTCTTTTGGTGACCGCAGTCAGTATCAGATGGAGCCAGCCAATCGCCGCGAGGCATTGAAAGAAGTTGCACTCGACGTCGCTGAAGGTGCCGACATGATTATGGTTAAGCCCGCCATGCCCTATCTTGATATCATTGCCAACGTTCGTAGCCAATACGACTTGCCTGTTGCTGCCTATCAGGTAAGTGGTGAATTTGCTATGATCCATGCGGCGGCTGCCAACGGCTGGCTCGATCTCGAACGATGTGCTCTGGAAGCACTCATTGGAATCAAGCGCGCGGGTGCTGACATGATTTTGACCTACTTTGCCAAGGATGCCATACAGTGGATGGAATAAAAAAGGTTGTCTGAGGAATTGTGTGGTTGTCAGTTGGTTTGTTGGTTAGATGGTTGGTGAACAATCTAACCAACAAACTATCCAGCGTTTACCCCACAAAACCTCAAAGAGCAATAAAACTTTACTTTCTGGTAAAGGCTTGAGTGACAAAGGGCAAACCGAAAGGGGCGGAAAAAAGAATCCACCCTGAAAAAACGGGATAAAATGTAAAAATAGTGCTCGGCTAGTTTAAGCAGCGGCATTGAGGCGGCGATGAGCGAGAACGCCTTTAGGTAAATGGTGTGAAACCGGGGGTGGTTCAGAATTAGGTTTACACTTTTGATACATAGATAAAAATCTATATGAGGTCATTTTCTGCCTGAGCATGGCTCAAAGTAGAAAATATAAACATCTTTTCTCTTTGCAAAAATGTAAACCTAATTGTCCGCCTAAAATGAACCACCCCTGAAACCGAGGCCTTTTTCCGAAAGTCAGGGTCGAGTTGGTCGGGAGTTGGAAAAAGAGCACTCGAGAGAACGCGGCGCAGCCTGCCGGGAGTGGCTTGAGGCTCTCGATCCCAGTAGCCAGTCGGTATGGGAGGAAGAGAAGCGGCTAAATGGGAAAGAAGATTGCCAGCCAGCAGCCCCAGTTCAGGTAAGCGGAAGCAAGCCTCATCGGCATGAACAAATTGACGATGTAAGCCAATCATCTGCTTGGAAGCCAAGGGGGGATGTTCAACAGGCCAGCGCTCCAGAGAGAAAAGATAAATGGTTTCAGCTTGTAAAGCCATGACGGTCGCCAGAACCAAAGGTGTGTGATAAGCAGGATCCTGAAAGACGTAAATCGAATAGGTGCGGTTGGCTGTATCCACCTTGGTTGTCCTGGGGACGAGATTGTGCCATGCTTGATAGCGAATCAGGCGACCACTATAGACAAATTGACCAAACGAGTCTGGAGTTGTGGCCTCGAGTCGCTTTCCCCTATAGCATCGAGAGAGCGGACGCACAATATCACCATATTCGGGTGGTCTGCCTTTTTCCTTACGTTCGGGTAACTCATTGCGGCGCGCTGTGCAGTTAATCGCTTCCCGAAGGACAAATCGGTCGACGTCGCTTTCTAGCATTTCTCTGATTGTAAACCCGGCATCGACCACCGCCACTTCGTCTGACTCCAGTGATTTCTTGGTCTCTTTCAGCAGCTTTTTCCGAAACTCACTTTCCTTTGTGCCTACCTCGCATCTCATGATTGCCTTGAGCAGTGGCACTCGTTTCCCCTATCTCCCCGAGCTTATCATCACCCAAAGATGAGCGCGGGCAATGCCCGACGAGCCGTTGAATTATAGAGTCGGTTCACTTTCCCTTGCAGCTTCGGTCGCCAGAACCCTGTGATATCTATGCTTTTCACTCGGTATCCTTCTAACTTTTTTGCCTCCCATTCCCCTTTCCACTCCACTTCTTCTTGCCACGATGAGAGCAGGCTTGCAATATCCCATGATCCATATCGAAAGCTCCACCAGCTTCTTCGGATCTCCTCATCTTCAAACCCGCTTTCACTCAATCCACTATGGATTGCTCCTCGACTTTTCAGAAACGACCCATTCATCATCGCCCACATCAGACGCATTACATTTACGTTTGTTCCCACCGGCGTTACTTGCAATACATTCATCAGTACTGCTATAGTTATTTCTGGCGCGGTTAGCATTCCTTCCTCCTTTTTGGTTTCGCTACCTTTAGGATGAAACGCTAACCGCTTTTTGTCACATTTCTCACCTCATCTCTTTTCTTTTACCAGAAAGTAAAGATAAAAAAAACACACGCAAACTCTTTACATGAATCACAAATCACAAATCACGAATCACGACCCATCATCGGACCCTCGCTTTCTTCTCGCCTGTCGTCGTCAACAAGCTGATGCAACGCCGGTTTGGTTGATGCGTCAAGCTGGACGATATATGGCCGAATATCGCGCCCTGCGCGAGAAATACTCGATCCTAGAAATTATCAAGACGCCTGATCTGGCTTGTCAAGTTACCTTGCAACCCCTTAATGCGTTTGATCTTGATGCAGCCATTATCTTTGCTGATATTCTACCCCCATTGGAAGGAATGGGACTGGATCTGGAATTTGTTAAAGGCGACGGTCCTGTTTTGCACAACCCAGTGCGCAGTGCGAATGATGTCCAGGCATTAAGTGTGCCCGATCCACAAGAGAGCCTTTGGTTTACGCTCGAGGCAATTAGACTGATGCGCAAAGAGCTGTCGGCGCGCAACATCCCGCTCATTGGTTTTAGTGGTGCGCCCTTTACTCTGGCCTCCTATGCCATAGAAGGTGGTGGGAGTCGGAACTATCTCCATGCCAAATCGATGATGATGGGAGAGCCACATCTCTGGCAGACATTGATGGAAAAACTGAGCGATCTGGTGGGACACTATCTGCTCGCTCAGGCAAAAGCCGGCGCGCAAGTGTTGCAAGTCTTCGATAGTTGGGTTGGGGCGCTGAGCCCGCATGATTATCGCAATCATGTCATGCCCTATACCCAGCGTGCCATCGAAATCGCAAAAGCAGCGGATGTACCCATTATTCACTTTGGAACCAACACCAACGGGATGCTGAAGTTGATCCGAGAGGCAGGGGGGGACGTGATTGGCGTGGATTGGCGCATTGACATTGCCGATGCCGCGGCGCGCCTCGGTCCCAATGTTGCGATTCAAGGCAACCTGGATCCGGTCGCGCTCTTTGCACCCTGGCCTGAATTGAAGCAACGCGCTCAAACGATACTCGATTCGATGGGTGGTCGACCCGGTCATATTTTCAACTTAGGCCACGGCATCTTGCCCCAAACACCCATTGACAATGTGCGACGATTGGTTGATTTTGTGCATCAGTATACGGAACGTATATGACCCCGAATCAGAGTGATTCAGTTCACGCAATACGCAATACGCATCACGCGCCCCACCATGTCGCCATCATCGGTGGCGGTCTCACTGGCCTGAGTACTGCATGGTATTTGCAAAAACAGATCGACGAGCAGAATTTCCCGCTTCGATACACCATTTTGGAGCGCACAAATCGTAGCGGTGGCAAGATCCAGACGGATCGGGTTGACGGATATGGGAATCACCCATTTGTGATTGAGCGAGCTGGAGATGCCTTCCTGGCGGCACAGAAACCTTGGGCGATGGAGTTGGCCCATGAATTGGGACTCCATGACCAGATTCTGCCCACGAATGATGCTGAACGCACCGTCTATATCGTCAAAGATGGTCATTTGGTGCCATTGCCCGCTGGTCTTCAGCTAATTGTCCCCACAAACCCGGAAGCACTTCTTGCTTCACCATTGTTGTCCGAAGCTGGAAAAAAACGTATGTTGGCTGAAGGTGAAGTGGCGGCACGGATAAGCAGCGAGGATGAGTCAGTGGCTGAATTCGTGCGACGTCGGTTTGGACCAGAAGCGCTGGAGATATTTGCTGAACCACTCCTATCAGGTATTTATAATGCCTCCCCAGAAGTGCAAAGTATCCACGCCACTTTTCCCCGCTTCCCGGCAATGGAACGAGAGCATGGGAGTCTTCTCGCCGCGGTTCAAGCTGCGCAAACGGCGCGTCAGAGCACAACACCACTCCATTCTAAATCAAAATCTCAAGCACTGTCTGCCTTTATCTCCTTTGTTGGTGGCACCGAGGTGTTGACGCATGAGTTGTCGCGACGGCTGAGGGACTCGCTTCATTTGAACAGCGGGATCGATAGAATTGAACGGGCGACTTCTGGTCGTTACTCATTACAGACGGCAACAGACAGCCCACGCTATGCCGACAGTGTGGTCGTGACGACACCAGCCGAACCAGCTGCCCAATTGCTATGTACGCTTGTTCCAACTGCATCGCATCGCTTAAGGCAGTTACGTACCGTTAGCACCGGCGTACTCTTTCTGGCCTATCGCAAGCAAGACATTCACCACCCATTAAACGGCTTTGGGGTCGTGATCCCTCGTCGTGAGGCGCGCCCCATCAACGCCATGACCTGGATGACCACCAAATTTCAGCAACGTGCGCCGATGGATTACGTGTTGCTACGCATCTTTTTTGGTGGCGTGCGGAGTCCGCAGATGATGCAGGTTGATGATGCAGATGTGGTGCAGACGGCGCAAGCAGAATTGTCTGCCCTGATGGGCATTGATGCGACACCGCTCTTTCACAGAATCTATCGCTGGCGGAATGCCCAACCTCAGTACGATGTTGGTCATTTGGACAGGATGAAAACGATCGATGCCGCGCTCCCGGAGAATGTTTATTTGGCAGGCAGCCCCTATCGCGGTGTCGGCATTCCAGATTGTGTGAGGCAAGGAAAAGAAGTAGCAGAGAGGATTGGAGCGGCTGTAAAAAGTCAAACATAGTGTCGCACCATTTTTGGCGAACCCACCTAATTTCGGCTCAACAGGATCTCATGTGGTAGACTCGCTTTGGTTTCGATACGACTTCGTCACTCAACCGGCGCTAATCTTCCTGGCCTTTGTCAACCACATGAATTCCCAAAGAGCCCTAATTTCTTACAACGGAGAACCAGAAACACCAATGAACACAACAAATTCACAAATACTCTATGCGAAAGCACAGACGTTGATCCCCGGAGGGGTGAATAGCCCTGTACGCGCTTTTGGCAGCGTTGGAGGCACTCCACTCTTTATCGATCGGGGTGACGGCGCAGTCATGTGGGACGCAGATGGAAATCAGTACATCGACTATGTCCAATCTTGGGGCCCGCTCATCTTAGGACATGCTCACCCGCAGGTCGTCGAAGCAGTGCAACAGGCCGCTGTGCAGGGAACGAGCTATGGCGCACCCACTGCATTGGAAAACGAGTTGGCGCAGCTCGTGATCGACACTGTTCCCTCCATCGAGATGATCCGGTTTGTCAACAGTGGGACGGAAGCGTGCATGAGCGCTCTACGTTTGGCCCGTGCTTACACAGGACGCAGCAAGATCATCAAGTTTGCTGGTTGTTATCACGGCCACGCAGACATGTTATTGGTTCAGGCAGGCAGCGGTGTCGCAACGTTGGGCTTGCCAGATTCACCTGGTGTGCCGGCTGCGACGACGGGCGACACGTTGACGGCACCCTTTAATGATCTGGATGCCGTCCGCCAGCTTTTTGAGCAATATCCAGATGAGATTGCCTGTGCGATGATCGAACCGATTGCGGCCAATATGGGCTTTGTTTTGCCAAAAGAGGGTTATCTACAAGGTTTGCGTGACCTGTGCCATGAGTTTGGTGCGCTCTTTGTGTTGGATGAGGTGATGACCGGTTTTCGGGTGGCACCTGGTGGTGCCCAAGCTGCCTGGAATCTGGATCCGGATATTACTTGCTTGGGCAAAGTGATTGGTGGCGGACTGCCGGTCGGTGCCTATGCCGGGAAGCGCAACATTATGGAGACGGTTGCACCAGTTGGCCCCATGTATCAGGCGGGAACCTTGTCAGGCAATCCTTTGGCCATGACGGCAGGACTTGTCACAATCCGTCTTCTGTTGGAGCCGAATGTATTTGACCAAATTGCAGCCGCAACAAACGAGCTTGTCAGCGGCATCGAAGCAGCAGCCGAGCGCAATAATCTGTCGATCCAAGCAGCTCGTGCTGGCACAATGTTTGGTTTCTACTTTCTGAACGAAGCAGATGCCACAATTTTAAATTACGCCGATGCCAAGACGCATGCTGATACAGAACGATATGGTCGCTACTTTCATGCCATGTTGGATGAAGGCGTTTATGTTGCTCCTAGTCAGTTCGAGGCTGGTTTTGTGAGTCATGCGCATGGGGAGCAAGAAATTCAGATGACTATAGAGGCAGTTGAACGCGTTTTTCAGCGACTAACGTGAGACCTGATATACTGGAGAGTTTTTCTGAGAGACACTCGGTAGACCGCAATCGTGTCACTTTGTGATACACATCCACGCATCTCTGATATTTACAAAACCCCAGATTTCACTCTGAACCGCGTGTAAAGCTCTCTGGGGACATTAGGACCAAGACATTTAAATAGACATAAACCATGTGGAGGAGGCTTTCTCTAACGCCGATCTTCGTCGAGTCGTCGCCGCATGAGAGATTACACGCAGTAGAACGACCAGAGAGCGTGGTCGAAAGCAATCCGGGAACGCGCCATGACCAGTCTGGTCATACAGAGTACGACAGGCGCGTTCCCGGATTGCGCCACGCGTTACTTCGTGTAAGAGAGAATGCTGCGCCATACATTGTATTGTTTACTTACATCGACACCTCGGGGTGGTTCAAAATTAGGTTTACACTTTTGATATATAGACAAAAATCTATATGAGACCGTTTTCTCTCTGAGAACCGGCGAAATCAGAGAATATAAACGTTCTTTCTGTTTCTAAAAGTGTAAACCTATCTATCCAGCTAAAATGAACCACCCCGACACAGGAGAGCCACACGCCATTTAGAGGTCGCGATGTAGGGAAACAACGCAGGTGTCGATGTAATAAAACAGTACATACATGGTGCGCCATGCATGGCGACTCCACGTTATTTAAGTGGTCTTGACTTTAGGACCCCGGTGACTTCTATTTCGACAATTCATTTTTTGCTGCGTAAATTTAATCTCATCCCCAAACCCGAGTGCCCCGTGACAGAATCTTGTAAGAAACGATCACAGAGGTCTATAGTAAAATATAGTTGTTATTCTATTGATCACCTTACAAGGGCCCCGCTTGTCAATCTTTTCGAATGCTCTCAAACCCTTATGAAGGGATCATTTGCAATTGGTTTTGACAATCAACAAAATTCTATTTCATGAATAAGAGTCCCCGACAACTTATCACAACCGTTTTGCTGGCAGGTATGTTTGTCTTTGTGATTCACTTGCCTGCAAGTCAGGTTGGTCATGCTCAGCTTCCTGTCGAACCTGCCGTAGATACATATACATTCGATGAGAAGCTTATCGATTACAAGAGCATTAGCCCCGTCACGGGCCGCGCAAATTTTGTGCGTTTGGTTACCCCTTCACAGCCGTTATGGCGTCTACAGCAGACCCCTCTCAACCAGACCGAATTGGTGACGCGAGCACAACAGTTCCTCACATCTGCTAGAGCGCAGTTGGGGGTGGGTAATTCCTCCAGCGATCTGGTATTGCTCTCTGTAAATGAGGATGGGGCCGGGAATCGTCACGTTACATTTCAGCAAGTTTTTCGGGGCATCCCTGTCTATGCTGCGTTTGTGCGCGTCCATTTTACGCCGAATGATGACATTAAAGTTGTACAGAGTAACTTTGTTCCGGATCTGGAGCTTCCCGTAACCCCGCGGCTCGATGCGGATCAGGCTGCAGACATTGCTCTCGATCAAGTGCTCCGTGGGCCCAGCGAGTTTGGTCACGTGACGCCGCGTGGCTTTCAAGTTGCCAACAAAGAGCTTATCATTTATCTGCCAAATCTGGGTCGTGGTTTGGTGAGTAGAAGTTACCTTGCCTATCTTATCGAAGTTGGCGTACCTGAGATCCACGAACAGGTATTCGTGGGGGCACAAAAGGGCAAGATTCTTGATCGGGTTTCGCTGACGCATCCAATTCTGGACCGTGAAATCTATCATCAATCGATTTCGTCAGGCGTATTGCTTTGGCAAGAAGGCGACGCGGTTCCCTATACTGGTGAGGGGGCCACAGAAGTCAACTGGTTGATTGACTATAGTGAAGACACGTACAACTTCTTTTATACGCTCTCCAATGGCTCATTCGACTCGTGGGACGGGGCGGGGGCCACTATGCAGTCGATTTACGACTTCCGATTTGGTTGCCCAAACGCATTCGGTGGCAGCGGAATCACGGGTTTTTGCATTGGCGTAACGTCGGATGACATCATCAGCCATGAGTGGGCGCACAATTATACTATATCGACACACAATCTGATCTACCAATGGCAACCCGGTGCCATCAATGAAGCATATTCAGACATTTGGGGTGAGATCGTCGATTGGCTGAATGGAGCGGGATCGGATCTGCCCGATACGGTGCGTACGACTGGATCGTGTTCAAGTTTAGGCGGTGGCCCCAATCCAAATGACAATTCCTATCGCTGGTTGGTGGGTGAAGACGCCGCCGCATTCTCAGCGCCCCTCCGCGATATGTGGACTCCAACCTGTTTTGGCCACCCTGGAAAAGTGTCAGACACCGAATATTGGTGTCAGGAGGGCGATTCAGGAGGGGTCCACGTTAACAGTGGCGTCATCAATCATGCATTTGCTCTGTTGGTCGATGGAGGAACCTATAATGGACAGACAGTTTCCAGCATTGGTCTGACAAAGGCTGCGCACATTTACTGGCGTGCGCAGACGCTTTACCAGATGCCAGCCACCAAATTCCCCGATCATGCAGATGCGCTAGAGCAGGCTTGTTTAGATCTGATTGATCAACCCTTGAGCGCACTCAGCACCGATAGCACCACAATTGTTACGAGCAATGACCGGATTGGGAGTAGTGATTGTCTGGAGGTAACCGATGCGATTGCCGCAGTTGAGATGCGGTTCGAGCCAACGCAATGTAACTTTGAGCCAATGTTTTTGCCCGATCCCCCACCCATCTGTAGCGCAACTGAACAAAGCGTGGAGATATTTGGAACCGACTGGGAAAGCGGCATGGGTAGTTGGCAAGTCGGAACCCGGGAGGTGGCAAAACCGAGGAAGCTTGATACACCGAATTGGACAATAGCAAGTACATTGCCGGACGAGCGTGCCGGTAGCGCAGCATTTGTCGTCAACAGTATTGCCTATGGAGACTGTGCCAAGGATGATGAGAGCGCCGTATTTTACCTACAGAGTCCAGCGATCCACATCCCTCAAGATAGCGGATCCGCTCATCTGACATTCGAACACTGGATGACGAGCGAAGCAAAGGTGGATGGCGGGAATGTAAAAATCCGTGTGAATGATGGAAGCTGGACCCTGGTGCCTGATACTTCATTTATGTTCAACGCTTATAATAATACGCTCTTGAGTAGCATTGGTGGCTCAGCCAACACCAATCCACTTGCCGGTGAGAAAGCATTTACTGGCTCCGATGGTGGAGAGGTTTCTGGCAGTTGGGGACAATCACAGATTGATCTAACTGGATTCGTTTCAGCAGGAGATACAATCGAGTTGCGCTTTGAAATGGGGCAAGATGGTTGTGGCGGAGGGATTGGTTGGTATGTTGATGATGTACAAGTTTCCCAATGTGTCGCTATGCCAACAGCAACCCCAACACAAACATCGACACCGACGGCAACCCCATCATCAACCCCGACATCAACAGCAACCCCAACACAAACGCAGACCTTGACGCCCACAGAGACTCCCACTAGTGCATCAACCCCTACCTCGACGCCTACACCGACATCTGCATCCATAGAGACTCCAACTCATACTGCCACTTCTACCGATACACCAGCTACTCAATCTACAGAGACACCCACACCTGTCGAGACGATGACTCCTACGGTGATCGTAACCAATACGCCTACGGAGACGCCTCGCCCTACTCAGACAGTGACAGCGACAAAAGCTACGCATCATAGCGCCACCCCAACCGGTACACCGATCCATATACCAGAAATGACAAAAACACCAACTGTCACATCTACGCCAACCGCGACTTCGAACATGACCGCAGTGAATCCACCAACACCAACCTCAACACAAACTTTGACTCCAACATCAACGCCCCTGGAAACCATTACTCCTATACCAAAAGAGACAATTCCGAGTACAGACACAAAGCACCTGAATATGGACGTTTTTCTGCCGTTGATTCAATATGACTCAGAGCCATAAGCGTTTACTTAAGGGTAAATAGGTAGGTCAGTAATGGCGCTTTGCGTCTTCTACGCAAACGGTTCATTGGGATTCGGTGTCTGACGACCAAGCGACAGAATACCGACTTACTGAATATCAGTTATTGCTTAAGTTTACACCTATTCATTAAGAACCTACCGGATTCTTCTTCTAATCCTGTAAATCGTGTCCATCTGTGGATCGACCTAAGGTGAGAAGTGTTGGCGATTGACTCCTAAACTTGCTGGAACGGCAAACAATGAGTATAATCTGTATCCCTATGGAGAGGTCGCATAGTCTGGCCGAGTGCGCGGGCCTGGAAAGCTCGTAGGGTTAACGCCCTCGAGGGTTCAAATCCCTCCCTCTCCGCTCAAGAACCTATCCGAAAAGTGGTTATGAGTCCGACCAGTTTTTCCAGAGAGAATGCATCGTCGCAGAACTTTTCGGATACGCACGAGATGTAGCTATAAGATTCGTGCGTTTTCGTCGCTTCGTCAGGTGCTGGGTCCTGTGCGGCAGGGCACCGTGAACCCCGTCAGGGCCGGAAGGCAGCAGCGGTAAGCGGCCCGTCCTGGGTGACACAGGGTTGCCTGGTAAGCTGACGGGGCGTCGAAAGCGCACGAGTTTTTAGTAGAGCGTTTTTGAATTCTAACATTTAGGAACGACGATTCTAATAACTCATCGATGTCATTCTCGGGTACATCGAGGGCTTGTTCTGTTTGGATACAGACGCATAGCGCCAGCGAAGCCGCAGGAATCTTTCGATGAGTTATTTTATTCCAAACCCTTAGCCTCCTGAAACCCGCTCGACAACCCTTCGTTTTCCTAACTTGGACAAGTAGCCCAAAATGAGGATTTACTGGTACAATGGTCCAGAATGCCTGATTTGAACACCCGATTGACCTGTTGGTGATTCACTGGAATCGAGTTTGTCGCTCAGAATCTTTCGACAATTTCACCAAATATAGCCTCTGGATTATTCTGTTTTAAAATCGTATAGGTGTACGCAATGACGCGAAGTTGCGATCGGCTTGCCTGTTGTAGCTTCGCGTTGAGTTTTGGTATCCTCGTTGAAAGCGGTCTATTTTAGAATGTACCCGAAAAGTGGTTGTGAGTTCAACCAGCTTCTCGAGAGAGAATGCATCGTCACAGAACTTTTCGGATAAGCACTTAGAGGGAGACTGTATAATTTGAACATTCGGTTTTTAGACGGGCTTAGAGAATGCGAGTACCGTTGTGTGCTCGAAAGGTAGCAGGAGAAATGGAGAACACCACGCCCTCAATTGCTGAGAAAAATACCTTAAATGGTTTAACAATATCAGAAGCGAACCCTGAGCAAGCAAAAGCGTCGATGGCAATATTGCCTCAGAAGAATACTTCTAGCGAACAAGTGAATTTCGTGGTCCAGCCGGTCGTTGAAGTTTTCTCGCCAGAGCAAGATCCGACCGAAATGTCATTAGAAGAGCTTAGCACTTCTCCCGAAATTTATAATCGAGAGCTCAATTGGCTTGATTTCAATTGGCGTGTTCTGCAAGAAGGACTGGATGATCGAACACCGTTGCTCGAACGCCTACGTTTCCTAGCAATTACGGCGAGCAATCTAGACGAGTTCTTCCGCAAGCGAGTTGGAGGCCTGAAACGTCAACAAGCTGCTGGCATTGCAAATCTCACTCTACCAGGATGGACGCCGGATTATCAACTCAATCTGATTTCGCATAAAGTGCGGCCTATGCTAACAGCACAAAGTAATTGTCTTTATGATGAAGTACTGCCAGCATTAGCGGATCATGATGTCTATATTCGAGATTATACCGATCTTGAGCAACACCAGCAAGAACATCTGCGTGATTACTATTTGCGCGAAGTCTATCCTATTTTGACACCACTTGCTGTTGATTCAGGGCACCCGTTTCCATTTATTAGCAATATGAGTTTGAGTTTGGCGGTATTGTTACAGAATCCAGACAGCGGTGAAACACAATTTGCCCGGCTTAAAGTCCCTCAGAATCGACCTCGCTGGGTTTCATTGAAAAACCCGATGCATGTTGTACCGCTTGAACAGATCATTATCCATAATCTAGATGTGCTTTTTACAGGTATGGAGATTGTGGCGGCCCATCCTTTCCGCGTGACACGGAACGCCGATATTGCGCGGAATGAAGAGCAAGCCGATGATTTACTAGAGATGATTAGCGAAGAGCTACGTGAGCGTCGCTTTGCAGCCAGTGTCCGACTTGAAGTTGATGAATCAATGCCTGAACATATCATTTCGATGCTTCAATACGAGCTTGAACTGGATGACATAGATATTTATCCCGTGCGGAGTTTACTGGGACTGGCTGACCTGTTTTCGTTGGCCGATCTAAATCTTCCAACTCTTAAGTATAAGCCGTGGACACCCGTCGTGCCTCCGAGGTTTGCTGGTTTGGGAAGCAATACACGCCCAGCGGATGTTTTTTCGATTCTGCGGCAGGGCAACATTCTGGTCCACCATCCATATCATAGCTTTCCAGCGAGCACATTGAAATTTATCGAAGCTGCAGCATACGATCCTCAAGTGTTGGCGATCAAACAAACGCTCTATCGTACAGATGACGAGTCTCCCGTAATCGAGGCGCTCATCCAAGCTGCAGAGCAAGGGAAACAAGTGGCTGCCATTGTTGAAGTGAAAGCTCGTTTTGATGAGGCACAGAACATTAGTTGGGCACGAACATTGGAAAATGCAGGGTGCCATGTTACTTATGGATTGGTTGGCCTCAAAACCCATGCCAAATTGTCACTCGTGATTCGCGAAGAAGAGGATGGACTGCGCGCCTACTATCATGTGGGCACTGGCAATTATCATTCCAAGACAGCCAGTCTATATACTGACATTGGTTTGCTTGGTTGCAAGCCGGAGTTGGATGCCGATCTGATGGATTTATTTAACTACTTGACGGGGTATAGTCGCCAATCTATGTATCGTAAACTGCTCGTTGCGCCTGTCAATATGCGTCAGCGTTTCGTTGAATTAATCGACACAGAGATTGCGCATGCACTTGCGGGACGACCGGCGCGAATATTGCTTCAAATGAATGGTCTTGATGATCCTACCATGGTTCGCAAACTCTACGAAGCCAGCCAGCCAGGCAGGGGTCTCATGCGATCTGATCGTGCGAGGAAATTGTCGGTTGCGGTCAGGCTTACAGGGGATTAGTGAGAATATTCGCGTGATCAGTGTGATAGGGCGCTTTTTAGAACATCCTCGCATTTGGTATTTTGAAAATGGGGGCGCACCACGCTACTTTATTGGCAGCGCCGACTGGATGTCGCGCAATCTAAATCAACGGGTTGAGGCTGTGACGCCGATTGAAGATGAACGTTTGCAGTTGCACATACGCGGTGTATTAGAAACGCTCGTCAATGATCGCTGGCAGGCGTGGGAACAGATGTCTGATGGACGGTATAGACAGCGACGACCTCCAAGGAGCGATGCAAACCATACACCTACTTTTGGAACGCATGACACATTAATGGAAGAAATTATGCAAGCAACGATGAAGGTTTAAAAGCCTTGATTAAGCCTTATGTTTCGGACTAAGGCCATTCCAGAGAAATAAATCCCTGATTGACCAAGTCGATTTCTCTGGAATGGCTTGAGCTTTTCCAGATCAAATTAGGGATTTCAATTGTTGGAAAAGCCTAATCAAAAATAAACAATCATGCTATCTTCAATTAAATTATGGATGAATTATTACAAGTAGAACTTCAAGTTGTTGTCGTCATGATGATTGCCGCCAGCGTGGCAGTCTTAACTCGATATATTCGGATCCCCTATACTGTCGCATTGGTCTTGGCTGGTTTGGCTATCTCATTTCAAGATACTCTTCGCATTGAGATGACGCCGAATCTCGTGCTCGCTTTTTTGGTTCCCCCTTTGCTATTTGAAGCTGCTCTCCATGTAGAATTGAATCGCTTGCGCGCTGATATCATGTACATTATGTCAATGGCTGTACCTGGGGTTCTGATTAGCGCCTTTAGTGTGGCAGGTATTCTTTCATTGACAGGCATTCTCTCCTTTCCTGTGGCTTTACTTTTTGGTGCCCTCATTTCTGCAACGGATCCCGTGGCGGTCGTTGCAACCTTTCGGGCAGTTGGCGCCCCCAAGCGGTTGACCATTCTGATGGAAGGCGAAAGTCTCTTCAACGATGGTACAGCTGTTGTCCTGTTCAATGTTGTCCTTGCTGTTGTTGTTGCCTCGGTTGCAGGTGGACATGGTCATGAGTTCTCATTGTCTCATGCCATCACAGAATTTGTGGTTGAAGTGGCTGGCGGTCTCTTGGTCGGAGTTGTACTTGGGTTTGTGGCAGCAGAGCTAATCGCCCGCATCGATGATTATCTGATTGAGATCACCCTCACGACAATTGCTGCGTATGGAAGTTATCTCCTGGCCGACAGCGTATCGATTGCTGGCTTCCATTTCAGCGGTGTCCTTGCGGTTGTGGCGGCGGGTCTGGTCAATGGGAATTATGGACCACGCGGCATGTCGCCTACAACGCGTATTGTGCTCTTTAATTTTTGGGAATATCTGGCTTTTCTTGCGAACTCATTGGTCTTTGTGCTGATTGGCATGAACGTACGACCTGAATTACTGTTGCAGTTTTCCGTTCCGGCCCTTCTTGCTGTCGTTGCTGTTCTGGCATCACGGGCGATCAATGTTTATGGCCTGGGAGGGCTTGTCCGCTCTTTGCAACCAACAGTACCAATCCCATATTTACACATTATGTATTGGGGTGGACTTCGTGGTGCCATCAGTCTGGCCATGGCGCTCAGCATTCCACTCGTCATGGGTGATATACGGAATGAACTTCTTGCAATGACCTTTGCCGTAGTTCTTTTTACGCTTTTGATCCAAGCGACAACCATTCCCAGCCTGCTTGAACGACTCAATTTGACCAAATCTAGCACGACTCCCATCGAATATGAGCGACTTCAGGGTAAACTACTGGCAACGCATGCCGCTCGCCGTCACTTAGATCATCTTTTTAATGAGGGGGCGTTGGTTCCACAAGCATGGGAACAAGTGAAATCGGAGCTTGATTCAAGGGACCAGGAATTGAGTGCTGCCACGAGCGAGATGCTGGCACAACATCCAGAGCTACAACAAAAGATAGTCCACCTGGCACGCTTAGAAACGCTACGTGCTGAGCGGGCTGCCTTAGACGATCTGGCCCAAGAAGGATTGCTCAGCAGCGAAGCTCTAGCAGAATTGCAAGCAGAGATTGACGCTGCCATCATCTCACCTACTGCAGGAATGATCGCGCTTGATCAGGAACAGGATCAGGATCCGGAAATGGTTGAAGAGCAAGCTCCCGTGGCAGCTTGAGCATTGCATACCGCCTCACCTCAACCCCTCTTTCTCCACATAGACCAACCTCAATTGGAGGTTTGACCCGTTTGGTAATGGATTACATGACCTGCACACGGCAAGTCTGATGGATTTCGATCGTATAATGTATTGACTTTGGCTGATTCGTGACCAAAATATGGACATCTCTCTATCGGATGATTGCTTGATACCTTTCCAGATGAGCTCAATTATGCGGAAGCTATGTGAATCTTATATAGAGGTCTCGAAGATCGTTACATGATCAATGATACAATTGACCGTATCTCAATTCGCGGTTAGACTGAGTAATCTATCGATAGATGCCATCTGTAGGGAGGGCACAAAATGATAATAGTTATAGACCTATACTGCGGTGGTGGTGAAAACCGGAGTTTTCCATGGCTCTACCAGAGGAGTAGTCTCCGGTTTTCATGCAGAGCAAAGTACAGAAGATCGAGTCGAGGATCTTGAATGACTTTCTCCGAATTCGCCCAAACTATCCGGCAGAATGTTGCCAAAGTCATTATTGGCAAAGACGACGCGATTGAACTGATGCTGATTGCGTTACTTTGCGATGGGCATCTCTTATTGGAAGATGTGCCCGGCGTGGGTAAAACTACGCTGGCAAAGGCATTGGCGCGCAGTATTGACTGTACATTTGCCAGGATACAGTTTACACCTGATCTGCTACCCAGTGATGTAACAGGTATTAACTATTATAATCAGAAGAACCAGGATTTTGAGTTTCGACCGGGACCCGTTTTTAGCCAGGTGCTACTGGGCGATGAAATTAACCGTGCCACACCACGTACCCAGGCTGCCCTCTTGGAAGCAATGCAGGAGCAACAAGTAACGCTTGATAACGAGACCTATGTGCTGCCACGACCTTTTCTAACAATTGCGACACAAAATCCAATTGAGCTAGAGGGAACGTTTCCTTTGCCTGAGGCACAGTTAGACCGATTCTTGCTCCAAATCCGGTTGGGCTATCCGGGTTTTGATGAAGAGGAGGAAATTCTGCTGCACTATGAGCGGCAGGATCCTCTAAAAGAGTTGCAAGCGGTGGTCACGGCAGAGCAGATCATCGAGCTTCAGAAGAATGTACGTGCGATCCATGTAAATGAAGATGTCCGGCGTTACATTGTAAAAATTGTACGAAGTACCCGCGAACATGAATCTGCTGAGTTGGGTGTTTCGCCCCGAGGAACGTTGGCGCTTTATCGAGCCAGTCAAGCATTTGCCGCCATTCGTGGTCGTGATTATGTCATTCCCAGCGATGTGCAGTTCCTCTGCCCGCCGCTCTTAACGCATCGGATTCACATTAGCCCACAGACGAGATTACGTGGTCGTACACCAGAACAGATTGTCGCAGAAATTGCCGAGACAATTCCTGTGCCAGTTGCAGAATAAGATTGACGATTGACGAATGTGTCAGCGACCATTCGTTTACGGCTGAGGGCTAGTTCTACTATGATGTCATCAATTCCACGAAGCGGTAATTGGAGCCGCCGTGGTCGTCGCTTTATCGATACGCAAAAGGATACCCAATTCAACGACGCCTGGATTGTGCTCGCTTTGATTTTGCTGGGTGTGGCAACTTTGGTCGATAGCATATACCTGACTGCCGCGTCCATCTTGATCTTCACCTTAACGGGATTAAGCTGGCTTTGGGGACGCTTTAGTCTAAACGGATTGGATTATAGACGTCAGTTTAGTGAGCAACGCGCCTTTCGAGGCGAAATAGTTCAATTAGAACTTGAAGTGCACAACCATAAACTACTGCCTTTGACTTGGCTTAACATTGTTGATAATTTCCCTCCCACACTTCCTCTTGGGGATAAAGAACTCAAGCTAAATATTTCGACCAATCAAGCCGAAATGCGTACCTTCTGGATGGTGGGTCCATTTCAGCGAGTAACGCGTCGTTTTCAGATTGAATGTATCGAACGGGGCTTTTTCAAGTATGGTCCTGCACATTTTAATACAGGCGACGGTTTTGGATTCTTTAGCCGCAAGGCTGTGCTACCAAACGAAGAACGCTTGATTGTTTACCCTCAACTTTATTCGGTCATTGACCTCCGTTTGCCCACCCGCAATCCATTTGGCGATTCGCGCACGCGCGGTCAATTGTATGAAGATCCGCTACGCACAGTGGGCATCCGCGAATGGCAGACAAATGACAACCTGCGGCGCGTCCATTGGAAAGCCACAGCTCGTCATCAAGAGATGTTGAGTCGGATCTATGAACCCAGCGAGGAGCAGCAAGTCTTGCTCTTTCTAAATGTCACGACCATGGAGCGTCACTGGCACGGATACATCCCAGAACTGCAAGAGCGTACAATTAGTGTGGCTGGCAGCTTGGCGGCTCTCGCCAATGAGCAGCGATTACCGGTTGGGTTGATTGTCAACGGAGCGATGCCCGGCAGCGACCAAACCCTGCGTTTGTTACCAGGGCGTAGTCCTGGACAGCTTGTCCGTATTCTTGAAATGTTGGCCGCTGTGACGCCATATGCAACGCAACCGATTGAAGAAATGCTCCTTCAAGAAGCACCACGTACACCTTGGGGCGCAACGCTTGTGGTCGTTACGGCAATCGCACATGACAGTTTGTTGGCCACAATGATGGATCTCGCCGCTGCGGGCCGGCGAGTTGTTCTCTTTACATTGGCTCAAGAACCACCAAGCGATGTTCTCCTGAATGTTCCAGTATATCATCTGCCGCATTTAGTTGATGATTTGGTTGCTCCAGAATTGATTGATGCAGAAAAGAACACCTGATGCTCTTAAGTAATCGGCGCCTCCGACTACTCTATATCTGTTTGGCTGGGATGGAAGTTGCTTGGTTTCTTCCTTTTGCGCTCCTCCTCATTCATCGCTGGCAAGATGAGATGAATGCGGTCGCTGCTGGCGTGACACAAAGACTAAATGCTCTCATTGTTTTACCCCCTGGCTTGATTGCCTTGATGTTTTGGGCATTGCTACTCATCTACATTTTGGTTGCCGATCTAATTAATCAACGTCTCATCTTATCACCCGGTCGTGAGCTATTGCTGGTTGCTGCAATGTTCATCACCACGTCACTGACGATCCGCCTCTCTCTCTATCCGACCATCAATGTATTCGATTTTGGCTGGATCGGTCGTTCATTCAGTGCCGTCTTTAATTTTACAGACGGTACGCGGCCCGAATTAGTCATCATCTTGCTCAACCTTTTTCTCTGGTTGCGCGTTGTTCTTGCCACGGATCGCGATCTCTCATTTTTTAGCGTTGGATTGAGTTTTCGATTGGGCATGTTATTGGCTCTACTTGGCAATGGTCTGTTGGTTGCTCTAGCAGATCGATCTACGAATTGGGCAATCCAATCACTCTGGATCTTCTTTGGTTTTGGCTTAATCGCCGTTGCCATCGCACGTGTTGACGAAAAGGCTCTGATTGGTGATACAAGCAGTGGACGCCTAATGCCCTGGTCACGTCTTACACAGATCCTTATCGCAGTATTAATTGTCTTGGGCGTAGGAGTGGGCATCACCGCTCTTATCACACCGGAAGTTGTGCGTACATTCTTGGCCTTCTTTTCACCACTTTGGTCTGCCATTGTCAATCTTTTCGTCTACTTCATTTTTGTCGTTGCCTGGTTGCTTACACCACTAATCAACTGGCTGGTGGAATTTCTCCGCGGTCAAGAATTGTTTATTAATCCAGAAACTTCTACCGGAGAAGGCGAAATCGAGCGAGCTCCAATGGAAGACTTCCTTTCGTTGAGCGAGCGACTAGCACAAAACGATCTGCTTCGTTTTGCGCTAGTCGCTCTCGTTATCATGGGTGTAATTGGGCTGCTCTGGCTCTTTTATGCACGGACCCAAAGGCAGAATCGTACCGATGAAGATGAGGAGCTTGGAGTGGGTGAGGTTGATCTGGGAGGCAATGCGCTACGACGGAGCCTGGAACAACTACGCAATTTAGCTAGCTTAATGCGGCGTTTTGGTCTGAGCAATCAGTTGCTCGATGCCATCACCATCGAGAATATGTACGCTAACCTGAGCCGGCTCGCACGGCAACGCGGCTATCCCCGACGCATCAATCAACCGCCTGATCAATATCTTCCGGAACTTGTCAAAGCGTTTCCTGCGGAGCCTGGCCGACTGGCCCGCCTAACTGACGCTTATATGCGTGTTCACTATGGAGATCGGCCAGTGACGGGCCGTGAATTGAAATTACTGCGGCAAGACTATGAACAAGTGAAGGAAACGGAGATACATAAAATATAGAACAAAATCAAAAGAAATTGTGCTAATCAGACCATTCTACTACTTGTTCATATTCCTGTTATCCTCGGCATACAGACCACGCAGAACTACTTTACAACCCATCATTGCCGGACTCTATCTGTATTCATATTTATCAATTGGATCTCCTGCCCAAGCGCAAGAGCCATTGACTTGGTCGCCACCTGCGCTGAAAAACCCGATTACGATTGAGATCACGAATAGGAGTGAGCCAGTACTCAGTTTTTGTACAAGCTGGGATGGACCTTATGGCTGTGTGAGCGATGAACAAGACTATGTTTTGCGGTTGCCGGATGAACCTCTGACATATGGTTTAACCGTGAATGGGGGGCGTAACATTGTGATCATCGGTGGCGAAATTGTGATTCCCTGGCAAGGCGAGAACCCAGATATACCGTCTCGTACAATGTTGAAATTAAAAGCGTCCACCGGCATCGTTCACATCGAAGGATTGTTGGGGCGTGGTGATGATATCAGCGAAGGGATTCAGATTGCCGCGCCGGATGCGATTGTCCAGATCCAGAATGTGCGTATCGAAGGAATTCATGCGCGTGATCAAGTTGAATTCACGGACAACCATCCAGACATTATCCAGACTTGGGGTTAAGGAGTTACGAATCGACCATTTGACCGGCTCCACTGATTACCAGGGGCTTTATCTCAAAAATGATGGCGACGCAGTCTATGAATTGGATGCTCCACCTCACGGTGCTGTTATTGCGAAGCATATCAATCTCGTTGGTCTGCCAACGGCGCGCTATCAGTTCTGGTTTCAGCCTGAGCCGGGCTATGGCGATATCGTATTAGAGGATGTCTGGATTCAGGTGCCTTCTGAGCGGCGAGGTAGACTGCTCAAGTCCGTTTTTCCAGAACCCGACATCAGAGAGTTCCCTCGGCATCAAGCGCAACTCAGGCAAAATCGTGATGGAATACCCTATGTAGAATGGTCCTCAACAACCGAGCCGAAGGTGATCGGACGCATCAACTCCGGCTCTCCACCCAACGGCGATTTCGTTCCACCAGGCGTTGCTGGAATTGGTTATGTCTCGCCTGGTTACTTGCCTAATCTGCTTAAAAGACAGTTCCGTCGAACGCCCCTACTTCGCAAGATGCTCTTGGAAGAGCCAGCACAGCACTTGTTTGAGTAATCCGATTGAATACAAAATTAATCCCAGGTTCGCTTCAACTCATCGCTTACCTGTATGACCAATGCCGGTCCCATCTGATCAATCTCTAATCGCACCCTATCCCCATCTTTCACCGGTTCCAAACCATAATGATGCGTTCCTGTGGGAACCACATCTCCAGGCTCAAGTGGCAGGACCTTTGTCACCTCAACAAGCAATTCGGCGATGTGTCGATCCATATTGTTGGTCGAAAAATCATGGCGTATCTCGTCGTTGACCCAAAGCCTGACGCCCAACTCATTTGGCGCTTCAATCTCATCTGCAGTCACCAAGGCAGGCCCCATTGGTCCAAAGGTGTGCCAGCTTTTGCCTAAGAAAAAGCCACCGGGCAGGCCACGCGCCGATACATCCATGAATTGCGTGTAGCCAAAAACAGAACTCATCGCTTCATCGGTCGAAAGATAACTAGCTGACTTGCCAATAACGATGGCAAATTCTGGCTCAAAGTGAAAGACACTGGCCTCCGCTGGCGGTAGTTTTACCGTATCACCTACACCGATCACTGAATTTGGAGACTTGAGAAATGCGTTGAACTCGGTCCGCTCGGGTGACCCTGGCTCTAGATAGTTTCCTGCCAAGCAGACAAGCTGTGCTGGTTTTGGGACTGGTGGCCTCAAGCGAACCGAATCGAGCGCAACCCCGGGTTGATTTTCTAGTATCTCCTCGATTCTCGGGCGAAGCCATGCCCAATTCGTAATCATCATCGGAACCATTTCTTGTGCCGAATGTGCTCCCAATTCGTCCAGCACTGCAGAAACATCAAAGATCTGATCTCCCTTCAGAATGCCAGGTACATATTCATTATAGAGTACGAATTTCATTTGGTCCCTCCTTGTTTAATAAGACCGAGGATGAGGCGAAGGCTGAGGAAGATCTATGTCGCCTCATCCTTATCCTTCACCTTACACCCCAGATCCAACAGCAATCTTAACGACTGTTTCTCCGTCCAGCTCATATTTTCCGTCCAGTGCATCGAAACCGTCGCACACGCGTTCGAGTGGCAACACATGGCTAACCATATCAGCAAAAGGGAGTTCATTATTTTCGAGAACGGCCATCCCGCGTACAAAGTGGTGATAACGGCTGCCCCAAATTCCTTCTAGGTGTAGATTGGGACGTAGAAAGTGAACGTTTGGGTTCAATTCAATGGAGCCAACATCCACAAAATGGCCGACTTCTACGAATGTTCCATCCTGCTTCACGTAGCCAAATCCTTCCGGCACGGCGGGTAGAAATCCTGCGCATTCAAAAACCACATCTGCCCCTTCACCGCGTGGAGTGTGGCTCATGACCAATTCCCGGCGTTCTTCCAATATGGGCACATCTTCGATATCGACCGTAACATGGGCACCCAGGCGTTTTGCCAACTCCAGACGCTTAGCTGGTCCACCGATCATGATGAGCCGTGCTGCACCGCTCAATTTGGCCACGACCATTGTCATGAGCCCAATTGCACCTGAGCCTTGAACGATTACCGTATCACCAATTTGGATGTTGGCCCGCATGACGGCGTGAACGCCAATCGCAAACGGCTCGGATAGCACACCCACCTTCGGAGGCGTTTCTGTTTTGATGAAGCAATTCATCGAATCGGAGAGATAGATGAAATCGGCGAAACCACCTGAAAATGGCTCACTACTGCCCCGATAACCATAAGCTACGCCGCTGTTGCGCGGATGGAAAACAACGCGATCCCCCTCTTTGAGAGGATTGCCAAGATAATCCTCTTTCACCCCTTTACCGAGAGCAGCAACAATTCCAACATTTTCGTGGCCCAACAAGGTCTCCTCTTCGAATTTTTGTTGCCATTTATGAAGGTCTGTGCCGCAAATGCCGCCCAGTTCCTGCTTAATCAGAATGGTATCTGGCGCTGGATCAGGAACAGGATACTCTCGAATCTCAAAATCTTGACCCTCGCAGACGACAACGCGCCCAGTTTGTGCCATAGTCATGCTCCTTTTGTTCGGGGTGTGTACGACAAAGTGCGCAAATGGAGTTTGCACAGTCAGAGAGTCTACTCCATTTACAAACTTTGGAACACACTATCCCTTGTCCAAGATCTACTTACCTCGCATTTCCGCCCAACGCAATCTTCACAACCGTTTCATCACCTAGTCGATAGGTGCCATTCAGGGCCTGGAAACCATCCAACGTCTTCTCCAAGGGCAACACGTGGCTGACCATATCACCATAAGGATACTCATTTTTTTCAAGGAGGCGCAGACCACGGACAAAATCTTCCGTGCGGCTGCCCCAGATCGCCTCAAAGCGAAGATTGCGCCGCATCATCAATTGATTAATGTTGAGATCGATTGAGCCCATGTCGACAAAATGTCCGACCTCGACAAAGGTTCCGCTGTGCCGCACATAACCTAATCCTTCAGGTGTTGCTGGGAGGAACCCTGCACACTCGAAAACCACATCTGCCCCTTTGCCATTTGGCGTATGTGAAAGAACGATTTCACGCCGTTCATCTACAGAAGGTACCTCTTCGATATTGATGGTGACGTCTGCCCCAAGTCTTTTGGCCAATGCCAGCCGATCAGCCGGACCACCGACGACGATCACTTGTGCTGCACCGCTGTGCTTTGCACAATTTGCTGTGACAAGCCCAATCGCGCCGGAGCCCTGTACGATCACTGTATCACCTAACTTCACATCACCGCGCAACACAGCATGAACACCGACAGTGAATGGCTCCGTGATGACTGCTACCTCGGCCGGGGCTTCAGTTTGTAGAAATACTGTATTGGGAAGTCCAACGTAGACATAATCACTAAATCCGCCTGTAAAGTCGATGGGATCTCCTGGTGGCTGGAAACCGTAGGCCCCATTGCCATCTGTCCCGGGCTTGACGATAATCCGATCGCCTTCGCGAACTGGTCGCCCTACATGATCTGCGGTGACCCCTTGGCCGATTGCTTCAATCACCCCGCACAATTCGTGGCCCAGAATGGTCTCGCGTCCGATACCATTTTGCCACATGTGCAAATCTGTTCCACAAATGCCGGACATTTCTTGTCGAAGCAGCAAAGTGCCCGGTGCTGGATCTGGAACAGGGTACTCACGAATTTCGAATTCTTGGCCGTGAGCAATAACGGAACGTCCTGTTCGTGCCATAATCTTTATTTCTCCTTTAGAGTTAGTTTAGGAACTGGTATTCATTAGAGTAACCAATTATTTTTTCTGATATGGACAATATCCTGGCTTTGGTCCAATTGCAGGATGATTGCGGCATATCTCTGGTCGCTTATCATAAATCGTGCAGATTCGACTTTGTGCTTCCAAAAAAATACAGTCCAAGTTGGGACGTCGGGCTAGGGTAAACTTGCCCTGACTCAGATTATAGTGCTCAATAACGCCTTGTTGCTTCAGCTTCCGTGCTATGCGCTTGAGTCGACCTTGTGCGTCAAATGGATCGACAAGCTCCATCCGGATCAAGTCCTCTAGAGTTGCTTCTACTGGCATTCGACAACAAAATGATTTGCAATCATCACAAAGCCCCGATCGATATTTTGTCCATGTATCTGTATTGTCGATACTGACGATTGTGGGTATTGAGGGCATTGGATTCTTTCTCAAGTTGCAAAATGGGTAATGACCTGTTCGTAACGGATCTAATTATAGTGCGGTTGTGATGAAAACAGTAGATTTCCTTGCTCCTACCGGACGAATCAAACTCCGGTTTTCAAACAGAGCTCTCTTTAGAAGTCCAAGTACAGATAGCTCTTGGGTGGATATTTTGTGCCCTCCATACCGTATGTTTGTAGTTGACTAGCCGTTTTCGACGAGGTTCCTCTGCACCACAATTACGTTTTCCTTTAAACTAGAAATTATCACATAGGGCTCAGTTTAGAAGTGGGTTAATGTGAATCGTGGTGCGTCGAAGACCCTATGCAGATTGATAGCGATAGCGAGTTTTAAGCCTTAAACTTGGAGGTAAATACAATGACAAATCACTATGCAGTCTTGGATTTGCCCGAAGATGCATCTTTCGAACAAATTCGAGCACAATTCAGACGACTTGTCCGGATTTTTCATCCAGACAGCTTTCGAGATGAAGTGGACAAGCAATTTGCCGAACGTAAACTCCGGGACATTAATATAGCATACAATGCTTTACTTGAGAATCTAAAGTTTCGAGAAGCCCAAAAACAATCACACAACCGAGCGGCAGATACTCATAAATGGCCGAGAAAGCAATCTGTACGAAACACCACGTCAAACCATGAACAGTATACAAAAAATGATCCGCGCCAACTCTATCTCGTTATGTCTGTATTGCTTTTGACTTTAGGGGGAATTTTGTTTCGCATGATCATGTTGCTCGGATAGACTCAGACTTGACATACTCCCCATAGATAAATCTAGGGGATTCTAGGGTCAAGCAGCGAGTGCCCGCAACGTGACAGCAGTCACGTCGGGTCTTACATCGCCTAGCCTATGGGAAGATGCCCCTTCCCGTTGAATATTCAAGGCGGCGTTCTGGTCGCGGTCGTGGATGACACTACAGCTAGCACAGACCCAACGCCGCTCGCTTAACGCAAGGTTTTGGTACAGATGACCACAAGCAGAGCAAGTCTTGCTCGAGGGAAAGAACCGATCGACGTATCCAACGAGTTTGCCTTTGCACTGGGCAACATATTCAAGGATGCCCATGAACTCACTGTGGGCCAAGTCGCTAATCTTGCGACCCCACAAGGCTTGCATTCCCTTCATGGTCAGGTCTTCGAAGAAAAGATAGTCGTATTGATCAGTCAGACGATGTGCCAACTTGAAAAACCAGTCACGGCGCTGATTGACAATCTTCTTGTGGATGCGCGCCACTTTGGCCTTTGCCCTGCGCCACCCAGTGGAAAACTGGACCTTGCGCGACAACGCGCGTTGCGCCTGTCTCAACTCGTCGAGAGACTGTTTCAGGAAAAGGGGCGAATCGATGGTGCTTCCATCCGATGCGGTCAAGAAGGTTTTGAGACCGAAGTCGAAGCAAACGGAGATGTGACCTTGCCTGTTGGGGACTTCGATTTCTTCTTGGACCACGAAATAGAGATAGAGGTTGCCGAGCGAATCGCGCTTGATGGTGACAGTTTTGACATGCGTCGGAATTTTGCGCGACTTGCTGAACTTGAAAACACGCCCCTGAATGCGGATTCTGTTGCCGCCCAGCAGTTTCCTGCCAGCTTGCTTCAAGGTGAAGCTCGTGTACTTCTTGACTTTTTTGAACTGGGGCGGGGCGGTCTTGATGCCTGCTTTGAGATTACGAAAGAAGAGTTTGTACGCACGGTCGATGCGCTGCACGATATCTTGAATCGCCTGAGAACCAACCATGTTCCAAAACGCGTACTTGTCCAGCTTTTTGAGCTTGGTGATGTGCTTCATCAACTGGTTGGCGTTCAGGTGTTTGCCCGTCAAGCGATAGTAGCGTCGGTGCAGCGCAATGCAGTGGTTGTAGATGATGCCCGCCACGTCAATCTGCTGGTGCAAGTGCCTATTCTGTTTGCTGCGATAGAGCTTGTATTTGTAGGTGCGGGTGATGACCATTACTTGCTCTTTTGGTCTCGAATGTATTTTTTGATGATTTCTATCGTTGCCCCACCTGTGGTCAAGATACAAGCAGAGTTTGTCCATAGCGTCGGCAATCTACTTTTCAGGTGGGGAAATTCTTGGCGTAGCAAGCGAGAAGATGTGCCCTTGATCCGTTTGACAATTTTGTATATGCCAAATTGTGGATCGCAATCGATTACCACATGGACGTGATCCGGCATGACTTCCATTTCTTCGACATCAAAAGCAAGTTGGTCGGACAGCTGCAGAATGATTTCTTTCAATCTCTCGTCGACGCCGTCAACGAGCACTTTTCTGCGATACTTTGGGCACCAGACAACGTGGTACTGACAGCTATAGACAATATTCTTGTTCGACTTGTATTTTCTCGCCACAGAAACATTATATAGTATTGTGCTATATAACTCAATACCACGAGTGTTACAATCATCTTACATCGGAAGTGATTCGCCCTGACCAAAGGTCAGCCAGAGAGGGAAAATTTCATCCCCATCGTTAAAACCAGGGGCTTTCATTTTCCCCCTCTGAACTCCCCCTGTTTTCGGTAAAGTTCAGTTAACCTTGACGGTTATGTTCGTGCCGTTTGTTATTCCCAGCGCGCAACCCAGACATCCCAAATGGACTAAAAAGCGAACCTTTAGAGTAAGAGCTCCCGGTCCATTTCGGGATTGTTTCGCCCGTTTTGTTCACTTGTTCCACGAACGAAATTCAGAAGAGATACGGAGGGTTCATTGAATCTCATTAGTCTGATTTCCAACCTTTAATCGTACGTTGTAAATGAGATATTGCGTACGGATTTTAGGCGAAACTGATGATTTGTACTATACTTCACCATAATCCGCTCAGATAACTTTGGTTCTTCCGGAATACAGGGGTGTAACTTCCCGGACACGCTTTGTATGTAATGGCAGTTCCAAAAGGGCGCGTTGAAGAAGAACTGATAGAGAGAACCAGCAGCGTGTTATGTCAACATATAGATGAGGACAAAGGCAAGGAACCCAAAGGCGATACATAGTAAAAAATTAGAAGCAATTAAGCGATAGGTTGGCGACGATGGGCTCGTTGCTGCAAATGGAAAGATTCATCATAAGGTTTCTTGTCTTGCCACAATTTCCAAATGATGCAAATCCAGCGATTAGCGAGAGTGCGATCAGCATGACTCTTTTTTGAGACCGCGTTGGCGAGCGGCGGTGTAAAAAAGCAGCGGCCCAAGAAGACTCTTTGCGGGAGCAGCGAGCAAATTGCTGAGTAAAATAACGAAAGTCGTGATCGCAAGCTCTGCGGAAATGAACGGTTCTGACTTTGCCACTTTGTTTGGTGACAGGACAGGTTCCCGCCAGAGACTGAAGGCTCATGGGAGAGGGAAAGCGTTTCCTGTCTTCGCCAAACTTGACCAGAAGACTGGGAGCTAAAAGCTGGCCAGCACCAGGTAAAGAAGCAAAGATATGCTGATCCGGATGTTGCAGAAAAAGTGACTGTAACTGGTCAAGGGTCTCTTGTTCATAGCGCAGTGCAAGCAAAAGACATTCAGCCAGCTGAAGAGCTTCTCTCGTTGATACGCTGGCACAAATGCAGGAGCTGATGTGGGATAAGTGGCGGTTAACTTATCATAACAAGTGACCCATTTACGGGGTTGCGTATGTCGGTGCTGCTTGAGAAACTCTTGGAAGCCTTCATAGGTGGAGTTGCGCACATGCTCTGGCGTTGGATAGGTCAGAACCAGGTGGCAGGCAATCCGAGAAGGCCAGTTGCTGAAGACCTCAAGCAGCGCCGGATGGTAACGCAACAGGCAAGCGCGCAGACGGTTGGATAAGGCCACAGTCTCTTTGGTCCAGTATTGTGTGGCACTGCTGACCACTCGCATCTGCTGGAGTAATTCACTGCCAGGTGACCAAGGATAAAATCGATGGACATCGGTCCGCAACAAATCTGCTATCACATAGGCATCACTCTTATCATTATGCGCACCACTTTGACTATAGCGCTCCCGACTCTTGTTCACCACATTCGGCGGCACCACATAGACATTCTTGTACCCGCTCGACCAGAGATAATCAATCAGCAAATTATGCGCTGTTTCCAGTCCCACTGTCACTTCATCATGGCTCGCTCCTGTCTTCTTTCTCATTTCTTCAATTTGGCGAAATCCCTTCTGGCTATGCTCTATCTGCGCATAGCCCAGCGCTCGTCCTGTCTCATCCAACATCATCACATCATGTTTCTTTTCACTCCAGTCGATTCCCATTTTCACTTTCATCTTGGACCTCCTCTCCCGTATCGCCTGAGCTCCTCAACTTTGGACGCTGTTTTCCGTTTTCCTGTTATGGCACTCGAGGTGCTGCACGCTTTCGACGTTGCACGGCGTCGACCTGGCGGACTGTCCGGGAAGGGCGGTCGCACCGCTCGAAGAGGTTGGTCCTTTTTGCCAGGTCGAGAGTCCAATAAGTTTCGGCTTTCCTTGCTTTTGCCTTCCCTTATTTTATCTCCCTTTCCTATATTACCTAACAGGAAGAGGTCAGGCATGAAGTCGTCAACGAAACTGTTCTTGACCTCTTCCGGGAAGTTCGCGGCATTTCTTTGTCAACCCCCTGAGATCCTGACGAGCCACAACTTTTAAGGTATTGAAGCAGAAAAAGTCCCCTTTGTCCAGTTAATCAATTCATCGATTTCTCTTTTCTTTCGCTGGTCACGGCATCGCACTAGATAATGATGACAGCCCCGACGGCTATCTGGTCCCACAAGACGCCCAACAACAGAATGACGATAGTTTTCTGCCCGTACAGTGTATATGGGTTAGCGAATCTTTCTGTACTTCAAGCGCAGAAATGGTCGTCAATATCCTTCTGCAAGAACAATCACCTTTGGTCTTGAATTCTAACATTTATTTTGATAATATATACATACACGTTGATGGAGATTATGTTAAGAGTTGCCTCTACGAACGGTAAGGACACCCAGTTCTAGTTCATTCCCTACAAGAGACTGCTTGTGCAAGGATAAGGGAAAGTCAAAAATGAAAAGATCACGACGTTGGCTCACGCTATTGATAGTGGTTGTTACTATTGTAGTTGCATTTCGACTTTCGTTGGCGAGGCCCTCAACGCTCGCCGTAGCACAAACTATACCACAGGCTCAGTAGATCCAAATTTCAGGTTTTGAGAGAGAATTCTGGCTAAACAGTTGACATAAATACAAATTTGCCGGTCGATATCTAGTTTTTGCGTTAGATTTGGGCGATTTTCAGATATGAAATAGGTTGTTTTCTGTAACCGAAATCTGAATAAATGACTCCAAAATCCCTGCAATCTCGACTGAAAATCGCCAAAAACGCCAAATTTGGATCTACTGAGCCTACAAAAGGAGCAGTCTTTGTTGTGAACTCGACTGCCGATGAGCCAGATGCTGATCTTGGAGATGGCATCTGTGCAATTTCGTCCGACACTAACCTGTGTACATTGCGAGCAGCCATTGAGCAGGCCAACGCTTTGAGCGGATTAGACGAAATCAGCTTTTCGCTGACGCTTCCCGTCACAATTGGCTTGGACAATGAAATCGTAATTGCCGATAGCGTAACCATCAACGGCCCTGGTGCAGAGCAGTTGACGATTGTTAACCGCAGTGAGTTTGATGATAACAACACAGCCGGTGCCCGCAACGTATTTCGGCATTTTTCTATCCGACTGCCCAACGACCCACGAGAAAGTACGGTCACTATCTCGCAGCTGACGTTGGCAAATGGAAAATCTCGGAACGGCAACAGTGGCGGTTCTATTCGTTTTGAATTTAACCGCTCTCCTGAAAGTAGTACCGGTGTAAGTCAAACGCTCAATCTCGACTCTGTCGTCTTTCGCAATAATCGCGTTGCCGGAGGCGTGGGTGGCGCACTCTACGCGCGCGGTAACCGTACAGCAGTAGTCGCCGTCAACATCACAGATTCAACTTTTTCTGAGAATCAAGCGGACGATGATCACGGAGGAGCAATCTATGTTGAGCAAGGCTGGCTAACGCTCGCAGGCACTACTCTCCGTGGCAATCGTGCGGGCACCGATGGCGGCGCTTTAGTTATAGATAATATCGCCGACGTTACGATATCTAACAGTGTCTTCGAAAACAACCAAGCAACAAAAGATGGTGGCGCGATTGCCAATTATGGCGGCAACGTTACCATTACCGGTAGCCAGCTCCGGAGTAATCAAGCAGACGAGGACGGTGGCGCAATCTACAATACCCCCTTGGGATCAGTGGACAGCGCGCTGACCTTGAGAAACAGCAGTATCCTGACGGGTAACCAGGCAGGCGGATTTGGCGGTGCAATCTACAACGGCTCAGGTATCGTAACGACCACCGTGACGGTTGCTGACAGCTCGATTATTTCCAATAGTGCAGGAAACTCTGGTGGCGGAATCTACAGTACGGCTACGGGCGATTCGGGCATCACGGGAATCACCCATAATATTGTGAATGTGTTAGAGGGCTCACAGCTCAACAGAAACCGTACCGCCGGTTCAGGAGGAGCCATCTATGTTGAGGACGGCGCGCTAGATGTCAATAAAGGCGTTCTGCTTGAAAATCGGGTAGTGAACCAATCGGATACATTGGGTGGGGGAGCCATTGCGTCCACACGAAGTCTCGTTCGGATTAACGACAGCATTTTTGATGGTAATGTTGCTGACTTCAGGGATGGCGGAGCGATCAGCACGCAAACCAGCCGTGTGGAAATCACAGCAAGTGAATTTATAAGCAATACTGCACTCATGGGCGGAGCGTTAAGTTGCTGGACAAACGCCTTGAATTTGTCAGTTATGAATCTGTCGCTCACGGACACCCACTTCAATAACAATTCAAGTACTGTCGGCGGTGCGCTTGCGCTGAATAGTTGCATGTGGGAGGCATCCGATGTTCGCATAGAAAACAATGCAGCAGTGAGCGATGGGCGGTTGGATGGCCTTGGAGGCCGCGGGGGTGGAATCATGAGTTTTAGCAGTATTGGCGTTATAACAGACACAATTTTGTCTGGCAATCAAGCGAGTGATGGAATGGGTGGTGCCATCCACATCAGCAATTTTAGTTTCGCCCAAGTTGCGGCCAGTGAGTCGGATGGTGGCATTAGTAGACTCGACATTGTCACCAGCACGCTAGAGAGCAACAGTGCTGGCATGTACGGTGGTGCCATCTTAAGTCAAGCGTCGAGACTCACCATTATCGGAAGCTGGCTCAATAACAACACAGTTAGTTCTTTTCCTATGACTGAAACATTCGCGTTTCCTCCCAGTGGTGGCGGCGCGGTCTTCAACGCTGGTCCACTGAATATCATTGACAGTACGATCAGTGGCAATGATGGCGGCACCGTAGGTGGAGCCATTGCAAATACAGCCGATGAGGTCTTTGTGACCAACAGTACCATTAGCGGCAACAGAGCAGACAGGCAAGGTGGGGCCGTGTATAATTTGGGTGTCTTGCCAAACATTTCCGCTACCATAACGATTGTCAATAGCACAATAACTCGCAATCGTTCAGATATCGGCAGCGGCATATTTAACACCTTGGCTCTTGATGTGCCCGACGATATCGCGGCATCTGTAGAGATTGCCAGCACCATCCTGGCAGGCAATACGGGTGAGGGCAGAGCCAGTGAGTGTGTGAATGAGACAAGAAACACAGGTCTTGCACCAACAGTCGTTTCGGCAGGCTTCAACCTCACGACAATCGATGAAGGCAGCAACTGTACATTTGATGGACCTGGTGACCAAATTTTGCCTGGTGACCAAATATTCAATTCTGTACTCAATCCAAACCTGGCCGACAACGGTGGCCCAAGTGTAACCCATGCCCTGTTACCAGGCAGCCCTGCCATCGACCATATTCCTCTGGACACAAACGGATGTGGCTTTACTATCGATGCGGATCAACGCGGCGTGCGGCGTCCATTCGGTCTGAGATGTGATGTCGGTGCCTACGAAGCGATAGAAGCCGCCCTATCAATTTCTAAGACCGTCGGAACCGAACCTGGTGTCTGTTCGACATCACCAGAAATCCAGGTTTTTGGTGGTGACAATCTCTATTACTGCCTTACGGTAAGGAACAGCGGTCATTTCACACTAACCGATCTGGTCATTCATGATCCAATGCTTCAGATTATCAAGCTTCCCTTCGCTTTAACCGTGGCGCCCGACACAACGCGCACGCTCACCAATGTTGACCTGCCAGCACTTGGGTCACGTCGAGCCATTACCGATATGGTCAACACAATGAGCGTCACCGCGACGACAGACGTTCTTCCCGTGACGGGCGAAAGATTGCGCGTGACGGATAGTGCCACCGCATCCGTCATTGTAACGCCAGTCTATACCGTTTCGTTGTCTCTGGAAGACAATGTGAAACCGGTTGGCTTGCGACAGACTGTCAATGCACTCGTTGTCGACCACCAAAACATGGAGGTCTCTGACGTGACTGTTTCTTTTGACGTGACTGGCGCAAATCCGAGTAGCGGTACTGCCATCACTCAGCAAAATGGCGTTGCCAGCTTTGAGTATACGGGCATCAGGAATATTCTATCGACCGATACGATTACGGCCAACATCGTTTCTCTGAACAACGCAAGACCAGGGCAAGTCCGCACATCGTTGCCGATTACGGCCGTCTGGCGTCCAATTACCGTGACAGTGAGTGGGGTGGGTGACGGCACCTTTAGCGAGGCCGAGCGAACAATAACGGCCCTGGTGCGATCTGATGAGGGTGAATTAGTCCAAGGCGTGGAGGTGCGCATGGTTGTCACAGCCACGAATCGTCCACCAGTAACGGGTCTATCCATCACCAGCGAGGATGGTACAGCCGTCTTCACATATACGAGCCGTTCAGCCCTGGCCAATCGCATGCGGTTAGATACCGCAGGCCAGGGTCGCTCAAATACATTTAATGTTGCCTTTACACCCGCACAAACGAGACAAGATCAGCCAGTAGAGGACACTGACACAATTGTTGTCTGGGTTGACATCAATCGAGATGGAAATCGTGATACAGATGAGCCATCGCAAACGTACAGAGTTCCTTCTGTAATTTCGCTTGCTCGTATTGATGCACTACGAAAGCCTGATGGTTCGGTGATTATACGCTGGCAGACTGCGGTAGAGGTGGATAATGCAGGATTCAATCTCTATCGATCACGAAGCCCCAATGGACCATACGAAAAGATTAACGACCGATTAATTGGCGCGCAGGGCATGGGCATAGGTGCCAGCTATCAATATGTGGATGTCCCGCCGGCTGACGGTCCCTACTATTACGTGCTTGCGGATGTGGATTACAATGGTATTTCCACAAGGCATGGACCAGTCCGCACCCAAATTGTATCTGATCCCAAGTCCACCCGGTAAACTTGCGTTGATGAGGTACTAGTCTAATGATTCACCATTTGAAAAGTTTGCGGCTCACAACATTCATCATAACGGTAGGATTTGTACTGAACGGCAGTATGATCCCTGGCTGGTGGACACCAGCCAAGGCAGTTGCGCAGACCGACAGCCAAATTACGATACTTGATGCCAATCAACGGGGAATATTGCTCGAACTGCAAGTGAATGATTTCAAGGTCGAACAGATTCACAAAGCAGGCGAACTCTTTTCTCGCGTACAGATTGGCACGATGGCACAGACTAATTTGCCCGGACTGCCTCAAGTTCCCACAGAGGGAACGTTGCTTGGTGTACCTATACCAGAGGGGCTCTCCCTACAGATTGTGGAGACCGACTACCAAACGCTTATCGGACACAGGCTTTTGCCGGCTCCTCAGCTAAGATCGCAGTCCGATGAGCCAGACGGTTTTGCTCAAGCAACCTTCCAAGAGCGATTTATGCTGGACGCTCAGCGCGACGCAAAAGATTCCGTCTATCCGCATGCCGTAGCCGAAATCGGCGAAGTAGGCTACCTACGCGACCAGGCTGTCGCGCAAATCCAGTTCTATCCGGTACAGCATAATCCTCAAAGGAATGAGTTGCGTATCTATCACCATATTCGTGTACAGCTAACGTGGAATCGGCCACCAGCCGACGCCGTGACAAACGTCAGATGGCATAGTAGACCGTATGAAACGTTGTTTAGTGAGCTTTTGCAAAACTATCGGTGGCTACCACAGCCCAAAGTCTATCCGACAACGAACACGATTGCCCGCTCTACCAACATAGAGGGGGGGTATAGCACAAATTGCGTAAATTGCCGATCTCAGTCAGAAAGAAATCGAATAACCACACAATTTGGCATACCACCCATAGAGGCGAACCAGACAGGTTCATTGCCAGCGCTGAAAATCTATGTGATTGAGGAGGGCCTCTATCGTCTCACCTATCTAAACTTGCTGAATGCCGGTTTCGACCCCGGCATACATAATCTACACACCTTCAAGCTGTACAATCAGGGTGTCGAAATTCCTATCTATGTGGACGGCGAGTACAATGGCGTCTTTGATCCAGACGATAGTATCTACTTTTATGGCGCTGCGATAGATAATGACTATACAACTCGCAATGTATATTGGCTGGTGGCAGATGGCTCTATCGGGAGGCGGATGGCAGTCCAGAGTGGACTGATCGCAGGGAATGGTGCTTTTGTCCATCGCTTTTTGGCGACGGAGCATATCGAAGAAGATACTGTCTATTGGCAAAATATGCCTGGGCGCAACCAGGACCGTTGGTTTTGGGGACAGCGTCTTAGCCCCGACACCGAGGGTATGGATTCGTCTCGAACATTTTCAATCAGAGTAGACAATATTGCAACAGAGGGGGAAGCAAACCGTGCGAGTTGAATTGCACGGCTACACGGGGCTAAAACATCATTCTCGCATCTATCTGAACGAGCACGAAATTGACGATCTGGCATGGTGGGGACAGAAACCATTTACCCATGTTGTCAATGTGTTGCCTCAGTTCTTACGGAATGGCGAAAATGTGCTACGAGTCGAAACCGTGGATACAGGTGCTGCCGTGGATCAAATCCTGGTCAACTGGGTCGAACTCGACTATTGGGATACTTATACAGCCGAAGACAGTCAGCTCTGGTTTCGTTCAGAGATCGCAGGTATCGGTCAGTTTGAGATCGCCGGGTTATCTGATCAAAACGTTATGCTCCTGGACATCACAGACGTGAGGAGGCCAACACGGATTACCAATCCCGCGGTTGTTGATCAGGGCGGTCGTTATGCCGTTCGCTTTGAGGTCAGCACTCAGCCTGGTCGGCGATACTATGTGACAACGCTTTCTCGAGCCAAATCGCCAGCCGCGCTGTTGTTGGACCAACCGTCACGGTGGAGAGCCGCTACGCATGGGGCTGATTACATTATTATCACCAGTCAAGAGTTCTATCGTAGCGCCCTTGTTCTAGCCGAGCATCGCCAGGCATCGGGTCTGCGCGTCGCAACAATCATCGTCGACGACCTTTATGATGAGTTTACTCATGGATTGTTCAGCCCTAGAGCCATCCGTAGGTTCTTACAGTACACATATGAAAATTGGCAGACGCCAGCACCGACTTATGTTCTGCTCTTCGGCGATGCTAACCAAGACTACAAAGACAATTTCAAGACTGGTGCCGTAAACTACGTCCCCTCCTATAACATGGATAGCAGTCTCTTTGGCGAAGTCTCTTCGGACAACTGGTTTGTTGCTGTCAACGGAGACGACCAGCTTCCCGACATGTTTATTGGACGCTTAGTCGCTCAGAACCAGGCGGAGGCTCAGGTAATGGTAGAAAAGATTATTCAATACGAGCAGAACCCGGCGAGCGACGGTTGGGAAAGAAATGTGCTCCACGTAGCCGATATTGGAACAAAATTTGAACGTATTGCCGAAGACCTGGCTGCTCACCTGCCCAGCGACTACGTGGTCAGTCGTGTCTACGCAAACGACTATCAGTCTAGCACAGCGGGCGTCAGCGCAACAACTGATATTGTCGATCGGATCAATCAGGGAAGTGTTCTGGTGACCTACATAGGTCATGGGAACTTTGCTAGTTGGGGACGCAGCCAAATTGGATTTGTTTTTGGCACGAGCAACGTTGATGCACTTAACAATGGAGAAAGACTACCGGTTGTCGTTGTAGGTAACTGCCTAAATGGCTTTTTTGCTGGAGCCAAAGAGAGTCCATCCTTGGCCGAAGTGCTGCAACGCCGCAAAGCTGGTGGCGCAATTGCGGTCTGGGCACCGTCGGGGCTTGGCTACCCAGACGATCATGCGGTGCTGCTACACGAGTTTTATAGAGCAATGTTTGCCGACAGCTCTCAGACAATTGGCGCAGCCACTACAGCTGCCAAGTTAGCTATCTTTGCTGGAAACCAGCATAGACGCGAGCTGGTCGAAACCTATGTGCTCTTTGGCGATCCAGCACTCAGATTAGCCAGAGCACCAGACCATCAATATCAAGCGAGGATAACAAAGTGAGGAAAATCTTATGAACTCAGCACTGTGTAAATCCATTGGCATTATACTTATCCTGGCAACGTTGATCCACCCAAAGATCGAATTAGATGTCCATGCTCAAACCCCCGAAGAACAATGTCTAACTCTAAGAGACGAGCTCAGAGCAGCGATTACCGACTGTGATGATATGAACAGCAACTGGGCTTGCTACGGCAGTATTGAGGCAAAAGTTGTGCCAGTTCAGTTCCGGTTTCACGCGCTGCGAGATCGACGACCGCTGACCGTACTTGAGGAAGTTGATACAAATGCCAAGGGTGTCGTGTTCATGAATCTTCAGATCGAAGGTGAAAGCAACTCGATCAAGGCGATGCTGTTTGGTAATGCCCAGCTTGAAACAGTAGATCCAGAGCAGCACAGTTTCATCATGCAGATCGATGACACAACCGAACTCTGTCAGTTGACGCCACCAGGGATGATCCTACATACGGAAACAGGAGAAAGCGGTGAAATTACGCTAAATAGCGTGACCATTGCAATGGCGAGCACAACCTTTATCACATTTGACAGCCATAGTTTGATGACAATTGTTAACCTAGATGGAGAAGTGACTGTTATCATTGATGGTGTGGCCCAGGCTCTACCAGTTGGTCAACAGGTTCAGGTTGAGTTTGTCAATGGAGCTCCAGTATTCTCTGGTCCACCTATAGCATCACCATTTTTCGATTCTATTGTCTTCCAATGGTTAGCTACAGAAGGATTGCAGCAGATCAAAAATACGAATCAAACAGTCGACAATTGTAATGGCACAATAGAGTTTGGAGAGACCATCAGCACGCAAAATGTGGCACCAGGACAAGAATGTCTCATTAACTTTTGTGCTGAAACGGGTGACAGCATTGCTCTTAACATGAATGCGTTGGATCCTACACTCAATCCCTCATTGAATCTGCGAGGACCAGACGATTTACTTCTATCTTTTAATAATGATGTGGCGATGGATAATCTAAACAGTCAGCTTTGTAAGGTGAGCATCGCTGAAACCAGCTGTGACTACACGATTGTCGCCCGTTCTCATCGGAACGAGACCTTTGGCCGCTTCAATCTCTCTCTGAGCAAACAGTCAGACTGTGTAGTTCCCGAACCTCGCTGTGATGTGATGGCCCATCAAGGAATACAGTTACACCAAGGTCCCGGTCTGCAATTTCCTGACATTGCAACCCTGACTCAGGGTACCCATCTGCGGCCCATTGGCCGTAGTCAAGATGGCGAGTGGATTTCGGTGGATATACTTCGTAGAGGCCTTGCTGGTTGGGTTCAGGATTTGCCCGAGAACGTAGAATGCGAGTTCACCTTCCCTCCAGCACCCACACCTCCCCCCTGTCAACCATTGCAGCCAGCCGGATGGATTAGATATACGGTCGTAAGTGGCGATACGTTATCGGGCATCGCAGGGGCTACGGGCACTAGCGTGGCGCGTCTGAGGGAAGTGAACTGTTTACCGGATACGCTTATTCGCAGTGGCCAAAACTTATATGTGCCTCGACCAGTATGCAGTGGCGTAATAATTGCTGCTTTTTCCGCGATACCTGGAACGAGCAGCACCACTGTTTCCTGGCGAGCGACGGGCGGCTGTGCACCACTTTCCGGAACAATAATAGCAGTCTATAGCAGTCCCAATGGTGTATCCTCCGCGCGCTACACCGCGGCTGGTGTTGGTTCTATGAATATCGCCTTTCCAGACAATACTACCTGTCCATTGATGGCTCAATATGGTATTAGCATGCGTGATCGCAGCGGACAGGGTGCATCATTTGTTCGCTCCGTTCAACTGCGAGAAACGTGCCCCAAACTTGCACCCTTTCCGACCCCATGAGTTTCGACGTTTTCAGTTATAGAGAGCCTCTATTCAGGTCCGAACGTCCCAATGATTTGTTCAAACACTTCCTCATAGCGTGCCATATTATTCTCTGGCGTGACGAGTGTGAGCGTGTAGAGCTTATCGTTGGCAACAAGACTGACAACCTTGGCAAAGACACTGGCGTTCACGCCCACATTGGCCAAATTGGCAACTGCTGTACTATTGACGCTGGGCAAATTGTTTGTTGTTCCGACCTCAATGTCGCCAACCGAGACATCTCCCAATTGAGCAGCGTTTGCTTCTAGAACCGATTCCATAAAATTCCGTACTGATTCAGCCGTTGCCCCTGGTGCATCGACAACAGAAACGTTGAGCCCTGTCGGCAAGCCTCCAAACATCGCTGCTCCGATGTCGGTGATTGCAACGGTTCCAACACCTTGCCCCGCATCGGTTTCCAAGAATGCTTGCAATTCTGCCAGTGCTTCACCTTGGCCGACGAGATTCGCAAGGTTCGTTACTTGCGCGCCACGTAGGTCCAACTCTGCCCAACTAGAGGGGAGAGCCAAAGAGTAGCCACGCTCTGCATCCACAATTTTGGTAAAGTTACATGGGACCGTCACCTGCGGTTCAGGTGCGGCTGGAGCTTCAGTTGGTTCCGGCGTTGCTGTTGGTTCTGGCGTGTTCGTGGCGGTTGGCTCCGGAGGCGAAGTGAGATCAGGTGCATTTTCCACCAGGAAGGCAGCGATCCATTCACCCTCTGCTAATTCATACCAGGTCCCAGCCTCGTTTACGCCGACAATCTGGAGTATGTCTCCTTGGGCGACTACACCGACAATCTCATGATTTGTCCCTGGGCCACCCCGTAGATTGGCGTTTCGATTTGCATAGGCATCCGATACAACGGCCAGGTCTTCCGGCGCATCACCCACCAAAAATGCGGCAATCCAGTTCCCATTAGCCAACTGATACCATGAACCATCCGCATTTTGGGCAACCAATTCGATCTCTTGTCCAGCCGAAGCACCACCCGCGATGCGGAACGTAATGCCCGGACCGGAGCGCAGATATGCACCGCGCAGAACCGTTGCTGTTCCCTCCTCCTGGGCCATGACCAAGCCATATGCACCGCCCAAACTAGCCGTAAGCAAGAGCGCAATTGCAATTGCGGCCAACATTGTCTTTGCATTCAATTTGATTTTCTTTTTCAATTTTTTTCCCTCCGGAAAATTTAGTAAAACCAAAAGAGTATTTGGACACAGATTTCTAGAATTTTCAGGATTTTATCCGTGTTTATCCGTGAAAATCCGCGTCCTATTTCTCATTATCTTTCTTGGTTTCACTTTATATATCGCAAGCGATTATACTTTCTGTGTAATTCGCTTGAACCACAATCCTATAGCACCATAACAGCCCAAAAAATCGGGGCGCAACTGATCTGCCATGATGAAAATGATGTTGGGTTGAGTGGCCATGTTACTTTACCGCGACTGTTCCAGGACATAAATGTGGCGTGTATTTGGCAGGGAATCGAGGTCGAGAACCAATTCCGTGTTGCCCACATACGTCACTTGCTCGGCTGGATACCGATCTGTAAAGTCACTCACTGGTTGGATTTGTAGTACACCGCGGTCGCTGTAATAGTGCATGGGAATGATGGCGCGCGGCTGGATTACGTCGATGGCTGTGTCGAGGTCATCCAGTGCAATGGTCGCGTGGCCACCTGTCAGAGCAAACATCACATCAACGCTACCGCGTAAGGCATTTAGATGTTCATCGGAGAGAGGATTGCCGATGTCGCCAATATGAAGAACGCGGATACCATCGAGGGTAAAGGTATACATCGCATTGTCGTCTGGATCACGGTCACCGTAATCGAACGTCAGACTTTCTGAAACAGGGTATGAATTGACATGTAATCCTTGAATCGTTTGACCACCTTCGGGTAGATCTAGTGTATTGACCACAGTAGGAATGCCCGTTACGTGACTCGGATCACTATGGAAGCGGTCGGTATCTGAACTCATTAGCACGATGTCAGCCGCCTCGTCGATGGGGTCAAAGCCTGATGCATCAGAGCCAGGGGTATAGGGATCGGTCACAACGGACAATGCATTTCCCTGCGGGCTCTTTCCTTCTAGCCGAAAGCAAGCATGGGCATAGAATTTGATCTTCATACTGTGTCCCTGTGGTCTTTGAGGTGAGTAGGTTTCGTAGATAGTGTGCCCCAAAATATGTAATGAAGACCGCTCAGCCAGAGTACCCGCTCCATTTACACACTTAGTGGTAAACACCTGTTTCTTACAGTATTGTAGGGGTGGTTCAAAATTAGGTTTACACTTTTGATATATAGACAAAAATCTATATGAGACCGTTTTCTCTCTGAGAACCGGCGAAATCAGAGAATATAAACGTTCTTTCTGTTTCTAAAAGTGTAAACCTATCTATCCAGCTAAAATGAACCACCCCGTATTGTAATCGATCTAGTGTTGCTCATGCCAATCTGTGTGGCTTATAACTTCGTTTCTAAGATAGACATTATAGGGATTGAAAAATAGGACACGGATTTTCAGGATGTTCACGAAGTGGGCGTTTCGCCAACACGGATTCTCTCTGAGTAAATCCGTAAAAACCTGTGTTCATCCGTATCCCATTCTCTGAATCCTGATAATCTCCAATATGTTGGTTAAGCCTCAGTCCGTCCAGGATACTCACTCAGTCCCCCAAATGAGGGATGCGTTTAGCCCTGAAATGGAGTATGATGAGGCGGTCGTCCAAGTTTTCGTCAGACCTGTAGCATCGATCCATCTCACGACCGGAGTTTTTATGTCCAAGAAGAATACACTCAGACGTTTTACCAAAGGTGCCCGGATGGTATTAATGCAGGCCCAATCTGAGGCCAAACGGTTGAACCACAACTATATCGGCACTGAGCACTTATTGATGGGCATCATGCAAGCCCCACAAGGGCTGGCGCATGAGGTTTTGATCGGCTTCGACGTTGATCTAGCTCAGATACAAGCCAGATTGGAGGAGGAGATTGGCTTGGGATCATCGAAGCCATTCGGCAGACCAACGCTTGCTCCCCGGGTCAAACGGGTGATTGAGTTGGCGGTGAGCGAAGCAGATAGAATGGTGCATGACTACATTGGCACAGAGCATCTTCTGGTTGGTCTGATTGAAGAAGGTCAAGGAGCAGGTGTTCGTGTACTCAGTCAATTTGTCGACCTTCAACTCCTTCAACAAAGCATCTTGGATCAAATTCAGCGTCGGCAAACCTATGAACAGCAAATTCCAAAACCGACGCGGACAAGGCTGACCCAGCGCGCTCGGATTGTGTTGAATCGGACTGAGGAAGAAGCGATTCGATTGAAACATGATACCGTCATGCCAGAACATCTCTTGATGAGCGTGTTGAAAGATCCATTGTGTCAGGCCTCTATCGTCTTGCGAGAGCAGGATGTCTCTCTTGTCATCCTGCAGCAGGAGATTGAACGGGAGCTTGGGGAGGGGCAGCGGGTGCAATTTGGTCAACCAACTGTTGCGCCAGTTACACGAGAGCTTATCCGAGCGGCTGCTCAATGGGCGGATAAATGGAGTCATCAAGACGTCGGCACAGAGCATCTGCTCATGGCGTTGCTAATGGGTGAAGAAACAGTCACCTTTCGCATTCTGGCAAATCATACTGATCTTGATTCCCTGATTCAACAATTGCAAGAGGCAGGAGCGAAACAAAAAGTATCCCAGGATTCAGGCAGATTTGTCGCAATGCAGAAGGGACCGTTAATCAGCTTTCGAAACATGGTCTGGACGTTCTTAGGTGAACGTCTTCCAGGCCCCGACCAAGAGAGGATCGTCAACGAAGCCGTCGAAATGGGTGCTGAAAAAGAGCGGCAGCGTCTAGCACGAGACCTTCATGATTCGATCAAGCAACAGATCTTTAATATCAGCGTCAGTGCCGCCGCCGTCGATGCACGGTGGGAAACCGACCCGGCTGGAGCAAAGGCGGCATTGGCTGATGTACAACAGAGTGCCCAAGCCGCGATGGTGGAAATGAACGCTTTGCTCATGCAATTACAACCGAATCCGCTCGAATCAGTGGGGTTAATTGATGCGCTACGCGAACAGTGTGAGGCGCTAGACTATCGCACCGGCGCGCAGGTCACATCATTTTTTGGTTCTGTGCCAACGGATGCCCAGATACCGGCAGAAACATCCCTAACAATTTTTCGCATTGCCCAAGAGTCTTTTACCAACATTGCGCGCCATGCCCGGGCCAGTGAAGTGATCTTTCGCTTGGAGCCCGATCTGGAATACAATCTATTGCGGATGGAGATCCGAGACGATGGACAGGGATTCGATGGTGCAACGACAACGACTGGCATGGGGTTGGCCAATTTGCGAGAGCGGGCCGCAGCCATTCAGGCGCGGTTCGTAATTGAGAGTGAGCCAGGACAAGGAACGTCAATCGTGGTCGAGGTGCCTTTCCACGAGGGTGGATAATTACGAAACTCATGACAACAAAAACGGTTGAACAAACGCAAAACATTATCCAAGTAATGCTCGTCGATGATCATCATGTTGTCCGGCGCGGGTTACGTAGCTTTCTAGAATCGTTTTCCGACATTCGTATTATCGGTGAAGCTGCAAATGGGGAAGAAGCACTAGCCAAGATTGGCAGATGGGTACCGGATGTAGCCGTGGTTGACTTGCTCATGCCTGGTGGCATTGATGGCATTGAGACAACCAGCTACATCCATAGCCGTTCCCCTCACACCAAGATTGTTGTCTTAACAGCATATACCGATGATGCCCGTGTGGTTGCCGCGCTGCGCGAGGGCGCAATCGGCTACGTACGAAAAGATGCAGAGCCGAGCGTATTGCTTTCTGCCGTGCGCGGTGCCGCACGTGGTCAGTCTGTGCTTGATCCAAATATAGCCGGAACTGTGTTAGAAGAATTAGCCCATACAGGGGACGCAATCGATAGCCTAACGGCACGTGAAATGGAAGTGCTGCAGCAGTTAGCTTGTGGTTCCACCAATCGGGAAATCGCCGATGCACTCGTCATCGGCGAAGAGACAGTCAAGACCCACATTGGCAATATACTCTCCAAGCTTCAACTCGCACACCGCACACAGGCTGTGGTCTATGCACTCAAACGAGGTTTGATTTCTTTGGATGAGTTAGAAATCTAGGTTCTGTGGAGTGGATGTTGGATAGTTTGTTGGTTAGATGGTTGGTTAACCAACCATCTAACCAACAAACCAAATGAAAACCAAACAATTCCTCAAACATCTGAAATCCAATAGTGGTTTTACGCCAAATTATGCTCCTCCAACCACCCTCGTAGTGGTACATCCTCGTCCGTTGGCGAAAAGAAACCATTGGCGTTGACGCCCCACCCCAACAACTGACGCCGAATGGGGTCACATTCATCCCAGAGATGGGCCACCGTCATGTCATCCTTGGTCCGCAGCCAACGAAATCCATACCCATAGAAAAGCACTTTGCGCGCAATATCGGACCAATTGGGCGTGCCTGCGTGCCAGATGCGGCGATCAAAAAAGACAGCCGTGCCCGGTTTCGCCAGCACGGGAACGGCATCCATGGGTTGGCCAATACCGTCTGCCGGACGCTCAATTGAATCCCACAGGTGACTGCCTGGAATCACCCAGAAGTTGCCACGATTGATTTCACTCGTGTCCGACAAGAAATAAGCCACTTTGAGTGATAAGCGGGGACGCGGATGACTCTCTAATTCGATATTGACACGACCACTATCCTGGTGCCAGCCAAAGGTCTCGTCGTTGGGTGATTCGCCGCTGGGTGGTGTCACAATGAGATGAGCGTGGTACAGGTAGATATTCCAACCAAGAATGTCCCACACTTTGGGCAGAATCTTCTCATAGTCGACGAGATCTAGAAAGAGCGGTGAATCCGGAATAAAGTTAGGATAGAAGAGCCTTTCATTGGCAGGATGACCCTCTTCCACTTTGCGGTCAAACGTTCGATCCACCAATGCTGTCAGCCGTTCAACCTGGTTCGGCGATAGTGCATCTTCAATTGAAAAATAGCCCCGCTCTTCAAACTCCTGTCGTTCGGTATCGGTCAGACGATAGTCCAAACATGACGCATCAAATGTTGGCATGGTTCCTCCATAATCGGCAGTGTGTCCCAAGTGTGTAAATGGAGAGGTCTAAGTCAGAGAGCCTGCTCAGTTTACACATTTCATGGCCCACACCCCCATAAATCGGTCTACTGAAACTGAGCACTGCCATAACTTCAAAATAAATTTGACCGATTTCAGTCGAAGAACAGTCGAATTTATTTTAGTCTCAGTAGATCCAAATTTGGCGATTTTGGCGATTTTCAGTCGAGATTGCAGGGATTTTGGAGTCATTTATTCAGATTTCGGTTACAGAAAACAACCTATTTCATATCTGAAAATCGCCCAAATCTAACGCAAAAACTAGATATCGACCGGCAAATTTGTATTTATGTCAACTGTTTCGCCAGAATTCTCTCTCAAAACCTGAAATTTGGATCTACTGAGTATAGGAAAGTATAAAAATCAGCCACGAAACATGGCCAGATTCTGGCTGTCCACGAAGTGGTCGCTTCGACCTAGCTGACGGCTGATTAGCTGAAAGCTTTTTTATAAGCTACTGCGGTATATAAGATGACGCTATCCACCAGTTTCAAACAGAGAGCCGGGATAGAGGCTAAACCCTGATTTGCCGGAAGGATTGACAATTTATGTATTTGATTCTGACCTTACTTTTTTTTAGCGGATTGACGTTTATGTCGCTCTATGCAGCCTATGTAATCGCCGGGCTTGCTGATGATGCAATTGAGCGGAAGGTAGAAACGACAGATCTATTGTATAAGCTACGACGCATAACAAGCGTCAAGAAAAGTCGTCTGACACCACAGCCGGTTCAGACAGAGCGAAGGAACAATCACAAGCGGGTTTGAGCCGCAACGTTGTTCCATTCTTTCTTTGGGTGGTATATCGCAAATTGTGTAAAACTAAAAACTGCAAAGATAGTATGACTTGGTCTTTCAGAGAAAAGCGAATTTATACACAATTTGGGATGCCGCCTTTCTTTGCCATCACTAAGTTCTCAACAAATGCAATCACCTTGTCGTCTAGCCGTTTGTTCGCAAAGTGACTGGCTTCTTGAATACCTGTTGGTGAGGTCACGTTGACCTCCACCAGCCGTTCGCCGATCACATCGATGCCCACAAAATAAAGCCTCAATCGCTGCAGGTGGGGTTTTAACGTCTCGATGATCGTCCGTTCCTTCTCTGTAACGGTCGTCGCTTCGGGATGTCCGCCGGCGAAGAAGTTGTTGCGGTGATCGTCTGCACTGTGGACGCGTAGGACCGCGCCAAGAAGCTCGCCGTTCAACAGCAAAATGCGCTTGTCACCAACGGTTGCATCAGGCAGATATTCCTGAATGATAACTTCCACTTGCCCGTTTTGGCTCAAAACTTCAAAAGTGACGTTTGCATTCGAATCGCCTTGCCGGACCCGAAAAACAGCTGTCCCTCCATGTCCATCCGTCGGTTTGATAATGACTTCCCCTTCCTGCTTGAGAAAAGCCAAATAGTCGCTTTTGTGACGTGTCACCACTGTGCGCGGAATGATCTCGGTAAACTGAGTCGCCCAGACCTTTTCATTGACCGTTCGCACACCATTCGGGTCGTTGATCACGACGATCTGGTCTCGTGCATGATCCAACAGCCATGTATTCATCAGGTATTCAGGATCAAATGGCGGGTCGGGACGAATAAATACGGCATCAGCCTCTTCTGCGGACAAGACAGTTTCCATTCCGAGAATTAATGGCTCTTCGGGCACGCGTTGAGCCGTAACTGCCGTTGCATGAAATTGAACCGTTCCTTGATTGAGCACGATGCCACCTTTGGGAACGTAAAACGCATTGTGCCCACGCTTCTGAGCACCTTCCATAAAGGCAAACGTGGTATCCTTCTTGATATTGACTGTATGGGGGGGATCCATCAGGAAGAGAAATTTCATAGCTGCCTCCAAATGTGGTCAAAAGAGTATTGTGAGTTCAATCTGGATCTCCAATAAGCGGCCCAAATGGCGCAACGCGTAGAACCGGGTAGTGGGAATTGTGGAGGCTGTGATCGCCCGTGTCGCGGATTTTCTTCCACATATGTTGCAGCATCACTTTTGTCCGTGCTTCAAAAAATGAATCTTCAGCGATATTATGCAATTCATATGGATCATCGCCTAGATGGTAGAGTTCATCTAAGTCAAACCCATTAAAGACATATTTCCACAGACCGTCCCAAATGATACGTTGCGTTAAGATCATACGTCCGCCAAAATATTCCGCATAGCCAATTTGATAATCGTCTATCTTATCGGGCGTGACCAATACGGGCATAAATGATTTTGAATCGGGTGACTCAATTGCTGGGCAGTTCGTCAGCTCTAACAATGTTGGGCAGAGATCGTGTAGGCCCACGATCGCTTCGCTCTCCTGACCCGATGCAATGCCTGGACCAGCCATCACAAGGGGAATGTTATAGGCCTCTTCCGCGGCACTGATATTTTTGCAGTAGAGACCATGTGCGCCCAAAAACTCACCGTGATCCGACGTGAATACGACAATGGTATTCTCCAATTCCCCTGCCTCCTCAATCCGGTCAAGGAGTCGGCCAAATTGCTGATCGATCTCGGTGATCGACGCATAGTAACAGACAGCAGCTTCCTTGTGTTCTTGGTCTGTCCAATCCTGCCAGACGCGTGCTGCTTTGCTGTAAAGACTGGGTCGATCTGTTAGATCGTGACGAACATTGGGTTGTAGCTCAATGCTGTCGACATCGTATTGAGCAAAGGCTTCTTCGCTGCAGAAAAAGGGATCATGTGGCTCAGTCACGCTGACAAAACAGCACCAGGGAGCATCACCTCCGACGACCTGGTCCAGGAATTCGAGCGCCCGACTTGTCTTCTTCCCCATGCCCCGCTCCTCAGGAGGCACATCGAAAACACCATAAAAGCGCGTGGGGCGATAACCGGGAGGTGAGTCTAAGATTTTTTCCAGCGACCAATGGGCATTGGATAGATCGAAGCGGCCACTCAACTCGTTACTTTCTTGCCATCCAAAATCAGCCAATTGTCCCGAACGCTCGATGTGCCATTTGCCAAAATAGCCAGTTTGGTACCCGGCATCGACCAAACGTTGCGCCCAATGGGGATACTCTGTCCGCAAACACGCTTGATCATCATCGACGGTATGCGTGACATAAAGAACTCCATGGTTGTGGGGAAGCAGCCCCGTCATCAAGCTGGCACGGGCCGGTGAACAGACTGCATTGGGGGTATATGCTCGGGTAAAACGGATGCCCCGAGCCGCCAACCGGTCCAGATTGGGTGTTTGACAGGGATTATCGGGGTTTAACACACGCCCCTGCATCTGATCCGTCATCAGGAAGAGGATATTTGGCTTTTTTGTCATGAATCGTCTTTCCTTGTATGGATTCTAAATCGTCGGCATCACATTCCCCCCGCAGACGGGAATATAGGCACCAGTGATAAAGCTTGCCAAGTCAGATGCCAGAAAGGCAACGACATTAGCAATCTCTTGATCGGTACCCCGACGCGCCAGCGGTACAGTGCTTTCGTAGGCTTCGTTTCGCTCATTGCCGGATGCTCGATCATTGTCGCTGATTGTCCAGCCTGGCGCCACTTGATTGACCGTGATCTGATGTTTACCAACCTCTTTGGCCAGCACACGCAAAACGCCGTCCATGGCGCGCTTGGCCGATCCATAAGCTGACTGGCGTTCTTTCAACTGCATGGAACATTCTGTGTTGATACCAATGTAGCGACCCGACCCTCGTTCAATCATGGCAGGCACAAATGCCTTGGCCATCAGCACATTTTGCATGACGCAGGAACGAAACTGGTCCTCATAATCCTCCAATGTTTCCTCCAGCACAGTGTCCCACGGGTGAATCTGTGAAACCGCATTGGTCACGATGATGTGAGGCATGCCAAGCTGGCTGGTGACAGCGTCCCGCATGGCCAAGACATCATCACGGTCTCCGACATCACCCGCTACGATTGCTGCCCGTCGTCCCATTGCTTCCACTTCAGCGAGAAGCTCCGTTGCTTTGGGTTTGTTCTGTCGGTAGTGGATTGCTATATCTGCACCACTTTGGGCCAATGTGCGCACCATCACGCGCCCCAATTGCCCAGTTGCACCTGTCACCAATGCAATTTGGTCTTGTAAGTTAATTTCGATTGCCATTCGAATCTTGTCCAGTTTTGAGAGCAATGTAGTGTGCCAGATATTGTGGTATGAGTTAGAATCGCCTCAAACTACGGATTCTTCAATCGCTTTCAGCGCCGCCAATTCACGTGGCAAATGAACGTCGTACGGCTCCCATTTAATCCACTCACCACTGAGATAGCCTTCATATCCATCTGCTTGAAGCAATTGAATAACTGTGCCGTGATCAACCTCACCTGTTCCGATGGGGCGGAGCTCCAATGTAGTTGCATTAGAGGTGCCATCATGAATGTGGGCATGACGTATCCAAGGCCGCACAGCCTGAAATGAATCTTTGATTGTCCAACCATGCTTGCGGATAGGATGCCAAATGTCCCAATTTACGGCGATATTTGGATGGTCGACTTGCTTCATCACTGCTGCTACATGGTCTGGATTGCACCAATCATCATGTGTCTCCATACAGACAAATACATCACGTGCACTTGCCTGAGCTGCGACCTGCCTTAAGGTTGTAGCAACCCCCTCGATCCCCTGCTCACGCGAGATTCCATCTGGAATTTGGCCCCCAAATACCCGCAAACAAGGTGCGCCGATGTCTCCCGCCAAATCAATGTATCGCAATGTCTCATCAACTTGTGCCGTAACAGTCGATGGATCAGCATACCGACAAGAAATCGCCAGACAGCAAAGAGCGACGCCGTTTTCTTCTGCTTTCGCTCGGATCGTATTGCGTTCATTGGTACTTGCTTCTAGCTCAATACCATGTGCGTGTCCACTACCGCTGCGTGGTTCGAAGCCATTATAGCCAAGATCCTTGGCCAGACTCAGCGTTTCGTCGAGGCTAAGGTCAGGTGTTGAAAAGCTCATAAATGCATAATTCATAGTTGATTGTCCGTTGTTTAGTTGGTGTTTTCGTACTATAGCCTTACAGGAAAATCCTTTCCTGTCGTTGATGGCCTTTCAGCCGGTCAGCTCGTCAGCTCTCTGGCTGACCGGCTGAAAGGCTGACAAGCTACTGGTTTGCGTGGAAAAACATTATCTGAACATCTATATT
>JAHBNG010000073.1 GCA_019217005.1 Chloroflexi bacterium TSY
GTGGTATGGAACGCCCTCTGGGCTAAAGTAACCATTCGCAGTATCGTGCAGTTCGCACCACATCTCGATGAAACGGTCGCGGTTCAAGTCACCGGATGGTGAGGGAGGACAGTTTACCGCAACAGGTGTCCCGCTTGGAACCGGTGATGCCGTCGGACTTTCTGTCGGTCTGCTCGTTGCAGTTGGGGTATGTGTCGGAACAGCGGTTGGCGCGTCCGTAGGGGTATGTGTCGGAGCAAGTGTCTCTGTTGCAGTTGCAGTTGGGATACTGGTCGGTCTATCCGTTGGCGTGGGCGTGGGATTGTCAGTCGGAGGCGGCACGTTATTCACTGTACAGGCAACCCCATTGAGAGTAACGTTGACGGGAACATCGACACGTCCGCTGTGATTGCCAACAAAGCCGAATTGGGCTTGGCGACCTCCATTGGCTCCGATGACGCCGTTCCAGTTGTTGGCAACGTTGCAGACTGCAACGCTGTTCCCCACCTGGTCAAAGACAGCATTCCATCCGTGATTGATCTGCTCGCCATTGACAAACTCCCAGTCGAGACGATAGCCGCGGATGTCTTCGCTGCCGGTATTGGTGATGACGATATCGCTGGCAAAGCCCTGATTCCATTGAGATTGAATGGTGTAGTCAACTGAACATGCGATGTTCGAACTACTGCTGACATCTTGCTGATCCGACTGGTTTGTGCCATTGCTGAGGTTGGGGAGATAGGTAACTGACCCCCCATTTTCCAATAGCGCACGGACGCGTGGCATACCGCAATCGGGAATGTATCCCGGCGGTGTGGCGGTTGGCGTTGGAATGGGTGTCGTCGTAGTTGGCGCATTCGGCGATGTGGGTGTGGCCGTGGGAACATCTGGCGGCAACACTGTTGGCGTGGCGGTTGGGGTCGTGGTCGGAACACCTGGCGGCAGCGACGTCGGAGTGGGTGTGGCCATCGGTGGCACATTGGTTGGTGGAACGTTAGTGGGCGTGCTGGTTGGGACGGGCGTCACACCAACGCCATCTGGCTCCTGGCCCCAGACAATCTGATTGCCATCATAGAGGACGATTTTGGGAGCAAAGGCTGGATTCTGCGGACTCGTACTCAGACCATCATAGGACCAATCGTTCCCATTGTTCCATATGCCACTGGTGGCAATACGAAACTGCACTTCCTTGCGATAGTCTTGCTGCCCACCCGGATAGATTACCGTGCCGGAGCAGTCGATCTCGATATAGTAGATGTCGTCGGCGTATTGCATTGGAGCCGAAGGTGCGTTGTTGCATTGGTTGTAATTGGCACCCGTGGTTACGTCTGCGGCGCTGCCGCCGTCAAGCGTAAAGAAGTAGCGCAGTTTGGCGTTTTCCAACCCGCGGGCGGGCCATGCGGATTGATTTTTGAGGAGCGCTTTCACCTCCAAAAAGTTGCTGCCGGATGCATTCACGGCAGCCTCGACGAAAATTTCTGTGTCAGGCGTTTCGGCTGGAGGGAAGTCGTTCAGCGGCGTACCACCATATTCCTGCACCATGCGCGCGACGGCACTGGTGAAACCGGCGTTGTAGTCAGTGGCGACCTCGTTCATGATGTAATCGCCACGATTGTCTGTGTAGTTATCGCTTCGATCTGGACCGCCCACCAACGCGCCATAGAGAATGTGGCGGCTCTCTGTGGGGTTCTGCAAGCTATCCAACCAGGTTCCGTGTGCCGTGCGATGGTGTGGGTTCTTTGGCGGATTGTTGCCAAAGCCAACGACGTAAGAACGGTTGTTGGGGTTGTTGCCCAGAGCATAGTTGATTTGATTGACGGCGAAGTCATGATAGCGGCTGACAAGCGCTGTATCACCGCCCGATGCGGCCAAATAGTCGCTGTAGACAAAAGCCACAAAGGCCGTGTTTGCGGCATACCGTAATACACCCCATGTATCGAGCCAAGCAAGACCGCCCGGGGTATATGATATCCGTTGGCCATTCGTGCCGACTGTCCAGTAATCGAGCCAACGTTGGGTATCGAATTTGTACTCTTGTTCGCCAGTTTCTTTGGCCAACAGCACATAGGATCCGTAACTCTTGTCATCCCAGGCTTGGGTCCACCGATAAGACTTGGTGTTGCTTCCTTGCTCTGTATTGAGGTTGGCGTATTCAGCTTTGGCTTTGTTCAGATAGCCGTCGCCATAGCCCGCATTCTGGGCTTTTTTCGCCTTGTGCAGCCAGATTGCGCCCCAAACAATCTCATCACTGTAACCACTCCACGAGTTGTAGAACGCTGTGGCATCGGTGATGCAGTCTGAGTATTTTCCGCGGTGCTGATCGGCAAAATCATACAGCTTCTCGGCTTTGGAGAGCAAGAGATCGGCATAGGCAGTATCGCTGCTCTGGCGGAAGATGATGGACGAGGCGGCCATTGCGGCGGCGGTTTCGCCCGCTAACTCAGAGCCGGGACAGGAGGTATCAATTTTATAGGCAGGTCGACTCATTTTGTGATGCAGAATCTCAGCCGATCCCCACCATGAATGGTCTTGGCTACCGTTGCCCACTTGACCATAGAACTCGTAGTTGCCTGGTGAATCATTTGTAAAGGCTTTCAGGAAATAGTCGTTCACCCAACGCAGGTTCTGTTCGAGCTCATCAAGTTGCCCAACGCTGGCGTACGCGTCACGGTATTCGACCGCTCCCCAAGCAAGCATTGTGGTTGATGCGGCCATCGGAAAACCGAACTTGACGTGATCGCCCGCATCGTACCAGCCGCCAGTCAAATCGAGACCCCGATCTGCACCATCTTCTAAGCTTGAGTCACCACGCCACGTCAAACGGTTCCAGTCAGGAAGATCACCCGCTTGCTGTGCCTCGTAGAAGAGAATCGCCTTCTGGAGTACTTCCGCATAGTTGAAGGGGCCAGTTGGGTCCGGTGGGGTAAACGGTGTGGGTGTCGCAGTGGGAACACCAGGTGGTGTCGTCATCGTTGGTGTTGCCGTTGGTACAGATGTGTTTGGTGGCGATGTCGGTGTTGAAGGTGAGGTCGTGGGGGTTGATCTTGGCGCTTGCCCATTACAAGCCGCGCCATTCAACTCAAAATAGGTAGGATCTTCGTTACGCCCGTTGTAAGTGGCACCAAAACCAAAGGTCAGAGACGCACCGGGAGCAATTGTTGGGTTCCAAGTTTCATTTTTGATCACAACATGCTGGCCCGTCTGTTGATAAGTCGAGCTCCAGGCACTGGTTACGGTCTGCTGGCCGGGAAAGTCCCAACTGACTGACCAACCATTCAGCGTTGCCGTCCCCTGGTTGGTGATCGTCACCTCCGCGTTAAAGCCAGCCCCCCAGTCTGTGCCAACCGTATAGTCCACCTGACAGGTCGATTCTGCTGGATCTTGCGTGGGCGCAGGTGTCGGTGACGGTTGTACGGGTGTGGGGTCCACGGTCACGTTGCTATAGTCAAACTCAACATCCATACAGCTATAGAAAGCTTCGGGGCTATCATTGCGTTGCCAGATGCTGTAGATAAGGCTAAACCAAAAAAATAATTATACTTTACTTTCTGGTAAAGGCTTGAGTGACAAAGGGCAAACCGAAAGGGGCGGAAAAAAGAATCCACCCTGAAAAAACGGGATAAAATGTAAAAATAGTGCTCGGCTAGTTTAAGCAGCGGCATTGAGGCGGCGATGAGCGAGAACGCCTTTAGGTAAATGGTGTGAAACCGAGGCCTTTTTCCGAAAGTCAGGGTCGAGTTGGTCAGGAGTTGGAAAAGAGCACTCGAGAGAACACGGCGCAGCCTGCCGGGAGTGGATTGAGGCTCTCGATCCCAGTAGCCAGTCGGTATGGGAGGAAGAGAAGCGGCTAAATGGGAAAGAAGATTGCCAGCAAGCAGCCCCAGTTCAGGTAAGCGGAAACAAGCCTCATCGGCATGAACAAATTGACGATGTAAGCCAATCATCTGCTTGGAAGCCAAGGGGGGGATGTTCAACAGGCCAGCGTTCCAGGTAGACAAGATAAATGGTTTCAGGCTGCAAAGTCATAACGGTCGCCAAAACCAAAGGTGTGTTGTAGGCCGGATCCTGAATGACGTAAATCGAGTAGGTACGGTTGGCTGTATCCACCTTGGTTGTTCTGGGGACGAGATTGTGCCATGCTTGATAGCAAATCAGGCGACCACTATAGAGAAAGCGACCAGACGAGTCCGGAGTTGTAGCCTCGAGTCGCTTTCCCTTATAGCTGCGAGAGAGCGGACGCACAATATCACCATATTCAGGTGGTCTGCCTTTTTCTTTGCGTTTGGGGAACTCATTGCGGCGCACTGTGCAGTTAATGGCTTCCCGCAGGACAAATCGGTCTATGCCGCTTTCTAGCATTTCTCTGATTGTAAACCCGGCATCGACCACCGCCACTTCGTCTGACTCCAGTGATTTCTTCGTCTCTGTCAGCAGCTTTTTCCGAAACTCACTTTCCTTTGTTCCAACCGTGCATCTCATGATTGCCTTGAGCAGTGGCACTCGCTTCCCGCCTATCTCCCCCCGAGCTTATCATCACTCCAAAGATGAGCGCGGGCAATGCCCGACGAGCCGTTGAGTTATAGAGTCGGTTCACTTTCCCTTGCAGCTTCGGTCGCCAGAACCCTGTGATATCTATGCTTTTCACTCGGTACCCTTCTAACTTTTTTGCCTCCCATTCCCCTTTCCACTCCACTTCTTCTTGCCACGACCCCAGCAGACTTGTGATATCCCATGATCCATATCGAAAGCTCCACCAGCTTCGCCGGAGCTCCTCATCTTCAAACCCGCTTTCTTTCAATGCGCTATGGATTGCTCCTCGACTTTTCAGAAACGACCCATTCAGCATTGCCCACATCAGACGCATTACATTTACGTTTGTTCCCATCGGCGTTACTTGCAATACATTCATCAGTACTGCTATAGTTATTTCTGGCGCGGTTAGCATTCCTTCCTCCTTTTTGGGTTCTCTACCTTTAGGATGAACTGCTAACCGCTTTTTGTCACATTTCTCACCTCATCTCTTTTCTTTTACCAGAAAGTAAAGTTCTACGCGAACGAGAGAATGGAGAGGGGGAATAAGGACAAACCATTTTTCTAAACCAGGTAAACGTTGGAAGCGTTGTTCCAAACGGTCCATCTCTTTCTGAGTGAGTTTGACGCCGGTCTCATAAAGAGTGGAATTCAGGTGAACGAAGGGTTGTAGTTGGTTAAAGCGAAAAGAACGGGCAAAATTGAGAACAGTCTCAAGAGAATCGAGAAGAGAACCGTTCCAGTGTTTTTCAAGATGGCCCCAAACCCGTTCGATGGGGTTGTATTTACTGTGATAAGGAGGGTAGCAGGCGAGCTGAATAGAGAGACGATAGTGCTCAACAAACTGAGTGAGACGATACATAAACTGAGTCCGACGGGTATGATTTTCGGGACCATTGTCCTGATTGATCACGAGGGTCTTGACGTGAGGAAAGTGTTCACGTACGCTTTCCCAAAATCAATCAGGCAGTCGACAATACAGTCACTCGTCACTTTCGACTGAGTCAAGTAAAGAAAGAGTTCCTTGGTTGAAGGGAGGTAAATGCCAAAAGGAGTGACTTTCTCGGTCTTCTTATCTTGAAAGTCATGATCGAGCGCTTTGACAACCACTCGACTTATCCCTTCTCTCGAGAAACGGTCAAGTAAAATCGTCGCTTTGGCATCCCAAGAGGCGCAGAACCGTCTCGTCTGCATCCGCTTCTTGATTGATCTGATGAATTCTATCAAAGATCGCATCGGTCTCTGGGATCTTTTCACTGGTTGACTTTTTTGACCCGGTTTGAGCCATAGCCTAACTCATTGAGCTTCAAGCGGATGGCCTCTTCGCCAGGCAATTCCTCATCTGTGTATCCTTTCTGCTCGATGAGCTGGGTACGCATTTCGGCGGCGGTTAGTCGAGTGTACAATTGGGGGTTCGAAGGTGGGATCGGTCTGGCTGAATTGATCGGCGATTTCAACCATATCGGCCAGTAAAGTGGGGATATGGTCTTCGGCTTTTGCGACCACGTCGGTGGCTTTGGTCGACATAACAGAAGCCGCCTTCTAGTTCTTCCAGGGCTTTGGCTATCGTCGCCCGATTCCAGCCCAACTCTCGTTCTGCTTTCGTCGGACTCCCTTCGCATATCGTTTTGACCGTTTGGGCCATGAAGTGCCTTCTTTCGTATCCACTTAACATGGCCTTCGTCTCTTTCAAGACTTCAACCATTTCTGGCGAGATTGTCATTTTTGCTCCTTTTGGAGAGCTAGTTTAACACCTTCTCGCGTATATTTTATTTTTTGGATTGGCCTAATCTGCTTGCCCTCCTTCTCTAGGGGCACAGGACAGTCCATGAAATAACGGTCGCCATTCAGCTCAACACTCGTGATGTAGCAAAAGGGCTGCTCTTCCAAATCCGACCATTTGAGTGGTTGCGTGTGGTCATGTCCGTCTTTGGTGATGTAGATTTCAAAGTAGCGAGTGGAGTGAGGGGCCGTGGCATGATAGACAAACTCGAATGTACCATCGGCTTCGGGTGCAACGATTTGCGTCGGCCAATCGTCACGGGCCAAGTTTAGACCGCGATGGCTTTCTTTGCCACCGCTACAGAGCTGCCCATCGGGGATGATCGCGCGGTGGCGGTCGTTGGCATCCATGCGGTTGACGCCATTCCAGTCGTAAAATTGTTGTGTTCCAGCTTCGGCAACTGCCGCCTTGCACGCATCAGATTGGGGATTATCTGGCCCCTCCAAAAAGCAATAATATTCCCGGCTCAACGGCACGCGGAAAGAACCGTGAGCTTGCAGCCGCTGGACAATTAACATGGATCCAAGCACGAGCAGCAGCACACAGAAGATGGGAATACGAAACGTTCTGTATAATTGGCTCATGGTGGACCACGTTTGCCACAAAAGATTGCATGTTCTTGTCATACTCAACTCCTGTACACACGAAAAAATGGCTAAACTACGGTTGCCTTAATAACCGGAGCGTTATGAGGGGAAGCCATGCATATACTGAGCACTACCATAAATCTAAATAAATCTGACCACTTTCAGTCGGGTAATGTGGCCGAATTTATCCAAATTAATAGGCGGGTGCGATCTCAGAAAGGCTGAGAAATGAGGTTTTAGGAGATTTCATGCGCTCTTTGGGAGCGCTCTCATCAATAACCGTAGTCTACCATCTATCCTGTTATGCTGGATGTACGGCAGAGATACTGATGTGATACCGATGAAAGACCGTATGGTATTGGGGCATTGGTCATCGTTTTGGTCGCTAGCTTCACTTGAAAGAGGTTGCTCTCTTGCCACTTGTCCCGCTGGAGACGGGACCTACGTTTAACTATCAAAATTTCGATGACAGTGCACTAGATGCACGGACAATTAGCTCAGCGGGGAGATAGATCTGGTTCAGCTCTTTATCATGATTTGCGCTGATTTCCTTACGCTGTTGCTTTTTGTCAATGATTGCAAATAGTTTTTCGACTGCCATCATGCCACTTTGGCGTACAGGCTGTCGCATTGTTGTCAGGGCAGGCGTGACAGAGGTCGCCTCGACTGAGTCATCGTATCCTACGATGGCAATCTCTTGAGGCACTCGCACGCCTGACTCCTTTAATGCATCAATTGCTCCTACTGCCATGCTGTCCGAAGCAGCGAAGACGGCGTCTACCTTCTGTTCGAGCAGTTGCAGCATCACATTGAATCCGCTCTGTTTGGTGAAATCACCATACCCGATCAAGAATTCATCGACCTCGTAGCCGTGCATGACTAACGCCTGTTTGTAACCAACCAACCGATCAAGTGCGGCGCGGTTCTTCATGTGGCCCGTAATTGTACCAATTCGTCTATACCCTAGCTCAATCAGATGGGTCACGGCGGTCTCTGCACCCCTTACGTTGTCCACATCGATAAAAGGAACGGTCGGATTTTCGTGGCGACCAACCACAATGAAGGGAAGATTGTTTTCAGCTAGCAGATTGATAAATGGATCATCTGTGTAAGTTCCGCTGACGATCAATCCGTCCAAAAGCTGATTTTGCAGAATGCGCCGCGTCAGTTTGGTTTCTTCACTTTTATCATGAAAGAGAAAGAGCGTAAGGGTCAAATCGAGCTGATTGGCACCTTCTGCCACGCCTTGGATCAGGCGCGGAAAGAAGGCATTGTCGAAAATGACTTCAGTAGGTTCGCCGATGACCAGCCCGATGATATTCGTGGATTGCCCGGCAAGCATCTGAGCAGCAGGGTGCGGTTGGTAGCCGGTTTCTTGGATGACTTTTTGGATGCGTTCTCGTACTTCAGGGCGAACGCTGGCCTGATTGCGCACGACGCGCGAAACAGTCGAACGGGACACACCCGCTAATTTTGCAACTTGTTCAAGAGTTAATTTGCTCACGGAAAACCTTGCAAAATGAACTGACCAAGAAAGCGGCTTCGCCGCAGCCATCAGCTGTCAGCTATCAGCCAGGAATTGGCAACGCTATATGACTGATTTTTATGAATACCTATACCATAAAAAATCTATCCGCAAAGTGGTTGTGAGCTCAACCATCTTCACGGGTGAGAATGCATCGTCACAGAACTTTTCGGGCAAGCACTAAGTTGTAATATCTTCTGGTTCAATATAGACGCCGACCAGATGGCTCTTATTGGGTCGATCACCATAGTTTGTATAATCGACAAAGAATATTCGACCATCTTCCAGAAGAATCCATGAGGAGTATCCGTGGTCCGGGTTTGGTTTCTGGCTGGGATGATTGCCATGAATCTGAATGATTCGGTCGCGCTGATATTGATCTGACCATTGCCCATCCGCGGCAGACCAGGACCAGCTGATGTTGTCCAATGCTGGATTGTTCACTTTGTATGAGACCTTACGCCAGAAACTTTGCCCCGTATCGCTGAATTGACCAAATTGGGTCCGCCGCAGTGGATCTCCACCACGAAAATCAGAGGCTGGCGTTTCTTCACGGAAGACACAGCGATTCAACAGCAACTCACCATCTACTTCCACCCGGAACCATCCTCGCCTATGATGCAGACGAACAGTACGGTAGCGCGTGAGATCAACCTGTTGGCGGATATGTCCTCCTCCACGTCGGACGGCAATTTCATGGGGTGAGAGAGTGACGATTTGGCCAACTCGTGAAATAGACAGAAAGGCCACTTCCACATTGGCTGCGGCGGAAATTTTTACTTCTGCCTCAAAGATGACCTCACTAAAATTGGATTCCGGCGGCAGCAAGGTGTAGCGACATTCGTGCTCGATCTGGTTGTGAATGATGAGAGCTTCGTCCGCCAATTGGGCCTTATATTTGCGCCGCGGTCCACCAAGCTGCCAAGTACCGGCCTCGGCGTCTAGATCCCCCACCCATGCATAGCAGCCCAGACCGCCATTCATATGGCGTCCTGTCACCATACAGCGTCCATCTGGTAATTGCTTAACATATGGTCGGTGCAATCCAAAGGGCATGATCTGTGGCTCTGACCATGTGTGTCCACAATCATCCGAAAACGCCACCAGGCACGGAATGCCGCCTGAGTGATTCTCGCGCATGACGCAGACCAGCCGCTTGCCTTCATCAAGAATCGCAATTGCGCCCTCGCAGAAGCGGTGATATCCATTGTGCGCAATCGTGCTGCGTTCAGACCAGCTTTTGCCGCCATCCGTCGAAACCCAAAGCACGTCAGCAAATTCTTGGGTCTCGCCACGCATGAGGTGGGTTGCGACTCCAAGCGTGCCGTCGGGCAGATCAATGATGCGGTCTGGTTCAAAACCAAGAATACCGTTGTCATGCTGAGCTGTCCAAGTATCACCTTCGTCTTCGCTCCAGTATAACCAGTTGCCCGGAGGCTGGTCTTCATGAAAGTGGGTATCGTCGTCGTGGTCGCAGATGACCACTAGTCTGCCATCTCTAAGATAACTCAAACGAGGCGTGACCAATCGTTCATCGCCTTGGGTCAAGTCGGCTTCATCGATCTCGCGATGCTTGAACCAAGTGTGACCACCATCGTCGCTGGCCAAGAGGGTAAGAATTTGATTCTTCTGAGACCAATGTGAATCGGTATCGCTGTAGATGAGCATCATGCGGCCTGATGGGAGTTGTACGATGTCGGGGTTTTTGGTAAAGCGATCAAAGCTGCGCCAGATGTCAAAAACTTTGTGGTTGATTGAACGAGTGTGAATATACATATTCGTTAGGGTTCCTTTGGTGTTCGCCCATTGCTGTGTGATTCAGTACTTGTCAAAGAATAATCCTGATATACATTCCTTCGAAGACTCAAGACAAGCCTGCGCTTCGATTGCGAAGTATACCATTAGACTTTACCTGCGCAATAAAGTAAAACCAAGAAAGTATTTGGACACAGATTTCTAGGATTTTCAGGATTTTATCCGCGTTTATCCGTGAAAATCCGCGTCCTATTTCTAATTTCTTTCTTGGAATCACTAATTATCCGTTCGTTCCACATGTCCTTATCACCCGAACGTATGGAGAGAGATTACATTGAGTCGAAAGTTTGAAAATATACGTTTGGACTTGTGAGACTGCGCCTCGTAAACCTCTGTTTCACCTCTTGTCAACGTATATATTCTACCGACAACAAACAAAGACCTGTCGTACCAGGCGCGAGTTTAAGGGGGATATCAATCGCGTATGATGAGTCATTATTCCACCAACCACGTATGATGGTTTTCAGCTAAGATTCGAGCGCTTCCAGAAAAACAGATTCGTTACGTTTAGCGCTTCCCCTGGAAGATTCTTACGCTGTCTGTCAAGCCACTATCTTGCACAAAGGCAATGGGACAAGCGCTAAAAAGGGAAAGGCAAAAAATATGAGCATTTCGCCAAAAGTGGTCATACGGGTTATTTTATCATCTGTTCTAACCTGTTATATTTTTCTGTATGCATACCAAGGTATGTACGCTCGCAAGGAGGTTGTATTACCGCTCCAAGGGGTAAACCGGATATCATCACCATTTGATTCACCCTTGCCAACACCAACCGAGCCACCGCCTGATTCACCCTTGCCAACGCCGACCGAACCACCGCCAACGCCAACTGAGCCAACGCCGACACCGACCGAACCACCGCCAACGCCAACTGAGCCACCACCAACGCCAACCGAGCCGCCACCGACGCCAACCGAGCCATCACCAACACCCACATCTGCTGTAGAAGGCAAAGGGAAGGCCTTCGGGCGAATTGAAAGTCTGCCGTCTGGTCTGATTGGCAACTGGATCATCAACGGCGTCAACTACCAATCGACCAATCAAACTGTGCTTCGACAACGATTTGGGACCCTTGAAAAAGGAAGTTGTGTACTTGTGCGATACTCCGAAGCAACTATACCCTTTACGGCAACCAGAATTCGAGGAATGCCGGACCGCACCTGTGGTAGTGATTCAACAGAACGTAAGGCAATTGGCATTGTGTATCATCTGCCCGATGACCTGATTGGACGATGGGCGATCGGTCGCGCTTTATACATGACCGATGCCGATACACAGTTCATCCAAAAACGGGGGGAATTTGCCTTTGGTGTTTGCGTAGAGGTTCGTTATCCAACGAATGTCACTTTGCCCACGGCTACTCGAATTCGAACAGTACCAAAGAGCCAGTGTGGTCCAGATACCGAAGGGGTAGATGAAGGGAAAATTGTACGTTATCCGCGTGAGTTGACGGGTGTGTGGGTCATCGGGAAAACACCCTACATAGCAACCACTGAAACTGTATTTCAACAGGAAGCAGAGTCATTTGATGTCGGCGTTCACGTCAATGTCAAATATTATGTAGGTCCTCATGGGCAACGTATCGCTACCAGTATTATATCGACAGGCGATTGATCATGCCCATCCAGAAAAGGTTTGTCCCATCTCTGCCCATTAAAGCTTGATGAGGCAAGATCTGGTACAAACCATTCTGGGTCTTCGCGACAAAGTGTACAAGCGATGAATTCTCGTGGTGCGTCAAACGAGCCAGTACGCACCACGTATCACGTTGTCAAGTACACTATCTCGCGTAGAGCAATTTCAAAATAGGCCGTTCCAGGTGACAGTCACTCCCGAATGCCCTGAAAGGGTTGATAAACTTTCGTTCTCGCACCGTCTCAAGTGACGGTCACCTTCCACTGCTCTCGCCTTTGCGGAAGGTGACCGTCACTTCACGACCCAGCGGGCGTGAACTTCCGCCGCAAAGCGGGAGATTTCGGGAGTGTCACCTGGCGCACGACTGTCCCGTTTCCAATTTGGAATTGTTGTCTCGCGTAGAGCCCCTATTCTATCGAAATTAAATCAATCAGTTAGCCAAGCCAAATCAAACTGCGCCAATCTCAGTTGCGCATAGCTATGTTCCTCACCACACTCATAGAGGCAGTGGAGCATGCCATCCGATGTCACTGCCAAATCAGAATAGGCCGACGGTCCTTCGTAGAGTACCTTGGCAACGGGCCAACTCTGACACTCATCGTAACTAAGTCGCACAGTCATCTTTTCGCGCGCCGTGCTTGCGGGGTTGGCAAAGAGGATACGATTTCGATCATGTCGTTGCTCATCAGTCAACCGCACGAGGCTGGCTTGGCAAATTGGTTCAAGTAGGGTTTCATCCCAACGAAATTGGGAGAAGCTTTTGCCCTGATCGTGGCTCCACGCAACTGCACGCCATTTGCCGCCAACATAGTTGCGGCAATTGATGTAAACAGAACCGTCAACTAGCTCGACCACGGCACATTCGTTCGTTCCATCGTCAACAATCCCGCCGATTTGCCAGCTTATGCCATGATCATCGCTGTAGATTATGTGAGAATGGTAAGGATCGCGCTGACGATCAAAGTATTTGCCAACCATATGATCACAGGGAATGACCAGCCGCCCATTTTGTAGCTGAATTCCGTGGGTCGGTCCTGTGGCATACCAAGTCCAGGATGGGTCTTTGACATCGTCCGTGATTTCGGTCGGTTCAGTCCAGGTGACACCATCATCTGTACTATGGGTAACCCAGACAGTACGCGGGGCTTTGCCTTGCGTAATGAGATTTTCGTCGCCATCGGCCAAATTCTTGCAGAAGGGAAGCCAAATCGTGCCAGTGTCTCGGTCGACCACAGGACAGGGATTGCCGCAAGTCATGCCTGATTCGGTTACGACGAGCTGCATGGGTTGCCAAGTGGCACCGTTATCAAAACTGCGTTTCAACACCAAGTCAATTTCACCAGCATCGCCGCGCCCATGTTTGCGCCCTTCGGCAAAAGCGAACAGCGTACCATGGACAGAAACCGTCATGGCCGGTATGCGAAAGGTATGGTAAGTATCCTGACCACTGGTAAAAAGGTTCCTCTGTTCCAATTTCATGGTTGTCTCCAGGTTATAAAAAAATAGGTGACTACGCAGAGCTTTTCAGAGTATAATTGCATCATTTCCATCTATCCAACTTCCTGGCCTTATGGTAAAATAATGAATCGATTTGTTCGCAAAATATACCGCATGATGGAGGTCAAACCGATGGCCGCTCTACAAGCATCGACTAGAACACCCTCAAGCAAGTTTTCTCAATGGATACTTTCGCCGCCGTCCATGGACGCGCTGAAAGCTGAGTTCGAAAAATATCAAAATCTAGATCTACCCGGCAGTGATGGAGAACCAATGGAAAATGATCGGGAACGCATTCAAATTAATTTAGGGCTTCAATCTATTGACCACCATTGGGCTGATCGAGATGACTTCTTTGCCGGCGGCAATATGTTCATCTATTTCAATATGAGGCAGGCTACTGCGGTCATGGCAGAAATTGCCGATCCCTCTCTCCCTAGACGAACATTCCGTGGGCCCGATATGTTTGTGGTGTTTGATGTCGACGGTAGCTACCGACGCCAAAAATGGGTTGTGTGGGAAGAAGAGGGACGATATCCAGATGTCATCTTTGAGTATCTTTCCCCGAGTACTCGCAAGACAGATTTGGATGAAAAAAAGAACCTCTACGAGCGGACTTTTACGACCCATGAATACTTCTGCTTTGACTATTTAGACCCCCACTCAGAAGATAGCCTGCGTGGCTGGCGATTAGATGCACACCAGCGGTATCAACCTATTGAGCCAAATGAGCACGGTTGGTTATGGAGTGAACGGCTCGGTCTGTGGGTTGGTACCTGGCAGGGAACGATCGAGCGTGATGAAACCACCTGGCTGCGTTTTTACACAGAGAACGGTGAATTGGTCTTAACAGCAACTGAGGCGGAAACGATGGCACGGCAAACGGCAGAGGAGCAGGCCGCCCAAGAGGCCAATGCACGCCAAGCAGCAGAGGAGCAAGCTACCCAGGAAGCCAATGCACGCCAAGTGGCAGAGGAACAGGCTGTCCAAGAAGCCAATGCACGCCAGGCAGCAGAAGAACGTGCAAAGACTATGGAAGATGAGAATGCCCGTCTGCGGGCAGAATTGGCGCGCCTGCGAGGAGATGTGACCTAGCCAGGTGCTACTCAGTATAAACAGATTTCATTTCAGAACGCCGGGCGGAATGATCACTGTTTCCCGCTCATCCAGTTGGTATCCCCATTGTTGGCAATAGGCTGGACCAGACAAAAAGTCATCTCCCTGCGCATCAAGTTTCCTCTGTAACCAAGCATCTAATTCGTTTATGAGTGACACCTGTTCGGCCTGACCGACTAAGTTCTCTAACTGGTAGGGATCATTCTCATTGTCATAGAGAAGCCACGGTCCTTCAAGTGAACGAGCGTATGTATAGCGCGTCGTGCGCAACCCTCTATACTCTTTGCCACCTAGACCATGCCACCAATCGGCAATGGGGTGAATGCACTCTATGAGGGCGGCCCCATCGGATGGATCCGGTTCCCCCATCAAACAACTGCTAAAATCTAAACCTTCGACTGACTCGGGAATGGGCAGGTCGCAGAGACCCAACAGCGTCGGGAGGATATCTGGTGTCCCCATCAGTGCGTCAAGGGTGCGAGGAGCACGGCCAAAGCGTTCAGGATAGCGTAGCAAGAACGGCACTCGAATCGATTCATCCCAAGGTGCTTGTTTGTTGGTGATGCCTTGACAACCCACTGCATCCCCATGGTCTGAAGTGAAAATGAAGATCGTATTGTCGGAGATGCCCGCTTCTTCTATGGTGGTCATCAGATCACCCAAACAAGCGTCAAGAGCGGTGCAGTGAGCATAGTAACCTGCCAATGCATGAGAGACGAACATCGCGAGCGGCATCGTCACATTTGGACGGAGTTTCAGCTCATCTCCCCGATAGAGACGGCGATATTCCCCGGGTGCGGTTCCATAAGGATTGTGAGGCGGTCCCCAGGAGAGCACAAGCAGGAACGGATTCGTCCCTGCCTGTTTGGAGGCATGTTCGCGGATATATTTTTGCGCCTCGCGGGTCTGGGCAATGGCGTCATAGCCTTCCCATATTTGTGATTCATCTGAATCGCCAGCGTAGTAGAAGGACCTGTTATAGTCGTGGGTACACTCTAACACGCGCCAAAAGTCAAACCCCTGATGTCGGTCTGGCGGAATGTATGCATCGCGCCCGTGACCGTCGACATGCCACTTGCCAATCCAGGCGGTGTCATAACCATGTTGCGCGAAGATCTTGCCCAACGTCGTTGCATTCGGATCCAAAGAAACATCATTTACAAAGAGACCGTGGGTAAGCGGGTATTGTCCGCTGAGAAAGCTGGCGCGATATGCAGTACAAAGTGGACAAGTCGAGACCGCATTGCGTAGGTTGATGCTTTCATCTGCCAAGCGATCAATATTCGGCGTCTGTACGTTTGGGTCACCAGCATAACCGGTGGCCTGGGCACGCCATTGATCACCAAAAACATAGATAATATTGGGGCGTTCCATTCATTAAATCTCCTATGCTGAACACTGTTCAAAAGCCACCGACCCCGCGCAGATCTAGCTCCTCAGCTCGGTGACACTTCACATAATGCTCAGGTTGCACTTCACGTAATACTGGTTCTTCTATCTTACACTGCTCAATAACATAAGGACAGCGTGGATGAAAATAGCACCCAGTTGGTGGATCGGCAGGATTCGCAATTTCTCCTTCCAGGATTGTCCGTTCCCCCCGCATTTTTGGATGAGGGCGAGGCACAGCACCCATGAGCGCCTCGGTATAGGGATGGAGTGGTGTGTGAAAAAGAGATTCAGTCTCCGCCATTTCTACTAACTTGCCGACATACATCACGGCAACGCGATCACAAATATGTTCAACCACGTTTAGTTGATGGGCGACAAAGAGGTAGGTCAGGCCAAAGTCGTCCTGCAGATCCTGTAGCAAATTGAGCGTTTGGGCCTGAATAGAAACATCTAGGGCCGAGACTGGCTCATCGCAGACCACAAGTTGTGGATTGAGAGCCAGAGCACGCGCGATGCCGATCCGTTGTCGTTGTCCACCAGAGAAGGCGTGGGGATAACGGTAGATATACTCAGGCCGCAATCCGACCATTTCCAATAGGTTGGCCACGCGGGCGGTGCGCTCTGAACCAACGATGCCATTGTTGAGTAGCGGTTCACCAACAATGTCAAGCAGCGTCATGCGTGGGTTCAGAGAAGAATAGGGATCTTGAAAAATCATCTGCGTGTGGCGTCGGAAAGTGCGCAGTTGTGTCTGATCCAGCTTTAGGACATCAACTTGCCCCATCTCCTGATCCCAAAATGAATTTCACCGCCCGTGGGTTCCAATGCCCGCAACACGGCGCGTCCCGTGGTTGTCTTGCCGCAACCACTTTCGCCCACCAATCCAAACGTTTCACCCTGTTTGATATAGAAATCAACACCATCCACAGCCCGAACGTAGCCAACGACTCGACGTAAGAAGCCTTTCTGAATGGGAAAATATTTTTTTAAATCCGTCACGTGTAGGAGGATATCATCCCGTGCATTTGACGGGTGGTCACCCACAGGCTCGAAGTTCAGGGCCTCTGGGGTGTTGTTCAATGTCATCCTTCATATCCGTCTGTTTGTCTCAAAAGAGAATTGAAAAGGCTTTCAGCTATTAGCTGTCAGCCATCAGCTAGAATCTGGTCATATTTTGTGACCGATTTTTATACTTTCCTATACCACAAGAAAAATAAATATCCGGCTGACGAGATGGATCCTTGCAATCTAACCAGATTCTCGACTGTGTCACGCACTACGCACTACGGAAGAATATCAATAGAATTAGCCATCATAGAGGTGACAGGCCACCATATGTCTCGAGCCCACCTCGGTCTCACTTGGAATGATCTGATCACAGCGTCCTGGGATAAAGTCAGGACAGCGCGGGTGAAAAGGACACCCTGGGGGAATGTCGAGCGGGTTGGGGACCATCCCCTCGATAGCGGCCAACCGTTGACCTGTCTTGACGCCGATGCGAGGCAACGAAGCCAAAAGCGCCCTGAGATAGGGGTGTTTTGGGTGATCGAAGATTGTTAAGACATCCCCATATTCCACAACTCGCCCCAAGTACATGACCACGACATCATCCGCCATCTCAGCAATGACGCCCAGATTGTGGGTGATAAACATGATGGCCATCCCCAACTCAACCTGCATGGAGCGCATTAAGCGCAGGATTTGGGCTTCGGTGGTCACGTCCAGGGCGGTGGTTGGCTCGTCCGCAATCAACAAGCTTGGCTCCAACATGAGCGCCATCGCAATCATGGCGCGCTGACGCATCCCGCCGCTCAGTTGATGAGGATAGGCTTCGATGTTGCGCGCCGGATTGGCAATCCCAACCCGACGCATCATCTCCTCGACCATCTGGTGCGACTCATGATCGAGTTCTGGTTGATGAAGATGAATCGTCTCTGCCAACTGGTTGCCGATGGTATGTACTGGACTGAACGAGGTCATCGGCTCTTGAAAGATCATGCTGATAATTGACCCACGAATGGCTCGCATCTGGTCGCTGTTTGGCTTCAGATCCGTCACGCGAATCGGACTTTGACCTGAATCGCCATTGGAGGTGTATAAATTGATCTCGCCACCCACAATCTGTCCAGGCTTGGGCACAATCTGCATAATGGACTGTGCCGTGACGCTCTTGCCACAGCCGCTTTCACCAACCACGCCCAGCGTTTTGCCACGACGAATCGAGAAGCTGGCTCCATCGACCGCCTTCACTACGCCTTCGCGCAAACAGAAATAGGTTTTGAGATCGATTACTTCGATGAGAATGTCGCTATTGACGATTGTATCACTCACTGGTGGCATCCTGTCAGCCAATCTTGGTTGGCTCATCTAAGAGCGTGTTTTAAAGGTCAATCTGAGGAGGCTTTGGGACGAAGAATCCCACGTTCCAAGTGCAAAAAGAAGATTCTTCGTTCCGTTCCTCCACTCAGAATGACACGCTTTGGCACTTTTAAAACACGCTCTAAGAAAATTGTGCAAACTACGTATAGTGACATTTGTCACCTTGGTCCCTGATTTTGGGTGTTCAAACCCTATACAAGCGAGTCCTTAGAACACCTCTGAGGGTCTGTTAGCGTCAAAAAGGTTACAACATGACAAATTTGAGGTGCGAACCCTCTACAAACCCTTGAAATTGTCAATTAGGGTGACAAATGTCACTATTGACGTTTTCACTCAAGGCCCAAATTACATCTGCACAATTTCGTCTGATGAGCGATCTTGGTTATAGGGTCAGAGCGCATAAGGATCCGCCGCATCGCGCAGACCATCACCTGCAAAGTTGAAAGCCAATACAACGATCACCACAAACAGACCTGGCAGAAGCAACCAAGGTGCCAACGCCACGGAGCGGAAATTCTGTGCGCCTTGGAGTAGCACGCCCCAACTGACCACTGGCGGTTGCAATCCCAATCCAAGGAAACTCAAGGCTGTCTCGCTTAAGATCATGGCCGGAATGGCCAGCGTCAAGTGTGCGATCAAGTGACTCGTAAAAGAGGGCACCATATGACGCAAAATGATGCGCATACGGGGCGCGTTCGCCAACTGGGCTGCGAGGATAAAATCCTCTTCGCGAAGCGAGAGAAACCGCCCACGCACCACACGCGCCAGTCCAGTCCAGTCCAACCAATCAGCGACAGAATAACGGTGATTCCAAAGTAGATGCGAATCGGACTCCAGCTTGGTGGCAAGACAGCGGCCAATGTAAGCCAGAGGGGAATAGCAGGTAGAGAGCGCAGAAATTCAATGATCCGCTGAATAATCACATCGATGACACCGCCATAGTAACCGGAGATGCCGCCCAGAATCACACCAAAGATGAGTGAGAGGGCCACGCCCAAAAGGCCGATAGAGAGTGAGACGCGTGCCCCAAAAATAATTCGAGAGAGCATATCACGCCCCAAATCGTCCGCTCCCAACAGAAACAACATCTGATCACTGGCAACATCATTCTCGTCTGCGCTATCAACATCCAGAGGCACTTCGATGCCAAAGAGATGCCGATCCCATTCAAAAAGCCCCCAGAATTGATATGGATCCCCCTTGACAAAGAATTGTATGGGGTAGATTTGTGTTTCATCCGGCACCACAACCATGGCCAGGGTTGTCATATCCCGCTCAGATTGTAGCCCATAGACAAAGGGCCGCCAATGAAATTCACCATTGGGATCGACAAAATGAAGTCGCATTGGCGGTGCCAGTACCCAGTTGGCGCTAAAACGGTTCGGATCATGCGGAGCGACTAACTCGGCAAAGACGGCAACCAAATAAGCCAATATCAACACGACGATGCTGACTAAAGCCATTTTATGTTGCTGAAAGCGCCACCACATCAACCGCCACTGTGAGGCTCTGTAGAGATCTTCTTGTCTGGCATCTGCCTGTTTTGTCATGCTCTTGAGCTTCCCTAATTGAGCCGAATTCTTGGGTCGACCACGGCAAGCAAGATATCCGAGATCAGTGTTCCCAAAATGGTCAATGAACTCAAGAGCAGAAAGATGCTGCCCGCCAGATACATATCCTGACTCATCAAGGAACGAATTTGGACCGGCCCCGTGGTGGGTAGACTCAAGACAATCGAGATGATGGTTGTGCCCGAAACCAGTTGGGGCAGAACATAGGCGATACTGCTGACAAAAGGATTGAGCGCCACCCGTACTGGATACTTCAGCACAAGCTGCCACTCCTTCATCCCTTTGGCGCGGGCAGTCGCCACATAGGGTTTCCGCAGTTCGTCCAAAAGATTGGCGCGCATGGTGCGGATCAGCCCGGCTGTCCCCGAAACGCTCAGCACGGCCACTGGGATCCACAGATGTCCCAACAGATCCATGAATTTGGCCCAACTCCAGGGGGCAGTGCGATAAGCTTCAGAGAAAAGTCCACCAACATCTTGTTTAAAGACGCTAAAGCCGATCCACATCAACACGAGCGCCAGCAAAAAATCAGGGATGCCCTGACCAAAAAAGCCGACAAAGGTAAAGATGTAGTCAAAGGCAGAGTATTGATGAGTCGCTGAGTAGATCCCGATCGGAAAAGCCAGAATCCAAGTAAAGATGATCGTGACAAAGGAGATGGCAAAGGTCCAGGCGATGCGATCCCAGATGAGATCACCGACTGGACGATTCCACTGCATGGAATGGCCAAAATCACCCCGCGTCAGGATGCCTTCGATCCACTTGAAGTATTGGACATAGATCGGTTGATCCAGCCCATAGCGATGACGCAGGGCGGACAGCAGTTGTTCACTGGCTTCCTGACCGGATGCTTCCAATTGAGAAGCATAGGAAGAGATATAATCCCCCGGTGGCAACTGGATCAAGATAAAGGTCATGATCGAAATGATCAACACCGTGGGGATAAAGAGCAAAAAACGTCGAAAGATAAAACCGATCATCGTCTATGCATCGATCCACCACTGTTGCATCAGATGATTTGTCCACATACCATACTCAATACTCAATATATCCTCCTCAGTGGGATGGTTGCGCACGGTATTGCTGATAATCGAGACGCGCGGAACGAGACCCACAGTCCCAATCGCCCATACATTCTCGGCGTTGATCTGGAGCATCTGTTGGCCCAGCTCATTATAGCGCTCTGTTCCAAATGGCTCCCGCTGCCATTCCACAGTGATCTCCCACAGCTCTTTAATAATGTCAGGTGGCTCCATGCCCTCTGCACCATCGGTATCCAACCATTGCCGCCAAAGCGGACCACCGAGCGGTGTCGAGGACCAATGCCAGGGTGGCCGGTAGCGAATTGGTTCGTTCTGTCGCGAGTAGGGCTCAGAGGAACCACCGATCGCCCAAACGCCGATGTCATGTTCGTTGGCTCGCATCCGCTGCATAAAGAATTGCTGATCCTGACCCTTGACGCTGATGTTGACACCGACTTCGGCCCAATATGCCTTGATCAGGTTGCCAACCTCGGTGAGATCGGCGCGTCCAGCGTCTACTTCCATTGTCAATGCCAATGGTTCGCCATCTGGCCGCAAACGAAAACCATCTCCCCCGTATTCCAGCCCGATCTCATCCAAAAGCTGGTTCGCTTTTTCAACATCAAATTCGGTGTAATATTGATCCAGCCCCTCTTCCCAGAAGGCGGGACCTGGGTGCATGATGGGGTTACGCGGTGTACCCAACCCGGCGAACCGCAACTCGTTAATCTCACCACGGTTGATCGCATGGGAGAGCGCCTGCCGCCAGCGTATATCGTTGAAGAGTTCGCGCAGTACCTCATCCTGATGCGTGTAGTTGAAGGCAAAACCCATCTCTGAGGCACGTAGATCTGGATGTAATCGGGTTGTGTAGTTACCGGTCTCTTCGTTTTGCTTATAGAGCGGAAAATCGGCCAATGTGAGGAACCAACTGTGGTGGGTTGCTTCACCAGAGAGCACTTTGGCGGTGAGTACCTCGCGATTTTCGACAACCAGTTTTTCCAATTCATCAACGTAGGGCAACTGTTGACCGTCCGAATCAACTCCCCAGTAATAGGGGTTACGGGTATAGAGAGTATTGCCCTGTGTATCCTGGCTGGCAAACAACCAAGCCCCTAAGGCCGGCAGATCAGCATCTTGCTGGGTCTCACCCGCTTCGGCATGAAAGAGGAATGCTTCGTACCAGGCATCAAAATTTTCTTCAGCGGCTTTCCCATCGGCTTCTTCGTTGTAATTGATATGCCATTGAGATAAATATTGCTTGGGCGCCCAGGGACTCTGGCTCGGTAAAATGTCGACAATCGTGGGGTAGGGAATGGCAAACTGAAAACTAAAGGTAAAATCATCTTCAACAACGACCTTTAGCGGCTCTCCACCCGGTGCAAGATCATCAGCGATAACGGGTGTCAAATCCGTATTGAGGAGAATATCCTCATACCAGAAGAGAACGTGTTCAGTCGTGAGTGGTGTACCGTCTGACCATTTGAGACCCTCACGCATATGGACTTTTAACTCGGTAAAATCATCGGAGAGTTCCCAGCTTTCCACCACGAAGGGCACGATGCTCGATAGGTCGGGAGAGCGACGGGTGAAACTGGCGCTTCGACCGTTGCTGATTTCGAAAAGGTTCGCCGTGGGGTCCGCGACAACGCTGGAAAGTTTCCCCCCATATCGACCAATTGCATCTTTTATTTCAATCACCCAGGGATCGATGGGAAGCCGTTCATCGACTGGAGGCAATTTGCCTGCGCTGACCAATTCGGAGAGGCTGGGCGCTTCTTTATATTGTCCAGCGGGTACGTTTGCCGCAGAAGCCGGAGCATCGTCTGCGGATTGTACACCTTCGGCGGGGGGAGCATCCGCCTCGTCACCAGAGCCACAAGCAACCAGTATGCCACTCGTTATGGCGACACTGCTGGTGATCAAGAACTGGCGTCGGGAAATTTGTTTTCTCATATTTGGGTTCCTCCTAAAAAGCAAAGGCTGTTGATAATACTATTGGGTGTGAATAATACCAGACTCGTTTCAGAACAAAAGCGGAATTTTCATCGAGATGGGAGACTGGAGATTAGAGGTTTTTCACGCTGGCAACCAATCTCCAATTTCAAAACTCCCGTTTTCATTTAATTTCCATATAAAGCGACACAGAGGCTTTCTCTATGGCGTTCTCTGTGCCACCATCCGGCATAAACTGCGTCATGCGCGAAGATGTTGGTGCGTGCCACTGATAACTGACCACTGTTCACTGTTTACTTGCAACCGAAGGTTGCGCTGTGAATCTCTGTGCCTCCTCAGTAGGATCTCTGTGTTATTCTGAAAAAGTGCAAACATAGTGTTTACTGTTTACCGGAGAGTATCTCGCTCCAATTGCTTTGCCTCTTGCAACACTTTGCGATGGTTCACAAGTGGCAACATCGCCGTTGTTACACCTGCAGCGAGTCCGGTCACATTAAAGATACGGGTGTGTAAAAAACCAAATTGCCAGAAGAAGACACCACCCAGACAAAGCAGGCTCGGGACAAAAATTGCAGACATGGTTGTGAGCATATTGGTGTTAAAATCGTTCGCAATATCAAATAGTACGCAGAGTTGCTTGAGGCTCTCATCCATTAAGATTACCTCTGCTGTATCTGTGGCAAGGGTAGACGCACCACGGAGCGAGACAGAAACGTGCGCTTGTTTTAATGCAATTGAATCGTTGATGCCATCTCCCACATAGCAAATGACTTTTCCTTCATTTTGAAGTTGTTCGATCAGTTGCGCCTTGTCTTCCGGTAGCGTTTCGGCAAAATAGTGGTCAATCCCAAGCATTTCGGCCAAATTGCGGGTGGGGGCTTCATGATCACCAGAGACAATGTAGAATGAGTTGATGTTCCGTTTGCGTAGTCCCTCAAGGACAGATTTGACTTCGGGGCGCAAGGTGGCATGGAGTTCAATTGCTCCAGCTATTTGGCCATCAATTGCCACCAAAACCAACGAGTGTCCTTGATGATAACATTCATCTTGCGCTTCTTGCATTGCGGGTGGTATAGGAATGCCCTCCACGCGCATAAAACGTATACTGCCAACATGTATTTGCCGTTTCTCAAATGCAACAAACAAGCCATAGCCCATCTTGTATTCTGACTTGTCAATTGCGGGAACGGTCAAAGAGCGAGCTGCGGCAGCGAGAAGAATGGCCTTCGCAATTGGATGCGACTGATGCTGTTCCGCAGCCGCAGCCGCCTGTAGAATCTCATCGATAGTATAGCCAGCGCAAGTATGGATCTCTCCAACATGAGGCTGCTCGATCGTCAGTGTTCCTGTTTTGTCAAAGACCACCGTGTCGACTTCATTCAAGAGCTCAAGCGTCCGTCCATCTTTGATCAAGATTCCCTGTTTGGCGGCTAGATTGAAATAATTCAAAATCCCCAACGAAGTCGTCAAGGTTGTTTTGTATTTCGGATGAACGTCGACGAGTGCCATGGCGGAATTGAGGCCATTCAATGGCAATACAAGCAGACCCAAGAATAGAGTTGGTAGAACCAATTGGTCAGCCAGATCCTCTGCCCACAACTGTCTTCCCGTCTTGAAATCAACCGTATCGTTTAGAATCTGGGCAATCTGTGCAGCGGCTGTGGCTTCCCCTGTCTTCTCGACAGAAACGATAATTTTCCCTGCAAGCACCAATGTGAGTGCAAAGACGGTATCGCCTTTCTCTTTTTCGGCAGGCACTGATTCACCTGTCAAAATATGTTGGTCAATGGTCGCTGTTCCCTCAACAATTGTGCCATCAACGGGAATCGTTTGGCCCGCAGCGATCACGATCAAGTCCTTGATTGCCAGGGATTCTATGGACGTCTCAATTTCTACCCCATCCACATAGATCCACACAGTGTTCGTTTGGTGACGAAAAACATCAATATAGGTTGTACGAGAATCCTGCTTGACCTTGCTCACCAGGTTGCGGGTGCAGAGACCGACGAAAGTATTCAAGCAGAACAAAAAGAAGTATCCATTGATCAATGAGACGAGGTGGATGCCAATCACCAATAGATCAACAGTCACTTTTCCTTCCCGGACCAACATTCTCCACCCGTCACGAAAGAGCGCACGTGTGGCATAGAGTCCACCTGGGACACTCAGCAGACTCAACGGTGGAAAGAAGATGTCACCGATTAAGGCAATCGTGGTCGAAGCCGCAGAAATGGTAAATTGGCTACTAGACCATGGTGATTCCGTGCCGGTAAAAGTTGATTCAACAATCGTTGGGGCGGGTGTAGATACGAGTGCGTGGTTACATTCCTTTTCGGTGGATTTAGATTCTCGAAGCCATAGAGCAGCACGTCGTTTTTTTATGCGCCTACGTGTAACAAGCCCTTTCTCTCCAAGGCCTATGAATGCCATTCCAAAAGACATAAAAATCCCTATGTCAAAACTAGTTCAAGTCTCATCAAAATGGATGCAGATCTTGCCCATCACCGCCGCATCGGCCATTTCAAAGCCGCGCTTGCCCTCATCAAGTTTCAAATCCTCACCAACAATGTTGTCCAACACGATCTGCTTGCTCAGGATAAAGCGGCACATCTCGTCCCACTGAATCTGAGGATAGATACTCGACCCCAGTACAGTATATTCCCATCTGGTTAGTTCATGGAGTGAGGCGGTAAACACGGGATTGCCCAAGCCAACGAGGGCAACCGTTCCGAGCGGCTGTAGAATCTGGCCAATGGCTTGATGGGCTGATGTCGCACCCGATGTCTCGACAAGTTTGTTGACGCCAGTGGGGATGAGGGCTTCGATCTGCTCGGCAAGCTCCCCCCGGCCAGGATCAAAAACCGCCGCCGTACCCATCTGTTCGGCCAGCGTACGCCTTGCTGCGACAGGATCGATGCCGATGACAGTGGCACCCATTGCGACAGCAAAACGCGTTGCCAGCAATCCGACTGGCCCAAGACCAGAGATTGCGACAACGTCACGCCCACCCACGTTCATGCGTGCCAAAGGCGCATAAGCCGTACCACCTTGGCAGGCAAGAATGGCACCGTCGCGGAAGCTCAATTCCTCTGGTAGACGCATCAAAGTAGTGGCATCGGCCACCATATACTCAGCGTGCGAGCCGTCTGCACCAAAGCCGTAACCAGGTCGGATATCTTTGCAGACGTTATTGTGACCAGTCCGACAATATATGCATACCCCACAAGTGCGGCGAAAATAGACGACAGCACGATCGCCGATCGCCCAATCCGTCACCCCTGCACCCACTTCGATGATCTCGCCCGAGGGTTCGTGCCCAGCGGTGATCTGCCGGTCATACAACTCTTGGGCTAATGATCTGCGATAGATGTGCAGGTCACTCCCGCAAATACCTGAAGCTTTCATTCTAAGGAGAACCTGATCAGATCCCGGTTTTGGGATTGGCTTCTCAATCATAGAGATCTGGCGTTCGCCAGAATAAGTCAAGGCACGCAAATTTTTATACCTTTCACTATTTTGCACTGGGGACAACCAGGTCCCACTGTGTGTGATTTACAAAGGATCGGAGATTAGAGATCAGGTATTGGCGCACACGTCTCATCACTCGATCTCGAATCTCTAGTCTCAGTAGATCCAAATTTGGCGTTTTTGACTATTTTCAGTCGGGAGAGAAGGGATTTTGGGGCCATTTTTTCAGATCTCAGTTGCCAAAAACAGCCAATTTCATATCTAGAAATCGCTTAAATTTTACGTAAATGCTAGGTATTGACTGGCAAATACGTATTTATGTCAACTAATTAGCCCAAATTCTCTCTCTAAACCTGAAATTTGGATCTACTGAGTCTCTAAATCTCACGCGACTTATCGATGACGCAACGTCGGGTCGAAGAAATCGCGCAGGGTATCGCCCAGTAGATTCAGTGCTAAAATTGTTACAGATATTGCCGCCCCTGGAAAGATGACCAACCACCACGACGGACGGAAGGTCTGCACGAGGACGCCACCTAACATATTGCCCCAACTCGGCGCTGGTGGCGGAACACCGACGCCCAAGAAACTCAATGCCGACTCTGCAAATACGGCTCCTCCCACGTTCATGCTTAGGATCACCAAGAAGAGAGCGATGGTTTGGGGCGTTACGTGATACCATAGAATTCGCCTCTGGCTCGCCCCAATAGCTTGCGCAGCCAATACATAATCGTGTTCCTTGATAGACAGGACGATTGATCGCAAAGTACGAGAGGTGGGGGCAATGCGCGCCGCGGCAATGGCAATGATCACTGTACCAACTCCAGGACGAAGAGCGGCCATCAGCAGCATGGCGAGGATGAGGAAGGGAAACGCCATCAGGACCTCCACCAGCCGTTGGCTGATGAGATCAAAGGTCCCACCTACGTAACCGCTGACAATCCCCCAGATCGAGCCCAGCACGACACCTAAAAAAACAGAGCTGAAGGCCACGAGCAGAGTGGCCTGCGTACCCAGGATCAATCGGCTCAAGGTATCTCTTCCAAGATGATCTGTCCCCAATAGATGGTCAGCCGAAGGAGCATGCTTCATCAAGGCAAAATCTGGCTCAAGAGGATCATAGGGCATGAGCTGTTCAGCAAAGATACCCACAATCACCAGCCCAATCAGGATGAAAAGGCAAACCGTGCCAAGCGCTGAGTAACGTAAAAAACGCAATATTTGGCTCCAAGCAGTCGTACGCCCTTTCTCCGTAAACTGACTTTGTAAGTCTAGAACCACAGATGAAGCGTCTTCCATAAGAGGGGAAGTATGCTGCAATTGTTGTCTCCTCCAGCCTCGATATTATTCGGGCGTGCTTAATTATAGCGAATCCGTGGATCGAGCCAACCATAGGCTAGATCGATGGCCAGGTTTAGAAAAACGTAGATCACACCAAAAAGAAGAGTTAGATTTTGGATGACCGGGTAGTCACGGCTCGCCAAGGCGCGGGTTAACGCTTGACCGCTACCCGGTACACCAAATGCGGTTTCCACCGCCACAGCACCTCCTAGCAAACCGCCAAGGGCCAATCCAGAGACGGTCACCACGGGCAGTAAGGCATTCTTGAGAACATGAACCCAGAGCACGGATCGATCGTGCAGCCCTTTGGCTCGGGCCGTACGCGCAAAATCTGAGTTTAGTACTTCAAGAACCGATGAACGCGCTACACGAGCCAGGCCAGCCGCTGCACCTGTTCCCAGTGCAATGGCCGGACCGAGCGTTACTTGGAGATTGGCCCACGGATCTTCCCAGAAGTGTACAACAGTGAGTGGTAGCCTCCAGAGAAACAGCGAAACAACCACAAGAATCATGATCATCCCGAGCCAAAAGCTTGGGATCGCGAGAAAGAGGCTGGTAACAAAACGTAACATGTAGTCAACGCCGTTATTCTGGTTTCGGGCGCTTGCGATTCCAACAGGGAGACCAATCATCCACGAAAGGGCAACGGCCATCAGTGCAATCTGCATGGTGATCGGAAAGCGCAAGGCAATGATTTGACCGACAGTCGTATTGGCCATCTCGTAAGATTCACCAAAATCGCCTCGAAGCGCACCTCCAATCCAACTTATATACTGGACGTGAAGAGGTTTGTCTAGACCAAGGACTCTGCGCGCTTTTTCCAATTGTTCTTCGCTGAGGACGAACTCTCCCTCTCCAGCGCCAGCCATTGCCGTTGCCGGATCTCCTGGCAAAATACGCACAGCCAGGAAGATGACAATCGTCACGCCGAAAAGCGTAGGAATCGCAATCAACAGCCTGCGCAGTACATAAGTTCCCATCAAGACTTCCTTTGTGGCAGGATTGCAAAGTGGCAAGGTTGCAAGCTAAACTCGCCACTTTGTACCCTTGCCACTTTGCAACTTTGTCACTTTCGCTAGGCATCGATCCAGAAGGTATCCGGAGGTCCGTAAACAGTAAAGAGCCGTCTATCTTCGAAGTGGCCTTTCAGCTCGTTGCGCCAAATGGCATTGTGCTTGGTGAAACCCAAAGGGTAAAATGGTGGATTCTCATCCAGCATATCCATCCCTTGTGCGTAGAGTTCGTTGCGGGTTGCTTCATCCTCTTCCGTCAAGATCTGGTTTACCAGATCGTCAAACTCGGGGTTGGAGTATCTCGAAAAATTGCGGGACCCCCCCGATTTGATCGAAATCGCCCAAGCCAAGACAAAATCGTTCGTCACGGATTTAAAGGAGACATCGATACACATATCGAAAGTGCCGTTCTGCAATTCCGTCAGGCGATTCGCGACTTCGATCACGCGAATTGTGGAATCAATGTTGAGTTTCTTGAGTTCGGCCTGCATGGCCGGTGCCAACACATCTGAATGATTCGGATTCGTACCCGATACGATCTCAATGGGTCCAAAGCCGTCGGCGTAGCCAGCATCTGCCATCAGTTGCTTAGCCATTTCGATCTCTTCGCTATTGTCCTGCTTGTAGCCAGGAATCTGTGCAATCTGATCTGCAGGCATGGCGGCGGTCGTCGAATCAGCCACCCAGCGCGCACTGCTGATGCCGATAAATTCACCGGCGGCGTAGGCGTTGAGGAGATTGTGACGGTTGACGGCAAGGAAGATGGCACGTCTTACTCTGGGGTCATCCAACGGTGGATTCTCATTGTTGATCTGGAACATGACGCACGCATGTTCACCTTCATGCTGGGAGACACCCACAACATCGGAACGTTGCAACCCCTCGTTATACATATCCACGGTCGTGAGTTGCGCAAACTCGGCCTGACCAGTGAGTATAGCGGTCCCTCTTGCGTTCCAGTCAGTCATGTGGATCAATTGAACCTCATCTAAATAAGGCAAATTCGGATTCCAGTAATCTGGGTTACGTGTAAGCGTCCAGCTCTCGCCCGATTTATACTCACCAAAGACGAAAGGACCCGTACCGGGTGAATAGACTGTCGACAGATCCATGTCGTTCTCTTCTAAAGCCTTCTTTTGTAAGACGGGGAAGGCAGAATAGCTGATGAGATCGGGGAAGTAGAACCGGGGTTCTGTCAGCTCAAAGCGTACTGTCATTGGGTCAATCAGCTCCACCCCGGCCAAGAAGTCTAGATGGCTGCGGTTGGGCATCGCCAATCCTTCTGGTGGCTCGACGACACGCATGTAGGTGGTGACGACATCTTCGGCTGTAAAATCGGTACCGTCGTGCCATTTCACACCGGGTCGCAGGTTGAACGTATACTGCTTGCCATCTTCTGTTTTTTCATAACCCAATGCCAGTTCGGGAACAACGGTCTTGAATCCATCCATCGGGTTCCATCGCAGCAGATTGCTGTGGGTCTTGCTGGATACATCTCGAGTGAGGTTGACATAGGGGTCAAACCCTCTTGCGCCAAACCAACCAGCCCACCGAAGCGTACCGCCTCTCTTGGGGGTTGGCTCTAGAGCGCTCAACATGCCGGTGTTGAGTGCTTCTTCGAGCAGTTCGTCCGCTGCTGGTCCTGCTGCCGGTGCTGCAGCTGGGGCAGCTGGGGCGGCGCTGGGCTGGCACCCTCCTAAAGCGCCCAAAACACTGCCAGAGGCAATGGTGTATGCCACACCTTTCAACACTTGTCGTCGGGTAAATGCTCTTGCGGTCTTTGAGTCTGACATCTCTTTGTTTCCTCCTTACCTTTGTCGTGCATGTGCCAAGGAACGTTGTCTCATTGGGAATGTGAGTTCAAAATTGTACTTTGCGTTTGAGATTGGAGAGTGTGAGAGAGGAAAGCCTGATTTCGCCCGGCGAAATTCTATCTCATTTTTCATCGTACCACAGGTTCCAGGAGTGGTCAAACCCATGCTCAAAATAGGGAAGTCGTTTTACGTTAGAGGTGAAATCGATTCATACAGCAAGAACAGTTGATTCAACAGAGCAGCAACGCTCACGGCCTACCAACGATTTGCGGTTGTCAGTAGGTTTGTTGGTTAGATGGTTGGTTAAACAAACTAGCGAACCAACAAACCATCCGCTGTTTACCCCACAAAACCGCAGAGAACCCGATTTGTTAAGAAGCCCCAGTTCGACAAATCAGCTCTATGCGCCGCTACCTCGTTTGGTGCCGCATCTGATTCTGCATTAAAATAGACATACATCCATCGACAACGATCTCAGGGTCGTGGCTGGGGGTTAAGAACCTATCCGAAAAGTGGTTGTGAGTGCGACCAGCTTCTCGAGCAAGAATGCGTCGTCACAGAACTTTTCGGATAAGCACTGAGTGACGTGCTTCGTTGACTATCCGCTTGTAGCCTGACTAGCGAGCGTTCGCTCATGAGGCATCACTTACCGGACAGCCACTATGCATCTCAGGAGACCAATGTGGAGCCTCAAACCGAACGCAAGCCGGTCATTGACTGCGACATTCATAATGTTGTCCCCTCATTTCAAACGTTGAAACCCTATCTAACCCGACATTGGCAAGAGTTTTTCTCTCAATCCGGTTTTAGAGGGCCAGCTGCTTCGACGATCTATACATCTGGTGGACCGATTCTTGCTGACGTTGATGTCCACCCAGCAATTGGTGGACCACCCGGCTCGGATCTGCGCCTTTTGCAGGAACAGATTCTCGATCCTTTGAATATTGATTATGGCATCCTGAACTGTGGTTATGCAGTAGAGAGCATGCGAAATCCATATGCTTCCGAAGCTTTGGCCAGTGCGGTCAACGATTGGCAACTTGCAGAATGGCTGGAGCCAGAATCCCGTCTGAGGGCATCGCTGGTGGTTCCAAGCCAAGATCCAGATTTAGCCGTCAAAGAGATTGAGCGATTGGGCAACCACTCTAGCTTTGTACAGATCTTTTTACCAGTGCGGTCTCCAGAATTATATGGTCAACGACGATTCTTCCCCTACGAAGCAGCGGTTGAACATAATCTGGCTATTGGCATCCATTTTGGGGCGAATCGGGGACCGCACCCACAGCTTCCGGCTGGCCTGGTCATTACGTTGAAGAATATGCCGGCATGGCCCAACTCTTTCAATCGCAGCTCGTCAGCCTTGTGGTGGAAGGGGTTTTCGAGCAGTTCCCGACTCTGCGTGTGGTCCTCATAGCGAGCGGTATTACTTGGCTACCAGGACTGATATGGCGCCTGGATAAGGAGTGGAAAGGTCTACGCCGTGAGGTTCCTTGGGTGAAACGACTCCCATCAGAGTACATACGCGACCATGTCAAACTGACCCTCCAGCCACTGGATGCACCACCAGAACCGCACCTATTGACGCAAATTTTTGACCAAATTGCCTGTGACGATATGATCATGTTTTCTACCGACTATCCCTATCGACACTTCAGAACCATTGATGAAGCAATGCCAGCCGGTATCCCCATCATTCTCGAAGACAAAATCTTGGCTGAAAATGCTCGTACATTTTACCAACTGAATGGCAGAGCAAGTTCATAATTCCAGCATTGGAGAGGCGACCATGATTTCGACCCTAAAAGAACCCCAAACTCAAGACATGAAGCAGACTGGCATTATCGACTGCGATATCCACATCTCTATGGCGTCTCGAGAGGCGCTGGACGACTATCTGCCCAGTCGGTGGCATGAGCATCGGCGCAAATATGGTTTCCGTTATCTTTATCCCGATTTGTATATTCCACGTCTTTATCCCGCGGCTGCGCGAGATGATGCCTGGCCACCAAATGGTGGACCTCCTGGTTCTGATTTGGCCTTTATGCAAGAGCAGCTTCTGGATGAATGGAATATCGAGGTTGGAATTTTGATCCCACTCTTTGGGCCGCAATGGGATGCTGAGTATGGCGCAGCCCTATCGCAAGCACTCAATCAGTGGGTGATCGCCGAGTGGCTTGATCCTGAGCCACGCTTTCGGTCTTCGATCGTCGTCCCCTATGAGGATCCTGATCTAGCGGTGGCTGAAATTGAACGATGCACATCTGATCCGCGATTTGTCCAGATTGGTATATTGGGGCGCACCCGCGAACCGCTCGGGCGGCGGAAATATTGGCCGATGTTCGAAGCCGCCGCCCGCCACGATCTCCCGATTGCCCTCCACTTTGGCGGCTTTGGTGGCTGGAGCCTAAGTGGTGCTGGTTGGCCTTCTTTCTATTTGGAAGAACATGTGGGGATGGCTCAGGTTTTTCAAAGTCAGATTACCAGCCTAATCTTTGAAAATGTCTTTGAACACTTTCCGAACCTGAAGATTGTATTGGTCGAGGCAGGCTTCGCCTGGTTGCCATCTCTCATGTGGCGCTTAGATCGATCTTGGCAGATCTTGCGTGACGAAATACCCGCCATCAAGCAACCACCATCAGAAACGATTCGGCAACATTTCTGGATCTCAACTCAACCCATTGAGGAACCCACGCAACCAAATCAATTTGACCAAATGCTCGAGCAGCTGGACATGAATGACCGCCTCATGTTCGCCACTGATTATCCACATTGGGACTTTGACGCACCTGATCGAGCAATTCCATCTCGTTTGCCAGCCGACCTCAAACAAGCTATTTTGGCTGATAATGCGCGGGCGTTATACAAGCTTTTATCTGAGTAAGTCGTCTGGTACTGATGGATGGTGGATAGTGGATAGTTACATGTGCAACTATCCACTATCCACTATCCACTATCCACCATCCACAAAACTTGACTCATTTATTAAGCTTTTTCTATATGACAGAACCTAGTAGATCTCGGCGTAAATTGTTGCACGGATAAATAGCTTTATTCACTCGGATATGTGCAACAATTTATCGCCGTAAGTATCTACGCCCAATTGTACTAGTGCAGTACATAGGGAGATACTATGACCAAATACATTGTTGCGACAGTAAATGAAATTCCCCCTGGCGAACGAAAGGTTCTTGAAGTAGGTGGTCGGCCAATCGGCGTGTTTAATCTTGAGGGAGAATTTTTCGCCTTACGAAACCAATGTCCACATCAAGGCGGTCCACTCTGTCAAGGCAGATTATCGGGTCTAATCCAATCCAATAAACCTGGCGAGTATCAATATAGCCGCGTGAATGAAATCATCCGTTGCCCCTGGCATGGCTGGGAATATGACATCCGCACGGGTCAATCCTGGGTCGATCCGGCCACGACGCGGGTACGTCGTTATGAGGTGTCGTTGGAAGAGGGCGCAAATATTCCCGTCAACAGTGCCAACCGTAATGACGCTGAGTCTAGGGAACGGCAGAAAGGTCCATATATTGCAGAAACATATGAAGTGTCTATTGAAGAGCAATATGTGGTCGTGAATATCTAGGTATTTATATGTCTCCAAAATATGTAATTGGGATCGATTTCGGCACGGAATCAGGGCGAGCATTGCTCGTTGATGTGGCGGATGGGCGTGAAGTTGCAACGGCAACCCATACCTATGCTCACGGGGTGATCGACACCAATTTACCAGAGAGCGACATACAGCTGCCCCCTGATTGGGCTCTGCAAGATCCGAATGATTATATTGCGGTCTTAAGAGAAACCGTGCCGCCGATCCTTGCTCAAAGTGGCGTCGAGCCGGCTGATGTGATCGGGATTGGAATTGACTTTACCTCATGTACCATGTTGCCGACCTTAGCCGATGGCACACCGCTTTGCCAGATCGACGAGTATCGTCATGAGCCACATGCCTGGGTCAAATTGTGGAAGCATCATGCAGCCCAACCCGAAGCAGACCGCATGAATCAGCTTGCGGCAGAGCGTGGTGAAGCTTGGCTCGATTTTTATGGCGGCAAAGTTTCTTCGGAGTGGTTCTTCTGCAAGGCCCTACAAATACTTGACGAAGCCCCTCACATCTATCGTGCTGCCGAGCGCCTGATCGAGGCGGCAGATTGGATTGTTTGGCAGTTAATTGGTCATGAAATTCGTAGCACTTGCACTGCTGGCTACAAAGCGCTGTGGCAGAAAGGCATGGGGTTTCCAAGTAGAGAGTATTTTGCCTCATTGCACCCAGATTTTGAGGATGTTGTAGAAACAAAAATGGATAGGGAGCTACTTCCGTTGGGAGCCAAAGCCGGCGAGTTGACAGAAGAGACCGCAGCACTATTGGGCCTCCAGCTCGGAACAGCCGTGGCAGTGGGCCTGATCGATGCACACGCGACTGTGCCAACGGCGCAAGCCACGTCAGCAGATGTGATGACGATCATCATGGGCACCAGCAACTGCCATATGCTGCTCAATAATAAGTGTGTTACGGTGCCAGGTATTGCTGGCGTTGTGGAGGATGGCATCATACCGGGGCTTTTTTGGGTACGAAGCGGGACAAAGCGCCGTCGGCGATATCTTCGCTTGGTTTGTTGAGAATTGTGTTCCAATGCGCCATCACCTTGAGGCCGAAACGCAAAATCTCGATATTCATACGTATGTGGAGTTGGAAGCCTCAAAACAGCGGCCCGGTGAACATGGTCTGCTGGCGCTAGATTGGTGGAACGGGAATCGCTCGACGCTGGTCGATGCAGAGCTCAGTGGCTTAATTGTCGGCATGACGCTTGCAACGACTGCTGTAGATCTCTACCGCGCGCTGCTCGAATCGACTGCCTTTGGTACACGACGCATCATCGAAGCGTTTACCGAAAATGGTATACCCATCGAACGCATTGTAGCTGCTGGCGGACTCCCCGAACGCAATGAGCTATTGATGCAAATTTACGCCGATGTGACCAAACGCGAAATTCGAGTTGTGAGCAGCTCGCTGTCAGGAGCGCTTGGTGCCGCCATTCATGGAGCCGTTGCTGCTGGTGTTGAGACTGGTGGCTATGCGAATCTTTCTGAGGCATCAGCACGTATTGGTGGTTTGAAAGACAAAATCTATCGGCCGATTCCTCAGAATGTGGAGATTTACGAACGTCTCTATACAGACTATGTCCGTTTATACAATTACTTTGGCCTCGGTGAAACTGGCTCAAATGAAATCAACTTTGGTGCAAGCTGTGACAACGACGGAAATAATGATGTTATGAAGCGATTACGCTTGCTTCGTTAAGGTGGCTAACTCGTCTATTAGTTTCGATTTTTTCATGTCTCTTCTCAATAATATGCATCAAGATCTTCCCGGACACGCTTTGTATGTAATGGCAGTTCCAAAAGGGCGCGTTGAAGAAGAACTGATAGAGAGAACCAGCAGCGTGTTATGTCAACATATAGATGAGGACAAAGGCAAGGAACCCAAAGGCGATACATAGTAAAAAATTAGAAGCAATTAAGCGATAGGTTGGCGACGATGGGCTCGTTGCTGCAAATGGAAAGATTCATCATAAGGTTTCTTGTCTTGCCACAATTTCCAAATGATGCAAATCCAGCGATTAGCGAGAGTGCGATCAGCATGACTCTTTTTGAGACCGCGTTGGCGAGCGGCGGTGTAAAAAGCAGCGGCCCAAGAAGACTCTTTGCGGGAGCAGCGAGCAAATTGCTGAGTAAAATAACGAAAGTCGTGATCGCAAGCTCTGCGGAAATGAACGGTTCTGACTTTGCCACTTTGTTTGGTGACAGGACAGGTTCCCGCCAGAGACTGAAGGCTCATGGGAGAGGGAAAGCGTTTCCTGTCTTCGCCAAACTTGACCAGAAGACTGGGAGCTAAAAGCTGGCCAGCACCAGGTAAAGAAGCAAAGATATGCTGATCCGGATGTTGCAGAAAAAAGTGACTGTAACTGGTCAAGGGTCTCTTGTTCATAGCGCAGTGCAAGCAAAAGACATTCAGCCAGCTGAAGAGCTTCTCGTTGATACGCTGGCACAAATGCAGGAGCTGATGTGGGATAAGTGGCGGTTAACTTATCATAACAAGTGACCCATTTACGGGGTTGCGTATGTCGGTGCTGCTTGAGAAACTCTTGGAAGCCTTCATAGGTGGAGTTGCGCACATGCTCTGGCGTTGGATAGGTCAGAACCAGGTGGCAGGCAATCCGAGAAGGCCAGTTGCTGAAGACCTCAAGCAGCGCCGGATGGTAACGCAACAGGCAAGCGCGCAGACGGTTGGATAAGGCCACAGTCTCTTTGGTCCAGTATTGTGTGGCACTGCTGACCACTCGCATCTGCTGGAGTAATTCACTGCCAGGTGACCAAGGATAAAATCGATGGACATCGGTCCGCAACAAATCTGCTATCACATAGGCATCACTCTTATCATTATGCGCACCACTTTGACTATAGCGCTCCCGACTCTTGTTCACCACATTCGGCGGCACCACATAGACATTCTTGTACCCGCTCGACCAGAGATAATCAATCAGCAAATTATGCGCTGTTTCCAGTCCCACTGTCACTTCATCATGGCTCGCTCCTGTCTTCTTTCTCATTTCTTCAATTTGGCGAAATCCCTTCTGGCTATGCTCTATCTGCGCATAGCCCAGCGCTCGTCCTGTCTCATCCAACATCATCACATCATGTTTCTTTTCACTCCAGTCGATTCCCATTTTCACTTTCATCTTGGACCTCCTCTCCCGTATCGCCTGAGCTCCTCAACTTTGACGCTGTTTTCCGTTTTCCTGTTATGGCACTCGAGGTGCTGCACGCTTTCGACGTTGCACGGCGTCGACCTGGCGGACTGTCCGGGAAGGGCGGTCGCACCGCTCGAAGAGGTTGGTCCTTTTTGCCAGGTCGAGAGTCCAATAAGTTTCGGCTTTCCTTGCTTTTGCCTTCCTTATTTTATCTCCCTTTCCTATATTACCTAACAGGAAGAGGTCAGGTATGAGTCGTCAACGAGACTGTTCTTGACCTCTACCTATTAGATAATATAGGAAAGGAGTTAGAATGAGAGAGACAGAAAGAGAGAAGCTGTCACTCGGAATCGAACTCCGGCTTGGTAAAAAAGGACCGCCCTCTTCCCGCGGTGCGACCGCCCTTCCCGGACCGTCCACCAAGCCGACGCCTAGAACCGTCGCAAGCGTGTAGCATCTCGAATGCCATAATAGGAAAACGGAAAAGAGCGTCCGAAAAAAATGACCAAAGGCAATCCTCAAGTGAATGAGGAGGTCAAAAAATGCAGATATTCATAGGAATAGACTGGAGTGAAACAAAACATGATGTAATGATAACGGATGAAAACGGTCGTCGAATTAACTACATGACAATAGAACATAGTGTGGATGGCTTTAAGCAACTAGAAAAGTGGCGAGAAACGATGGATATCGGCCATGAAAAATGTCGAATCGGATTAGAGACAGCACATAATCTGATAATTGACTACTTATGGGATGCTGGGTATACAAATCTATATGTCCTCCCACCGAACGTGGTCAAAGCAAGTCGGGCGAGGTACAATCAGAGCGGTGCTCGCACTGATGAAAGTGATGCATATACGATAGCTGAACTGGTCAGAACAGATGTTCACCGATTCTATCCTTGGCATCCAGGGAGTGAATTACTCCAGCAAATGCGCATCGTGGTGAGCATGACCGAGTTTTGGCGCAAAGAAACGGTTGCTGTCTCCAATCGCTTGCGTAGTTGTTTGCTCAGATACCATCCCGCTTTGCTCAATGTCTTTAGTTGGCCATCGCCCATTGCAGCTCATCTGATTCTGGCTTATCCGTCGCCGCAAGCAGCAGAAAAAAGCAACCTATGATGAATTTCAGGTCTTTCTCAAGCAACATAAACATAATCAGCCCTCCAAATGGCTCACCTGTTTTGATGCCTTGACCACACAACATCCCCGTTCAGCTCCGGGTGTTGCCCAAGCTTGTCAAGTTCAAGCCCAGCAACTTGCCCGACTCTTGCTCCATACCCTCAACTCCAAGCAAGCAACACTCCAACAGTTGAACTCTCTTTTTCTGCAACACGAGGATCACCCCATTTTTGCTTCCCTGCCGGGCGCAGGAGAGCTCTTGGCTCCCTCTTTGCTGGTCAAATTTGGCGAAGATCGCCGCCGCTTCCCCCCATTCCAGCATGGTCCAGACTTTAGCTGGCACGGCTCCCGTTACCAACCAAAGTGGCAAAGTCCACTTGGTCCACTTTCGCCGCTCTTGTGATAAAGAGTTTCGTTACTTTTCTCAGCAACTGGCTCGTTCTTCGCGCCAGCAATCTCGCTGGGCTTCGGCTTACTTTACACAAGCTCGTCAAAAGGGCCACTCGGTCAGTCGCTCTCATCGGGCTTTAGCCAACCGCTGGCTGGCCATTCTTTGGAAAATGTGGCAAGACCGAACCACCTATGACGAATCTTTCCACATTCGTCAACGAACTATCCGTCGTCGACCACAAGCTTAGTTTTTCTGCTTTCTTTTTTTCAGTAGCAGCAAAAGTCGGGTACAGAAATATTATGACAAGTAAATGATTGCGACCAAAAAGAGATAAATTGAAGACCTCCGGAAGAAAAGGCTAGAATAGGAGAGGCCAAGGAGGTCCGGAAAAATGCGCAAAAAGAAGGAGAAGCAGGTAGAGAAACGATACTACCGACCAACAAAGAAGCGCTGTCCGAACTGCAAAAGCAAACTGAAAAGAAGCTATAAATTATGGCATAAGTATCTGGAAACACTGGAGGGCAGATATTATGTGGTAAGTCATGGATATCGGTGTCAAAATGAGAACTGCTTGCAGCAAGAAGTGGTCTATCGTTCCCAAGAAGCAGAAGAGTTGGGTGTACCGAATGCGGTTATGGGTTAGATGTAATCGTCGAAATAGGATACCAACGATTTTGGCATCAACGAAGAGTGGCCGAAATCCATAAAGGACTAAAAGAGCGGATAACGATATCTGAAAGACAAGTGCTGAACTTAATCGGTACATTTTAGCCTTGTTGCGAGCTGGACAGCCAGCGAAGGTAGTAAACCAGCAGAAAAATGGAAAAGGTTGGGCGGACTAATCCTCTCCATAGATGGGATGCAACCAGAGAAAGGAAGTCCAGCGCTCTATGTGGTTCGAGAAGTCCAGTTAGACATCACTTTGATGGCAGAAGTGTTGGAATCAGGGACTCACAAGACTCTGGTTTCAGCACTGTTGGAACCGATAAACGAATGGGAAATCCCTATCAAGGGCATCATCAGTGACGCCCAGGAAAACATCCAACTTGCTGTTGCTCAAGTGTGGCCGAATTGCCCCCATCAGACTTGTCAGTTCCATTGCATTAAAGAAGCTGGGCGACTCACTTATGCGCTTGACCGTACAATGAAAACTCAACTCAAAAAGAAGCTGCGTGGCTTTTTGAATCGGGTCTACAAAACGGTTCGAGAATTGGCGGAAACCGATCCCTACAAAGCAGTTCTTTTGCAATATACTCGCTATCTGCGGTTCACTTTATTGACAAGAGGATTGGCTCCTTTTGAATTAGGTGGCTTACAGATGGTTCAACAATTAATCACGATTGAAGCATCATTATTACGGGCTCAGGAAAAAGGGGGCATCCGTTACTGACCCGCTTAATCAAGATTGCTGGTTTTCATCGTTTTTGCACTGTTCAAGCCAACCGCTTACGACGGCAACTTGGGTGGTTGGTGGCACTCCAACGGCTTTTGTCGCCTGACTCTCAAGCCGACGACCAGGTACAGGTCACTGCTCATTCCGTTGCATCAGCTGTTGATCAATATTTAGTCGCACTGACACAGGATACGACTCTCGATGACGCAGATCGCTCGATTGTTCAGCATATCAACACAACATTTCGCAACCGTTGGTGGGGGGCTCTTTGTCTGCTACGATGTCTCGGGTCTTCCTTCCACTAACAATGCCCTGGAGGGCTTCTTTGGCCGCTTGAAAACCAATCAACGACTTATCACTGGACGCAAAAGTGTTAATAACTTCGTCCTTCGCTATGGCTCTTTTTGCTGCCTTCGTCGATCCGACTGAAACCAAAGACGAATTGCTCTTCCGGCTGCGATCCGTTGACCGGTCCGCTTATTTATTTGAACGGCAACGTTTACATTCGATCCTGGCTGAACGCAAAGATTATTTTCGCTTTTGCCATCACCTTGATTCAGTCGTTTCTGAACTTGAAATCGCTTGGGAGTCTGCTCTTCTTTCAAATACAAATCGTCATGATTCTGACTCCCCTTCTAACTCAACATAATAAATTTGTACCCGACTTTTGCTGCTACTGTTTTTTTTCTTGATTGCCTTTGATTTCTCTCTTATGTCTACTTGCTACCAGCTCAATACCCAAGTTTACATAAAGTCGGAATTGTTGATTTTTTCCGACTCTTTTCAACGCGCCTATTTGGTATCTCTCTTACTGACTAAGCGTGTCCGGGAAGTTCGGCTCTATCCACCCCCTTTCGATTGAAAAGAGGTTTCTTCTCTCTCTTCAAACGTCCGATTTCTGTCTAAAAAACAAAAGTTTAGATTACAGACTCGTGCTTCATCCAGTCTTAAATTTGGTTTCTTCAGCAGGAAAGACCCGAATTCTTAGCATAGACGATGCACTAGACCAAACAGCGATTTCAAATAAGAATAGGCACATTCGTGCGGCAGGTGACTGTCACTTGAGGCCATGCGAGGACGAAAGTTTGTCAGCCCTTTCTGTCCATTCGGGAGTGACTGTCACCTGGAACGGCCTAATTTGAAATTGTACTAGACCAAAATCGGGGCTTGACAACGATAAAAATATTTTTTATAATAAAATAAATTTTATCATTAATGAGCACAGATTATGCAAGATGCCTTTTACATTGAAACTGTCGACCAAGCACAACATCTGCTGAAACCAGAGCGAATCGAGTTACTCAAGCAACTCGATCGCCCTCGAACTTGCCCCGAGTTGGCGGAGATTTTTGAGCAGTCGCCGCAACGCATCTACTATCACGTTAAGGCACTAGAAAAAGCGGGATTGGTCGAGAAGGTTGAAGAAAAACGAGTGCGTGGCGTTGTGGAGGGCCACTATCAAGCCCGCGCCCGAACCTACTGGTTTACGCCCAAATTGGTTGGTCAGGTGGGTAGCTCAAACCAAGTTCAAGATCAAGCAAGCCTACGCTTTCTCCTCTCACTCGCAGAGGAAGTTCATGAGGATATTGGCAGATTGGGGCATCAATCAGAAATCGGTCAAGATGTACCATCGCTAGGACTCTCCGCTCACATTTATCTGCCAGATGGCAGCCGCCGAGCTGATTTTCTAGCGGACGTACAGACATTTTTTACTGAACTCGCGCAGAAATATGGTCTACCAGACAATCAAGAATCGGATGAATTGGGGGGCAAAAGCTTTCGGATTGTACTGGCTTGCTATCCCAAGGAAGCTGAGTCGCCGTCCCAAATTCGATGAACCCCATCCCTTCATCTTTTCATCTCGTTACACGCACCAACTTCTTTCAGGAGATCCAACATGCCACACGACGTACAATTACAACTCTTTACAAATGCATCAATTACCAACACATTTCAAGCGCTGACAGATTCCCAGGCACTTCCGAAGTGGTTTGCAGAAGAGGCCGATGTCTCTATCGACCAAAAACGATACGATTTCTGGGGCTGCTACACACCTGAGACACCAGATCAGACGGGCGGTTCACATCCCATCACAAACCTGGAATTAGATGCTCTTTTGGCATACACTTGGCATGTTCGAGGGGAGGAGTCAACGGTTCATCTCCAACTGAAGCGGCACCAGGGACAAACGGTGGTAATTTTGCATCATCAGAACGTTGGAGATGGCGATAGAGAGGATCCAAGCACATTTTATAGTATGCAAGATTTTTGGTTTCTCTCGCTTGAAAACTTACGTCGTCATCTAGATGGCAAAGACGTCGTACGTTGTGACTTCAGCCAATTGGCCCCAGGTAGTTTTGAACAAAGCGTAGAAATCGAGGCAACGGCTGATACGGTATTTGATACGCTGATTCGTCCAGATCAGTTAGAACGTTGGATCGCCAGCAAGGCCAAGGTAGAGCCAGAAGTTGGTGGAATATACGATTTTGGTTGGGGCGCGGAGGGAGGTCCAGTAAAAATCTTAGAGATTGTCCCCAGCGAAAAGCTTGTGTACAACTGGGGTTCTTGGCGAGACGATCCAGAAACGGTTACTTATTGGACGCTGGAGGAATCGGGTGGCACAACACGTCTCACTCTGGTCCACAGCGGCTTTGCACCCGATCAACCCACCCAGGATCTCCAAGTCGGCTGGCACAACTTCCTGCTCTGGATCAAGTCGATCTCCGAATATGGTGCCAGGTGGCAACCGCCGATCGCACCAGTGGACTCGAAAATAGCTCCATTTTACGCTGCTTCGATCGTGAATGCGCAAGGGCAGTTGATCTAGTATTTCTCGACTGCCTCCAGGAAGATTACAACCAAGCCCCGTCCTGCCATACGTAAACATTGCCTCTAAACTTGCCTTCAGGCAAAATACCATCCGGACCTTCCCATCCATAAAACACCAGGGTCCGCTTGAGCAGTGCTCCTTTTAGATCCTCGACCGGCTTCGGATTGTTGCAGAGGATCCCGTTTTGAGGAACAATCTCACCGCTCAACGTCCAAGTCTGTCCATGGTCAGCAGAATGCCACTCCTGCAGCAGCCCACCGCCATATGGCAATGTATCGGCCTTCTGGGGTCGGGCGATCAGGAATGCAGTGATGCCCCCGTTGGCTCCATATTCAAGGTGAGAACCGTTCCAGGCAGAATTTGCGTCGGTCACTCGATAATGACTCCACTTGTTCCCTTCACGTCTGACGAACCAGAAAGCGCAATTTGTTAGCGTTTCTCCCGAAATCGGCACAAGAAATGAAGGGTGATCCTCAGTGTCAATCAGGATAGACGGCATGTTTGTCAGATAATTTTTCGTGTCCACCACAAGACATTTCCGGGCGTCTCCGCGATTGACAGGCCGCTGGAGTTCGTCACCAGATACATTGTAAATCTTCTTTGATGACAAATCCAGACGCATGTAGTAGAGGTTGTACCGGTTCATGTGTCCGACTGTTCTCTTATAGAGCGGATGGACTTGCTTTCGTTCGTCCCAATAAACAAAAGCCATGTGCAAAGATTTGCCATCGTGTCCGAGCGCAACGCTGTGATAGCTACCTGCCCACTCGTCACCTGGTACCTCTGGTCGATAGTCAAAATCAACCAGGGGCACATCTGGTCGTTGCCACGTGTATCCACCGTCGTCAGAGATCTGGTAGGTCCAATAGCCCATGTGGCCCAACGTACGATAGTAAAGCAGAAGCTGACCGCTCGGACAATTTAGGAGGCGCGGATAGCTGATCGAAGGCGTGACTGGGGGACCATCCCGCCACAAAGTAATGTCGAGGGGGGCCGTCGAGATCTTGTGGCGAGCCTCGTTCAGTCTGCCATGGCAATGGTAGACCACATGAAAATGCTGTTGTGCATCTATCCACAGGATCGGTGCAAAGTGATGATCGTAGTTCGAAACATCGCCGAGGACGATGGGCGTAGTCCACATCCCGTTCTGGTCTCGCTTGATTACATGGGGAAGGGCCTTCCCATTTTCCGGATTCGACTGATAGACAGCGTAGAAGGCACCGTCATGATGCAGACATTGTGGCCCCATGCGGATGTCGTAGATCATCTTCTCACTGCCATGTTGAGCGAAAGGTTCAACACTTTTCATGATATCTCCAGCGTCTAGGTAAACATACGACTCATTTGCTTCTGATCAACCATTGACGCCATCTCTTCGTCGCTCGGACGTTGCTCGAATCGGCGAGCGGCGTCTAGCACGTGAGGCAGGACGTGGATATCTCCTACCGTATTCAGAAAAACGCCAGGTCCGCCGAGCACCCAGTGGACAGCTCTGTCCACATCGGCCTGATCTTCTAGCGGCTCATACCACGTACTACGACTCTTTTGCGTGGTTGCCCAAGGACCACGTGCAATCGATTTGATTGTCTGTACGGCCACATTGCGTTCCTGGCAGAGACTCGCCAACCTCTCAAAGTCGTTCATATAACGTTGATCCTGCCCCATGATGTAATTATAAGGCAGCAGCACCGAGTCGAAATCAAATTTCTCTAGGCTGCGTCGGTGCATAACCGGAGCGTGAAGTCCGTGTCCAGTTACGCCGATAAAGCGTACCAGGCCCTGGTCACGAGCTTCCACGGCGGCTTCCAGCGCACCTCCGGATCCCATGGCTACATCCCATTCGTCCGGATGCACCAAGTTATGCAGTTGGATCAGATCAATCTGATCTGTCTGCAAACGTTCCAATGAGTGATGGATTTGCGCCTTTGCTTTTTCATAAGTCCGCTCACCAGTCTTGGTGGCGAGAAAGAAATTCTTGCGATGCTTGGGCATCCACGGACCAATGCGCAATTCAGCCTCACCATAGCTGGCTGCCGTATCGATATGGTTAACGCCATATTCCAACAGCAAATCTAACGTCTGGTCGGCTTCTGCCTGCGTGACCCGGCTCAAAGCGGCGGCACCAAAGAGGGTGAGCGTACTCTCGTGACCGGTACGGCCAAAGGGTTGTTTTTGAATCATCGTTTTATCTCCTTAAGATTCGGAATTAAATAATTCATCGAAGATTCTTCGTTTCACTCGGGAATGACATCGATGAATTATTTAATTGTCATTCCTTATGTGATATGAAAGGAAGGATGTGGAAAATTGTCACGTAATCGGAATCATAGTAAAGTTTCTTCAAATATTGCCCTATCTTAAACCAATCCCAGGAATTCTACCATGTCCCCACCCAATCCATTGCACTGGTCCTTTAACCATGACAATCGTCAACAGACACCCTACTTTGCGGAGCAACTGCTCAATGCCTTACAAAATCTCCCAACCGAATCAGAATTTGCAACCAACCATTATCCTTTACTTTCTGGTAAAAGAAAAGAGATGAGGTGAGGAATGTGACAAAAAGCGGTTAGCGTTTCATCCTAAAGGTAGAGAAACCAAAAAGGAGGAAGGAATGCTAACCGCGCCAGAAATAACTATAGCAGTACTGATGAATGTATTGCAAGTAACGCCGGTGGGAACAAACGTAAATGTAATGCGTCTGATGTGGGCGATGATGAATGGGTCGTTTCTGAAAAGTCGAGGAGCAATCCATAGTGGATTGAGTGAAAGCGGGTTTGAAGATGAGGAGCTCCGGCGAAGCTGGTGGAGCTTTCGATATGGATCATGGGATATTGCAAGCCTGCTCTCATCGTGGCAAGAAGAAGTGGAGTGGAAAGGGAATGGGAGGCAAAAAAGTTAGAAGGATACCGAGTGAAAAGCATAGATATCACAGGGTTCTGGCGACCGAAGCTGCAAGGGAAAGTGAACCGACTCTATAACTCAACGGCTCGTCGGGCATTGCCCGCTCATCTTTGGAGTGATGATAAGCTCGGGGGAGATAGGCGGGAAACGAGTGCCACTGCTCAAGGCAATCATGAGATGCGAGGTAGGCACAAAGGAAAGTGAGTTTCGGAAAAAGCTGCTGAAAGAGACCAAGAAATCACTGGAGTCAGACGAAGTGGCGGTGGTCGATGCCGGGTTTACAATCAGAGAAATGCTAGAAAGCGACGTCGACCGATTTGTCCTTCGGGAAGCGATTAACTGCACAGCGCGCCGCAATGAGTTACCCGAACGTAAGGAAAAAAGGCAGACCACCCGAATATGGTGATATTGTGCGTCCGCTCTCTCGATGCTATAGGGGAAAGCGACTCGAGGCCACAACTCCAGACTCGTTTGGTCAATTTGTCTATAGTGGTCGCCTGATTCGCTATCAAGCATGGCACAATCTCGTCCCCAGGACAACCAAGGTGGATACAGCCAACCGTACCTATTCGATTTACGTCTTTCAGGATCCTGCTTATCACACACCTTTGGTTCTGGCGACCGTCATGGCTTTACAAGCTGAAACCATTTATCTTTTCTATCTGGAGCGCTGGCCTGTTGAACATCCCCCCCCTTGGCTTCCAAGCAGATGATTGGCTTACATCGTCAATTTGTTCATGCCGATGAGGCTTGCTTCCGCTTACCTGAACTGGGGCTGCTGGCTGGCAATCTTCTTTCCCATTTAGCCGCTTCTCTTCCTCCCATACCGACTGGCTACTGGGATCGAGAGCCTCAAGCCACTCCCGGCAGGCTGCGCCGCGTTCTCTCGAGTGCTCTTTTTCCAACTCCCGACCAACTCGACCCTGACTTTCGGAAAAAGGCCTCGGTTTCACACCATTTACCTAAAGGCGTTCTCGCTCATCGCCGCCTCAATGCCGCTGCTTAAACTAGCCGAGCACTATTTTTACATTTTATCCCGTTTTTTCAGGGTGGATTCTTTTTTCCGCCCCTTTCGGTTTGCCCTTTGTCACTCAAGCCTTTACCAGAAAGTAAAGTTATCAGATATTGCCTAATTTTTGGCGTGGATATAGAGGGGCCAGCGAAGAACAAACCGATGGAACTGATCTAAACATTGGTGAAATCACGATTACACGGCACCAGACCGGGTCTGGCAACTGGAACTATACGATAAGTTCACTGAATACAACCAGGGGTGGTTCAGAATTAGGTTTACACTTTTGATACATAGATAAAAATCTATATGAGGTCATTTTCTGCCTGAGCATGGCTCAAAGTAGAAAATATAAACATCTTTTCTCTTTGCAAAAATGTAAACCTAATTGTCCGCCTAAAATGAACCACCCCTACAACCAGTGGCGAAAATATGCGGCTCAGCTTCAACTGTGCGAATGAGGCTGTTCGCCCCTTAATTGGCGATTGGCAAATAGCCGTTCAGAACAGCACAGGTGATCGGTATCGGCAATTTTCCTGTCAAGGGCAGATGGCACAGCGGGCGGACAAAACACAGATCACGTTGACCATCAATCATGTACCCCTGGAGATAGGAACAGTCGACCGTTCTATCCCCTTAACCTGTAATTGGTCGCTCTTCGATATCATTCCGCTCATGAGCAAGGAACTCAAACAAACTAAAAAATCGACATCAATGACCTTACTGGAAGATCTGGAAAAAATTCGGCAGCAGACCAAGCTTGGATTTTTAGAGGATTGGACATTGGCTCTTAATGAAGTGAATGGGCGCACATTACAACTAAGCGGCTATTTTCTTTACGGGCAAGGCTTGGTTGCCTTCCTACTGGTGGCTCGACCAGCAGAACCGTGTCGTCATCGTCACGAGCATTTTTCAAACTTGGGTCTTACGAGGATAACATGGCTGAACGACCAAATATCATCTTTATTAACACAGACCAGCATACCTGGAATGTACTTTCCGCATATGGGCATTCAAGCGTCCAGACGCCCAATATCGACCGTCTGCATCAGAATGGCATCTCGTTTATGCGTTCCTATTGCAGCGACCCAGTCTGCGCACCTGCCCGTGCCAGTTGGGTGACGGGGTGCTATACATCTGAGGCCGGTACACCTTTCAATGGCGGGCATCTACATCCAGATATACCCGACCTTGGTCAAGTGTTGAGAGCGGGAGGCTATCGGGCACTGCATTGTGGCAAGTGGCATGTGGATGGTCGGGATGTGCATCAGAGCTTTGATGTACTTTATAGCGGTCAACGTCCGATTGGGGCTGGCGGTGGCGAATATTTTGACGCAGCCATAACCCACGCGGCTGTCGATTTCCTGACCAGTGATACCAGCCCCGATCCATTTTATCTGCAAATTGCCTACCTAAATCCCCATGACATCTGTGAATATGAGCACAATCACGAAGAAAAAGTCATTCCAGATCCGGTTGCCCAGGGGCTTTTGGATGAAAGTCAGTTGCCACCGCTTCCAGAGAATTTTCAATACGATCAGGACGAAACCGTTCTCCATCGTGTCTGTCGGCGCGAAGATGACGCTTTGATCCACTGGCCGATTCTGCGTGTGGTGCGCGATTGGTCAGAGTTTCAATGGCGCTATCTGATCTGGAATCACCACCGCTTTGTGGAGAAAGTGGATTGCGAGATCGGCATGGTTTTGACAGCGCTGGAGCAGAGTCGCTTTCGGGACAATACGGTGATTATCTTTAGCGTGGATCACGGTGAAGCATATGGTCAGCATCAGATGTTCCAGAAGTTCACCCTTTATGAAGAAAGCATTCGTGTCCCATTTATTGTGGCGACACTTGGAGACAAATTGCCGATACCCAAAGCGGTATTTAACGAAACTCACTTTGTGTCAGGTGTCGATCTGATGCCGACGGTCTGCGACTACGCAGGGATTGAGCGACCAGAGGACATACAAGGATTGAGCGTACGTCCACTCGTAGAAGATCATACCGAGGAAAAGCCTGCTTTCTGGAGGGAATTCGCCTTTGTCGAAAGCAATTATTGGGGTCGAGCCTTGATCTTTGATCGCTACAAATATGTCTGTGAATATATCCCCTTTGGCACAGACGAAGATCTGGTGCCACCTGGTCCCGACGCCAAGCGCATCGGACGAGAACAGATATTTGATCTCGTTGCAGATCCCCAAGAAACCCGCAACTTGGCCTATAAGTCAGAACTGAGCGACCAGATACATAGCTTCCGGCAAGCGCTGTTTGACTTTGAAAGTCAGTTGTACCGACGGCCAATTGTAGAGGAGAGACCCATCCAACAAATTCGTCGCTGGGGCAGCCGCATCAAAGACTACTGGAATGCTCATCCAGAACTGTATACGGTATAATTACTCGGGAACGACATGTGCGACTGATTGAATGTCTATTCTACAGCATAGTGAGCCTCTAGAAATAACAGGCCTCGGACGTCTCGTCTGACCTTGAACGGACGAGACGTCCGGAAACTGGGCAAATCGCTACCCTACTCGATGTCATAGGAGAAACTCATGTCGAGCTTTGTGATTGCTATCAGTGGTGCTCCTGGTGCGGGAAAAACCACATTGGTGAGGCGTGTGACCAATCTTTTGGGTGATGCAGTCGCCCTTCACTTTGACGATTACAAATCTGTTGCTAAATATCCAGCGGACATGTCTAATCCTATGGGTCTAGCGAATTGGATCAAAGCAGGAAAGAATTTGGATGCTTGGGAAATTCCCCAACTGCTTGGCGACCTGAAAAAATTAAGAAATGGACAAGCGATTTCTTTGCCCGATAGTCAAGGGCAAATTGAGCCAGCAAGATTTATTGTGTTGGAAGAACCATCGGGTAGAGCACGTACCGGACTACAGGAACTCATAGATATGGTCGTGTTAATCGATCTACCGTTAGAAATTGCCTTGGCACGTCAAGTTGTGGAGTATATCAGCTACTGTGTCAAGGAATTATCAGATGATGCTCTGAAAAATGCGTTACAGAGATTCGTGGATGGATATACTCAGTATTCCTTGGTCCGAGAATATTATTTGGCTGTGATTGAAGGGGCACGTCAGGACTGTGATTTGATCCTAGATGGCACGCGACCGACCAGCGAATTGGCTCAATTGGTCGTCGTTGCCGCAAAGTCTAGAGTTTCAGGAAACAGAGTTAATCGATAAAAAGCTGGCTGGCAGTCAAAGTTCTTCTGTGGCTTGCTCAAAATAAGTAGACGCCGGTTGCCTCTTGGCATCATCAACGGCCCGCCGCCACTTACCCGAAAGCTCACTCTCATCCAATTCGTCGATCAAGAAATAACCAACATCCGCCGATTCTACCCCATCTGACTGTGGTCGTCCACCAATTGCCCGACATTCGAAAACGATACCAATCACAGCGATTTCCTCACCGTATGGCTGCGAGATACGAATTTCGTTGCCACCATAGACACCACTCAAGCGGGCCGGCTCGACCAAGACACCTGTCTCCTCCCATACTTCACGTACCGTGGCGTCAACGGGAGACTCATCCGGTGCAATTGCCCCACCAGGCAACTCCCAAAGTCCATTGTCTTTGCGTTTTTGTAACAATACCCGGCCTTGTTCATCGAAGACCAACCCAGCCGCTGCCGATATCATGAGCAGATCTTTACCAATCATAGGACGAATACGACGCATATATGCAACCATACCATCTGGTTGTAGATGATCGGTGGGTGGTTGCCATGTCGTGGTGAGAGCATGTAAGCAAGGCGCTTTTCGTACGTCAGCGAACACATCTGGCATGACAAGGTGCATCCAAGTTGGCATGTTCAGGTGGGCAAGTTCGGATTCCGCAATGTAACGTACATCCAACGTCTCAACCCGATCGGGCTGTGGGTCACCACCAATCACGCGACAAACAAAGACCGTCATCAGATAGGAAACCTGGTCGCCATTGGCATAGGTCACATGGAACTCTGGTCCACCATAGACACCCAACACATTCTCTGGTTCAACCAGCAGACCGGTCTCTTCCGCCATCTCGCGGACAGCGGCATCAGCGAGGAACTCTGGTGGCTCCACGCTACCGCCGGGAGCCACCCAAACGCCCTCGGCATGGTTAACCAGCAGCACTCGACCTATATCATCAAAGCAAATGATGGTGACTGAAGGCACGTGCAGCAGTTCGTTGCCGACTTTGCTACGCAACTTCCGCAGATATGCTGGCATGGACATGGGATCGGGTTAGAGCTTCTATGATGGCATCGCAAAATTCAGGCAGGTCATCAGGTACGCGCCCTGTGACCACAGTGCCGTCAATGAGAGCGGGTACGTCGTGGTAGACTGCACCGGCGTTGAGCAAGTCGTCAGTCACGGCACAGTAGGACGTAACATTGCGACCACGAACAGTATCGGTCCCTTTCTGCCGATCCAGTGAGATCAATACCTGGGGTCCGTGACAGATAGCAGCAACGATCTTGCCAGCCCGATGGATAGCGGCCGTGAACTCCAAGGTCTTGTCATCGATTCGTAGGAAGTCGGGAGCCAATCCACCAGGAAAGACCACCGCATGATAATCGTCGGGTTTCATCTCCCAGATGCTTTGTACTGTATAGCGATTGCCCTCTGCCAGTACATCAAAGGGGATGGTATGCCCAAACCTTCCCGTTATTGGCTTCTCTGGCCAGGCCGGTCGCCCATGAAAGTGACCGAGTGCCGTCTGTGGTAGCGTACCCACTACAATCTCCGCTCCCGCTTGACTCAGTTGGAGCACGGCATACATGACCTCGATATCCTCAAACTCATGGGCCGTCAGAATAGCAATCCGTGTTCCCTGTAGTGTTGTATTCATCAGAGTGATACTCCTATACTTTAGGGTTGATTGTTGGTATTGATGGGGGGTTCACTGTTAGAGAGGAATCGCTCCATTGTATTATGTGTAGCAGGTTGTGTGCGGAAGTCGGCAATCCACGGCTCACGGAAATAGACTTGCTTTTCTCGGGGTAGCCCGGCCATAACCGCAGGGGGCACTTTTAAGCGATGCCAATGGGTGGCCAGATGTGAATAGGCGTGGAGAATAGCCACCCGTGGCGTCTCTCGTTGCCAGACTGGACCAGCATGGCAGAGATTTTCGGTAAAAAAGACGGCACTTCCTGCTGGACACTCGTAGCTCATCAAGTAAGGGCTGCGCTTTCCTGGCTCCAGCGACAGATGGCTGGGGTGCATCGCGAATTCCGATTTGTGACTTCCAACAAGAAAGTGGGTACTTTGATCTTCGAGAGCGATGTCCGTGAACTCAAAGATGACGCGCACCATTCCAGCATGGATGCGACCATTTTTTACTCGATAGCCAAAAATAGGATCGGCCTGCTGCGGTCCTCCGCCATGCAGTTCGCCGTGGGCTTGCCCCTTTTTGCGCCAAATCGAAGAGCAATTTTCAAGTCTGATATCGGGACCAATGATTTCATGCAACACATCGAGCACTTTAGGATGATCGATCAGAATATTGGCCGCACCGCCGGGAACATCCCGTTCCGCTGGCGGTAGTGATTCCGGATCATGGTGAATACGGTCAATCTGCTCGGCGATGGCCGCTACTTCATCGGACGTCAGGATCGCCGGACGCACCAAAAAACCCGTCAGGTCGAATCGAAATCGTTCTTCTTCTGTCAAGGCCATTGTTTGCTCCGTGTATTAAAACATCCCAAATACAGAACTCGCCGCCGCCTCCACAACTATCCAAGGAGAACGACGGCGAGTCCGAGAGCTTGCTATCAGTCTCACGCTACGTCAGCGGATCTTTATCCAATACCTCCTGAATCAACAGGTGGGTCGTCTCAATTCCTTCTTCGAATCCCACAGAATCTGTCCAAATGGCTTGCAGGTTGTTGTTCATCGTGTTTACAAATTCTGATGTTCGTGCGTTTGCTGGGCGGTGCCACTTGCGAGGTCCCTCAGGATAGATCTCCTGGTGCATACGGAAAATTGGATGGATGGAGTTGAGTTCGTCGCTTTCCCATACATCTTTGCGGCCACCAGGGCTACCAGCACCAAAGAAGACATGTTCGATACCATCTTCTTTGGTTGAGTAGAAATCTAGAATCTGGAACGCTTCAGAGGGATGTTGTGAATTTCCCGTAATACAGAAAGCTGCAGCCGATACCTGTGATCCACGCAACCCCTCAGGGCCAACAGGACCAACAACTGCGTCCCATTCGAATTCCAACTCACCAGCTTCTGTCATGTTCCGGTAGGCACCAATGCGCCCAGTTGTTGTGTTGTAAATGCCAACTGTGCCAGCGACGAAGTTCTCATTGGTCTGGTCACCACACTGGCAAGGATCGACCTCGTGCGTGTGCTGCAGGTCATAGAGCCATTGCAAAGCAGCAATCGATTCTTCTTGGTCTAACAAGGACTGGGTTCCTTCTTCATTCAGTACATCGCCACCAAAGATGCGCAAGTAAGAAGGAATATGTTCTTGTCCAGTACCGCTCGACCGCATGCCCCAAATCTCAGGCGGTGCTGTCACAGCGCTGGCAATTGAAACCAGATCATCGGTGGTCCAGTCCGGTGTGGGCGGTTCCATGCCAGCCTGTTCCATCAGGGTCTTATTGTGGTAATAACATGTGGTGCCATAGTGTCCGTGATTGGGAATCGCATGAAGCTGGCCATCTAGGCTAACGGCTTCTAATAGGGCGTCCCAAAATTGAGAGAGGTCAAAGTTTTTCGCCTCGACGATATCGTCTAGCGGGATCATTACACCCTTGGCCTTGTGCTCCGGTGGATTGTTCAGATAGGTCCAGCAAACATCGCCAACCGTGCCAGATGCGGACATGGCGTAAACCTTGGGATACATCTCATTGCCGGGCAACTCATCAATTTCGAGTTTCAGACCAGGGTTTTCCTCCTCAAAGAGTGGAATGCGTGAAATGTGCCAGTCAGCGTGGGTGCCAAGTCGGGAATGGAAGAGTAACGTAATCGGTTCTTCTGAAGCGCCTCCCCCCCCAGTTGCAGCGGGTGCTCCAGGTGGTTGACATGCGACCAACGCCAGGGCACTGGTTAACGCCAATGATCCGGCCAAAAATTCACGGCGGCTCAATTTTTGATTTGACATGTGGTTTTTCTCCTCTGGAATACAGCATAAAACGTACGTCAATAAACATTGATCATCTACTACAAATGCGCATTGGTTAGGAACATTCGTACTGATCCAAAAAGTTCTGTGACAATGCATTCTCACTCGAAAAACTGGTCAGACTCACAACCGCTTTTCGGACAGATTCGTATTCTAAACAAACAAGTGTTTTGCACACATTTGGGAGATGCACAAAAATTTATGATTATCGACCGACAATGCAGTGCAAATCGTCAATCGTTAATCTTCAATCTACCCTTTTATCCCCGACATCACGATTCCCTGGACTAAATATCGTTGTGCGACAAAGAAAAGAACGATGACGGGAACAGTCATCATCACGCTACCAGCCATCAAGAGGTGAAACTTCGGCTCTACATCATCCGCGAAGCCAGCCACAGACTGAAAGTAACGAATACCGATCGCCAGTGTATATTTTGATTTGGTGTTGAGAAAGATAAAAGGATGCAAAAAGGCATTCCATTGCCCCATAAAGGTTAGAACAGCGGCAGTCGCCGATACGGGTATCGAAAGAGGCATCAAGATTTGCCAAAAGATGCGCAGATAGCTGGCACCGTCAATGCGGGCTGCCTCGTCCAGATCGATGGGAATGCTCATAAAGAACTGACGCATGAGAAAGATCAGAAAGGCGCTCCCACCAAAAAATGAGGGAACAATAAGCGGCTTGTATGAATCCATCCACCCAATCTTGGCAAACATCAGGTAGAGAGGAATCAAAGTGACCTCCACCGGCAACATCATGGTGCTGAGCGTGATCATAAAGAGGATATAGCGTCCAGGATAATGAAATCGAGCAAAAGAATATCCCACGACGGCGGCAGTGAGAACTGCCCCAAACGTGGAGAGAGAAGCCACGAGTACAGAGTTCCATGTCCACGTTCCCCAGGAAACGATCTCAAAGACTTTGGGATAATTCTGTGGTTGCGGCACAGCTGGGAACCATGTTGGGGGAAAGAGGAATAGCTCCGATCCCTTCTTAAGAGAAGAGAGCAACGTCCAGACAAAAGGAAACATAAAAACCAATGAACAGCCAATGGCGATCAGATGCAGAATCGCTCGGCCAATATATCGTTGCCAGATAGCAGAATGGAGCAGAGTGGTGATGGCAGAGCCCCACCTCTTTCCCCTCTAGCAGTAATGACATCCCCTGCCATCAATCCACCTCCCCTGCATAATAGACCCATCGCCTGGAATATCTAAACTGTACATAGGTAAAAACAAAGAGCACAACAAAGAATATCCATGCCAGAGCCGATGCGTACCCCATCTCGAAATATTGGAATGCCCGCGAATAGATGTGTAGAGCATAGAACCATGTCGCGTACGCTGGTCCCCCTTGGGTGGCAACAAAAGCAGCCGCAAACACCTTGAGCGCCCCGATGACACCCAAAACCATGTTAAAGAAAATTGTTGGCGTGAGCATGGGCAACGTCACGTGGCGAAATTTAGCCCACACGCCGGCACCGTCGACCACGGCAGCATCGTATAATTCCTGGGGAACACCCTGCAGCCCGGCCAGGAAAATTAACATGGTGTTTCCACCAATCGCTCCCCACATGGCCATGATAATCAACCCGGTCATGGCCCAATCCGGATCACGGAACCAACCGGGGGCATCGTCGCCACCTGTAATCGCCCGAATCCAGTAGTTGATTGGCCCCACGTCTGGGTTAAAAATCCAACCCCACAGCACCGCTGCAGCCACAATGGGTGTCAGGTGAGGCAGGAAAAAGAACGTACGGTAAAAGGTCGTTGCACGCAATCCCTGATTGAGCAAGACAGCGGCCAACAATGATCCTATCAACGAGAGAGGCACAACGATTAAAGCATAGCGGAAGGTCAGCATCAATGATGGCCAGAAGAGCCGGTCTTTTGTAAAGATCTCAATAAAGTTTTTGAGTCCGACAAATTCTGGCGTATTCACCATATCGTACCGCGTAAAGCTCAGATACCCCGACGCGAGCATCGGACCGGCAATAAAGAGAATCAATCCGATCAACCACGGGGAGAGAAACAAGTATCCAGCAACGGCTTCGCGCACCCGCAGGTTCATGGACGATTTTGAGGCCAAAGTATTCGTATTGGTCATTGCATTCGTGGTCATAACAGCTTTTTATCCTTCATGAAATCCGTCGGTGTTTGCATCATGAAGTCATCTATCTGGTAGACGTGAATCTTGCGAGGCATTGTGTAAACGCTCCTTCGTGATTCTCCAAAAAGTTCTGTGACGATACATTTTTAGTCGAGAAACTGGTCGGACTCACAACCATTTCTCGGATAGGTTCTCAATCACTGCTATTTCCTTCAAACATGCGCGGATACATCTAGAAATCGAAGAATGTACGCTGAGAGCATGTTTAAAAAGTCATTCTGAGGAGGTTTTGGGGGGTGGTTCAAAATTAGGTTTACACTTTTGATATATAGACAAAAATCTATATGAGACCGTTTTCTCTCTGAGAACCGGCGAAATCAGAGAATATAAACGTTCTTTCTGTTTCTAAAAGTGTAAACCTATCTATCCAGCTAAAATGAACCACCCCGGTTTTGGGACGAAGAATCCCATGTTCCAAGTGCAAAATAGAGGATTCTTCGCTCCGTTCCTCCCCTCAGAATGACACACTTTGACACTTTTAAAACACGCTCTGAGGAGAGTTCGCTGTCAAGTGATCGGGCGTCACGAACTGGCTGGGAGCTAGAGTTAGTGTTTGATTTGGACTACACTAAAAAACCATTCGTGGATGACTGGTCTTTCCGTGTTTAGACTACAATTATAGACGATAACCGAGTCTCCGTCAATGCAGGGTGTAGTTTAGAGCTAAGTAGCGGCTATTCTCCATCTAGGGCGGCATAGATCTGCACTCATTGGATTGCGGTGCGTCGCAAAGAGGTGATACCGAAACACTCCTGATGAAAGGTATCGGTTCAACAAAACGTCTATTGTCATTAAGATCGCGGTTAGAGGTGCTCTAATTTTCATATGCAAGGTTGATGGTATGCAAAATAGTAAGGCTAAACCAAAAAAATAATTATACGCGAACGAGAGAATGGAGAGGGGGAATAAGGACAAACCATTTTTCTAAACCAGGTAAACGTTGGAAGCGTTGTGCCAAACGGTCCATCTCTTTCTGAGTGAGTTTGACGCCGGTCTCATAAAGAGTGGAATTCAGGTGAACGAAGGGTTGTAGTTGGTTAAAGCGAAAAGAACGGGCAAAATTGAGAACGGTCTCAAGAGAATCGAGAAGAGAACCGTTCCAGTGTTTTTCAAGATGGCCCCAAACCCGTTCGATGGGGTTGTATTTACTGTGATAAGGAGGGTAGCAGGCGAGCTGAATAGAGAGACGATAGTGCTCAACAAACTGAGTGAGACGATACATAAACTGAGTCCGACGGGTATGATTTTCGGGACCATTGTCCTGATTGATCACGAGGGTCTTGACGTGAGGAAAGTGTTCACGTACGCTTTCCCAAAATCAATCAGGCAGTCAACAATACAGTCACTCGTCACTTTCGACTGAGTCAAGTAAAGAAAGAGTTCCTTGGTTGAAGGGAGGTAAATGCCAAAAGGAGTGACTTTCTCGGTCTTCTTATCTTGAAAGTCATGATCGAGCGCTTTGACAACCACTCGACTTATCCCTTCTCTCGAGAAACGGTCAAGTAAAATCGTCGCTTTGGCATCCCAAGAGAGGCGCAGAACCGTCTCGTCTGCATCCGCTTCTTGATTGATCTGATGAATTCTATCAAAGATCGCATCGGTCTCTGGGATCTTTTTCACTGGTTGACTTTTTTTGACCCGGTTTGAGCCATAGCCTAACTCATTGAGCTTCAAGCGGATGGCCTCTTCGCCAGGCAATTCCTCATCTGTGTATCCTTTCTGCTCGATGAGCTGGGTACGCATTTCGGCGGCGGTTAGTCGAGTGTACAATTGGGGGGTCGAAAGGTGGGATCGGTCTGGCTGAATTGATCGGCGATTTCAACCATATCGGCCAGTAAAGTGGGGATATGGTCTTCGGCTTTTTTGCGACCACGTCGGTGGCTTTGGTCGACATAACAGAAGCCGCCTTCTAGTTCTTCCAGGGCTTTGGCTATCGTCGCCCGATTCCAGCCCAACTCTCGTTCTGCTTTCGTCGGACTCCCTTCGCATATCGTTTTGACCGTTTGGGCCATGAAGTGCCTTCTTTCGTATCCACTTAACATGGCCTTCGTCTCTTTCAAGACTTCAACCATTTCTGGCGAGATTGTCATTTTTGCTCCTTTTGGAGAGCTAGTTTAACACCTTCTCGCGTATATTTTATTTTTTGGATTGGCCTAAAGAGAATCCCATTAAATGGCTTGAACTTGTCATGTTTGCTTTGCTGATCGCATTTGGAGTAGGGCTGTGGAATTTCGTTCAGGATCAACTGGCAATTCAAAATCTAGCGAACCAACCAAGCGAAGCGAACCTTGCGGCAAAGTTTCAAGTCTATGAGCTCACGCAGCAACTTGAAGATTCAAAATCACGATTAAGTGAAGCGAGACAACAATATTCTGACCATCAGAAACAATTAGACCAAACCCAACTGATTCACTCACAATATACAGGAATATATCCGCAATTGGCGAGTTTGGCATATTCACAAACATTGGACTTGTCATTGAGTCCTTTACTTGCATTTGAACTGCGTGATGATAGAACTGAATTACAAATTGCGACAATTGATTCACTCGATACTGACATCACCACATTAATCAGTCACACAGCAGAGCTAGCCATGGCTCTCGAGAAAATTGAATCCGAATCCAACCCTGATCATTCCTTACAGTTATCAAAGGTGTTAGAAAGACTGAATCGTTTGCAACAAAAAATTGAAGAGCAACGATCACTGGCAGAGCGGAATCTCGTGGAGCGAGAAAGACTCAAGCAAACTTATCCGCAACTAACCATGTTTATGACTACTCACTTGACTGAAAATATTTTTTTCGACCAAATTGTTTACGACTACATTCAAAACAGTGTGCATTTGGGTAATTCTCAAAAGAACATCCGACAGTTAGAAGAAAGGATAGAAAAGCTTCATGCTCAGGTTGCACAACAATCTATGCTGCTCGCAGCTGCAGAAGAAAACGTCGCAAATCAATTAAAGTTGAAACAAAATACAGTTCTATGGCGGCAACACTGGACAGGCTTGGCTTGGACATTGGGTGGAGTATTTGGAGTTATCATCTTGTTTCTGATAATCAACTTACTCCTCAGTAACAAGATGAAAATAAATCACCTACTTTTAGTTTTTGGTGGCTCGTTCACAGTGATTCTCATTTCACTATCATTTGAAATTGCCCAAATTTAGGGGGCAAGTATCGTTGGCTTACTTCTATTTTTAGGTGTGCTAATTGTTCTGTATCGCTATGAACACGGACAAAGTGAACCGACTCAAAGGACATAGATTTACATGAATGCACAATATGCACTAGATGAACCGTTATCTGATCCTTCTGACGACCTGTTGGGAATGGCCATCTATGCCCAACGATTGGCTGAGTTTATTCGTGATATTACGCCACCATTTACGATTGGCGTCTATGGTGAATGGGGATCGGGCAAGACAACTTTCGTCCAATTTACAAAGCATTATCTTGTTCATAGTAAAACAAGCACACCAGAACAGGATGTTAAATTCATTAGTTTTTCAGCTTGGCCACATACAACATCAGATGAACTTTGGCGTGCGTTGATCATGACTATGGCCAAGGAATTGTACGATGTTTCGGACGAAGGGCAAAACAAATATCAGATACAGCCAGAGCAAAAGCCACAGAGCATTCGAGAATCTTTAATCAGTTTCCTGACAAGCCCCGCCATATCGTCCCCAAATCAAGTAGAATTATCAGAATTTGAAAAAATTCTTTCAGAATTAGAAAGTACCAATGTCGGTAGCATTCGGAAAGATCAATCGTATCACTTACAAATCAATCAGGAAGAAGCAATACTTGCGGCGATCAATGCGGTTCTGACTTCTTTGGAACAATATCACCCATTATTGGAGCTCTCCGGCAGCTTGTAGGTTCAAGTATAGACATTGACATACCCTCAAAAATGCGTCAGGAGAAAAATGAGGCGATCCGCGAACGCATTCAAGGAATCGGCGCATTCCGCAAACTCATTCAGAAAATGTTTAAAGATAAGGCTCAGAATAAGCGGGTCTGCGTATTTGTTGATGATTTAGATAGATGCATGCCAGATGTCGCATTGGAGCTTCTGGAGGCTATTAAGGTGCTTCTCCCAGTTGAGGTTCCTTGCACATTTATCGTTGCCGTCGATGAACGGTTAGTTGGTCAAGGTTTGAAATTGAGATTTCGCGATATCTTACAAGCTGATGGTTTCACAGATACTCGAACTTTTTTTGCCAAAAAAGGGGGGTGGTTCAAAATTAGGTTTACACTTTTGATATATAGACAAAAATCTATATGAGACCGTTTTCTCTCTGAGAACCGGCGAAATCAGAGAATATAAACGTTCTTTCTGTTTCTAAAAGTGTAAACCTATCTATCCAGCTAAAATGAACCACCCCAAAAAAGGTCAGGAATACTTTGAAAAAATCATACAATTGGGTATTCGTATTCCTGCACGCACGGAAGCACAGGTTCACACCTTTGTCGGGTCGCAATATCCGCTTTGGAATCCTGTTACGGATATCATATACTCTGCGATTGGCGACAATGCGCGCAGGTTGAAGCAATATTGTGATTGGCTAAATTACCAAAATTCAGTCGAAATAGCCAGCACCCAAAAGAGGAAGGGGTAACACAGTATGTCAAACAGCAACAACTTTTCCGTCCCACTGCTCAACAAGTTGATTCAGTTATTGTCTCTCGATTCAATTTGTCTAGATTCTCTTACAAAATTGGTGATGGATCCAGATCTGTTCAAGAACGAACTTAGCGTATTCGAGCAAGCTCTGGCACAGAGAAGCCCAAGTGAACCGCCTCCGGAAGCCACGGATGGGTCAATAAATGATCACCTTGGTGAATTGGCCGAGATTGTTGCTGCCTCTATGCCCTTGCGACGCCTCTTTCTTGATGCTCCACGTTTTTCGCAAGTTGATCCAGACACGTTAATCATTACTGCACGGTTTGCAGATGCGAAACCTGATCGCGAGAGCGTTTTGAAGTCGGAAGACCGTCCGTTTATGCGTGTCTTGCGTGCCGATCGTCGTCTTGCAGAAACAACAGTGGATCAATTACTGCGAGAAGATATTGCACTTCTAACAGAGTTATATACGAGTTACTTGCCGATTTTTGAAACCGTCCACAAACTAGCCTTAACAGAAAAGTGGAGTACACAAATTCTTGCTGTTGAATCAGTCTTGGTGGCGGTCTCGTCTGAATTGCCAAAAGGAAACTTACCTCTAAATGATTCAATGCGAAGAGAAATGGCATCGGCAATCGAAAAGGCAGGACTAGATGACGAGATGACACAACGATTGCTTCAAGTCTTACATTCAATGCAACTGAACGAACTCAATCAAGCATTGTTTACCCAGATTATGGAAGATGAAGCATTGGATAATCTGGGAATCGAAATCTTGATGGCAATATTGGAATTTGACCACGCACAACAGCCCAATTTATTACGATTACTACTGCATAGAAAGCTCCGGCTTTCGGACATGCTTGCCAAAGAGGTGATATCCATATGGAAAATTCGATCCCTTATCTCTGATGCGATCAAGCAGAAATCAGAAGCGCAACATACAAACTCGCCCATATCTCGTGAGAGTACTCGGATTGCCGGTGAGATACTCGCAAACCGTCTCCTGCACACAGATGATGAACAGCGGCTCCGAAAAGAACTGGATATACGGTTAAATGCTGTTCGCCACTTCTTACGCCTACGCAAGATAGCGAAAGTAGATGCATTTCGCTATCGATGGCCCGCTCTGGCGCAACACTTGCAAACTGATCGAACTGCCATTGCAGCTCTTGAATCTAAAGCGATTGAGTATTCCATGGAGTTGGAGCCATTACCTGAACGTTGGAGGGGTTACTTCCAAGACGAGGGTCTCATGCGTTTTCTTCGTCTTCGTCCGTTATTTAGCGATATCTATCCAAATGAATTGGGACAATTATTAAAGTCATCCCAAACTTTCTCTCCGACTTCTACCATTAATCAACCGTTCGACACAGCATCGGATCTGGAGTTAACCACAACTGGATCATCCGACACAGAATCAACTTCGTCCCATGCTTCACTTAAATCAATTAAAAACGATGCGGCTTCCACATTGCTAACCGACCTTGAATATGACAATATTCATATTCGTATAGATCAAGACAAAAACGAACCTGACACGTACCAAGTGACACTAGAACAAGAATCAGATAAGAAAAATCGTAGCAGAGTAGGCAGAGTATCGATATATGGGGATGAAGTCGATCAAGTCCTCAATCAATATGAGTTTGATTCGGGTAGCGCAAGCTTTACCAGACGTGCAACGAGTCGCGGACAGATGGACCAAGCCGATATTACGCGCGATATGGGGATTTGGATTGCCGATACATTTTTGGGTGCAGAGATCAAAACAGAACTTTTTGTAAGGCTGTCAGAGGAGCAGAAGCGATTTAGAATCTTTTTTGATTTTGATGATTCCCGACTGACTCAAGTTCCCTGGGAAACTCTCTATGCCCCGTTTATGCGTACCCAATTAGGGTTAACACACAAATATTCACTCATTCGGTATGTTTCAAAGGATCGACCCATCCCATAGCGAACGATTAATCCGCCGCTACGAATTTTGGCAGTTCTTGCCAGTCCTACCGATTTTCATCCACTCGATATTGAGATGGAAGCAAATATCCTCAACCGAACGCTTGCCGATGCTATTGAAGCCCGCCAGGTCAATCTGGAAATTTTGCAAGGAGCGGACGCAACTTGGGAGAATCTACAGCAGGCAATGCGAATCGTTCAGCCTCATTTTTTGCACTTCGTCGGGCATGGGGCGGAAGGTATGTTTATGCTGGAAAATTCAGACCGTAGGTCCCACGTATTGGAAACATCCGATCTGATCAACTTGCTCTCAGATTGGGGAGTCAGTGTCGTGATTCTCAACGGATGCCATACTGGTTCGACAAAAGATAGCGAAATTACAACGGGGATAGCACGTGGATTAGCAAGCGCCGGTGTCTCAAGCGTCATTGCCACACTTGATGAGATTGAGGATAGCGCTGCGCTGATGTTCATCCGCGAATTCTATCGTTCCTTTACGGATGGCTACAATTTAGAAACCTCGTTGACTGAAGCCCGCAAAGCGCTCAGTGTCGAACGCTGGAATTGGGTGACATATGCCTTATTTGCGAATTCAACAGATCTAGACAAACTTCAGCTTGCAACACGAAGATAAGCTAAATGAACTATCTATTCATATGCCAAAACCTCCCGCACTGTCAGACGGGATGCGCCTCGCGCCGGAAGGAAACTCGCAACGGTTGCCAGGATAATGACGATCCCAAGCCAGGTAAAGACACCATTGGACGAGAAAACATAGGTGAGTGGTGCTTGGAAGAGGGCGAATCCAACCGCACTGCTCAAGGCAAATCCGGTGGGGAAAGCGAGCGCTGCGCCGATCAACCAGCTGAGTATCCCAATCACCACGCCTTCGATGAGCACAATGCGTAGAACCGCTCCGTCCGATGCGCCAATGGCGCGCATCACGCCAATTTCGCGCGTTCGCTCCATGACATTGGTGCTCATGGTGCCGGCCAACCCCAAAGCACCAACAGATGCGATCAAAACGCCCATAAAGAGCAGCAGCGAAATGATAATCGTAAAAAAGTTGCCTGTGAATCTTCGGATGCGTTCCGCTGTGAAGGTTGAGTCAACTTTAACTCCGGCCTTTTCATACGTTTCCGACAATCGTTCCGTCATCGCTTGCATGGATGAAATTTGGGACTGATCCACACGCAAGAGCAATGAAGAGGCGCGGCCCACGTTGCCGGTCAGCTTGGAAAAATAGCCGTACGTGACAAAAGCACTGATGTTGCCGCCAAATTCGGTCGTTTCGGCAAATCCAACGACCACCCACTCTTGCTCTTTTTCATCGATCTCCAACACAATCTTACTGCCGACCTCAATATCTGTTTCATCAGACGTAATGCTCTGGCTGAGCACAACTGCATTGTGATCATCAGGCAACAACCAGCGTCCGCTGACAAGTGTTGGCTGCACCATATCGCTCGTTGGGGGGAGTGCCGTGATATTGATGGGGTCGCTCTCCGACCCATCATCTCGAATGCGCAGCGCAGAGCCAGACGACCAACTTTCGGCCTCGAGCACGCCACCAACCGAGAGCGCCACTTGCTCGACGCGTTTAGTCCGATAGCTGCGCTCGAATCGCACTCGAATATCAAAATTGTTGTAGGCGAGAACCGATTCGACCCGTTCATTGAGCGAACTGCGAACGCTCCCCACTGTCATAAAGATCATACCACCCATGACCAGCGTAATGAGCGTTAAGATCAGGCGCCCGCGGCGACGAAACGTGTTGCGCACAGAAATACGAGCGGGGCGTGACAGGCTACGAATTCTACTCAGAAATCGATCAAACCAACTTTGGCCAAACTGTCCCTTTCCTACACCGTAATCTGAGATCGCCTCACGCACAGTGATGGCAGTCCCGCGCAATATTGGATAGAGAGTGGCAGCAAGTGGGACAAAAAGACCAATCGCAATCTGTATGAGAAGAACGTTCATCGGAAAGATAAACCCGGGCGTACTCAGGTTGATAAAGTTACCCAAAACGCTTTCGACAGCGCTCGCCACAAACGCAGTTGCTGGGATAACAATGATCAATGCCAGTATACTATAAAGTAGAACAGCCGTGATATACATCACAACCACCTGGGAGCGCCGCGCGCCAATGGCTTTCATCACACCAATTTGGCGCGTCTGCTGTGACATTAACGCGGACATGGTATTGATGACCAAAAAACAGCCCAAGATCAGCGCCAGCAGGCCCAGTGGTGTTAGGATCAATGAGAGGGAGTCGATGAGATCTTGAAGGGGCAGACGCCCAGGTCGAAAGGCACGGATATTTCGAACGGTCAAGCCGCTGCGTTCGATTTTTGCAGCAACCAAGTTCGCAATTCCCTGCACATATTCCCGATTGCGTATCTCCTCTTCTGTCCCCTCTGCGCGTAGAACAACCTCTGTATATGTTTCCTCCCCTCCCAATCGACGTAAGGTATCTGGAGTTACATGTCCACGCGCGGTACCCTGAAAAGTTGCTGGGATGGTGTTGGGATCATAGTCCAGACCGGATATCTTGAGCGTGCGAATCTTTTCATCTGGCGTTTGTACGCGCAGCGTATCACCTACTTTGATGCCTGGAGGCAGTGCATCGCGCACGGAAAGGGAGCCGCTCTCCAACACCAGTTCGTCATTCTTTGGCCAGGCTGAGGCAGCAGCGTTGTATTCCTCCTCACCCTCAACCTCATAGACCAACTGTAAGACGTTGATCTGCATGTCTTCAAAATCGGGAATTGCCGTCACATTGAAGTTTTCCCACCGCCCCGGAGAAACTTCGACCTTCAGACCAAGCCCACTGCGACCCTCTATTTCCGCGACCCCCGGAACGCGCTCCAGCGATTTCAACAGATCGTCATCGACGCCAGTTGCGCTGATTGTGGCGTGTGCCGAGCGGCTCGCCAAATAGACCCGCTCCATCTCACCAACGATGACTGTATTAATATGACGAACAACCCCAACAGCAAAGATGCCGACAACGATTGAAATTGTCACCAGAATTGTGCGCGCCTTATTGGATGTCAGGTCGCGTAAAATTTTCTTCCAACGTGGACTTAACATTCATGTTCTCCGTTGCTCGTACACTGTAATCAATGTTGTGATAGATTGCACTGTGCTACCTATACACCTTGAAATAGACGATGGCTGGAATTTTTTCGATTCTCCCGAAATTCTTGTCGCAACTTACGTGGAAAGAGCAGCTGATTGGTCTCCTCCATTGGTTCAGGTGTGAGTGGAGCCAGACCATGTCGCAGTGCATAGAGCACTGCCTGTGTGCGGTTGCTGACTTGAAGCTTAGCCAAAATATTGCTGATATGATTTCCCACTGTGCGCGTACCGATCATCAAGCATTGAGCAATATCTTGATTGGTTAGACCTTGGGCCATCAATTTCAAAATATCAGTTTCGCGTGTTGTGAGGGGATCGTGGATCAAAGCTGATTCAAGAGTCATGTCCGACTTTTGGATCACGTTCCAAATGATGAGTGGATCGATCGAGCGAATTCCCGCATAAACCTGACGAATTGCTTGCAGCAGCGACCCAGCTGAAACATCTTTCAGCCAGTAACCAAGTGCCCCAGCCGTCAAGGCAGCCATAACATGGTGTTTATTCGCTACGCTGGTGAGCACCAAAATCTTCGAAGCTGGATACTCACGCCGGATTTGGTTAATGATGCCAGTTTTTTCTTGCCGCGGCATCAAGATGTCGAGAACAACGACCCCTGGCCGCTGTGAACGTAACTTCCATAAAGCGTCTACACCATCGATCGCTTCTCCAGTCAGTTCCATATCTGGTTCATTTGCAATCAATGTACGCAAACCAGTCCGCACGATCGGCTGGTGGTCGGCAATCAATATCCGAATCGCTTCATCCATGAAACACCTTCAATACAGTTATGTGAGCTTGGATTCTCAGAGCTTATGAACGTTAAATAATTATTTCGGCAAACGTCCAGCGAGCACGCTCCGTCCGGGTCTTGACGGAACGCAAGCCGCACGGGGCGTGCTTCCTGAACTTGGTTTACGGGATTATTTTCTAAATGCTCGGCTCTTTGAGAATGTCCGTGGACCGTGACCAAAATCAAGACGAGCGCCGGTTGAGTCGCGAAGCGTATCGAAACCAAAGCGGGTTTACCACGGAAGATCCCAATGAGCCAAATGCTCATTAGCTCGACGGTTGAACAAAATAATGTTCGCCAAGATATCGGTTCCACCCTGCTTCGAACTCCTCTACTGATTCATCAAGCAAAGCGGGGATTAAATCGGACCAGCTACGATGTTGGGTGAAACCGCGTAGTAAATCCCCTAACTTATCTTGCCCGTGCCGCACGACAATGTACTCAATGAGCGATTTCGCAGCAGAGGTTCGCAACATGAAATATTCACGATCGTGGATCATTGGCTCCTCCCATCCACTAATTTCTGTAACGGTCATGGGGAAATGTTCATGGAGCTGCTGAATCATTATTTTCTTGGCCTGTTGATCCCATTCAGATTCTTGACCAAGCAAATCGGTCTCTAACCAACTCCGCAATCCACGGCGCATAATACGCCATCGGGCAGAGAAAACACCATCCAATCGTTCAGTGTTGTTTCCACTCACCCGCCAGTACACAAGCCTACGTACAATCTCGTGCATCAGGTAATCGTCATCGGAAAGGCCCACTGGAATCTGTCCAGCGAAAGGAGATGAGACCTCTATACGTGTCCCTGCCATCGATCGTCGATTCACAAGGTTTGGTGTGATCTCGATTGTTAATTTTGAAGTGGGCGCGGGCAACGCGAGTCGGAGCCGTCGGTGCAGCGTCACATAAACGTTCTCGACGGGGACAGCCAATCGCTCAATGGCTGCGTGGTCACGGTCCAAATATTCAAAGCGCAAATGAGGCGTTTCCAACATTCGCTGTTCGCCCCAGAAACTCTTGCCCGGTGCTACCTGTTGCCAGCCAGCATCTGTCTCCTGATAATAACGGGTCTCGCGATAGGGATAGACAAGGCGCCAAGACTGAGACGGCTGGTTGGTCAACAAAGTGGCAGCGGTCAGGCCGTCAAATCGTTCCACATTGAGCAACTGTAGATCGACCGTTTGCGCGATGTTCTGATTCGCACCTTCTTGATCACCCGTGAAAAATTCCGAGTTTTCTTGAAGAAGCAATGCGTGAATGTCGGCAAAGATTCGCTGTTGTTCACGGTTAGCGGATGTACCCGACGCACCAGCAAGCGTCACCATCGCCACAGATAGGAGCACTACACAACGTAGCAGATGGAGAATGGGGGGTGGTTCAAAATTAGGTTTACACTTTTGATATATAGACAAAAATCTATATGAGACCGTTTTCTCTCTGAGAACCGGCGAAATCAGAGAATATAAACGTTCTTTCTGTTTCTAAAAGTGTAAACCTATCTATCCAGCTAAAATGAACCACCCCGAGAATGGCAGTATAATCGGTGCTTTTTGCCCCCTGCTTCTCTATGAGCTCGGGGAGTGAAAGGATATCCCGAATTTTCAAATTGCTATCGCTGGATCTTCGGTTGTTCCATCTTCGATCATCCTCAATAATATGCCATTCAAAGTGAATACCTTGGCGAACCATGAATGTTGCTCCTGAAGCTGCAGATTGAACCGACTAGAAGAACACCGTCATTCCAAGCAGAAGAAACAAGAAGATGGAGACGATCAGCCAAATAAGCGCTCTATTCAACCACCGATATTTCTCAATGGCCAACTGAGACAACACGTGAATTTGACTTGCTAAATCCGAACCAAATTCTTCCATTGAGGTAGAGTTCATTGCCTCAACATACTCATCCCGATCATATTGAGCAATTCGCCCAAAAAACAATAATGTATGATCTGGCCGGCGAAAACTTCCGCGAGCGATTTTTCTATTACTTTCTGTTCTTCCAATGAGACAGAGAAGTGAGCTGATTAAAGAGAGTAGTAAGGAAAGTATACCGCCGATCAGAACAAAGACAGACAGGCCGTCCACGAGCTGAATAAGAGGAATATTAGGCGAACTTGTCGTTGCATCGAAGGTTGCCGTGAGTAAAAACCCCAATATAACGCTACTTTACTTTCTGGTAAAAGAAAAGAGATGAGGTGAGAAATGTGACAAAAAGCGGTTAGCAGTTCATCCTAAAGGTAGAGAACCCAAAAAGGAGGAAGGAATGCTAACCGCGCCAGAAATAACTATAGCAGTACTGATGAATGTATTGCAAGTAACGCCGATGGGAACAAACGTAAATGTAATGCGTCTGATGTGGGCAATGCTGAATGGGTCGTTTCTGAAAAGTCGAGGAGCAATCCATAGCGCATTGAAAGAAAGCGGGTTTGAAGATGAGGAGCTGGCGAAGCTGGTGGAGCTTTCGATATGGATCATGGGATATCACAAGTCTGCTGGGGTCGTGGCAAGAAGAAGTGGAAAGGGAATGGGAGGCAAAAAAGTTAGAAGGGTACCGAGTGAAAAGCATAGATATCACAGGGTTCTGGCGACCGAAGCTGCAAGGGAAAGTGAACCGACTCTATAACTCAACGGCTCGTCGGGCATTGCCCGCGCTCATCTTTGGAGTGATGATAAGCTCGGGGGAGATAGGCGGGAAGCGAGTGCCACTGCTCAAGGCAATCATGAGATGCACGGTTGGAACAAAGGAAAGTGAGTTTCGGAAAAAGCTGCTGACAGAGACGAAGAAATCACTGGAGTCAGACGAAGTGGCGGTGGTCGATGCCGGGTTTACAATCAGAGAAATGCTAGAAAGCGGCATAGACCGATTTGTCCTGCGGGAAGCGATTAACTGCACAGCGCCGCAATGAGTTCCCAAACGCAAAGAAAAGGCAGACCACCTGAATATGGTGATATTGTGCGACCGCTCTCGCAGCTATAAGGGAAAGCGACTCGAGGCTACAACTCCGGACTCGTCTGGTCGCTTTCTCTATAGTGGTCGCCTGATTTGCTATCAAGCATGGCACAATCTCGTCCCCAGAACAACCAAGGTGGATACAGCCAACCGTACCTACTCGATTTACGTCATTCAGGATCCGGCCTACAACACACCTTTGGTTTTGGCGACCGTTATGACTTTGCAGCCTGAAACCATTTATCTTGTCTACCTGGAACGCTGGCCTGTTGAACATCCCCCCTTGGCTTCCAAGCAGATGATTGGCTTACATCGTCAATTTGTTCATGCCGATGAGGCTTGTTTCCGCTTACCTGAACTGGGGCTGCTGGCTGGCAATCTTCTTTCCCATTTAGCCGCTTCTCTTCCTCCCATACCGACTGGCTACTGGGATCGAGAGCCTCAATCCACTCCCGGCAGGCTGCGCCGTGTTCTCTCGAGTGCTCTTTTTCCAACTCCTGACCAACTCGACCCTGACTTTCGGAAAAAGGCCTCGGTTTCACACCATTTACCTAAAGGCGTTCTCGCTCATCGCCGCCTCAATGCCGCTGCTTAAACTAGCCGAGCACTATTTTTACATTTTATCCCGTTTTTTCAGGGTGGATTCTTTTTTCCGCCCCTTTCGGTTTGCCCTTTGTCACTCAAGCCTTTACCAGAAAGTAAAGCGCTACTAATTGCTAGTAAAGCGACAGCTTTATTGTCCGCAGCCTGAATCCAGGTGGAAATGTGTTCGATTATAGACCATTGATAAGAGAGCTTTTGATTGTCGTCCATGCAATATCTGTAATCAGTAGATAAACATGCGGTGAGCCAACACAACAGGGGATGAAAAAATGTGTTAAAGTGTGGTGTGTGCAGCCGCCGAACAGAAATCGGGAAAGGTCCGTGGTCAGCTCAGAACGCTCAGTAGCTAGATTCGTGTACCCTGACGCACCACGGGTTGAGGACGTCTTCCGAGACGAAACACGCAGGGCAGACTGTGCTCACAATCGGGTACACAAAGCGGCTGCGAAAGGAAAGGAAGATGGAAGTGATGTTTCCGAAGTGCAGCGGCCTGGATGTTCACAAGCGGATGGTAGTGGCGTGTGGTAGATGAATCAGGGAGGATGGAGCAGGTGCGCAAGCGATTTGGGACAACGACGGTCGAGTTGGAGGGGTTGAGGTCGTGGCTGTCGTCGTATGGGATCACGCATGTGGCGATGGAGAGTACGGGAGTGTATTGGAAACCGATCTACAATGTGTTGCATGAGCATTTTGAGGTCTGGATTGTGAATGCCCGCCATCTGGCACAGGTGCCTGGTCGCAAGACGGATGAGAGCGATGCGGCCTGGATCACGAAACTGATGAGTTATGGACTGCTGGAGCGCAGTTTCATTCCAGATGTGGAGCAAAGGGACTTGCGAGACCTGACGCGCTATCGGACGCGTCTCTTGCAAGAGAAGAGTGCGGCAGTCAATCGCCTGCATAAGGTGTTGGAAGATGCCAACGTCAAGTTGGGATCGGTGGTCACGAGCATCCAAGGTGTATCGGCACGCCAGATGATCGAGGCCCTGATTGCAGATGAGATGGACCCAGAAGCCATGGCTGACTTGGCACAAAAGCGGCTGCGGGCCAAGATTCCCCAGTTGGTTGATGCGTTGACGGGACTGGTCCGTCCTCATCATCGTTTTATGCTGCAAGAAGTTCTGCATCATCTCGATCACCTGAATG
>JAHBNG010000072.1 GCA_019217005.1 Chloroflexi bacterium TSY
AAGGTAAAGCACTTGGGTCAGCGTTGCGTTATTTGGTCCGCCCTGTGTGAGGATGTAGGATTGAGTGAAGACTTGGAATGAGCCGATAATGCTGATCAAGACGTTAAAGTAGATGGTCGGTGTAAGCATCGGAATGGTCACGTGTCTGAATCGATGCCATGAGTTGGCGCCATCGATTTCGGCTGCTTCGTATAGAGCAGTGAGAATGCCTTGCAAACCAGCCAGATAGAGCAACATTGCGCCGCCAGCTCCCCAAAGACCCATCAGAATAAATCCAGGAACCGCCCATTGTTCAGAATAGAGCCAGCGTGGTCCATCGAGACCGATGGCGGCTAATCCCTGATTGAGTAATCCGTAGCGCGGGTTTAAGACATAGCCCCAGAGAATTGCCACGGCGGCTCCTTGAACAACAGATGGCAAATAGTAGAGAAGACGCCACCCGCCCTGAAAAACGATTTTTTGATTCATGAGGAGAGCAATGCCAAGGGCCACAATCACGTTCGCTGGAACTAGGGCAAATGTATAGTATGCCGTGACGCGGAACGATTTCCAGAAGAGCGGGTCATTCCACATGCGTATATAATTTTGGAATCCAACAGGCTCGAATGTGCGGAGCAAATCCGTCTTCATGAGGCTGATATTGAATGAGTAGATCATGGCAAAGAGAATGAGCACCAAGAAATGTATCAGCCACGGACCGATGAAGAGATAGCCCGCAATATTATCGCGGAAGCGCTGCGAAATGCGGAAACCACGTCTCGGCTGTCTGGTTTGAGGGTTAAGGGTAGAAGTACTCATGTTTTTTTACACCGGAATCGAAATCACAATGCTTATCTCCCAAATGTGTACACGACATCGATTGTCAGTCAGAGAAAGCACCTTTGCACACATTTGTGGTAGATGAACCAAATGATAAAGCGGCTTTGCTCCATGCAAGAGACAAAACCGCTTTGTGATTCATTATAGGATGTTACGCCTCTTGCTGCGAAGCATTAACTTGCTCACAGATCTCGATAAAATATTCTGGCCCAACATCGCCAACCACATAGACTTTTTCTAAGGCGGGCTGGATGAGCTCGGCAGCTGCATTCTGGTTCTTGAACCAGAAGGTGTCCTCTGCATAGCCCCAATCGATGATCTCGGTGATTGTTTCCAAGCGTACGTTTTCGAGCGACGGGCGGATTGCGCGCACATCATCAATGAAGCTACTGCTGAGTGACTTGAGCACTAGAATCAACCCTTCTTGACCCACAACGGCCTTGCTCTGGAAGGTTGGACCTGCCAAATAGGCCAAAACGGTCCAAGCCGCATCCGGCACCTGGGTTTGTTCTGTAATTGACCAGGCATCTGTTGTTCCGAGCACTTTGCGAATGCCCGTGGGGCCCGTTGGCACGTGGCGCATGTCCCAGCGCATGGCTTCGCCCAAGGCTCGATCAGTGTTCATGGGGTAGGTGCCGCTTTCGGCCATGCAGACAAAGCCGGGTTGCATGGCCTGGTGGAACCAGTTGTTTTCAACCTGGGCGGGCTGGGCAAAATAGTTGTCTGCCCACATTGCATCCCAGATCCACTGCAGACCGGCCTGTGATTCTGCGCTGCCCAAGGTGCACTGTTCGCCATATTTCTGGTCGACAACGCTACCGCCGAACATATCCACACGATACCAGAAGCGGTCCCAGGCCCAGGCAGGTGCCCAGCCACCCCAACGGTTCTCTTCACCCGCGGCGCGCGCACCTTCCGTCAGCGCTTTGGCCATGGCAAAATAGTCGTCGTGATTCCAGTCGCCATCCTCTGGCGGTAGATCGACGCCATACTCTTCGAACAGATCGACGTTGACGGTTACCGTCATCAAGTTGATGTATTTGGGCATGCCGACTCGCACGCCACGCATGACCAAGCCGTCCCATTGGAACTCATTGTAGTCTGCCACCTGCTCGTCGGTCATGTCGCGATCAACGAAGGGCTGAATGTCCAAGATCAGATCGCGTTCCGTCCAATTGAAGAAGATATTGCCCCAAGCCTGGGAAATATCGACAGCTGTTCCGGCCACCATTTGGGCCAACAATTTGTCAATCCAGCCATCGGGGGCTGGTTCGACCTGAACCTCGATGTCAGAATATTCTGCACGGAAATCGTTGGCCAGCACATCTTCATAAGTTGGCAGATTGTCTGCACCTGCCCGCGACATAAAGCGGACAACTGTTGTTTCGCTCGCCGGTGCAGCGCTATCGCCAGCTGATGCTCCGCTTTCGGTGGGGCCAAGACCCGGCGCGGCACATGCCACGGTGGCAAGCCCAAAGCTAGCGATGGCTGTACTTCGTAGGAAATCACGTCTTGTCAGTTTTCTCTTAAGCATATTGCCTCCAGAAGATAATTGGGTTGGCTCATCTACCCCAAACGTGGCTCACAACGATGTGTTATTGGGTTAAGAGGCGCTTTGCACGTATTTGGGAGATGAGCGAATTTGATTCTGAGCAAATGATATCCGTTAGGGGGAGCGGATATTCTCGGTCCGGCTCTTTCTACCACTGATTGGAAGTACATATATTGAGCAGCTCTATCAAGTTACACATTTTGCACTTGGCAAAGTGTTTTGTTGTACTGCTGCGGCATATAATTGAGGGTAGGCTCAACGCGATTATATGATTAACAGAGGAGGCTGTCAAGTTGAGTTGGTAAAACGTGTAGGGCAACTAATTTAGACGATTTATTCAAGAGATTGGCAGTGACGACAGAGACCCGTGAGGAGAAGATGATTGGCGTTGATCGCAAATCCGTAGCGATTCTGAAGTTCTGCACGTAATGTTTCAAACGGTTCTGCGTCAACTTCTATCTCGCGCTGACAGACGCGACAGAGCAAGTGGTGGTGGGGTGCGCGCCCCGCAATTTCATAAACGGTTTCGCCGGGATTGATCTCTGCCTTGACGATCAATCCCATATTGAGCAGAAAGCGGAGTGACCGATAGACTGTCGCCCGATTGATGGCAGGGGCTTTCTGTTGCACGCGTTGTAGAATTTCTGTGAAGGCTGTATGACCATCAGCTTCGCAGATTGCATCCATTATAATCTGACGCTGGGGCGTCATCCGATAGCCATGTTCACGCAGATATGCAACAAAATCCCATGTGTTATGGCTCATGGGGAGACTCCTCGCACAAAAAAATGAAGGCTCAACTGTGATAAGAGTGAATTCAGGCGCCAAAATATATGAACCAAGTTAAACAATTCACTCTTTTGGTTATTGAGCGAAAGAGATAAAACCCTTACACATATCATATCCTAAGAGTGTCCTACCTTACAAATGATATCAATTGGTTCAGGCAGGGCTATTACTCCCATCTCGCTGCAACACGTTGGCGGAGCAGGCCCTTGACAACAAAGAGAACGAGAAAGGAGATTGACAGCAAAATTGTGGAAAGTGTTAAGGCAATGGCTAAATTCAGCTCAAGACCAATGTAGATTGCCAACGGCATGGTCTGCGTCCGACCGGGGAAGTTGCCTGCAAAGATGAGCGTGGCACCAAACTCGCCTAGAGCCCGGGCCCATGTCATGACGGCACCACCAAATAGCGTGGGGAGGGCCAGAGGAATCGTGATATATCGGAAAGTGCGCCAAGAACTGGCCCCATCGAGGGCTGCCGCGTGCTCTAACTCCCACGCCACGCTGGCAAAACCAGAGATTGCCGATTTAATATAGAAGGGCGACGCCACAAAAATCTGTGCTAATATTACGGCTGTTTGCGAGAAGGCAAGACTGAAACCAAACTCATCAAAGTAGGAGCCAAGTAGACCGCGCCGTCCAAAGGCAATCAGCAGCGCGATGCCAGCAACCGATGGGGGCAATACAGTTGGTAAATCGATCAGTGTATCTAGCACAACTCGACCACGAAACTGGCGACGCGCCAGCAGATAGGCCAACGGTGTCCCGGAGATTAGCACAACCAACAGCGTAACGGTTGTGGTTGTTAAGCTGAGCTGAATAGCCTGGACAACCTCTCGACGCATCAAATTTGAGCCAAGCTGTTGTACGGGCGAGCGCAAGACAAGCGCAACCAATGGCATGCCTAGAAAGAGAAGGATTGGCAGCGAAAGCAGGTACAACCAGAGTGTGCCGGTTCGTTGCCCCAACGTTCTCATCTGTGGCGCGATTGTTTTGAGTTGTGTAAACTCCATCACTGTCCTGTTACTCTGTCCCACCCACTGGCATAAAGCCATGGTTGGCAAGAATCTGCTGCCCTTCAGGGCCTAATACAAAATCTACAAATTGCTGCGCCAATTCTGGATGCGGGCTGTCAGCGAGGGGCGCAATTGGATAATCGGCGATGATATTGAGGTTGCCGGGAATCTCAATTCGTTGAAGCTCATCATTTTGTGTCGCGACGTCGGAGGTATAGACGATTCCCGCATCGGCTTCGCCCAGGAGTACTTTGCTCAATACTGCACGAACATTGACTTCGTATGAAACCACGTTCTCCAGCACGTCATTTTTGTAGCTGACGTCGAGCGTGTCATGCCTGGCGGCATTTTCGAGAAAGTCAAGCGTATACCGTCCTACCGGGACCTCGGCAGCCGCAAAGACGATCTTTAAATCTGGGATGGACAAATCTGATAGTGTATGCAGTTCCTTTCGGTTGTCTCTCCGTGTGATGACCACGAGACGATTGTGTGCGAAGGTATTTTGTGTATCACCGATAATGCGCCCTGTGTTACGGACAATCTCCATCTGTCTGATATCTGCCGCTGCGAAGACATCGGCTGGTGCACCTTCTCGAATCTGAGTCGCCAGTTGATTGGAGCCAGCAAAGCTAAAGACCACTTCGATTTCGGGATAAGCTGCCGTGAACTTTGTACCAATTTCGCTGAATGCATTGGTCAGGGAGGCTGCGGCAAAGACATAGAGGGGCGTTGGGCTTGGTTTGGCCCTTGTTTGAGCTGATGTTGACCAAATTATCACATCAGTTTCAGTGGTACAGCTTATACTCACTTGAATTGCGATGAGCAAGGGGAGTATAAAGAGAAATAGTCTATACATGGAATTCCTTACAATTGGTCGGTTGATGGACAATCGAATGGGTTGCGATGATTTAGACATGATCGATAGGAGGCAGAAGGGCTTGTCGACAGGCAGCCAGCCAAGTAAGGAACGACTCAGTCTGATTGATGCGAAACTCTCGTACCGCATAGGCAAAGAAGCCCGTATCGGGTGGTGAATTGGTTTGTGCTTTTAGGTTGGTCAGCCATTGTTGGCATGTTTCTGTCTGGTGCTTTAGTAATTGGTGCGCAACCGTTCGATCTTGTCTTTCGGCAAAGTAGAGTTTGGCCAGAAATTCCAACCGCATCTGTCGACCGTGAAGAACAGGGGTCGTTAGCCACTTTTGATAGACGTTGCGGCCATTTTCAGTGAGCGCATAGATTTTACGCGGCGGACGTGCATCTTGCCCTTGGAGCGTCGCTGTTAAGTAGCTCGCTTCTTCCAATTTGGATAGCAAAGCGTAGAGCTGACTTTGTTTGATGCGCCAGACCTGCCACAACCCATCGGGAGCGGCAAGTTGCCGGTAGATTTCATACCCGTGACTGGGGCGTTCATAGACAAAGCCCAAGAGAACGTGTGCGATGGCGAAGGATGGATTGGTTGGTGTTTTCACTGTCAAATTTTATATTCATCGTCAAACTATTCAGACTTTGAGTAATAAAGATTGTACTGCGTTACACGCATCTTGACAAGTCGAGCAGCTTCTACTGATTTGAACAACCAAATCTCAGTCGATTGCAGTCTGCTGATTTATATGTATACTATACAATGCAAGCTAAAATTTCCTCATATACTCCGCAGCAGCACATTATAACATTCTTTCTCGACTAAAAAGTGTTATTTTATGGCGCTGCTCAGTATAATTTCGAGCGTGTACCACAAAGTGTCATAATTTCTGCCAAGCCAAAGAGAGAATAGAATGCTAGAGTATAGATTCCTCACCAAACCTCGTCATCTGTGTATGATTCCGATTGCCTGCTTTCTCATGTTTTCATTGAGTTATGATGGCACGGCGGCCCAGTCGACGCGTACGCCAACGGCGACCGTCACACGTACGCCAATTGCGACAAAAACACCCGATGGCGCAGTGTCAGACAGACCACCAGTTCCGCGGCTCCTCTTTTCTACACCGCGACCTGTTCGCGAAGAACCAGCGTTATCAAGTGGATTTCACAATGTGCCGTCGGTCTTTCTGGAGGGAGACGATTACCTTGAGGAAAGCGACTACCATACCGTTCAAGCGGATCGTAGCTTAATCAAGACAGGACTATCCATTGTGACAAGCCCGCGCGAGGTCATCAAATCCGTGGTGCAGATCCTACGCTGTGACCAGTTTGGTTGTAACACACCTGTGGGGACAGGCGTGATCGTTCATCCCAGTGGTTTGATTCTGACTGCCTATCACGTACTGCTGGAAAACCCAGACGATCTAAGGTCTTCAGAGTATGAGGAATTTGTGATTGCCCTGACTGAAAACGTGCGCACGCCACCCCGTCCGCTTTATCATGCATTTGTGGTGGCGGATAAGAATGAACAGGACATCGCCCTGCTCGCTATTGACCGCAATCTGGATGAAGAGGCAATCGATCCCAACCATCTGAATTTACCTGCACTACCCTTCGCAGATGTGGAGATGCTCTTTGCTGATACCCTTCATATTTTGGGCTTTCCAGTCGATGGTGGTGATGCCGTTAGCTACTTTCCGGCCACCTTTACTAGCTTTGATGACGACGGCCAGTTGTCGTGGTCGATAAGCCTTTGAGCAAGGGGCTTAGCGGCGGTCCAGCCCTTGTCGTTCAAGATGGGCAGATGACCATAGCCGGTATCGTGATCCGGGGGCGTTCCACCCGGGGACGTTCAGCAGAGCAGACACTCTTGCGGACGATTGATCAGGTCGTTGAGCTAAACTGGACGTCGCGCTTTGACAGAGCTGTGGGTCGAAATGTTCAGATCGTGGAGCAGACCACGAATGATGGAGAGGTCCTGCAGCTATCCATCGATCTATCGATCTTTGACCTGGTTGGCGAGACATTTCGCTTACTATTTTATGCGACCGAATCTCAAATGGGTCAGCCGCAACAACCGCCCAAGGCTAGGGGACCTTTGGCGATTTGGACCGATCTGACCCCTCGGCACTTTATGGACTCCCACACGGTGCATTTAACTGTTCCTGTGGCTGAATTGGGCATGACGCCTGACCGATTAACTTTCTATGGCATGCTCTGGGATCGAACACATGGTGAGTCAATATGGGCCAGTGATGTGGTCCGACAGGTCGATGAGGATGCGATTGTGATAGGATCAGAGACTGAATTAGATGATCGAGAACCGAGCGAACCGCAACAGACAGCGACGCCGACCATAACGTCAACGGCAACACAAAGGCTGGCGGCGATAAGAACACCAACCTCAAGACCAACACGCACCCCTACCTTGACGCGTACTTCTGGGCCAATCTCGCTCAAAACGCCAACACCCACATTTACAATCAAGATCGCCTTGCCAACGACCACACGGAGCGTAGGAGTGGACGCTCAACGTTCTTCGTCTTCCATGCTGGGAGCGCAGTTGGCCATCAGTGCGGAATCGCGGCAATTTATCTGTGGAAGTGCTGCCTGCAAAAGCCGCGACGAAGCAATGCAACAGGCGATTGACAACATAGGTGGCTCCGGGCCGCTGGCCGGTGAAGTGCGGGAATTTGGGGGCATTCGGTTTGTCTACGTTCCCGCTGGACCCTTTACGATGGGAAGCACCGAACAGCAGCTCGAAGATGCGCTTGAATTGTGCAACAGCTATTACGGCGATGGCGATGATTGTAAGCGCACCTGGTTTGCAGACGAGCAGCCGCAATCCACAATTGAAACCGATGCTTTCTGGATCATGGAAACAGAGGTGACGAATGAGCATTATCGAGCCTTTGTGGAGGCCGGTGGGTATGGCGAAGAGCGTTACTGGACAGACGTTGGTTGGGCCTGGCGTGAAGGAAATTCGATCACCCAGCCAGGGGATTGGGATGATTGGAATGGAGCAGACTACCCCGTGGTGTGGGTTAGCTGGCATGAAGCGGTCGCCTTTGCCCGCTGGTTGACGGAAGAGACGGGTGAGGCGATTCGTTTGCCAACCGAGGCTGAGTGGGAAAAAGCGGCCCGCGGCCCAAAAGGAAGGATTTTCCCCTGGGGTGATGAGTGGATGTCAAGCAATCTGAATTTCTGTGATACCAACTGCCAATTTGATTGGAAGGATGAATCAGCTGACGATGGGTTTGCGACGACGGCACCGGTCGGCAGCTATCCAACTGGGAAAAGCCCCTATAATGCGCTGGATATGGTTGGGAATGTTTGGGAATGGACCAGCACAATATATGATAGAAACCAGTTTCCATATCCCTACAAAATGGATGAACGTGAGGCACTGGAGGGCGACGCCCTTCGCGTGTTGCGTGGTGGTTCGTGGCGCGACTCGCGCTTCAGTACGCGTGTGTCCTTCCCTTGCTGCGATATCCCGGTTATTCGTGACGGCGACGTGGGTATGCGGTTGGTGATATCCCCCGGCAGTTGAATCGCAGCACTCTCACCCTCTGCACTTCAGTTCCGGTGCTTTTTTCTTTGGCTGCGGGCGGAGAATGAACAGAGAGTTTCCTTCTCGTGCGTGCGACGCCCAGGTATGCCGAATACGTGCAAATGTAAAATTGAGGAGACCTGTGCGACGCTCGCTAGGGATGAGCGAGCGTCGCACTCGCCAGGAGAGCCCTCCTCCCTTTCCGAAGCGGGTGGCGTCGCACGCAGGTGGGCCCAAAAAGGTGCAAGCCAAGGATATTGCATGTCTTGTAGACCCGCGTGCGACACCCAGGTACGACGAATACGGGTAAGTGTAAAATTGAGAAAACCTGTGCGACGCTCGCTGATTCCTGTTGAAGGAGAGAAATATTGTGGTATCATATAAAGCATACAACACAATATGGGTTTGGATCTTCCTCCTATTTCTATAAGCAAGTATTAAATGCGACTGTACGAATTTTTTCCCAGATATTTTCGTCTGATTGTGGTTTTGATTGCTCACTGTCTCATTTTCGCGTTGGCCTATATAAGTCAGTCTGTTGCCACGACGGCATCAGCGGTCGGCCTCTATCCGCAAGAGCGAATCGAGCCACAAGAGATGAGTACACCGACTACGACTTCAACGGCGAACCGACAGGCGACCGCCAATGCAGTTGAAACGGCAGTCGCGGCGACCTTAGAGGCACTCAAAGGACCGACCTCAACCCCCGATCTGATTTCCGCCCGGTTGACGGAAATTGCTGTTGCGACCACAACGGCGAGAGTACGAATATCGACCCCAACCCGTTCACTCACCAAAACTCCCCCTCGACTCATCTTCTCGACACCGCGTCCAGTCCGGACCGAGGAGGCGTTTGCGCCTGATTCCGTTCAAATTCCATCCGGTTTTCCGGGAATAGAGTCTTATCATGGTCTTCGAGCTAGTACCGTTACAACTGACTTGCTGGCATCTTCAGTGAACAACAGTGAAGATGCCAGCAAGTCAGTTGTCCAGATTCTGCGCTGTGAAGGCGATTTTGGATGCGACAATCCAGCAGGTACGGGGATTATCGTGCACTCGACGGGTCTGATTTTAACCGCGTATCATGTTCTGCTAGAAGATCCAAATGACTTGCTCTCCCCTCTATATCGTGAGTTCGTGATTGCTCTGACTGAAGATGTATTCAGCAAACCCCGTCCCACATATCGCGCAAAGTTGGTTGCCCAGAAAGTTGAGCTGGACATTGCGCTGCTCGCCATCGACCGCAGATTGGACGAATCTGACATCGAGCATATAAGCCTCAACCTGCCGGCCCTACCCTTTGCCGACATCTCGCGCATCTTCGGCGCAAGTTTTGATATTCTGGGCTATCCGCAGAATGACGGTGATGCCATTAATCACCATCGCGCAAGTTTTGGAAGATTTGATGAGGATGGACAACTAATTGTCGTTGACAGTCTGCCGGGAAAAGGCAACAGCGGTGGTCCCGCCCTTATGCTCCAGGATGGACGGATGACCGTAGCCGGCTTCGTGATTCGGGGGCGCTCGACTCAAGGGCAGCCTGGACAGAGCGGGCTGTTGAGGACCATTAATCAAGTCATCGATCTGACTTGGACGCCCCGTTTTAACAGAGTGGTTGGCCAAAATATCCAGATTGTCGAGCGCAGCAGCGATGGTGAAGATCTGCTCCAGATCTCGATTGATCTATCCACATTCGATCTGGGCGACGTATCGCTGCGCCTGCTCTTTTATATGATCGAAAATGGAACCGGCCAACCCTGGCAACCTCCAGATTCCGACGGGCCGTTGGTCATTTGGACCGATTTGAATACCGAGAAATTTATCGACGCGCAAACCATCGTGTTGACCAGTCCTGTCGAAAAGCTAGGCATGACACCTGACCGCTTGAGCTTCTATGGTATGCTTTGGGACCGAGAGAACGGTCGGTCGATGTGGGCCAACGTCGAGGACATTCAGATGAAGAGCGATCCTGTTGCAATTGCACCAGTCGCAGGTGAAACGAGGCGGCCAACGGCAACAAGAACACCAACACCCTCACCAACACGGACTCTTCGTCCAACCATGACGCCGACGGTCAACATACAAGCCACGAATGATGCAGTTGAAACGGCGGCGGCTGCGACGCTAGAAGCGCTGTATACGCCAACCCCAACCACCGATCGAATTGCTGCCCGGTTGACGGAAGTTGCTATGGAGACGGCAACGATGAGAGCAATGATACCAACAGCTACACGAACACCGACCAACACCAGAACACTGAGACCGACATCGACAATAATGCCGACACCAACTGAAACACTAACTCTACGTCCTACAAACAGACCGCGCTTACGTACGAACCCAAGCGACGTCTGGACGGGCGAACCACCGGACTATATTCTGATTCTCACTCAATTGAGACCTCGAGTTGATCCACCACCTATCATAATCCACCCTATAGTATCCTCCGATAACGAATCCATTATACTCTCTACAAGTGGCACAGCTTGTCTTAATTTCGACGATCAGAGCAAGTGGGGCAGTGAGGTGCATCGTTATAAGCTCTGGGATGATCAGTATCAAGGATGGGTTCCCTTTGCTGTGGATGATGGCGGTCTATACGGGATCGAAAACGTTGGCTTTATGAAGGAATCCACTATCAAAGCTGGAGAGTATTCCTTCAGGTTGACGAGTACAGACCCTTATGTAGCTGGTTTGTCCAGCCCACTTATTCCAGTTAATGAAGGCGACGAGGTTACAGCTACTGTCCACTATTACATCTGGGAGCATGGTCAGGCCCCACAGGACTGGGTTGCATTGGGTGTGAAACCGGATGCGTACGCTAGTTGTGAAGATGACTGTTACGTCAATGGCTTTACTCGAGGACGTTGGGCCAAGCTTTCGAAAACGGTGATAGCGACCGGCAGTGAAATCATGATTCTGTTGCAAGCTCAGAGCCCTCAGAACCTGAACTCGAATATTTATTTCGATGAATTGGAGATTCGAATCAATGGGAAATTCATAGATAATTGTAGATATCACGAAGATTTTTAGCTCAAGTAAGAGAAGCTTATCAATGAATTCTTGTTAATTAGTATGTAGAACGAACCAGATTCAAGATCTGGCATCCATTTGTTTTGACGCAGCTATGTACATATCTACTCATCAATATAAAACTATAGAGGTAGTGGTCATCTCCAAGTATTATTGTTGCATTGCGTTTGCGATTGCCTACTTCCTATTGATTGTCGTTACTCTTGAAAACGTGAAGGCCCAATCAACGCGCACTCCTACACCAAAGGCCACTCACTCTCCCGCCTCGACACAGACATCTACTGGCACTTCTCCAACCATCACGATGACCATCCAGCGCCCGCTTCTTGTCTTCTCGACACCACGGCCCGTCCGCGAGGAGGAGGCTCTGGCAACCGGTTTTAGTCAAATCCCTTCAGTCTTTCAGGGCATCGATGCCTATCACCCAATCGAAGCGGATTTGACCGAGACCGAACTCGCTTTGTCGTCGGCATCCACTCTGCAAGAGGCGATTGCATCTGTTGTCCAGATTTTGCGCTGTGGCGACGGCTTTCGTTGCACGACTCCGGTGGGGACCGGCGTCGTTGTGCATCCAAGCGGTCTGATCTTGACCGCGTATCATGTCCTGCTCGAAGACCCAGATGACCTAACCTCACAACGCTATCCTACCTTTGCCATTGCGATGACCGACAGCATACGAGGGTCACCGCAACCGCTCTATCGGGCGTCGTTGGTGGCGCAGAAAGATGAACTGGATATCGCCCTGCTTGCGATTGATCAGACAATCAATGGGGATGAAATCGATCGCAACGAGCTTGCCCTGCCGACGCTGACCTTTGGCAACGTCGACAGCCACTTTGGACGCAGACTCGGTATATTGGGCTACCCAATCGATGGGAGCGAGAGTGTCCGCACCACATCGGGGATTTTCGAGGGGTTTGCCAGCAATGGACAATTGATCGTTGTCGACAGTCAGCTGCGCAATGGAAATAGCGGCGGTCCGGCTCTTGGCATTGAAAATGACCAAATGGCCATCGTCGGCTTGGTCATTCGGGGACGCTCAACCCAAGGACGTTTGGAACAGGAAGGCCTGCTGCGGGCCATCGACCAGGTCATCGACCTCAATTGGAAGCCCCGCTTTGACCAGGTTATCGGTCGGAACACTCGGGCTGTTGAGATGGTTCGTGATGGGGAGAGGTTTGTTCAACTGTCCATCGATCTGTCGACCTTTGATTTGGTCGGAGAAACGTTGCGCCTACTTTTTTATGTGACGGATGCCTTCACCAGTCAGCCCTGGCAACCACCGGATATGGACGAACCGCTAGCGATTTGGGCTGATCTGAGTCCCGATCGGTTGATTGACGCCCAAACGGTGCAGCTTACAATTTCGACCGATGTGTTGGGCACAACGCCCGATCGGTTACGCTTTTATGGCATGTTGTGGGATCGAGGAGTCGGTCAGTCGATGTGGGCCAGCAAAGGAGGAATCCAGATAGAAGAGGAGGTCGTTGCAATGATGTCGGAGACAGATTTGGGTCAACAACAGCAGCAAGAATTATTAGGGCCATCTACACCAACCGTAACGCCTACGGCAACAGAGAGGCCGACCGACACACGAACATCCACTCCAACATTTACGAGTACTCAACAGCCCACAATGACACCGACGGTGAATCAAACGGCCACGGCTGATGCCGTTGAAACGGCAGCGATCGCAACGTTCGAAGCGCTCTTTACGCCAACGCCGACCGTGGATCTGATTGCTGTCAGGCTGACGGAAATCGCCGTGACAGCAACCGCGATGGCACGTGTTCCAACGGTCACGCATACACCGACTTCGACCAATACGCCGGCACCCACACCGACAAAAACACCAACCCCGACACCCAAACCCCCTCAAGCGGGCGAGGTGCGGAAATTTGGTGGAATTCCTTTTGTATATGTTCCGGAGGGACCGTTTATTATGGGGTCAGAAGATAATTATAGCGATGAGCGTCCACAATCCCGGATCAACGTTGAAAGTTTCTGGATCATGCAGATTGAAGTGACCAATCACCAGTATTGAGCCTTTGTCGAGGCAGGTGGATACGAACAGGAGCGTTATTGGACGAGCGCTGGTTGGGCTTGGCTTGACGAGAATGCCTACACAGAGCCGAGGTATTGGAATGATGACAATTGGAATGGATTGAACCACCCCGTAGTCGGAGTCAGCTGGTATGAAGCTGTTGCCTATTCAGAATGGCTTTCAGAACAAAACGAACTGGAGATACGCCTGCCGACAGAAGCTGAGTGGGAGAAGGCAGCTCGTGGTGAAGATGGACAGAAGTACCCATGGGGTGATGAGGAACCGAATCCCGATTTGCTCAACTATCGAAGCAACGTCGGCAAAACAACAGAAGTGGGGCAATATCTTACAGGCAAAAGCCCCTACAACGCACTGGATATGGCTGGAAACGTTTGGGAATGGACCAGCACAATTTATGACACAGATCGGTTCCCTTATCCCTACAAAAAAGATGAAAGGGAGTCACTGGACGGAGAGGATCGTCGCGTGTTGCGTGGTGGGTCGTGGTTCTTTACCGCGGGCAACGTACGTGCGGCCAACCGCGGTAGGAACGTTCCCAACGCTCGGTTCAACTACCTGGGTGTGCGGTTGGTGATGTCCCCCGGCAGTTGACTCTCTAATCTCTGGCTCTCTGCACTCTGGTTTCTGGTTTTCAACGCTGCCGGTCTGTTCAGGGGCCAAGAGGAGAGAATTCGTCGACCCGCGTGCGACGCCCAGATATGGCGAATGTGGGTAAGAGGGAGTTGGATGAACCCTGTGCGACGCCTCGCTAGAGATCAGCGAGCGTCGCACTCGCCAGATGAGGCATCATCCGTTCCTGAAGCGTATGGCGAGAGCGTCGCACGGGTGGGTCCAACAAGGAGCAAGCCAAGGATGTAGCCTGTCTTGTCTTGTCGACTCGCGTGCGACGCACAGGTATGGCGGATGCGTGCAAGTGTAAAATTGAGGAAACCTGTGCGACGCTCGCTAGAGATCAGCGAGCGTCGCACGGGTGGGTCCAACAAGGAGCAAGCCAAGGATGTAGCCTGTCTTGTCTTGTCGACTCGCGTGCGACGCACAGGTATGGCGGATGCGTGCAAGTGTAAAATTGAGGAAACCTGTGCGACGCTCGCTAGAGATCAGCGAGCGTCGCACGCGAATGGGTCCAATGAGGGACAAGCCGCGGATGAACCCTGCCTCGCAGACCCACGTGCGACGCCCAGGTTTGGCAAATAAGGGTTAGCGAGACCTGTGCGACGCTCGCTAGTGGTGTTCGGCAAGTCGCACGCTGGTTTATGGATACGGTGAAGTTCGTTTGGACACGTGCAGTATGTAGTGTATGCTAGTGCACCTTGACCAAGATTCTCTCATATTATTAAGGTAGGTGCATTATGGCACGTAGGGATGTTCAGTTTGTGCAAGGTGCCTATTATCATATCTACAATCGAGGGACAAATCGATCATCGATCTTCCTCCGTGATGAAGACTACAAGGATGTTTTACGTAGAATGAAGCACTATACGCTTCGGTTCAACCTTTCAGTGATCGCCTATTGTCTCATGCCCAACCACTACCATTGGCTTATCCGCCAGGATGGTGAGGTTGAAGCTCGATGGTTACCCCAGAGAGCGTTCAATGGTTACGTGAGAACGTTCAATAATCGAAATCAACGAACGGGGACGCTGTTTGAGGGCCCGTTTGTAGCAATTTTGGTCGATAAGGATGAGTATTTGAACCATCTCTGTCGATATATTCATGGGAATCCAGTGAAGGATGGATTTGCTCTGAGGCCGGAGTTGTGGCCATATTCCAATTATTCTGAGTGGATGGGACTTCGAAACGGGACATTGGTAGATCACGGTTTCATCCAGGAGTTCTTTCCTGATATTGAACAATATCGTAAATCTGTGATGGATTATTTGACCAATCTTGATTCATTGCCGGATGAATTGCAAAAGTATCTATCGAATATAGAGTAGAAGTCATGTAAAAATAGTTGCTATTTTGCTGAAATCTACGTCGTATATATATCGGCCCAACAAGGGACAAACCAAGGATGAAACATATCTCGTAGACTAGTGCGACGCACAGGTATGACGAATAGGGGTAAGTGAGAGACGGTTGAACCCTGTGCGTCGCACGCGGGTGGGTCCAACAAGGAGCAAGCCACAAATGAAGCATATCTCGCAGACTCGCGTGCGACGCATAGGTGTGACGAAGAGGCGTAAGTGAGAGACGGTTGAACCCTATGCGACGCTCGCTAGAGATCAGCGAGCGTCGCACGAGGGTAGGGTCCAATAGGGGACAAACCTCGTCATAAGTGTAAATTCTATTGGTATGGAAGTGAATCATGCCTCAAATCCTTTATTTTGATTTACAAATCGAGAAGTCTAAAAACGCATATCGCAGTCGAGTTCTAAGTTCGCCGGTGGGTGAAGCCTCCGGCGAATTCGAACTGCCCTTCACAGAAGATGAGTTGGATCGCTTTTTGTCGCTGGACCCAACTTTTCCGCCTCAGGATACTGTGTCGTCAAGTGGTTCTTCTCCCGACTTAACCCCACAAAGCTTTGGCGAGCGCCTGTATGCCGCGGCCTTCGCCGGAGAGGTGGGCACCAGCTTGCGACGGAGCCTGGATGCAGCCAATCGCCAACAAACGACACTGCGCATTCGTCTGCGTATTGATCCTGATCTGACCGAACTGAGTCGCTTGCCCTGGGAATATCTATATGTAAGCCCTCTTAAACGCTTTCTTACTCTCTCCGATGAGACGTCGTTAGTTCGCTATCATAAACTGTCTCAACCGCCCAAACCACTGCGCGTTTCGCCACCGTTGCGGGTGTTGGTTGTGATTTCGAGTCCAGCAGACATGCCGCAATTCGATGTCGAAGCAGGATGGAGCCACTTAAAGGCTGCATTATCCTCACTACAAGAGAAGAATTTGGTTCAAGTGGAGCGGTTGGAAGAAGCAACTGTTCTGGCGCTTCAAGAGCGCTTGCAGCGAGGTGATGTACATATTCTCCATTTTCTTGGTCACGGCTCCTTTGATCATGTAGCAAACCAGGGAGGTCTCTATTTCGAAGATGATCGTCAACAAAGCAACTGGATAGACGCCACGCGGCTTGGAACACTGTTTCGCGATCACAACGCACTTTCACTGATCTTTTTGAATGCGTGCGAAGGGGCGCAGACAGGATATAGCGATGTTTGGTCGGGGACAGCTCAACAGTTGGTGCAACAGGGGATTCCGGCTGTGTTGGCCATGCAGTTTGTCATCAGCTATAAGGCATCCACCGTCTTGGCCGGTACATTCTATCGCGCCACAGCCAATGGCCATTCGGTTGACGCTGCGGTGGCTGAGGCGCGCAAAGCTGTCTATCTAGCAGGCAATGAAGTCGAATGGGCCACGCCGATTTTGTTTAGCCGTTCGCCTGACAATCGCCTTTTCGAGTTGCCGCAAGATAGAATATCAGGTGCCCCCAATGAAGAATCGATCCATGAGATCTCCTCATCAGCCGAAGAGAGCCGTGCAGGAACAGATCTAGTCGCATTGATCCAAAGCCAGACTTGGCCAAAATTGGCCCTCATCGGAATCGGCGCCGTCATCATCTCATTAGGGGTTCTCTTTCTTAATTCTCAATCATCGTCTGTGCCTGAATCCGCTGCTTCCCGGCAACCAACAGTGGCTCCTACTGCAACGCCCCAGCCAGTTGTGAACCCTGTCGTTGAACCCACGGCAGCGTCAACTCGCCTCTGTTCTGACGGCAGGCAGTGTGTGCTAGTGGCCGAAATTGATCTGCCGGATGATGAGCGATATAAGGATATCGTCCGTAAAATCTATTGGGAGTTGACCAGTGGTGAACTGTTGTCATCTGATATGTTCAATGTTCGGATCATTGATGCGATTCGCGACGTCGATCAGATTCGACAACTGACAGAGCAAGAGATGCCCCAAATTATCGTTTGGGGTCAGATCATTCAGTTATTTAAGGAGCTCAACATTAATTTCGAGTTGATCAATCAACTGGGGGTTGGTCAATCCAATCAACTGCGCCCCTATCGAGTCCAATTTTTCGAACCGATCACGCAAAAGCTGACCTGCACAGGCGAATGTTTTGAACCAGCCAATCTAGGCAAGGCTCTTAATCAACTTGGCGAAGTGGTCGCCCATACAACGGCTGGGATGCTCCATTATGGACTTGCTCAGGCGGAAGAGGCTGATCAAGATTTTGGGATTGCGCTCTATTGTATCGGCGAACCGGTCAATAAGCAGAATTTAAATCTCACCAATGTCGATTGTGGCCAGGATTTGCAGATTGAAGGTTTCAACGCGGGGGCCCTTTATTATTATGCAGGTCGAGCGAAAATCCTGATTGGGGACTACGTGACTGCGATTGAATATCTCCAAAAAGCTGCATTGCAGAACCCCGATGATCCGGCTCCGCTGATTGGCATTGCAACTGCATATAAAAGCTGGATTGATGAGGGGAATCCCCCCGCATTTCATGATGCTTTAGATGAGGCTGTTCTGCTTTCAAACGTCTTACGAACGGACAGGGCGACCCACAACGTTCCGACTCGGGAGATTGCCGTCGTTGACTATGAACTTGGTTTTATTGCTGAGTTACAAGAGACTGGGAAAATGCGGAGAGTAAATACACCCTGGCAATTGAGGAATTTGGTCCAGAGAGCCAGCAAGCTTATGTAACATACATTGCACTTGCTCGAGTTCAGCGGCAGATGGGCAAGATCGAGGACGCGGCTGCCACATTGCAGCATGCGCATCATCTCGATTCGACTGTTCCGTGGGCCCTCTTGGAACTGGCTCAACTCCATCAGAGCGATCGCACATATGCAGAGTCATTTTTAAAATCTGCTCACGAAATTGCACCCGAGCAAGCCTATGTCGACATTGTCTCGGCTCAATTATGTGCTGTATGGGAAGCGTTTGATTGTGCTGTGGATGCCTATCAACGTGCAGAGGAAAAGCGCCCCAACTCTGGTTGGCTTTATGGCCGGATCGGTGATCTTGATGGTCAAAAGGCTGAATCGTTTGACCATCAAGATTGGTCAAAAGCGGCGGAGTATTATGAGAAAGCTGTAGAACGTCGTCCCAATGATCCATGGGCGCATGAACGGTTGGCATTTGCCTATTTCAACCAGGGAAACTATGTTGAGTCAGTCGAACACTTTGGGATCAGCCTAAATGAGCTTTCTCACCCACAGAGTCAGCTTGCCGCGCGCTACTGCAACCTGGCACAAGCGCAGCAAATTGCCGAAATGCTCGATGAGGCGCTTGCCACCTACCAGGTCTGTCTCAACAGGCTCAGTAGATCCAAATTTCAGGTTTTGAGAGAGAATTCTGGCTAAACAGTTGACATAAATACAAATTTGCCGGTCGATATCTAGTTTTTGCGTTAGATTTGGGCGATTTTCAGATATGAAATAGGTTGTTTTCTGTAACCGAAATCTGAATAAATGACTCCAAAATCCCTGCAATCTCGACTGAAAATCGCCAAAAACGCCAAATTTGGATCTACTGAGGCTAGAGAATCCTGAGACGCGCGCAACTGTAGAGGCCTTGATCGAGCAGATTCAAGAAGGACGGGAGAGCGATTTAGAGTAGTTGAGTGAACAAAATGAATTTTTTTTCGGTTCTGGGAGGTTTTGTGGGGTAGATGTTGGATAGTTTGCTGGCTTGTTCACCAACCATCTAACCAACAAACCAGTTAAAAACCACACAATTCCTCAGACAACCATTTTTTCCAATCCGATCAGAAAATAGTTGGTGAAATGATGAAACCCGCATTACTTATAATCGATCTACAACGCTGGTTTCTGGAAGTTGGGCCACCAGAGAAGCTCGCGCGTGTCGAGACATTGATAGCCAATACGAATGCGTTGAGCGGTTTCTTTCAAGAGAGTGGGTATTCGGTCATTCGTATTCAGACTGTTCATACAGCCGATGGAAGTAGCTGGAATCAGTGGATGAAAGAGCACAACAGCCCCCGTTTGATCGAAGGAACGCAGGAGGCTGAAGAGCATCCTGCTCTCGACAGATGTGACTCGGATATTGTCATTCGAAAGACTCGGCACAGTGCTTTTATCAGAACGGATCTTGAGATTGTTCTGAACGCCCGTGAGATCGATGCAGTGGTTCTGGCTGGCTTTTCGACAAACTTATGTGTTGGGTTGACCGCCATCGAGGCGTATGAAAGAGATTTCAAGGTTTTTCTTGCCGAGGAAGCGATTCTGGGCACAAACCAGAGGGACGAACGCCTCATGTTGGATTACTTGCAGATTCACTTTGCCATTGAACCAGTTTCGATTGTAAGGATTCTGGAGATGGTGTCAACCTAAACCCTTTTCTCTCTAAATCCATTGCAAATTTGAGAACTGTTGCCAAGAAGATAAATATTGTCTCACTACTCCAACACCAAGTCTGCCATGATATAGAGATGATCTGAGTCGATGATTCTGCCTGTCCAGGCGGAGATTGCGCGCCATTCTTTGCTATGCATGATGTGGTCGATTCGAATCAGAGGCAATTTCCACTGGGCGCGGCGAATCCACATGCGGCTTGGATAGGTATAGCCCATTCCCCAGCCGGCTTCTCCAAAGGAATCGTAGAGATACTTGCGCAATTTTTGATAGTTGGGCTGTCGTTCGGTTGTGTTGAGATCTCCTACAAACAAGAGTGGTTCATCTTGTGCTCTTTCCAACAGCTTAAGGATAACGATAAAGGTGAGGTCTTGTGCGGTTGTATCGAAGAGATAGACGCGTGGGATTCGCCGACTCAAAACGTAACGACGGGCTGGACTTTCTGGATGCACGTTGATCACAGTGATTGATGTGCCATTTAGATTGATCGAGACTTGTTGACAACTGCATGTCGCTAGCAACATGTCTCTAGATGGTGTGCCGATAATCGGATAGCGACTGAGGAGGGCAAGCCCGTTGCCAAAGTTTGCCGTGTCGGAACTTTGATATGGATATTGTTCCCCCAGAATCGACATGAGCTTTCGTCTAGCGCTATATCCAACCTCTTGCAAAGCAATGATGTCGGGGCTCTGCTCCTCGATGACATCGTAAAATTCGCCATCCACCTTGCTTGTCAGCAAAGTGTTCCAACTCATGACGCGCAATTGCTTTGTCGGATCGGTTGGCTGGATCGATGCAGTGATATTTGGGAGAAATTGACGACCATATTCGATCCCAAAAAAAAGAATCGGGATCAAGAGTAGGATAACGGTCTTTCGACTTCGCACGATGAGTGCAACGACAAGTAGAGGAAGAATAGGCAAATAGAACCACGAACCAAACACCTGGGTTAATTGAATTTGCCAAAACCGATCATGGAGGGGAGAAAGGTCTACGAGGCGCCAAATAATATAGCCGATTACGTATAGCAAGGATGTTATGGCGACCGTAGAGCGGCCAAGTCGGAACACAACTTCTTTCATTTTTGCGGATTTTCGTTACGCTCATCAGCCAAGAGAGTGAAGCAGGCTCATTTTCTGTCTGAAAATCAGACCAATTTTCACTTGTATCATAGATGAGCTTTGGTTATTTTGATAGCATAATCTCGTCAACAAGAACAGCGTTATCTGGAATGAATTCTCCTGTTTGGTCAGTTGCCACTAAGCGGACACCCGTTACTGGATCATAGAGGCCAACGTAGAATCGATAAATACCCGCAGAGAGTTCATCTGGTAAAGATAGGGTGTGTGAGTCAAGAACCACCTCTTCAGCGACCCACTCATTCATTGAATAGCCGTTTCTGGGTATGGCATCTGACTGGCTCACGATTTCGTCTGCTTCATTCACCAAATGGACAAAGACCTGATAGCTTGCTTGTGGGACAGTATGAACCTGCCACACAAGCGTGATGTTCAGCGGCTTGCCAGGTATCAGTGATGCCATTTCCTCATATCCCCATAACTCGATTGTTCCATCAAAGAGCGCTCGAACAGGCTTGGCAAGAGTCGGCACCGTAAACGTCCGGGTTGAGGCAAGGAGTTCCATCGATGTAATTGGGATGGAAAGTCCAGCGACATCAAGCTGGACTTGATATGTTCCCGGTGCTGCGTCTTGTGGCATACGCAAGCGTAGACGACGACAGATAACCTCCTCATTTGCCCATATTGCTCCAGGGGCAACTGTATCTTGCAATAAGATATATTGGTGTTGAGCGTTTGCGAGCCTCAATCGAATAGATTTTTCAGAAGCATTCATTTTACTAATCATTTCGCTTGCCGCTTTTGCATTTGAGCTTTCTCTCCCGCTCACACTGTCAAACTGAGCGCGCCAAAAGAGATCTAGCATCAAAGGTGCACCAACTTCAGGGGTTAAATTGGGCATTGAATAGCCCAGAAAGGACAACTCACGATCAATTTGCGTTGGCAACCTATGCATTGGGGCCATCTGCTCGGCTGGAAAAGAACGTAGTGGGAGCGTCAATATTCCAGCAAGTGCTGAATCCCCTGGTACGCCCAGTCTCGGTCGCCGTGCGCCATGGGCTGCAAGCTCATACCATCCAACCTGAACCCGAATCTCGTCGTCTGCCGCGCAAGGATCCGTAATTTCTGGCCAGTAGCGGTCAATCACATATTCTCCTGGTAACCAGTAAGGTGTTCGATAGCTCCCATTGCCCGGTGTCTTGTCTATCTGTCCAATACGTTTGCCGTTGGGAGCAATCAGATGCACAAAGGAGGTCAAGTCGCGAAAAGTGGATTGTTCGGCGCGCCAGAAAAGAGTCAGCGCGTCTTTGCTTGAATCTGTTGACAATCCCACTAACGTCGGCCCATCGTCGAAAAATGCTTCGGTCGTCTGTTGAGGCATGTAGTTGGCTGACAAATTTTGTTTGTGATTTGCTGCTTGTGCTATTTGAACCAAATGTAGCAGCGTATTGTTATATTTGTCCGAGATGTGCTCCAGCGTCGAGCCGTCCAATAATCTATGCAGATCTTCTGCACGATCCATCTGTTCACCGGGAAATGCATACACGGCACCCTTCCCTGCGGCTGGCAAAACCAACGTATCGCTAATGTCCAGCGACTTGATCCCATATTGACCGCGTAGAAAGGCCACGGAGGCATGGCCCGCCCACAGTTCGGATAGATAGACTGTATTCCTTTCTGTATAGGAGGTCAAATAATTCAGTGCATCGAGCTTATCTTGATCATAGAAGTAGTAAACTTCCGTCCGTTTGGGAAATCGAACGAAATAATCGTTGTACGTTTGTAGGCCACTCAAGAAGAGAACAACTCCGACAAGCGCGTAGCCAGCCCAATCAAAGCGTAGATTACGTGTGACCAGCCATGTAAGTCCCAAGCCGGTTGTCAGGAACAGGGCCGGATGTGTGGGGAGCGTACGCGAAAAGTCTGGTGCATCGTTGCTCAGCACAGACGGCAGCAACATTACCAGAACCCATAGGCCCATGAGAAACAATGCGTCCCGATCCCGATCGGCTGTTTGACCGAGTCGTCTAACCCAGATAAATAGCCCAATCAGAAAAAAGATAGATAAAATCGGATCGAATGCAGGACGTCCGGAAACGTTATGTGTCCAATCGCGATCACCAGCCACATTGAACATACCCAAGACACGTATGCTATTGTCAATCAATGTCCAAAAAGGTGCTCCAGCGCTTACTTCTTCGTTCATGATGAAGGCTTCGGCAGCATGGTCAAAGAAGAAATCTGGTCTTTGATAAAACTCGAAACCAACCGGAATAAAGACCACGAAGGCCACAAGGCCAGTCAGCAACAGTCCAATGACTGGATTGAGCGCCCAGGTCGGTTGATGAGTCAGGCGCTGTTCTTCACCTTTGCGTTGTGTTCTCTGCCAAAGAAGCCAGATTGTGTATCCTATCAAGACAAACGGTACCAATCGTCCGGTCGGGTGGATATAAACCGACAACCCTGTGAGAAGACCACTGACAAGGTAGGCCAGTAACTTCACCATGCCTGCTTTGGTCTTTGTTATATTTTTGTTGAGCGCGACGCTATTCGATGCATACCAGAAGAATCCAAAAATTCCACAAAGAACCATGGGCATCATGATCACCCGAATACCAAAGTGGCTAAAATGGACATTCCAAAGATTCAGGGCAAATGTGCAGGAAGTAAAGAAGGCGATCAATCTACTCTGTTGACTTAAAATCATGCGGACCAACAGATAGCTGCTCGGAACGGCAAGGATGCCAGCCAAAGCCGAGCCAAGTCGAAGGGTATAAGGAGTAATGGGACCAGGCTGCATCGATTGCGTTAAACGCCTCGTCAAATTGAAAACCTGGAGGAACTTCACCCAGCTTATAGAGACGCAGCAGCCCTCCAAACACCGTCACAATTGTTAGGAGTAACCAATCTTGATATTTCCATGCCATCAGGGAACTTTACTTTCTGGTAAAGGCTTGAGTGACAAAGGGCAAACCGAAAGGGGCGGAAAAAAGAATCCACCCTGAAAAAACGGGATAAAATGTAAAAATAGTGCTCGGCTAGTTTAAGCAGCGGCATTGAGGCGGCGATGAGCGAGAACGCCTTTAGGGAAATGGTGTGAAACCGAGGCCTTTTTCCGAAAGTCAGGGTCGAGTTGGTCAGGAGTTGGAAAAAGAGCACTCGAGAGAACACGGCGCAGCCTGCCGGGAGTGGATTGAGGCTCTCGATCCCAGTAGCCAGTCGGTATGGGAGGAAGAGAAGCGGCTAAATGGGAAAGAAGATTGCCAGCAAGCAGCCCCAGTTCAGGTAAGCGGAAACAAGCCTCATCGGCATGAACAAATTGACGATGTAAGCCAATCATCTGCTTGGAAGCCAAGGGGGGAGGTTCAACAGGCCAGCGTTCCAGGTAGACAAGATAAATGGTTTCAGGCTGCAAAGTCATAACGGTCGCCAAAACCAAAGGTGTGTTGTAGGCCGGATCCTGAATGACGTAAATCGAGTAGGTACGGTTGGCTGTATCCACCTTGGTTGTTCTGGGGACGAGATTGTGCCATGCTTGATAGCAAATCAGGCGACCACTATAGAGAAAGCGACCAGACGAGTCCGGAGTTGTAGCCTCGAGTCGCTTTCCCTTATAGCTGCGAGAGAGCGGACGCACAATATCACCATATTCAGGTGGTCTGCCTTTTTCTTTGCGTTTGGGGAACTCATTGCGGCGCACTGTGCAGTTAATCGCTTCCCGCAGGACAAATCGGTCGATGCCGCTTTCTAGCATTTCTCTGATTGTAAACCCGGCATCGACCACCGCCACTTCGTCTGACTCCAGTGATTTCTTCGTCTCTGTCAGCAGCTTTTTCCGAAACTCACTTTCCTTTGTTCCAACCGTGCATCTCATGATTGCCTTGAGCAGTGGCACTCGCTTCCCGCCTATCTCCCCCGAGCTTATCATCACTCCAAAGATGAGCGCGGCAATGCCCGACGAGCCGTTGAGTTATAGAGTCGGTTCACTTTCCCTTGCAGCTTCGGTCGCCAGAACCCTGTGATATCTATGCTTTTCACTCGGTACCCTTCTAACTTTTGCCTCCCATTCCCTTTCCACTTCTTCCCAGCAGACTTGTGATATCCCATGATCCATATCGAAAGCTCCACCAGCTTCGCCGGAGCTCCTCATCTTCAAACCCGCTTTCTTTCAATGCGCTATGGATTGCTCCTCGACTTTTCAGAAACGACCCATTCAGCATTGCCCACATCAGACGCATTACATTTACGTTTGTTCCCATCGGCGTTACTTGCAATACATTCATCAGTACTGCTATAGTTATTTCTGGCGCGGTTAGCATTCCTTCCTCCTTTTTGGGTTCTCTACCTTTAGGATGAACTGCTAACCGCTTTTTGTCACATTTCTCACCTCATCTCTTTTCTTTTACCAGAAAGTAAAGGGGAATTGTCTCACACTTTTGACATTTTGACATAGTTTCGAATGATGTACTCGACCGTGATGTAAGGCGATTTGAAAATATACTGAGCAGCGCCATAAAATAACACTTTTTAGTCGAGAAAGAATGTTATGATGTGCTGCTGCGGAGTATAATAATTGTCTACAGATGGAAGGGAAAGATTCGATTTGGAGAAGGAAAATCCAGCCAATTTCTCCCGGTTTACGAATGGATCACGAATTTTGTGAATTGCACGAAGGATTTGAGGGGCACTTACGATTAACTATATAGAACGAGCAAAATAACTTAGGTTCAGTTGCTCAATCCCGGAATCCTGGAGCACTTAAAAACAGTTGGCGAAATCTTGTTTTGCTGTTGCTACTCTCACAATGACGTGAACACAACGATGTGTTAATGAGTATGCAATAAGACGCAAGAGTGGGTAATCATAAGAAATGGTGTATCCGAAACTGTGTAGTAGTGCACACCTTCTTTGTCGCTTAACACATACGTATTTTTTGAAATAGGTGATATTCTTTATTCAAATGAAAGAATATCAAGTCTCGGTGCGTCTATATGGGTGTAGACGCTGGAACTTTCGCACGACGCCATCGATGTTCAGCAACGACTTTCCGGCACTAAGATAAGAAGCTTATCACCCGACTGTACGGAATGAGACCTGCCTAATGAGTAAGAAGCTAGGAGATCGCCCAGGTGACGATTTCTCGGCGAGAAGCTCGAAAGATATGACCAAACAAACGAGCAAGAGGCTAGGACATTGCCCAAAATGACAATGACTCGGCTAGAGGGCTAGGAGATCGCCCAGGTGACGATTTCTCGGCGAGAAGCTCGAAAGATATGACCAAACAAACGAGCAAGAGGCTAGGACATTGCCCAAAATGACAATGACTCGGCTAGAGGGCTAGGAGATCGCCCAGGTGACGATTTCTCGGCGAGAAGCTCGAAAGATACGACCAAACAAACGAGCAAGAGGCTAGGACATTGCCCAAAATGACAATGACTCGGCTAGAGGGCTAGGAGATCGCCCAGGTGACGATTTCTCGGCGAGAAGCTCGAAAGATATGACCAAACAAACGAGCAAGAGGCTAGGACATTGCCCAAAATGACAATGACTCGGCACAGAATAAACATCGACCCCCCAGCTAGGATTCTCGCACGAACATCTGTCTTACTATAAAGGTGACGTGACGATTTCCCGGCAGATATGGTGGTCAATCTGAATTATTTAATTTATTTTAATTTATCTTTTTATCCTACTCATCCCGTCAACATGTTGACGGGATGAGTATTTTATTGGCCTTTTACAAATAGAGCAGGATTTTCTTTAGGATTTGTGAAAGAATAACTTCGATATGTCATTTTCGCGTGAAGCGAAGAAATCTATCGATAGGTTGTTGGATCTTTATGCTTTGATCAGTTTGATGTATCAATTAACAGACAGCGAAGGATCCTGTGACAAAAAGACGATTAATAAAATACAGGGACAGATTTTGAAGTACCGATTTGTTCCTTGTAGCCTCCTTCTCTTTCTTTCTCCCTTCTGGGAGCAATGAACCCGCTATTATAATAGCGGGTTCATTGCGTTTATCTATACTGACCAGAAGAGCTCTGTCTGTCTCAATCAGTAATGAAGGGTAGATAGATAGTTGTTGCTCCTGGAACGGTTGGCTTCGTTCCTTCTCCTATCCGAATCACGAGGGGCTTCAGGATTGTTTGAATGTTATTTTGATAGGTAATTCTTGCATCAACGAGATAGTTACCTTGGGCAGTGGGACGCCAAGTTGTCATAAATGGTGGCTGGCGGTCTTCAGCGATCTTCATCTTGTCTATATAGAATTCGATCGATGCGATTGGACCGATACTCTGTTGTGTGTCTGTCGCAACGGTTGTCACTGTTAGTTGCACTTTCTCATTTCTAGAGTAAATTGATCTGAGAGCTAGATTCGGCGAGCCTACATTCGATAAATTCACGTTAGATAGAGCGGTAGCCGTGAGAGCTGGAATCAATACACGATTCTCTATGCCTGGTTCTAGATCGTCGATTTGGAGCAAATAAGCAACCAGATTGTCTAACTCGTTCTGTGTGCGACCCTGCAAGTCGCCGTGTTTTCGGTCTAAGTTTTTCGTTGTTAAGACATCTAAGAGCGTGTGAGCTGACCCATCATGCAAATATGGTGCGCTTTCCCATATTCCACGCAATGTTGGTGTGTCCAATCCAACGAGCAATGGCGGGTTCGCTCCATAAGTCGTTCGGCTGATGGTGCCAACATCGTGTTTTAGACCATTGACACTATCGGTGAACTGATTGCCGTGGTGACACGCCGCACATCGTAGCTCCAGAAAGAGTTCGCGTCCGGCCACGCCGGCTGCGGTTAGTGAGCTATCTGGGTTTCGATGAGGGCTGCGATGAACACTTTTTAGCGATGTAACATAGGCCGCGAGTGCATCCAGTTCTTGGCTCAATCCCGCTTTGGAACCGCCTAAAGGTTGGTTACGGTTGTGACTGTTGTAGACAGCATCATCTAAAAATCCTGTGCCACCAAAGAGCACGCGCATATCGTGCTCGAAATCTTGCACTTCGTCGAAATTGGCTGTCCAATGCAGATTCCCGTGCTCTATACCGCCGCGACCAAGAAGAGAAATTGTATTGCGCAACCCCTCTCCATCTGCGGCACGATCCCAGATGCGTCCATCATCCTGCGCATCTAGATGGCAGGAGGCACAAGAGATGTAGCCGTCTCGATTCATGCGTCGATCTTGTGCATTGTAAAAGATTCGTTTGCCTATCAGAACGTCTGGTGGCAGCTTTTCATTGTCGACTAGATCGACTGTACCAAGTGAGATCAATGTTTGTGCTGTTCCAGAGACAATACCGCTTGTGTCATAGGCGTGAACAGTGCGCGAAAGGAAACTATGTACAAAGAGACGACGGCCATCGGGAGTCAGAACTAAGCCTTGAGGCGCATGGCCTACATTCTCGGTTGCACTGACAAAGTTTCCACTATAGGCATCCAGTACATGGATAGCATTCGAGCCCTGTAACGCAATGAAGGCTTAGTTACCCAGGGGTGCAAACTGAATAGCGACAGCCATATCACTATTTTCGAAGTCATGACGCGCCTTTTGATCCTCTTGATGTGTGGCCAAAACAATCTGCGAGACGATTGTGCGAACCGTTGAATCGAAGGTTAACCCCTGCCCATCCCGGTAGAAGCCTCGGAATATGTTGTCTTTTTTAGAGGGAATCCAAAGCCGTAAGCCATCTGGCGATATGGTGGGAGACTGGAGCGCATTTGGTAAACCTCGTCCGCTCGACTCTGTATCCGGTCCTGGATCAAGCGCCAAAGGAAGGATTCCTGCAAAACGGAAGCCTGTGCCATCAACTTCAAGGATTTGCCCCTGATTGACCGGAGAGATAAAGCGAGAAATAAAGATCCGTTTGCTGTCGGCAGAGACCGCTAAACCACGGGGCGTTGGTCCGATGTCGACGGTAGCAAGAATTGTGCGGGTGGTCGGATTGAGTTTGACCAAGCGACCCGTGGCTTGTAACGTGACATAAGCCGCGCTCTTGTCGGGACTAAATACAATTCCATAGGGGCGTGAGGCGGGTGGAAGTGAAACTGTATGTAAGAGTTGACCATCGATTTGGTCCAAAATGGTGATGGATGCATCATCTTGGTTGATGACCCAGATCGTTCCATCAGGTGCTTGGGCTAAGGTACGCGGATTTGACCCGACAGGCTGCTCAAAGAGTTTCGTGAGGGTTTGGATGTCAATTGCTGTGACTGTATTGTTGTCTGGATTCACTGTCCAGATACGTTCTCCTACACCGCTTCTGGTATTTGTCGGGATATTTGCCAAGATAATTGTGCTCGAAGAAGTTGGGGTTTCGTCCGTCAATTCGTAATGGACCGTCTGCTGCGCTGCACAAGTCGAACGATCAACCGTATTGGTTACGGTAGTTTTGACCTGAAAGTGACCTGGAGAGGAATAGACGTGGGTTGCTGAGGGGGTATTGGATAATTCAGTGGGGGCACTCCCATCACCGAAATCCCACACATAACCGATGGGTCCGGTACCGGTCAGCAGCTTGACCGATAGGGATGCTGGACTTCCGACCGTGACAGGGGGAGGTGGTTCAATTGCACACTGAGGTGGTATCAACTGCGAAACACGGGGTGGTTCATTTTAGCTGGATAGATAGGTTTACACTTTTAGAAACAGAAAGAACGTTTATATTCTCTGATTTCGCCGGTTCTCAGAGAGAAAACGGTCTCATATAGATTTTTGTCTATATATCAAAAGTGTAAACCTAATTTTGAACCACCCCCGAAACACCGGTAGAAAATTGAGACTGGAAGGATTCACGCAGACCATTCCCTGCGATATCCTTGATGCCATCAGATGGAACAACGATCTCATATGTCGTATCAGGAAGTAATGGTTCGGCGGGTACGAAGTTCACGATTCCCGTTTGACCGCTATAAAGACCCTGAATGGCCTCTCCGCCTATTGGGCGTACGATAAATGTCTCTGTTGTGACTGTACGTAGATCGATGAGATCGGAAAATGTAAGCCCAATTGGGGTTGTTAATGCTTGTCTGAACGCATCTTGGACGGGACGCACCATATTAACAATCGGTCCGAGCATATCGGGTTCGCTTTGATGAGGCAAAATGAAGGATCCATTGTGATGATCATCACCAAGGATGACGAGGTTACCCAGCACCATGGCGAAATCTTCATCTCTGTCTTGAATGTTCGAGGTTGCTTTTTGAACAACCCGAAAATTATCTGGATCACTTACATCAACCTTTGCATAGTTCTTTGAAGCACCCATGTGAATAAATCCATCTTGATAAGAGAGATATCCACCTTTTCCACCTGTTTTGTTTATGCGAGTTCCGGCAGTAATTTCTCCGTTTGGGCCGATGTGGTGGCTTTCTATTTCACCAAAGCGAGCAGCGCTGTAGATTAGATTACCATTTACGAGCGTGCTGTAGACTTGTGGGACGTCAACCGTCAATGTATCGAGCAGAATTGGGGTGATTGGATCACTAATATCGAGCGTTGCATATCCATGTGCGTCATTTCCAGAGACAACGAGCAGGTCTCCAACTGCAAAGAGCGCCCCAATCCGAAAGCCGCCAGTCTGGAAGATCGGAATGGGATTGGGCAAGGTACGTCGATTGACAAGGACCGGATCGGTTGGGTCAGTGGCATCGACGATAAAGATGCCTTGATTGGCTCCACTGACATAGATATAGGGTGCTTGCCAGAAGGTCCACCAATTCGCATTGGCATAGTCGCCAGGTCCAATGCCGGGTAGCTCTAGATAACTAAGGCGGATTGGGTTCTGGATATCGGTCCAATCCCAAATTTGGAGTCCATCTTTGGCTTGAAGTGCAACATAATTACCATGATAGCCATATCCATGTGCCTCACGAATGTCATGCGTTTCCTCGTCATCTTTGGATGCTACGAGTCGTGGATTGGATGGATCTGAGAGATCATAAAAAGCAAACCCGCCATCGTGCTTGCCACTGCCTTCGGCAAAGATCACGACGAGATACCCTTGATGCATAGAGACAGTTCCATGAGAGCGAGGTGCACCATTGGAACCGTTGATCCTTCCCATGATCCGAAAGAGTTCTTCCTCAGAGTAGTTCCGTTGGGGCAAACCGGGACCTTCTGTCCGGCTTTGTTCAAATTCTTGGGCTTGGACGGGCAATAGAGCCCAAGCGGTCGATAACCAAAGAGCGATCAAGACAATGCTCACTGGATATGAGCGATTCAATTGTGTGTAGAATTGGGACAACATAGCAGAAACTGTATAATTAAACGACTAGCTGACATTTTCTAAACGATTGGTCTACCGTGAATGTATCCAATAGGGATGCATTTGGGGATAAACTTGCTAGATTATATCTATACATTATTTTTACTGCAAGCGTTCATAAATGATAGTGAACCAATTTGTCTGAGCGAATCATCCGTAGCCTTGTTTTATATACAAAATTAGGATAAATATCCGTGCCAACACAACTATCATCATTTTGGGATACAATCATTCGTGCATTGTCGCTTGATCGAACGGTTTTTGCTTCTATTCAGACTGAGTCGACCGGACTATGGGTTGCACTGTCTGTTGTTTTGCTAGCAGGTCTGTCGGATGCATTTGGTCAGAGCATTGTCCTGTTTTTGAACCGAGTTACACCGAAGCGTTTTTGGCTGGCCTTGTTCATTTCCGCGATCAGTTATGTTGCCAGTTTTCTGCTTTGGACGGCAATCGTCTGGGGAATAGGTGTCTATGTGTTTGAGCGTACACCAACCGCGCGCGAGGTCGCAAGCGTCGTAGGACTTTCTTACGCACCACGCCTCTTGTTCTTTTTTACCCTGATTCCGTTTTTGGGTTATGGGTTCTCGGTTCTATTATCGATTTGGAGCATGTTGGCGATTGTGGTTGCCATACAGTTTGGAATCGGCTTGGAATTGTGGCAAGCAATTGTGGCAAGTGGTCTTGGGTGGTTGGCTGTGCAGGTTTGGCAGCGTACAATTGGCCGTCCTGTCTATGCAATTGATCGCTGGGTCAAGAGTCGTGCGGCTGGTGTGCAGCTGCAACTAACCCTTCAGGACATTGCGATGCTGCGGAGACGGCCAGTCAGCTTTTGGGAATCTTGGATTGAGCGATTGGAACAAACGCACCAATCATCGTCCATTTCTTCGTCTTTGCCTTCGATACCAAAGAATGAAGCTGTGAAGGGTAAATTTTAGAATGGCTGCGACTTTATTGGATATTTTGTCTTTCTTGGGAATCATTGTGGTTGGAATTTTGATTTGGGCCGCCCTGTCACCGTTTGAGATGTTGGGGTGGTGGGCTGGCTGGTTTGGCGATAAAATTTATGATGAGCCGATTCCGTCTGATGGACTCGTGCGGATCATTCATCCCGATGCCGATAGTTACATTCTCTTTTTGTCTGGTGTAGGACGTACATCGAGTAAGACGTTGAGCTATCGGGAGCGAGGTTTTCTTGAGCGCCTTGCTCGTGCGTTGCCCCGCACTGTCATCATTGATGATCTATTTCCCTATTCGGTGAATAATCTGGCTCTTACTGGGCAACCCATATTTGCTCGACTTTGGCGTCAAGTCTTACGTTGGAAGCAAAATGGGCCATCTGTTGCGGGTAATTTGATCAATTTACGGAACATTTTCCAGATTTTGATGTCTGCTGATAAGCGCTACGGTCCTCTGTTCAATCAAGGCGTGGCAGAGGTCATGATGCAAGGGTTGTTACGCTATCAATATGATCCCAAGAGCAAAATACCTGTGATCTTGGTTGCATCGAGCGGTGCAGCACAGATAGCCGTTGGTGTAACAACTTATCTAAGGGAATGGATTCAAGCACCAGTCTATACGGTTGGCATTGGTGGTGTCTTTGGAAGTGACCCTGGATTGCTTGTTATGGATCAACTTTACCAGCTTCTCGGAACACGCGATTCAACGGTCAGATGGTCAAATTTAGATCCGGGGCGGTGGTCTATTATTGCATTGTCAAACTGGAATCGGGCGCGTCGTCAAGGCAAAGTGACAGAGATCTCGATGGGACCCATGTGTCATACTGGACGCGGTAGCTATCTAGATGCAAAAACAATGATCAAAGATGGCCAAACGTTTGTGGATAAGACGGTTGATACAATTTCGGACATTGTGGGTACAGTCACCAATCGGACGCCAGCAACTCAAATATCGAGTCCTTCGGTATAGTTGACCAGACGGCGAAGACAGTATATACTTGATATCATAATCAATGAGTGTGTACCACACAGTGTGTAAATAGACCTCTCTCAGTCAGAGAATCGGCTATATTAATACACTTTGGTACATACTCCCTAATCAATGCTCATCAATCGAACCTTTGTAATCGGATGATGAGCCACAATTGAATATTTACAATTACCTTCGGGGCAGGGTGAGAGAAGAGATTTGTGCGATCGCTCACAACTTCTCAATTCCCGACCGGCGGTGATCTGCGTCAAGTGGTCCGTATTGATTCTCGATACGAATTATTTGATGCAGTCAGCCCGTGAGCTGAGATCAACGCTATATCATTTGGTTTTCGAGCAGAACCCAATGTTGTCAAGATCGATGCTGAGTTTGGTGCGCTATCATCTGTTTCTATGAGGCTTATAGAGAAGCCACTTAAACTTCGGACAATAGAATCGTTTTCTGTCGAGAGACAATTGTCCGAAGTTTAAATGATGTGGCTATTAGAACCAAGTCGAAAAGTGGTTGTGAGTCCAATCAGATTCTCGAGCGAGAATCCATCGTCACAGAACTTTTCGGATAAGCACTTAGAGAGATGAACAACTAGCAATTCCAACGCCGACGGTATAGTCCGGATGGGAGAAGGTACGTTCGTTGGGTGCACGTTTTGACGCGTCCAGCGAATTTTACGTTCCGTTCGATGACCCAAGGCTTGAGGAATCGAAATTAAATAACTGGAACATAGATTTTTTGTCTCATTTGAGACCGACATGTTTACGTTATTTAATGCTCTTTTCTGATCATATAAGTTCTTGGGTTTTTTGTATCGATCTGGAATGTGTTGCACGCGTATACAGGATCTGTTGACATTGAGTAAGAACCTATCCGAAAAGTGGTTGTGAGTCCAACCAGCCTCCCGAGTGAGAATCCATCGTCATAGAGCTTTTCGGATAAGCATTAAGCGTTCTCAAGGAGTTGGTCTCATCGAGGGACAATAATTTTTGAGACGTCTACTCTCTGCGTGTTTGCTATTGACCTCCTACGTGCTTGGTTAAAAGTGTACAACACTCACTGCAAAGTGAGTTCCTGTGCCAACCTTTCAACGTCTCCTGATCCCCTGAGCCATGCCCCGAAATGCAAGTTGGTTTATGTAGAGGGGTATTTTTATGGTTTTTAATGTACCGCGTAATTCTCTTCCTTCCGCGACGTTTGCCCAGGAATCATCGATGGTTTCTGCGCGCTCAAATCTTCACAAGCGGCTAAATTCATATCATCGTATTCTGACTGTTCCAATTGTCGTTGGAATAGGTATAGTGCTTTGGTCAGCTTTGGTGCGTATTCAAGGACTCCCACCCTTTATCTTGCCAGGACCAGAGCTTGTCTTGCGTAAGTTTCTAGCAACTTTGATGGATGGTACGTTGCTTGGGCATGCCCAGATCACTTTGACTGAGATCGCCCTGGGCCTACTTCTTGGACTGTTCATTGCATTGATCCTTGGTTATATTTTGGGTAAAAATCGAACCATTGAACACTTTGTTTCGCCCTATATTGTGGCCAGTCAAAGCGTTCCGGTTGTCGCAATTGCGCCTTTGCTTGTGATTTGGTTTGGTAGTGGTATGTTGAGCAAAGTGCTGGTCTGTGCCCTGATTACTTTCTTCCCAACGCTGATTAGTACAATCGTAGGCATCCGTAATGTGGATGCAGATCTGCTTGATTTGATGCGTAGTTTGCGTGCTTCTCGTTGGCAACAGTTACGTCTGTTAGAGTTACCCGCTGCGGCCCCCGTCATATTTGGGGGCTTAAAGCTGAGCGTTATATTGGCTGTTGTTGGTGCTGTCGTTGGTGAGTTTATGGGTGCTGACAGAGGACTTGGTTTTCTCATCAATTTGGCGCGCGGTGTCCTAGATACATCACTTATGTTTGTAGCTGTCTTTAGTCTCATTGTGATTGCACAAGGTCTTTATATCCTTGTCTCATTGTTTGAAAATGTCTGCCTACGTTGGCAACGTTAATACTCGATCCAAATTTTCTGGGAGTCATCATGCGTGGTGACTCCAGGGATACAAGACACATTTTGGATCGACTGAATATTCTCATTACGCTCATGTGGAGCAAACTGAAATTGCATTACTTTCTCTGCAAAATAGATGGCGATTTCCACTGCATCCCGATATGGGCCTCTCACGATTAATAAGGACGACGTTCATGATGCAAAGTAAGTGGCTTTTGATGTTGGTCGTGTCAATGATTGTTTTGACTGGATGTCAGCCGTTGGCACCAAATTTAGAAAGTGCTGAGGGTACGGACCAGATACAAGAAGTTAAACTTGGTGTAGGTTTTATTCCAAACGTTCAATTCGCCCCTTTTTATGTTGGCGTTGACAAAGGCTTCTACGCCAAGCATGGGTTAGATGTAAGCTTGGATTATGGCTTTGAAAATGATTATCTTGCATTAGTGGGTACGAATGAGCTACAGTTTATGGTTGGCAGCGGTGATCAGGTTGTGATTGGTCGCGCGCAAGGATTACCCGTGCGGTATGTGATGAAATGGTATACGCAATATCCTGTCGTGATTTTTGCCAAAACAGAGGCCAATATTACGAGTCCATCTGATCTTGCTGGTCGAACAATCGGCATTCCGGGGCCGTTTGGGGCATCATATGTAGCATTTCGAGGGATTCTCGAAGCGGCTGGTCTAGGTGAGAACGATGTGAAGCTGGAAAGCATTGGGTTTACTCAAGCTGCGGCCATTAGCGAAGGTGCGGTAGAAGCTGCCGTTGATTACGGCGTCAATGGACCAGTTGTGTTGGGCGAAGCCGGCATTGAAACGAGCCAACTTAAGTTAGATAACTACTTGCAAATTCCCGCCAATGGCTTGGTAACAAATGAAGAAACATTGAACAAGAATCCAGCATTGGTTACAGCAATGGTGCAGGCCACAATGCAGGCCATTCAGTACACGTTGGACAATCCTGAAGAAGCATTCGAAATCTCGCTAAAATTTGTTCCAGAAGCTGGAGGCGACAATATTGATGCAAATCGTGCCGTCTTCGATGCTTCTCTTGATTATTGGACTCCTCAGGGCACTGATGCCTTAGGTGAATCTAGAATAGACGAATGGGTGTCGGCAGCGGAATTGATTGAGCGGATCGGTCTCGTCGACACATTGGTCGAAGCTGAGTCGTTGTTCACAAATGAGTACATATCTAGCAACGCCATAAAGTAGCATTTTTATTGTGTAAATAAAGTTGTGCTGCGGAGCATATAAAGTGACATCATTTTTATGGGTGGATCAGGTGAGTAAGTCGTTTCAGACTGATGCGCACTTGGTCCACGCTGTAGATAAGATAAGTCTGGCCGTAACTGCTGGCGAATTTGTCTCTATTTTGGGACCAAGCGGGAGCGGAAAGAGTACACTTTTGCGCATTCTGGGGGGGTTGTTACAGCCAGATTTGGGCGAAGTATGGTTTCGAAAGGAGCAGCTTACTGGGCCTCAGAGAGAGATTGGATTTGTCTTTCAAAAGACGAATCTGATGCCCTGGCGTACAGTATTACAAAATGTACTCTTGCCTGTTGAAGTTCAAGAAAGAAAAGCAACCAATGCTGATAGGACTCGTGCCTGCGAACTGCTTAATTTGGTTGGTTTGAATGGCTTTGATACAGTCTACCCCAAGACGTTATCGGGTGGAATGGCTCAGAGGGTTGTCTTGGCGCGAACATTGATGCAGCAGCCACAGCTATTGTTGATGGATGAACCATTTGGCGCGCTGGACTCTCTTACGCGCGAGCGGTTAAATATCGAACTGTTGCGCATCCAGAAACTCCAATCCAATACCATTATTTTGGTCACTCATAGCATTTCAGAGGCGGTGTTACTGGCAGACCGTGTTTTGATTTTGACGAATCGTCCAGGCAGAATCAAGGATGAAGTTGTGATCGATTTGCCGAGACCTCGCACTTTAGCGATGATCGGTACTGAGAAATTTGGACACCTGACAACGAAAATTCGTGAATCAATTGGGAATGTTTAGGATTTGGAATTAAAGCTGAGCCTAAACATTCATAATTCAACGCTCGCAGTACTAACCAGAACTGTTCACATGAACCCAAGGGTGGTCACGCGTACACTTTGTTGATTTGGGACATACTTTCGATTGACCCATCGTTCTCTATGTGGTACGCTGATAGGCTAGTATATGCAAAACCCCTTCACGAACATTCAATCCTGGAGTCTGGCGAGTTTCGGTTGATAGAAAAGACCTGTCAGGTATTTACGTCCATGTAGAGGTGCTGTACCAGAGAGCAGCCTGACAGGTCTAATTTTTCGCCAGAACCAAGAGTTAAATACGTTTGGAACTTGAGCATGACAGAGGCGCGTGATACTTCTACAACACAATCACTGAGGGCTGCTCGTGTCCGTTTCGCACCCAGCCCAACCGGTCCATTTCATTTAGGTGGTCTACACACTGCATTATTCGATTGGATTTATGCTCGTCGTACAGGAGGACAGTTTATACTCCGTATTGAAGATACAGATCAAGATCGCTTTGTCCCAAACAGCGTTGAAGATATGATGCAAAGTTTGCGTTGGCTAGGTTTAGATTGGGATGAAGGTCCAGATATTGGAGGTCCCCATGGCCCCTATGTTCAAAGTGAGCGTAAGGATATTTATGGAAAATATGCCCAAAAACTGATTGATGATGGGTATGCCTATCGTAGCTATATGACGGCCGATGAGCTGGCAAAGATGCGTCAAGAACAGACCGAAAAAGGCTTACCCCTTGGCTATGACCGCCGTGACCGTCACTTGAGTTCTGACCAAATTGCTGCATATGAGTCGGAAGGGCGTACCTCTGTTGTACGCTTTGCAGGACCGCTTGAAGGAAAGACTGTCGTTCACGATTTGCTACGTGGTGACATTGAATTTGAGAACGCAAGCATTAAAGATCCGATCCTTCTGAAAAGCGACGGACTCCCTACCTATCATTTGGCCATGATGGTTGATGATCATTTGATGGAAATAACACATGTATTGCGCGGTCAGGAATGGTTGCCATCTGCACCAATTCATAAATTGCTATTTGATGCCTTTGGTTGGGAGATACCTACGTTGGTTCATTTGCCCGTGTTGCTGAACCCGAATGGCAAAGGCAAAATGAGCAAACGGAAAATACAGGTCGATGGTAAAGAGTATCCTGTCTTGATGGGCGAAATTATGGAATATGGGTACTTGCCCGATGCCATGTTCAATTTCCTGACCAATGTTGGTTGGAGTTTCGGGGAGGAACGCGAAATTTTCGATCGCGAAGAGGCAATCGATCGTTTTCGCTTGGAAGAGTTGAATCCCGCCGCCGCCGCCTTGCCTTATGAGAAGCTGAATTGGCTCAACGGCGTTTACATCCGTGAAATGACACCGGATGCATTAAAAACCCAATTGATTCCCTATCTAAGTCGGACTCTCGACTTAGACGAAGCATCGTTGTATGAGAGCCACAAGCTCGATATTCTTGTGCCGGTAATTCAAGAGCGTCTAAAGCTCTTGACCGATGCCGCGGAGTTGATCGATTGGGCCTTTGTAGATGCTTCTACGATTCGCTATTCTGATCCTAGCATGCTGATCGGACGCAAGCTAGATGCCGCACAGAGCGTTGAAGTGTTGCAAATTGGCGCGAATATAATACGCAATCTAGATGAGTTCAGCAGCGAAGTACTTGAAGCAGCATTTCGCAATCGTGCGACCGAAATGGGTTACAAGGTTGGCAGCTTCTTTACGCCATTCCGTGTTGCAATTACCGGCAAGAAGGTCGCTCCGCCCTTATTTGAGAGTATGGTTGCATTGGGACGAAATGAAGTGTTACGTCGTCTTGAGAATGCAATTCAGACATTGCAGTCATGGGCAGCCGAACCGGCTTGAGATCTTTCCTGATTTTGCAATAAACAAGATTTTATAGTATGATTTCTTCTGTCGCTGGGGGATAGTTTAATCGGCAGAACGTCTGACTCTGGATCAGATGGTTGGGGTTCGAATCCCTGTCCCCCAGCCTTAAAGCAGAGGCCCGTCTACTATCAAAACCTACTCTAAATGGTTTCTGCAGCCGAATGTGAGCGATTTGTGTACATTGGTGAGATGGACAAAAAGAAAGTGGGGCACCTGGGAAAGGCGCCCCTTTTTTGTTGATGAGTACGATTGATCTTTACAAGACAAGCAAGGAGCGTCTTTGTGAACATTCTCGGTATCGATATCGGCGGCAGTGGTGTCAAGGGTGCCCCTGTTGACTTGGTTCAGGGGGAATTTGCCACAGAACGTCTGCGGATTGAGACTCCTCAACCCTCCACGCCTGAAGCGGTTGCACAGGTTGTCAAAGAGATTGTGGATCAATTTGGGATTGATGCCCCCTTTGGCTGTACGTTCCCAGCCGTTGTACAGCATGGTGTCACACTAACTGCTGCCAATGTCGACAAGTCATGGATCGGCACAAATGCGCAGGAGTTATTTCAAACTGTCACGGGGCGTCCACTTTGTATTTTAAACGACGGTGATGCTGCGGGCGTTGCCGAGATGAAGTATGGAGCTGGCCGCAATCGACAGGGTGTTGTTATTATGCTTACGTTCGGAACGGGCATAGGCAGCGCTATTTTTGTCGATGGTCATCTACTCCCAAATACTGAGTTTGGTCATGTTGAGATGAAAGGTGGCGATGCCGAGCATTATGCTTCCGCTCAGATTCGGAAAGATGAGGACTTGAGTTGGAAAAAGTGGGCCGCTCGAGTCGATGAATATCTCCATTACATGGAAATGCTTTTTTCGCCCGATCTGTTCATCATTGGTGGTGGGGTCAGCAAACGTCATGAGAAATTTCTGCCTCGCCTAACCGTCCGCACGGACGTTGTTCCTGCGCAGTTACTCAACGACGCAGGAATCATCGGCGCTGCTTTGATGGCAAAAGATATGATGTAATTTATTCGATTTGAATCGTATCCAGATCTTCTTCCGCTTCTGGATATTTCATGTCGAGTTTTTCCAATGTTTCCACGACGATCCGGGAGATAACAAGATTGCGGTACCATTTACGGTTGGCTGGAATAATATACCAAGGTGCCCATTTCGTGCTGGTCTTACTTAGTGCATCTTCGTATGCTTCTACATAGTCAGCCCAAAGCTTGCGTTCTGCCAAATCGCCCCGGCTAAATTTCCAGTTTTTGTGTGGTTCATCCAATCGGGCTTGCAGCCGTTCTTTTTGTTCGTCTTTGCTGATATATAGGAAGAACTTAAGAATAGTTGTCCCCTCATCTGCTAACATGCGTTCAAAGTCAACAATATGCTGATAACGTTTGTTCCATCTGTCGGGTGGCACCAAATTATGGATGCGGACGATTAGTACATCTTCGTAATGGCTACGATTGAAAATAACAATTTCACCTTTACCGGGTGTTTGACGATGAATGCGCCATAGATAGTCGTGAGCAAGTTCTAGTTCAGTTGGTTTCTTGAAGCTAGCAACCTTGACCCCCTGTGGGTTAACGCCGTCAAAAACATGCCGAATCGTACCATCTTTGCCTCCGGTATCCATTGCCTGTAACACGATCAGGACCCGATGTTTTCTTTCGGCGTATAATAATTCTTGTAGTTCCTCTAACCGTTGATTATATGTTTGAAGTTGTTTGATCCCAGCCTTTTTGCCTAATTTGGCAGCAAATTTGCCTCCATCTGGATCCCAACTGCTCAGTTTTATTTCTTTTCCTGGTTTGATCTGAAAGTCTTTCATGTACCTTTTTCCTATCGATTGTGTTGTGTAGCTATACTGATAGAGACGCCGCTTAAACTTCGGACAATAGAATCGTTTTCTGTCGAGAGACAGTTGTCCGAAGTTTAAATGATGTGTCTATGAGCACTGCCAGAAATTTAAAATAAATTTGACCATTTTTAGTCGAATAGAACAGCTGAATTTATTCTAAATTTATGAGCGAGTGCGGTATACAAAAGTGTACTGTTGTGTAGCTGAGGAGTATAATTGCCGTTAATAATTGTGAGTTTACCTTATTTTGGTCTATTTTCATATACTTGCCAAAAACAAATTAATCAATCTTATGCAACTAGAAATATTATCATTTTGTGATGCTGCAACCGATCATGCAGGCAAACTCAATATCCTTGGTGCAACCGATACAATTGTTGTGCCAAGTTTGCCCGCTCAATATCCACGCTGCTCGATTGTGATGCGTTTTCGCGTGGCTCGTATCGAACAGGGCGGACATACTGTCAAGTTGATGATTCTCGATATGGATGGTGGTGCGGTTATGGATGTGAATGGGAAAATGAATATCAAGCTCGCAGGTGGCATGAGCAGTGCAGTGAATCTGATCATCAATTTCAACAATCTAGAGCTGAAGGAAGCTGGCGAATATGCCATAGAGGTTGCTGTTGATGGAATCCAGATGAGTTCGAGTCCTCTTTTTATCCGTTTGGCACAAAGGTCTGAGACTGCTCTAGATGCGGGAGGCGATAGTTAAACATGGCAAAGAATACTTTGAATCCACAAACAATCGAACGTCGCATTAGTGAAGGGGTTGTTGCCCTAAATGTCGGGATTCGCTTGATTCGCCAACGACCCGATCTTGATCCGGCTGGATCGCTCCCCGACGTTGTTTATTTGGTCAGAGACATCTTTACCACGGTCGAAGGATCTTGGGAACCGACGGATCATCCTCACTCTATTCCTTTGTGGGCGCGCAATGCGTATCTAAAGCCTTTTGGGGCACCAGATTGGTTTGATGATGCTGGTGCCAATCACCATCTTTTTGCAGCTGTGTTGGGGTTAGATGGAGCATTGATCCCGCATCAGGAGTTCTTATTCTGGTCGGATGGATTTGAGCGTCTTGATGACCCGAATTATCAGGGCTATATGTCTGTACGAACCAAGGAACGCTCAGGATGGGCCAATTTGCCACTTGGTCCAGGAAGTTCGTTTAACCCAGAACGTAATGAGATTGGTCCTTGGTGTTGGGCACCGAGTGGTGTGGCCGAAGTTGTGGTTGGGGGCGGACTTCCATTGCGACACCATGTTTCTACCTTTGTGGTCTGGCGGGCAATACGGGTCACAGATCTACTCTTGACGGATGAGGATGATGGGCTCGGCTCGGATACTCCTGATCAAGACATTCCTATTTTGCCTGTGGATCCAGATGAAAGTGATCAGGACGACGTTGATCAGAATAATGTTGGACGGGACGATGTCGATGATGACGGTCGTGAACCAGATCCGCGTAAGCCAGATCGGCCTGGAGAGCTACCATCACTTCTAGAGCGTCGCATCGGTGATTGGGCAACACGTTTGAATATTACTGTTCGACCCATTAGTGAACGTCCCGATGCGTTTGATGTCATTGCTGAAACAGACTCGGACGTGGTCTTTTTACTCAAAGATCTCTTTACAACGCGAGATGGCTCCTGGGAACAATCGGAAATTCCTGGTGCCGTGCCAGATTGGGCCAGGGAGTATTTGCGTCCTTTGGGAGCACCCGACTATTTTGATGACGCAGGCGGTGATCGTCATCTCTTTGCGGCTGTGATTGGTCTGGATGGACAGTTGCTCAAAGGCCATCAAATTCGTTTTTGGTCTGATGGCTTTGCCAAATTGGGGGATCCGTCTTATACGGATTACATTTATCGCAAAACAAAAGAACATTCCGGCTGGATCAATATCCCCATTGGCCCAGGAAGTTCGTTTGTTCCAGAACGTAATGAGGCTGGCCCTTGGTGTTGGGCACCCGAGGGCGCTTCAGATGTGGTCTGCGGTGGAGGTTTACCTGCCAATCAGCACATATCGACATTTGCCGTCTGGCAAGCTGTTCGTCGCCAAGATCTTGTTACAGACGAAGATCAAATAGGTGGAGACAACGAGAATGAGACAGATTCTGACAAGATAAAGAGTGATGAAGGCCGTACATCTATTTTCTTGCCCTTCATCACAACTTCATCACAGCCGGAAGTTGATGCGAATGAGACAGACGAAGAGGCAACAATTCTCGCCCGACGATCCCTCCCAACCGCCCGAACAGCCATACGACCAAGTAAGAATCGTTCAACACCTGCGGATGATGCCTCCAGCCTACTCATGCTGATTCGGGCCGCTGCATGGAACCGAATTGGTATCGAATTTAAAGTTGACTCTGCGCTGGCTCAATACGCTCGTCAACACGGTCTCGGCATGCCTGTAACGCAAGAATTCGAAGCAAACGGGTATCGTGTGCAGGGCTACTATGGAGGGATTGTCTACGCCCATCAAGACAATTGGGAACGGATTGACCATGTATCCTGGTAGATGGGATTATGGTAATTGTTGAATTCGGGGAAGTAAGTCGCTACCGACAATGATACGAACATCAACGGAGGCCGTTCCGCTGTTTGTGATGCGGTTGGGGTTTAAGTTTGATAGAGCCGTCTGCAGACCTAGATCCGCATTTACTTGATCGATCAACATGGATTGCAGTCCGTAATTGATCACAAGCGTTTGGGCATAGTCTTTTCGATCGGCGTCACCGATTTTGACCACTTTCCAACCTTGTGACTCCAAAAGCGTACGTGTGCGAGCTGCAATCAAGGGCTGGTTCGTGCCGTTTAAGACTTCGACTCGAACCCAACTCTGGCTACTACTAGAAGGACTTGTAGAGTTCGCCTGCGCTGTTGTGGGCAGTAGTGGTGTTGTCTGAAAGAATCGTGCGAGGGCAACACGTTTCTTTTCGGGAGTAGGCAGTAAAATCCAGGCTCCGTCTTCGCTATATGTTTCCTCACCATATTCACTGTCCAAGACTAATTGCCGGATCTCACTCTCTTCCGGCGAAATACTCCGAAACAGTTGGGCCAATTCCAACTGTTTCGTCATTGGAATATTGGTGTCAATGCTGCTGCGCATTGTATAAAAAAGCGTTGGAATCTGTGGAATTAAAGCTGGGATCATATCGCGTCGGGTCACTTTGTCAACCACAGAGCGGATCACTTGTTGCTGACGATGCGCACGACCATAGTCACTATCAATGTTGCGCGTGCGTGCATATTTGAGTGCAGTCTCTCCATCCATATGTTGTGGGCCAGCGTCTAAGTGAAAGGTTTCAACTCCGTAATTCGCAGTTGGATACTCTTCATCGTGAATTGTTTCCGGCACTAAAATATCAATACCGCCAATCAGATCGACTAGCTCGATGAATCCATGAAAATTAAGTCGAACATAATAATCAATCGGCTGACCAACGAAACGACTCACGGTATCCATTGCAAGCTGAGCACCACCGCCCGGATATCGATATTCTTCCCCCAATACATAAGCCATATTAATCTTGTTCGAGACTTCACCCGTATGAAGCGGTATCGGCACCCAGAGATCGCGCGGCAAAGAAAGCATACCTGCTGTACGCGTTTTAGGATTCAGCGTCAACAGAATCAATGTATCTGTACGAGCGGCCTTTTGATCTTCTGGACGTGCGTCCGTCCCAAGTGACAGAACATTAATCGCTTCAAAGGCATCCAAATTTAGTATCTCGGTCTGCGTAAGTTGAGACCCTTCACCATTGCTGAAATTTTCATTGTCGCTGGTTGTGCTGCTAACAATCGGATCGTGCTGCGGTTGTTCACCTTCGAATCTTATACTTGATGTCCCCGTGCTTAACACCCAATCGAGCGCCCAATCATAGAGACTGATGCTGGCAATAGCGGTGAGCGCAAGAAGAATGCATGTATAAAGAGTCGCGATCCAAAATGCGAGCGTCAAGCGATGAGAAGTCGGGTATGGGGCAAGGGTCGTTGAAGGTGGATCCTTCGCCGACGGAGCAGGAACCAAGACGAGCGAGCCGGCTTGCTGTGTGCTGGTTTGCTGAGACTGAGGAGCAGAACCAGGAACGAGAACCGTATAGGATCTGCCCTCTTGTGATTGATCTGATTGCGATTGTGCAGTTGGTGACTGATTCTCCATAATCTGATTTTGCGGGTGAACCGGTGGTTGTGATTCCCGGTCAGACCGATTCTTTCGACGTTTGAGTACCATAACAATATGGAGTATAGCACATCGATCCCCATTCTCAGCAACTCCACTGTGGACAATTAGACGATAATTCTCTCGGAAAATCCCAAAAAAGGGGGAAATTTCGCTTTTGAAGAAATTAGGGCAAATTCGTAGAAAGATGGTCTGAGTTTGGTCTAGGAATTGGACACAGATTGGCAAGGGATTTAATAACCTTAATGGCTCACCTTCCTCAAATGTGCACAGTATCGTGTTCTTGAGCAGGGAAAATGACCTTTTGCATCCTATTTGGGAGACGCGCGTAACCTATTGGGGTACGGGGTGTTGAAAAAGAGAGGATTTAGTTAGAATATAGAGCATTGCAGTCACTTCATCCACATAAATAGAGCGTAAATTCCGTAGAGGGGTTCCTTCGGCGGCTTGAAATTGGTGTTGGTACGAACCTTCCTTGCTAAAGACCAAAATTCGATCCTGACCAGCGTCAGCAATGTAGACCAACGAGTTATCCTGTTCGCCAATATGAAGATCGACTGGTTCAGTTACTAAACCAACATCGTTTTCGAGTGCAAATGCTACCTGCTCACCTCGACGATAGCGAAGCAATAATCCGTCGCTCATCAGAAGCCAAATATCGCCATCAATGACCATGGATTGTAGACCAGCAAATCCTTGAGAAACAACTGAGCGGATCCAGGGCTCAGGCTCGGACTCGTATTGTCCCGGTTGGTATCTGAAAATTTGCCCCTCTGCCTGATCGGCAATATAAAATCGCCCAAAGTAAGATTCAATCTGGCTGGGCACCTGCCAAGTTTCTTGGTTGCCAAAAGTAAGTAGACCTGCACCTTCCACTCGTTGATTATAACGGAAGATGTTGTGATTTGCATCCAATAAGAGCAGATTTGCTTTGTCTTCGACGCCGGGTATCGGCAACTGCCATGTCATATCGACAAGCGGACCAATTGATACAGAATCAATCACATCACCCTGGCGCAAAGTCAATTCTCCTTCAGGATTCAACAACGATTCTCTAGTTTCATTTAAGCGATACCGCAAAACCTGATTACGCCCTTGGTCCAACACATAGATATCTTGGTCCACAACAAGCAGACGATGAGGAGAGGCATCCACTGGGAATCGTGCTAGTGGCTCCACTAATTTATAGAGAAGTTTGACTTGGAGGACACTCTGGAGTTCTTTTTCAATCCGAAGAGAGAGATCATTGATTGCCGCTGTGTTGCCGAGAAGGAGAGCGGCTTCTCTCAAGCTTTCCTGGGCCATTGTTAATTCTGTTCGCGCCGCGGCTTTGTCTCCCAAATCAAGCGCCGCACTTGCACTATATGCATGTGCTTCTGCGTTCGTATAGAACATATTACCTTGTGCCCGAACAGATGCTCCTTGCCGCCAAACAAGTGCAAAGACAACAATCGGGACAAGAACCATTAAAAGTACTGCAATTGAAATATAGAGGCGGGCTCGGCTACCTGTTGCAGGCTGGGGCGGCTGAAAGGTCCGTAGCGTGGCTGTTGTCCCAGAAAAGGCTGAGCGTTGCGATTGCATCTGCTGTGGTTCATCTGGGAAAACATCATGATCCAGCACCAAACTTGACTGGTATTGAACGCTTTCTGCGAATTGCTCCCTTTCTGAGCGCTCCGGGAAACTCTGAAGAGAAGACTCTTTTGCTTGGTCACGCTGATCAGGCAGAATGGTTGCTGCAATAAGTGCTCCAACTTTTCGCACCTGTCGAACTACCTTGTCCAAACCTGTTCTATCCCAAATTGCTTGCTCTTGAGGCAGAGTAGGGCGTCCAAATGGTTGCCCCGCAGAGGGTTCGTTTCGTACCTGGGTTGCTTTGATACTATGTAGAGGGATAGCTTGAGGCTTGTTTGCTATCTCTGTGTCCAATCCAATCTGTGTATTTGAACTGGTCGTATTAGGTATTTCGGGCGGGATCTCTCTTTTTCGAACAGGAGTGGGTCCGAGATTTCCCTGATCGAGCATGGCGTTGCTCATTGGATCGAGTTGCGTCTCGGCTTCGTCGTCATCGACGGTTTTGCGATTGGTTGCCCTGCTTATGGGGCTAGCCTTCTGTTGCATTAATCCCGGAGTATGGCTTTGAAAACGATTTGCGGATTGAGAAGGAACGTCGTGAACCGGTGGAGCAGCATTGAGCGCAGTCGGTAAATTGTGGAGAGGAACCTGACGCCCTGAATATGATGAATTTGCACTATGCTGGTCCGATTGATTTGGTGCTATCCGTATGTGAGGATCTGAAGTTTGTCCAGAAATCTCGTTTGACGTCTTGTCGTTTGTGCCAGCGAAATCGCTGTCCTGTTGCTGATTCTCGCTCTGAGTCCCGATTCCTTCCAAGATGAGCAACATACCTGGAATTGGCAGATAGTCTGTTTGTTGTGCCAAATAGTCCATAATGTCGTTGCTGGTATCCGGTTCAGCACCACTAACTGCTCCCAAAAGCTGACGGATGGGAATAGAGCGCAGCCAGCTTCGGCTTCCCAGAAATAAGATCCCTCCAGATTGGAGAGCTCGACTATAAATGTGCCCGTCTGGTTCTATTTCGCCACCTAAACCGGACTCCACAGGCGTTTCGCGGGATGGAAACTGTTCAACTGCTTCATCCGAGATGATAAGAGCTAGTGCTGGTCCACTGCTCAAAATATTGAGGCGTTGCCGTATCAGCGATGCGCATGTCAGGCTGGCCCGTAAAGGAGCTTGCGGGCGGCTTTTGTTAATGGTTTGTAGAGCCAGATGAACCTGTTCAAGGATCTGCTGCAAAACTTGAGGCAGAGTTCCTTTGCCTGTGTAATATGCTTTTTGCGCGATGTTCAGTAAATATTCCGAGATTCGCCCAATTTGAGGGGCAGTATTGTCATCGATCGCTTTATGCGTCGCTAAACTTTTGTCGTCAGAACTTGCAGGATTGATATTCGTCACATAGAGTTCAAAGACTATATAGAACGAACCGCGAATAGCCTGATGAGATTGTGGTGACGGTTCAATCGCGCGTGCCCCTGGCTGTCGATCCCCGTTGATATTTTTGGAATAGACAACAGAACTACGATAGATAAGAGGGTGTTTTGGCTGATTTTTTGCAGATTGTACCATAATAGGGATTGTAACGTGCAACAGGTAGAATGTCAAGAGATTTCAGGGATTCGGAGCTAGGGAGCTGGGCAATTACCCAATTCTAACAATCAATCACCAGCCGCCAGCAACCAATGATCAACGAAAACGATCCAGGTCGAGCGAAATTTTGCGTGCACTCAATAGTTGCGCTACCATGCTGCTACCCCTTGAGTTATGATCCCAAGATTCCTATAACCCTTGACTAAAGCACCCATGAGAAAACGTCAAGAATATTTCATGCGAATGTGTTTGACCCTGTTCGTGTTTACGATTCTCGGTTGTGGAGGAAGAGCAGCTCCCACTCGTACGCCATTTCCGACATGGACGCCAACACCAAATACAGAGCAAGCGAACAACAATGTTGCTGTACAAGCTGAGCCACAGAACGTACAAGTGAGCGGCAATGAAAATAATAGTCTAGCAATTATTGCCGGTACACCAGCACCTGCTGTTGTCGCAACGCCTACAATTCTGCCACCGACGAACACGCCACAATTACCCGCAGAAACACCGACAGAATCGCCCACACTTACGCCTTTGCCGACACCAGAGTATGCATTTGAGTTGGAAGCAGCCGAGAAATTCCCGACTGATTCACTCGCTGTGAATGTTGTTCGTATCTTTCTCTACGTTTATTCCCCAGTAGAGTTTGGCTTACCCGGCTTTACCCTTGCTGTCAAGCACAACGAAACGCCATTGCTTGTTGACACTGTCTCAGAGAGTGGTTTGCCTCAGCAAACGCGTTCTGGGCCTAGTGCATTTACACGATTTACCAACATGAATTTGATCTTTGTCGAGCGACAGGTTGGTCGATGGGAAATTCAGTTGATTGATCAGAGCGGTGCAATTGTTGGGCCACCGGCTATTTTTGACTTGACCGCTGACGAAATTACCCGTGAACTTTACTTGCGGTATAAATTGAAATAAAGTTCCATTGGTACATCTCTACTGCTATCCAGTAGTCCGCACTCATTAGATTCTTCACTTCTTCCAGAATGACCCGATTCAATCTACTGATATTGCAAAATCCAAACATCTGAGTCGCCTGGATCGGGGACAAAATAGAGATACATGGGGAATGCGATATCTGGCTCAATGAGGAATTCGGCATTCCCTGACAGTCCTCCTCCCCATGCAGAACTCGCTGTGAATTGGACGCGACCTGGGTTAACCACAATCTGAACCGTTTCTTGAGGCTGTAGATCATACTCGTCTGGTGAAAGCGTAAACCGAATTACATGTTCGAAGGAATTCGTCACAACAAGCACGGCTTGGCCTGTTGGAATGGCAACCGCGGGTGGTTCTTTCGCGGTCGCTTCAACCTCTCCGCTTTCAGACTCGTCTGCACCTTCGCCTTCCGTATTGGTTTCGGTTGCAGGAATTTCTGCCGCCGCGGTTGCCTCTTGTACAGGGATCAATCGTCCGTCCGTTACTTCGGCAAGTGGCAAGTCGGATACATCTCCGTTACAAATCACAAAATTTTCATTTGCCGTCACCCAGCCACCTGCGGCCACGCGCTCATCGACAGCAAACCACAGAGCCGAAGGATCACGTCCGACCACAAGCACTGTCCCCGACTCCTGCTCTGTGCCACGGACCTTAGTGACAATCAGGTAATCCAATCCAGGACCGCTGCGGATATTTACGACAGGCACTTGAAGCTGACAAAGGAGTTGGGGTGGAGCCTCGATCACCTGACCACTTTGTGCAATGAGCGGTTCCAAGATTAGATTTGTAATTCGGCTATTCGGCAGCCCCCCAGAAGTTGTGACTTCGTTCAATGTGTAGTAGAAACCTGGAGAGACCGTTTGCGGTGCCCATTCACAGACCGTTGTCTCGTCAATTGAGATACAACTACGTAGGAAAAATTGAATGACTGGACTGCTATCAACAAGGAATTCTTGAACGGCAGATGGGCCGAGCTCATAGACCGTATTATTGTAGACGATGGGCTCACGTGTGGTCATCCGATTTTGAACCCATATCTGGTTGTCGGGTGGTGCACCCGCTTCTTCTATCACGAGGCGGAGAGGGAAATTTTCAGGCGCATCATTAAAAACTTCATAGAATCCGTCCTGATTGACAAGATAGGGATCCCAAAAGCAATTGCTGTCCGTTTGAGGTGTATCAGCATCGCAGCTGTAGAGATTGATCACAGAGTTATCACGCAGCAACTGGATACCAAGAGAACGCAATGGGGCGACGCGATAGAGTTGACCATCAAGAAAGAATGTGACGTTTGCTGTGGTACGATTGGCAATGATGGTGCCCTCTAGGGGCTGAGCATATTGAGCATCTAATACAGCATCATTATCGATGTCAAGAGTGTCAACATCATCTGTATCCAATGTTGCATTCTCGGTGATAGAAACGGTTTCCGAAAGATTCTCGGTTTGGGTGATGCTTTCAGTCGTAGAGATAACCTCCTGTCCGTAAATTGAACGAAGTTCTTCCCTCGTCGGTCCAAATTCACTGGCCATTGCGTGTATAGCGAATTGCCCAAACTCAACTCTATTGTAGTCTGGTCTGGGTATATTAAATGCTGTGTAGGGTGCTGCATGGGGGAATGAAAACCAGAAGACGAGCGAAAGAGCAAGCGTGGAGAAGATGGGTAACAATCTTGGGTGCATGAGTTCCTCGCTTGTAAGATAATCTTAAAGATCCCTCAATATAAAATCAGGCGCAAGAGAGAATTTCTCTCTTGCGCCTGATTTTATATTTCGTATAGACCAAACCTGACCGTAAATGAGAAGAGCCCATTTGAACTAAATGGGTCGGATTCTTCTTGTCCACGGCAGGGGGGAGTCTATTTTTGTCATCCAAATAGAAATCTATTTTATTTTGTCTCTCGGTATAATACATGCCGTCTGAGAGTTGGATCATACTTTCGCAGTTCCAGGCGATTTGGATCATTCCGCCTATTTTTTGATGTGAGATAGACGTGCGAACTTTCAGTACTGCGCATTTTGACTAACTGTCTTGGTCCTTTTTTGGCCATAATAATGCTCCTTGACTATCAGGTGTGTACCACAAAAAATGTAAATGGAACTGGCTCTCTGATTGTATCGTCTCCATCAACACTTTGGGACACACTGTCTAACTATCAGAAGTTGTATTGAGTGTACGCGAGAAAATGTCGTCTTGGAGTCCTTTTTCACGATTTGCTCGTTGTTTTACCTTGCGTTGCTTACGTTTATTTTTCGAACCACCAGATTCCATCGCTCGTTTGAAGGCTAACTCCATCGCAGACAACACTTCATTTTCTTCAGCTTCTTCCTCGACTTCCTCTTCTAACTCCTCAGCAACTTCTTCAATTTCTTCTTCTAATTCTGGCTCAGGTCGCAAACCCTTTAGGCTCAGATCGATGCGATAACGACGACGATTGAGAGCAATGATCTTTACTTCTATCTCTTCACCGACCTGTACGATATCTTCAGGTTGTTTGACATACCCATTGCTCATTTCACGAATATGCAGCAAAGCGTCGCGTCCAACACCGACATCAATAAACGCACCATAGGGGGCAATACGGGTGACCTTTCCGGGTAAGATATCCCCTTCATTTAGATCACGGATCGTCTTGGTGTCCGGCGAAACCATTGTGAGGCTGATTCGATTGCGTTCGCGATCAAGCTGTTTGATCCAAACTGTCACTTCCTGCCCTTTGCTTAAGACGTCTGCAACTTTCCCAACTCTCTGCACGGATAGTTCCGACACATGGAGCAGACCATCGCGTCCGACACCAATGTCAATGAAGGCACCAAAATCGGCGATTCGTTTTACCGTACCTTGCAGTTCCTGCCCCACACTGAGGACACGAACCACGCGTTTCTTGTTGTCTACCCTCTTTGCATTTTGACTGGGGGGAGCGGCTGTGGCGGCGCTAGAATCACTATCTGATTCATCGCTCTTCGATGCTTCTATCTCTTTCTCTGGCTGAGCCGACTCAGATGCACTCGCTGTCGGTGCACTAGGTATTGGCGCATTGTCTGTAACACCATTGTCGGCTTCCTGAACAGAATTTTCGACCTCCACAGCTGCTTCGTTGGGTCTTGATTCGACAGATACTGAAGCAGAATCGACAACTGTTTCTTCTCTCACCATTTCTTTTACTTCTTTAGATGCTTCTGTTGCATCTATCGTGGCTGTTTCAACAGGCTCAACAGTTGCTGTTGTCGTGCTGTTTGTGTCGACTACTTCTGTTTCAGGTGTTGTTTCAACCGTGGTTGTTTGGGGTGCAACATCTGCCTCCGCTAAACTGTCGTCAGTTGCGGAGGTTTCCACCTCAACAGAAGCTGATTTGACAGGATCTGTTTCGACGGGATTTGCCTCGATAGGCGGGCTAATTTCCTGAACCCCATTTTCTATAACTGTTTCTAATTGCTCACTCATGAATATAATGCCTCCCGCGATGCCTGCCAGCAATAACAAACCTAAAGAATGATAGACTCGCTGCTCAATAAATAATTCGGTTGTGGCTGCGGGTTAAGTGATACAATTTGTATAGATTCTCGTCGTAGTCTGAAAATCTGGCACTCGTTGACGACTAATCACTTACGGGACAGCCACTATTATAATTCGCTTGTTTGCTGTGATCCTCAAAGATAGTTCTAAGACAATAAATCCCAAAAAGTAGTTTGCCGAACGTTCTAACAGCCATATCATTTAAATTTCAGACAATTGGTCCTCAACAGAAAACGATTCGATTGTCCGAAGTTTAAGTGGCATCTTTATAAGTGTTTATCCGAGAAATTCTGTGACCATGCGTTCTCACTCGAGAGGTCGGACTCACAACCGCTTTTGAACCGACCTGAATTGAACGCTTTGTTCGTTTCAAGTGTACACAGCATTCGAGGTTCGTTAGGGAAACTAAATATTGTATACAATTGTGACAAATGAGGCAAACAATCTAATCTGGTATTTACATTCAAATGTAATAATGTATTATTACTCGATAGTTGTATTTTGAGCAGGTGCCGGATTTGACAAAGTCAAAATTAAGCAGAGCAGGCCTGCTGTTTGGCGAAAAGGGTAGCGAAGACCTCTGCAATCTCCTGTCCGTCATTCAAGGCATGATGTGCAGTCAAGATGAGATCTTGAATTAGTGACTGAGCTTGCTGCCGAGTAGCCTCACCAAGGGATTTGCTGGGCGAGAATTGAGTTTTAGCCAATGATGGTCCCAAACAATCAAGGTGCAAGAGAGAATAAGCCACGAAGACCAGAGACCAATGTTTTTGAAAGGCGTGGGCAGTTCGCATGCAATATTCATCAAGGCCAAGCAGTTGTTTACCATCCTGATAAACCGTCTCGATAGGCCAACGAAGCAGGTAAATCGAGAGAATGCGTTTGGCATTACAATCAGTGCGATTGGTCACTAAAACGGCATAATTGCCTTGCAATTCAGGATTATCAAAACTAATCACGATGCATACCTTGCCGATAGAAGGGATACGCACAGTCATGGTAAAGGTATAGTAAGTACGACCATCAATGGTGACAGGTTTGTAGGCATTCTGGGGGATGTAGGGGACCAACTCTTTGACTTTAATATGTGGCCCTCGAAAGTTATCGGCTGACCGTCTTCATCTCGCAAACGAAAGCTATTTGTCTCCAGATTGCGATTGCACTTCAAGATGCTGATCCAATCTTTATTCAGACGATCGAGTACAGCTAGAAGATCTGGAGCGAGATACCAACCATCGAAGAGAGCCCAACCAAAGATAAGGGTTCGTTCAACAGCTTTTCAACCAGTTCACTGGCAATGGTTATCTTGGTCTTAAACGCTTCGTCTAGCCCTCGAAAGGCGGGGTCAGTTAATAGGTGGCTATCCACTCGTTTATGAAAAGCGGTTCGTTCTTTCTTTTCTTGGGAATCTCAGTCACTGGGAAATGGTTTCCACAAATGCTTCCCAGTCGGTAAACTCTTCGTACCGTCGGTAGATACTTGCATCGACCGGAAAACGAACAGCGCCACTGACATAGTGACTTGTGACTAAGTTATGAGCCAGTGGATGCTGACCATTGCTATGATTGTAGTGGGTGTCGATATACTCGAACAGACTTCCCACGTGTTCACATAGTGTATCGTCAATCGCTAATACCGATTCTGACTCTGAACGTTGGTATTGTGCTGTCTCTGACTTCATGTAACCTATACGCTCATCATTGAGTTTTTCGGCTCGCCAAGGAGCTTCACTCAAATACCGTGATATATTCGTCTTATCTGCACTATCTAGAATGCAGCGGGCAATATTTGCCATGCTTTTGTTGTCCAAGACCATCAGACCCGTCAGATAGTTTTCAAAGTGGCGAAACTGTTTACGATTGGCAAATACTGAACGAAAGGTTTCGCTATGCTCCCTGACCAGTGGCGCTACATTCACTATCGGCAATTGCATCTTGATGGCTCCTTTTTCGCACTTTTTTCTGGGGTGGTTCAGAATTAGGTTTACACTTTTGATACATAGATAAAAATCTATATGAGGTCATTTTCTGCCTGAGCATGGCTCAAAGTAGAAAATATAAACATCTTTTCTCTTTGCAAAAATGTAAACCTAATTGTCCGCCTAAAATGAACCACCCCTTTTTTCTTGATGCAATCTATTGAGATGACTTTTGTCTCTTTTGTCAAATTTGGAAAATATTCATTTCACAACTATCGAGTTATTATACTTATATGACGTAAGAATGCCAAAGATAGTAATGGTTAAAATACACCTGGAGGGATTTCTTTCTTGCAAATCCCGAAATATATTATATTTTTAGGAATCAGTATGAACGACAAGCTACAAGATTTGCGTCGACGGCTAGAGGAAGTGTCTAACTTGCGCACCACCGCGTATGTGTTGAGCTGGGATCAATCAACATATATGCCGCCTGGTGGCGCACGCGCGCGCGTCAAATGTCAACAGTTCGCCAACTGGCACATGAAAAATTTACAGATCCAGCCATTGGCAAATTGCTCGACGAACTGACTCCGTTTGAGGAAGATTCTCCCTACGATTCAGATCAAGCTAGTTTGATCCGCGTCACGCGGCGACAGTATGAACGTGCCATCAAGGTACCAACATCCTTTGCCTCAGAGTTTGCGAATCATACATCCGACTCTTACTCTGCCTGGGCAGAAGCCAGACCAGCGAATGATTTTGCAAGGATGCAGCCATTTTTGGAGAAGACGCTAAAGATGAGTCGTCAGTATGCCGATTATTTTCCGGGCTATGAACATCCTGCTGATCCACTCATTGACGGCAGTGATTACGGAATGAAAGCATCTAGTGTTCGTTCCCTCTTTAGTCAACTGCGTGAACGACTGGTTCCAATTGTCCAAAAAATTAGCGAACAATCAGAAATTGACAGTCGTCCTCTACATCGAGCATTCCCCGAACCAAAGCAATGGGATTTCGGCATGCAGATCGCGAAACAACTGAGCTATGACCTGAATCGTGGTCGCCAAGACAAAACTCTTCACCCATTTGCCGTTCCTTTTTCCATCGGCGATGTACGCATCACGACGCGATTCGAACCCAACAATCTGGCCGAAGGACTCTTTAGCACCATGCATGAAGTTGGGCACGCTCTTTATGAACAAGGGATTTCAGAATCGCTGGAAGCGACTCCTCTCGCTAGCGGTACGTCAGCTGGGGTTCATGAAAGTCAATCTCGATTGTGGGAAAATATCGTTGGACGAAGTCGTGGCTTCTGGTATACCAATTACCCAAAGCTGCAATCCACCTTTCCCGAGCAACTCAATCAAGTCTCCCCGGAGGAATTCTACAGAGCCATCAACAAGGTTGAACGCTCGCTCATTCGCACTGATGCAGACGAAGTGACCTATAATCTCCACGTGATCATTCGCTTCGATTTAGAGCTAGCTTTATTGGAAGGCAATCTATCGATTGACGATCTACCCGAAGCCTGGCATGCTCGATATGAAGCTGATCTGGGCCTGCGTGCGCCCAACGATGTGAACGGGGTCCTCCAAGATGTTCACTGGTATTCTGGCTATATCGGGGGCTCATTTCAAGGATATGCTTTGGGCAATATTCTGGCCTCTCAGTTTTATGCAACGGCTTTGGCCGAACATTCGGAAATCCCATCTCAGATCAAACGGGGCGATTGTCGGACATTGCATCGTTGGTTGAAGCACAATATCTATCAGCATGGCAGCAAATTCACAGCGGATGAAATTGTCGAGCGAGTGACCGGCCGCGGATTAACTCTCGAACCTTATTTTGACTACTTGACGACCAAATTTGGGGAAATTTACGAAGTGGATCTGGTGAACGAGCAACGATGACAAGATGAAGCTCATCTTGTCCCATCGATCGACTTTTTGTTGATTCTACTAGGTTCTGTTGACATTTAGGGTGCGCCCTCAGAGAGTTGGTTGCGTTGAAAGATACTTTCTCTCCAGAGGGCTGTCAAATGTCAACGGCTCCTAATTATTGAGCAATGAGTTCCTAATATCCCTGCCACCAATCGTCTCGTGACCGTGGATCGAGGAACATACCCCTGCTGCGTATTGCAACCATCAGTTCCCCGCTTGCTGCATTGCCGAATGTCTCGGCATTGCGTAGGGCGGGTAACTCGGTGCGGCCAGCAGCATTTGCCGCCTGATAGGCCGCAACCAGATTGGGATCGACGCAAATGTTTTCCAGGTGGACAGCGTACCCTTCAGCCGCCGTTCCAGCACGCGTATACGAGAGCACAATGCGGGTTGGCTCTGCATACAGAACAGCTGCGATATATCCGCCACCATAGATCTCCGGACCCCGACCGGGAGCTGCCAAGGATTCGCCTGGATTGGATGCCAATGTAAGGAGTGTGACCTCAAATTGAGCGAGCGGATCACCTGCGCAGCCATGATCGCCACATCCCCAATCCCAGTCCCGAACTTGATGAACTGCAAGGAAATCGGGCCTGCGGGCTTCGGCGAACAGACGCGCAAGCTGCGGTGTATCTGGATCGACATTGCCCAGATCCACCAAATGGAGAGGTGCTTCAACACGTTCATAACCACGTAAAGATAGATTCCAATCGCCATGTTGATTGTCAGGATGGTTCAGGTCAACACCATCCATTGGGATCAAATCATAAGTGCGGGTTGAGCTATTTGGACAGCCTCCAACAGCAACACTTTCCTCCGTGTCAGTTGATTCCGTTGAATCTGAACCTGTGTTCTGCTCACCATTCGTAGACTGATCAGCTGAATGATCATCTGTTGCGCTTTCTGGTGTGGGGGTATTTACCGTTACCTGAACAGCTGCATTAGGAGTAGGCGTGGCCACAACGATCACTGTGACTTCGACGACTGGTTGTGTCGGCATCGCATCAAGTGTCGCTCGGACTGCAAGGTTGACCAGATCTGGATCGGCTGTATTCGTGCCACCACAACCTGCAACTACAAGGACAAACAGCGTGAGCATTGCAGTATATCTGATCAAACAACTTTTACTCAATTTCGTCTGAGCGAGATGCGAGACACTATTCTTGTGAGGAAAAATCGTACAATTCATTTATCTTTACTTTCTGGTAAAAGAAAAGAGATGAGGTGAGAAATGTGACAAAAAGCGGTTAGCGTTTCATCCTAAAGGTAGCGAAACCAAAAAGGAGGAAGGAATGCTAACCGCGCCAGAAATAACTATAGCAGTACTGATGAATGTATTGCAAGTAACGCCGGTGGGAACAAACGTAAATGTAATGCGTCTGATGTGGGCGATGATGAATGGGTCGTTTCTGAAAAGTCGAGGAGCAATCCATAGTGGATTGAATGAAAGCGGGTTTGAAGATGAGGAGATCTGGCGAAGCTGGTGGAGCTTTCGATATGGATCATGGGATATTGCAAGCCTGCTCTCATCGTGGCAAGAAGAAGTGGAGTGGAAAGGGAATGGGAGGCAAAAAGTTAGAAGGATACCGAGTGAAAAGCATAGATATCACAGGGTTCTGGCGACCGAAGCTGCAAGGGAAAGTGAACCGACTCTATAACTCAACGGCTCGTCGGGCATTGCCCGCTCATCTTTGGAGTGATGATAAGCTCGGGGAGATAGGCGGGAAACGAGTGCCACTGCTCAAGGCAATCATGAGATGCGAGGTAGGCACAAAGGAAAGTGAGTTTCGGAAAAGCTGCTGACAGAGACGAAGAAATCACTGGAGTCAGACGAAGTGGCGGTGGTCGATGCCGGGTTTACAATCAGAGAAATGCTAGAAAGCGACGTCGACCGATTTGTCCTTCGGGAAGCGATTAACTGCACAGCGCGCCGCAATGAGTTACCCGAACGTAAGGAAAAAGGCAGACCACCCGAATATGGTGATATTGTGCGTCCGCTCTCTCGATGCTATAGGGGAAAGCGACTCGAGGCCACAACTCCAGACTCGTTTGGTCAATTTGTCTATAGTGGTCGCCTGATTCGCTATCAAGCATGGCACAATCTCGTCCCCAGGACAACCAAGGTGGATACAGCCAACCGCACCTATTCGATTTACGTCTTTCAGGATCCTGCTTATCACACACCTTTGGTTCTGGCGACCGTCATGGCTTTACAAGCTGAAACCATTTATCTTTTCTCTCTGGAGCGCTGGCCTGTTGAACATCCCCCCTTGGCTTCAAGCAGATGATTGGCTTACATCGTCAATTTGTTCATGCCGATGAGGCTTGCTTCCGCTTACCTGAACTGGGGCTGCTGCTGGCAATCTTCTTTCCCATTTAGCCGCTTCTCTTCCTCCCATACCGACTGGCTACTGGGATCGAGAGCCTCAAGCCACTCCCGGCAGGCTGCGCCGCGTTCTCTCGAGTGCTCTTTTTCCAACTCCCGACCAACTCGACCCTGACTTTCGGAAAAAGGCCTCGGTTTCACACCATTTCCCTAAAGGCGTTCTCGCTCATCGCCGCCTCAATGCCGCTGCTTAAACTAGCCGAGCACTATTTTTACATTTTATCCCGTTTTTTCAGGGTGGATTCTTTTTTCCGCCCCTTTCGGTTTGCCCTTTGTCACTCAAGCCTTTACCAGAAAGTAAAGTTTATTAGATATCCTATTTGCTACATCACTTACTGGACAGCCGCTATTACGAATGGACAATGCCAGGTGGACGAAACAACGACCAGCGCCACATCATGCCCAGTGTAACACGCATGATCCCGCTAAACCCAACGCGCCTCATTCGTTTTATCCACGCTAATTTTGGTGGTATCCCACGACGTTTACCCCACAAAACCTCAAAGAGCCAATAATTCATATGGTGAATGTTCCTCTTTAGTCACTCGACGAACAATCAAAAGAGTTATGGATGTTGGATATTGTTCCAGATAGTCAGCCAAAATTGTACCTGGATGATGCGAAATCCCCTATATATATATGTAACGAAAGATGTAAAAGATACGCAATATTACGTATTTTTTGCTTTGACGATTTGTGATACGATTGATATGCCCAGAATAAAACTCGGCTCATTCGAGCCTGTCTGTATCATGACATGAAATAATAAGTTCATCTATTTAGCAAACATACAAAAATAAACAAAAAACTGCTGCCCTGGTTGATGGACCAGAACAGCAGTCAGAAGAACAAAGCAACCTACAGTGAAATCTTCGGTCACTGGAACGTTTGGAAGATTCCGCTGCTCGTATCTGAACGCGGTTTAGCGCGTTCAAGATTGCCCTGCCTTTGATTACGATAGCATTTCAAGAACGTCCTGTCAATGGTCATTAGCCACTTACTCCTTGGCATAGGCTGTCCGTCAAAAAGCTTAACTTCAATAGCTCCAATCTCTCACTCTCTATTTCAACAACGCACACTTGAACACGGACTACAACTGAACACGAACTGACCCATTATTAAAAATACCGGAACAAAAACTTTACTTACAACAACGCCACAAGCTGGATTCTGTCCGAACAAAGGAGACGTATCGCACAATGTACAGCTTACGGTCACAGCGAATGTCGTATCGAAAGATGTTCTATACCCCGGCCATCATTCTTTCAGTGGTCACGAGTATCTTTCCCCACTTCATCCCTATGATGGAAGGACCGATCGCCAGCGCGTGCCATCTAGACATACGCATGACGGTTACCACTTTTGATACGATAACGACTGCTCTGATTCAAAGCTGGATTCCCATGTTAGAGAGAACCATGACCGACGCCAGTAGCAATTACCTCTTTGATGGTCCCAACGACAATCAGATCGAAATGACGGTTACACCGACCGTTAAGTCTGGTGATGAACGATTGCCGAATGGTGCCGTTCGCGGTCTAGTCTTCAGCGACAGAAATGGCGACGAGACACAAGATGACGGACCAGGATTGCCTGAAGAGGGCTTGAGCGGCGTGATCATTACCTTGTTGACGCCCGATGGCACCGTCGTAGAGACAACGACGACAGATGCTGACGGCAACTATGAGTTCCCGATTGTAGCGCATGGTTCTTATGTCGTACGCGAAATGGATCCAACTGGCTTTACCAGTACAACCAACAACCAGGTTGCGATCTTCGTGCCGACAGATGATGTGGGAATTGCTAACTTTGGTGACCAGCAGTCAGGTACCGTTGGTGGCGTAGTCTTCGACGACATCAATGGCAATGGCGACACAGATTCTGGCGAAAATGGGTTCCCCAATGTGACTGCTGAATTGGTGGATCTAGATGGTAATGTGGTAGATACGGCGACCACGGATGAAAATGGAAACTATGAGTTTCCGAATGTGGAACCAGGTCCATATACAGTTGTGATTATCGATCCATCGATCACAACGACTTCACCAGGCACAGTGTCGATTTCGATCCCACAGGGGGGCTCAACCAGCGTAAATGTAGGTGGAATACCGATTGGTCAAGTACGAGGTGTGGTGTTCAATGACAAGAATGGGGATGGTGATCAGGATCCAAACGAAGATGGACTGAATAACGTCACGATTGAGCTAGTAAATGCCAATTACAACGCGATAGACATCACCACCACATCCACTGATGGTTCTTACGCCTTCCCGTCGGTAGAGCCAGGTGCCTACAGGGTGCGGGAGACGAATCCGGCTGGATTTAGTGATACGACCAAAAACACGGTTCCAGTCTCTGTGCCTCCAGGTGGCTCTGGATTCGTCAATTTTGGCGACCAGCAGGCTGGAACGGTTAGCGGAGTTGTCTTCAACGACCCAAATGGTGATGGTAACCAGCAGCCAAATGAGAACGGTCTCAGTGAAGTGACAATTGAACTGGTTGACCCAACCCGTACTGTCGTTGCAATGTTGACGACTGAACCCGATGGCTCCTATCTGTTCACGAACGTGACGCCGGGGCCATATACTGTGCGGGAGACGGATCCGCTTGGCTTTACAAGCACATCGTCCAATCAGATTCCGATTCTCATTGCAACCAATGGAGCATCCACTGCTAACTTTGGTGACCAGTTGATTGGTACAGTGAGCGGTGTGGTCTTCAATGATTCCAATGGGAATGGCGTTGAAGATCGAAATGAAGGAGGTTTTGGCAGTGTGTCTATTCGACTGGTCAATGCAAACGGCAATGAGGTGGCGACCTCCTCCACCGCTTGTGATGGCAGCTATCTTTTCTCGAGCGTATCGCCTGGGGCCTACACAGTCCATGCGACGGATCCAACTGGGTATCATAGCACGACCAATAACACAGTACCTATCTCTGTCCTACCAAATAGTGCTGCAATTGCCAATTTTGGTGACCAACAGCGGGGCAGCATATCGGGTGTCGTCTTCAATGATACGGATGAAGACAGCCAGCCAGATATGAATGAATCTGGAATTTCTGGTGTGGCAATCGAGCTTGTGGATGAAGACGGCAATGTCGTTAGGCTAAACCAAAAAAATAATTATACGCGAACGAGAGAATGGAGAGGGGGAATAAGGACAAACCATTTTTCTAAACCAGGTAAACGTTGGAAGCGTTGTTCCAAACGGTCCATCTCTTTCTGAGTGAGTTTGACGCCGGTCTCATAAAGAGTGGAATTCAGGTGAACGAAGGGTTGTAGTTGGTTAAAGCGAAAAGAACGGGCAAAATTGAGAACGGTCTCAAGAGAATCAGAAGAGAACCGTTCCAGTGTTTTCAAGATGGCCCCAAACCCGTTCGATGGGGTTGTATTTACTGTGATAAGGAGGGTAGCAGGCGAGCTGAATAGAGAGACGATAGTGCTCAACAAACTGAGTGAGACGATACATAAACTGAGTCCGACGGGTATGATTTTCGGGACCATTGTCCTGATTGATCACGAGGGTCTTGACGTGAGGAAAGTGTTCACGTACGCTTTCCCAAAAATCAATCAGGCAGTCGACAATACAGTCACTAGTCACTTTCGACTGAGTCAAGTAAAGAAAGAGTTCCTTGGTTGAAGGGAGGTAAATGCCAAAAGGAGTGACTTTCTCGGTCTTCTTATCTTGAAAGTCATGATCGAGCGCTTTGACAACCACTCGACTTATCCCTTCTCGAGAAACGGTCAAGTAAAATCGTCGCTTTGGCATCCCAAGAGAGGCGCAGAACCGTCTCGTCTGCATCCGCTTCTTGATTGATCTGATGAATTCTATCAAAGATCGCATCGGTCTGGGATCTTTTTCACTGGTTGACTTTTTTTGACCCGGTTTGAGCCATAGCCTAACTCATTGAGCTTCAAGCGGATGGCCTCTTCGCCAGGCAATTCCTCATCTGTGTATCCTTTCTGCTCGATGAGCTGGGTACGCATTTCGGCGGCGGTTAGTCGAGTGTACAATTGGGGGTCGAAAGGTGGGATCGGTCTGGCTGAATTGATCGGCGATTTCAACCATATCGGCCAGTAAAGTGGGGATATGGTCTTCGGCTTTTTTGCGACCACGTCGGTGGCTTTGGTCGACATAACAGAAGCCGCCTTCTAGTTCTTCCAGGGCTTTGGCTATCGTCGCCCGATTCCAGCCCAACTCTCGTTCTGCTTTCGTCGGACTCCCTTCGCATATCGTTTTGACCGTTTGGGCCATGAAGTGCCTTCTTTCGTATCCACTTAACATGGCCTTCGTCTCTTTCAAGACTTCAACCATTTCTGGCGAGATTGTCATTTTTGCTCCTTTTGGAGAGCTAGTTTAACACCTTCTCGCGTATATTTTATTTTTTGGATTGGCCTTAATGCCACAATCACTGCTGGCGATGGTTCATACAACCTCATCAATGTAACGCGGGGCATCTACACTGTCCACGAAGTAGACCCGACTGGATATACCCACACATCGTCCAATGATGTGAAGGTCTCTGTCCCGACAAACGGTGCAGCAACGGTCGATTTTGGGGACAAGCAGACGGGTATCATCAGCGGTATCGTCTTTGTTGACATCAATGGTGACGGCGAACAGGATCCGTCAGAAGTTGGACTCGGCGGTGTTGTACTGGTGCTGCTTGACCCAGATGGCAAGGTGACCAAAACGACAACCACGGCAGGAGATGGGTCGTATATCTTCACTGATTGTGGACAAAGCCTGAACGTGCAAGCAGTTCAGGCGGGCCTAGTGGCTGAATTGAGAGCCCCCAATGCTAATTGTGTCGGTGACTACACAGTGCAGGAAGTGGAACCAGACGGCTATGTTAGCACGATGCCTGGACAAGTTGATGTGACAGTTCCGGTCGGTGGTAGCGGTCGTGCCAACTTTGGAGATAGGTTGATCGGTACGATCAGCGGCGTGAGCTTCTATGATACGGATGGAGATGGCATCCAAGATCCAAACGAGGCGGGCATCAGTGGTGTGGCAATTGAACTTATTGACAACGAGAGTCATGTCATTGCGACCACCACTACTGCCAGTGATGGTACATATGGATTCCCGTTCGTGACCCCAGATACCTACACCGTACATGAGACAGATCCGTTTGGGTACACCAATACCACACTGAATAATGTAGCAGTGACGGTGCCTGCCAACGGTGCCGGAAGCGCCAGCTTTGGAAACCAGCAGATTGGTACCGTCACTGGTGTAGTCTTCAATGATGTAGACTCTGACGGTCTGCAAGATGGAATTGAAGATGGCTTGGGTGGTGTTACGATCGCTTTGCTGGCTAGCAATGGGATTGTCATTGCGACGACGACCACGGCAGGAGATGGTACCTACATCTTCCAGAATATTGTGTCAGGTGACTATACAATGCGCGAGATAGATCCCAACGGCTTTCTCAGTACATCACCCAACAATGTAGTCGTGACGGTGCCACCGAAAGGGGCTGGCGCAGCCAACTTTGGCGATAATCTGCCTGTCTCGATTTCAGGCGTTGCCTTCATTGACTTCGGAGGTGACGGGGTGGAACAGCGTTTGCTGACAACACTGCAACCTGGCGTGAGTGTGAAACTGTATGATGCGAGCAGCAATCAACTGGATCGGACCACAACCGATACGAAAGGTGAATACAGCTTTGACAATCTACCAGCAGGTACCTATTACCTCGTATTTGAGTTACCAACAGATTTCAGTTCATTTAGTCCGCAAGATCAGGGTGTCAACGATAATCTCGATAGCGATGTAAATCCGGCTGGACGCACCGTCATGGTCACGATTGTAGCTGGTGGCATTGTTACCGGTCTGGATGCTGGGCTCGTAAAAGCAACCGATATTGAGTCAAGTGACGAGCCAGAACCGTTAGATATGCGGCTCTTTTTGCCGCTGCTCTCTAACAATGTAGAAATCCGCAGTGGTTCGCTGAACCCGACGACTAAGCATTGAATTCTGGCTCAACGGGATCTCAAGGGGTTCTCAGCTCCCTGAGTTCCGAATGAACCTGAATTCTTTGGCTTCAATTGGCAATAATCGGTGTGGGTGATTTTTGCCCTCCGCGTCGTAAGTCGACTTACCAAGGCAACGGGGGTGAATGAGACTACGAGATCAGGAATAGAAGGATATGTCCGAACAGATGGTGGTTTGTTGGGTAAACTGCTCGACCTACGGGCGACCACGGGAGACAGGATTGAGAAATTGTCGGAAGAATCAGAGGGGGTGAAATGATGCTTCGCTGTATGGTATCGATTCGCACGCTTCTATTGATGAGTTTAATTTGTGCAGCCGGAGCCTCAGTATCGATGTCTGTGAGCGCAGGCAGCTTGCTTGCTGGTTTATCTGCTCCGAGGTATCAGGGAGCTCCAGGACTCAGGGTGACCGATCCCAACAATAGTCATAATACGTTGTCCACAGGCGATCTGATTGTCAATGAAGCCAATGTGACGCCGGATCAATTTGGAGTTGTTTTGAATACATCGCCTACTGCTGGAAATGTTTTAGTGACAATATCAACCGATGGTCAATGTATGATCAATCCCATAACGTTGACCTTTACCGTGGCCAATTTTGATACACCACAGGTTGTGAACGTGGTTGCAGTTGGTGATGATGTGGATGAATCGGAGGCACATGATTGTGCAATTACTCTTTCGACCACAAACTCTTCTGATGCTGTCTACGCTACACTAGACGACACAACGGTCGAGTCAATTGTGGCTGATGATGACGCGTCCGGTGTGGCGCTGACCGATCCTGACAATGGCAACCGCCCACTCTTTGATGATGTTCTGATTGTGGATGAAGCCGATTTCGAAACGACTGATCTGTTTGAAGTTGCCTTAACCAGTGAACCGACTGAGGGCGATGTTACTGTCTCATTGAGTACTGATGCACAATGTGTAGTCTCTCCCAGGATATTATCTTTTACGGCTGACGATTTTAATGCGCGGCAGTCGGTGACAGTGACTGTAGAGAACGATACGACCGCTGAGACGGAGCTTCATTCGTGTGTGATGACTCTGAGCCTGAGCGATTCTGTCGATCCGGTATATGCTGCATTACCAGATGTGACGGTTCGTGTAAATGTGCGGGATGATGATGGCGCATCTGTCTTTCGCAATTGTGACACTGTGAGTGAGATTCCCACGCAGGAGTGCGAGGCTCTGGTAAAGCTCCACGCCCTGACCGATGGTGCCAATTGGAGCAATAACAGTGGATGGCTGGACGCCCCCGACATCTGTCGTTGGAATGGCGTGATCTGTGTTGGAGGCCGGGTCGCACAATTGGAACTGCTGAGCAATCAACTGAACGGTAGTCTGCCATGTGAGTTGGGCAATCTCTCTGAGCTTGTCCGTTTGAATCTGTCTAATAACCAAATTTCGGGGCAGTTCCCCTGTGAGTTGGATGCCCTGAGTAAGCTGGAACATCTGGATCTTTCGGACAACCAGATCAATAGCTCGCTCCCTGAAGAGTTGGGGATGCTGACGAGTCTTATATCGCTCAATCTGGCGGGAAATCAGTTGAATGGACCAATTCCACCGCCATGGGTCGCGTTGTCTGCACTTGGTTCGCTTGATCTTGGTTATAACAAATTGATGGCTTCGGGCGATGAGTTGAACACCTTTCTAAACAGTATGGATCCCGACTGGCTTGAGACCCAGACCATTGCCCCCACGAATATGCAGGCCATTTCTCTTTCGACGACCGAAATTGTGCTAAGTTGGGATCCCATCGCATATACGGAAGATGATGGATATTACGAGATTCTTATGGCAACCACTGCTGCTGGACCATTCAAGGTGGTTGGTCAGACGAGCGATAAAAGTGCCACTAGTACAAAGAGGCATAGATGATTACGTAGATAGAGCCTTGCCCTTGTAGGTCCACTGGAAAGGTTTAGCCATAGTTTGGTTGTAGTAGTCAATGAAAGCGAAAACTTTGTTGCGTAAGTCATCAAGAGAAAGAAAAGAACCTTTGCGCAATAGTTTACGGACCAAAATGCTAATCCAGATTTCAATCTGATTCATCCAGGAAGCATGTTTAGGCGTATAGTAGAAGACAATGCGATGTTCTTGATGGGACAAGAATTCGGCACGAGTCTTCATGGATTCGAGGATGCCAGATTTGCCTTTTACACCAAGATCACAGGTGATGTCCGACTCAGCGGCCACGTAGCGAACAAGAGATTCGGAGCAATGGATGTTGAGATTATCAACCACGATATGCCAACGTTTGATGTGAGGGTGTGCCTCAACCATCTGGCGAATATGTGCAACATAATCGTGCTCGGTGCGGGTGGGTTCAGCAGTGACCCAGAGAATGCCACCCAAGGCAACATTGAATGTCAGGATGAAGGCTAAGGTGCCATGACGGATATACTCATGCTCAATGAGACGGTCTTTGCCAGGGACAGTTGGACGATCGGGATATTTCCTTTCGAGGGCTTGAACCCCTGTCTTTTCATCGTTGGAAACAACGAGTTCACCCTTCTTCGCCAGTTCAGAAGCACGGGCATAGAGGTCATTGATGGTTTGGCTCTTCACCTCAAAGAGTTCATCCTTGGGCGTGTTTTGCCAGTAGCGACTCATATGGGGCCGAATTGATGCATCTTTTTAAACAGCTACGGCAAAAGTCGGGTACAAAAAATGACCATAAGGGGTGAAATCCTAGAGCAGCCCTCTGTTTGCATGAAAAATTTGTACCCGACTTTTGCTGCTACTGTTTTAAAAGCCTCGCCGCATGTCTGGCGATTCACAGGCCAAGGCTTCCAGTTGGCATCTTTGGTCTGCCGTGATTACGGACGGTGCCCCAGGACGTGGCAGGTCTTCCAACCTCTCTTGCGCTGTGAGTTCTTCCAGCGGTATCGCTTCTAGAGCTAGCCATCTCTTTTTCCAGTTGAAGACCGTTTTGCGAGACACGCCCACTTCTAGGCTAATTGTCCCAGAATCTTTACCCGCAGCTGCGTACAAAATTATCTGCGCTCGCTTGACCATCTGTTGGCCCGTTGTGTGCCCCTTGACTAACTGCTCTAGACCTTCTTTCGCTTTTGGGCTTAGTTCGATTTTTTCGGCTTCTGGACCTGGCATCTCTTTTTCTCCTTCTTTGGGATATTATCGATGCCTCCAGTTTACATAACTCCTGCAATTATCTATGTAATCATTTATGCCTTTCTGTACTAGTTATACGGTCACAGGGTTAATCACGGGAGCTACCTACTATTTCCGCATTCGTACCTTTACCCCTGCTCATGATGGGCAATCGAGCGATTTATGGAGTGACGGTACTTCTATTTTTTCTGGTGCCCCAACCACGCCGACACCAGCACCAACGCCCACAACAGGGCCAACAGCAACACCAACAGCAACTCCGACACAGACTCACACACCTTCTGTGACACCCACGCCACAAGATACGCCAACGGGAACAGTAATTGCGACCCATACACCCACACCAACCCAGGTACCGACCTCGACAAACATACCGACGTCTACACCGACCACAGCACCGGTAACATCCCTTGATCTGAGTGTTGCGAGCGTAGAGTTCACCCAAGCGATTCAGACAACCGACAACGCTGTTCCATTGGTAGCTGAGAAGCCGTTGGTGGCTCGACTGACCGTTGGAGTGAGCGGGAGTGGTTCGTCAGTGAGCAATGTGACGGCTCAATTGCGCGCCTATCGCAATGGCGCGGAGCTGAGTGGGTCACCACTGAATCCCTTCAATTCTGGAGGAAATATCACGGCATCCTTATCTCCGGAGCGAGAGACGTTAGACGATATGTTGAATTTCACCTTTCCAAACGAGTGGTTGGCGGCAGGCGATTTGACAATTGAGGCACAGGTGAATCCCGCTGGTTCGATTGCCGAATCAACGATGAGCAACAATAGCCGTAGCTTCGATCTGACGTTGAACAAAGTGCCCGCGATCGAGATTGTGTTAATTCCGGTGGCATTTCAGCTAAATGGCACAGGTGATGTCTATCGCCCTGCCGTCGATGCAACAACCAACTTTGGGTTGGGGATTCTCAACGATGTCTATCCGGTGGCAAGCGTCAACTACACGATTCATGCCGAGCATCTTTTCACCGGCAATCTCTATACGACTGATGGATGGAAGCAACTATTAGATGAACTGCGCAACATCCGTAATGGTGAGGTGGCGGATCCCACTGCTGTTTTTCCCAAATATTACGGCTTGGTTCGCACCGAAAAGGCATGCTGTCTGCCCGGCAGCCCATCTCCGGCATCGGCTATCGGTGGCAAAGCCTATCTTCCTGGGGGAACAGGTGTTGGGTTAGAAGCCAATGAGTATATAGTCGACTTTGATGGTGACAAACAAGCTGACGCTGGTTACCCCAACCCCTTTATTTCCCTTCAAAACCATATGGCCGCTCACGAATTAGGTCATACTTTAGGTCTAGGTCATGCACCTTGTAATACAACGGGTGAAGCAGGTTTCCCCCAGGCAGATGGCTCGATTGGTGATGTGGGATTCTATCTACCGACGTTGAAGTTGCTTCCGATGAGCCATCCAGATCTAATGGGCTATTGTTTCGATACTGAACAACCAACCCAGTGGATCTCGGCATATAATTATCGGCGACTCTATGACGCTCTATCTGCTGCCGATAGTTCACTGCAGCTTCAGGTAGCGGGCGTTGACGTGCGAGAATTGAAGGCCGAACAAACGGGTTGGCTGGTTGCCGGCAGAATCGACGAGAGCGACGCAGAAACGGCGGGTACAATCCAGTCCGCCCTCACGATGCAAACGACAGAGCTTGCGAACGAAACGGTGGTTGATAGCACCTGTGGTGGGATTCATGCCCTACGCATTGTGGATGATGCTGGAAACATCCTCTTTCATTATAGCTTCTTCCCTGAGCCGATCCAGGATGATGGCGAGAATGTCGATGTGCCGGCTCTATCTGACACTGTTCAAGCGACATTGGTGGACAGCTCGCCCGATGAAGATGCCAATCTCTTTGGATTCAGCTTTAATATACCCAAGATTGACGGCGCAGCGAAGATTCAACTTTGGGAGCAAGAGACGCTGCTAGATGAGTTACCTGTAGCGAGTGGTCCACCTAGCATCACTGCCTCTGTAGCGACGTCGGGCAACGACTTAACCTTTACCTGGGAGGCATCTGACCCGAATTCAACGACTGCCCCATCCGTGTTCATACGTTATAGCCCAGACAGTGGCAATTCTTGGACGGTCCTCGCACCAAATCTGCCTGCTACTGGTTCTTATACTGTCTCCAAAGAGGAGCTTCAAGAATCGGAGGGTGGTATGGCTGAAGTAATCGCGAGCAATAGCACTGAATCTGCCACGGCCCAGTTGGATGTGGGGGCGATTGGCAACAAGGCACCACAAGTGGCGATCCAGGGTGATGCGATACGTCAAGTTGAAGCTGGTGAAGTGATCGTTCTGGTGGGAACAGCGGTCGATTTTGAAGATGGTACGATTGATAGTAGTCAGTTTAGTTGGACGAACCTAAATCGGGCCATTTTGAGTGAGGGTGAAACGACGCTGATTTTGTCCGACGGACTCTCGATTGGTGAACATACCATTACATTAACTGTATTCGACAGTAGTGGTGCATCGAACGAAACATCTGTCACGCTCCAGGTGACGGGAGATTCTGGTCTTGGGAATGAGCTCTATCTACCTGTGATCGTCAGATAGGATAGGAATACGCCGCGTCACGATGAATAAAGGGTTCATAATCGGAAGGAATTTATCAATGCGCCGATACGTCAATATTTTTGTAATTGTCTCCGTCTCCATGGGGATAGCTCTTGTTGCGCAGCTTCAGAGAGCGCAGGCAGGAAGGAGTGTAAGCGGAATTGTGGTGCCACCGTTGACCTTCCAGACATCGACCGATGGGGCAGCTGACCTTGTTGAGAACACCGCTTTTAGTATGGACAGTGAGGGGAGCATCTCAGCGACGACCAGTAATCTTGTGATAACAACGGTCGAATTGCCAGAGTCACAGGTCCGCATTACACACGTCAATCCAGAGACTCAGTAGATCCAAATTTCAGGTTTTGAGAGAGAATTCTGGCTAAACAGTTGACATAAATACAAATTTGCCGGTCGATATCTAGTTTTTGCGTTAGATTTGGGCGATTTTCAGATATGAAATAGGTTGTTTTCTGTAACCGAAATCTGAATAAATGACTCCAAAATCCCTGCAATCTCGACTGAAAATCGCCAAAAACGCCAAATTTGGATCTACTGAGCCTGATGAAATCACTATCAAGAACTTTGGTACAATGGAGGCCGACATCTCTGGATATCGACTCTGCTCGCTATTCGACTATTCTGTCCTTCCCGCCGAAACGATCTTGGCTCCGGGCACTTCAATTGTTGTGAGCAGTTTTGTCGTTGAGGATACAGCAGCTGATCTTGGCCTCTATAAAGACATTGGTGCATTTACCGACCCGAGTATCCTGATCGACTTTACCCAGTGGGGTAGTGATGGAAATGGTCGTGAATCGGTCGCTGCTGCGAAAGGTATTTGGACAGCGGGTAACTTTATCAGAGGCCCTGCGCCATTTGATTTCATTGGCGATGGTTCCCAATATGGGCGTATCTTCTGGACAGCCGCGTTTGAGCCCAAACTACAGAAGGAGGTTGATCAGATCGTTGCCGATGTGGGCGAGATGCTGACCTATTCTGTTACGGTTGACTACGTGGGCAGAGACCTCTTTAGCAATGTAACCGTCACGGACACGATTCCTGATGGCGCAACATACGTCTCGAATAGTGTCAACGCTGGCGGGATAGAAAATGATGGAGTAGTTACTTGGAATCTAGGTAGCAACAAACCCGGTGTCTCAGTATCTACATCAAGTAGTGTAGGCTTTCCGGTCAATGTCGGAACCGATTTTATTACCAGACCGACGCTTGTGACGTCGGGCGGATTGGTGACGGTGACCCAAAGTCTGACAGCATCGAC
>JAHBNG010000070.1 GCA_019217005.1 Chloroflexi bacterium TSY
ATTTGCTGAGAAACGTCATTGCCGGAGAAGACCGTTTCGGTGGCTCGGGCAGGCCGCCGTATCCATACTCATCAAGAGTCCTGCGGCTTGCGTTGTGACGGTCTGATTAATGGTGTTCATTTGCTGTTGGGCGAGGCCGCATTCTGCATCCCCAAACCAACAGTATGCCCCATCGTCTGATAGACCATTGCAAGGGCTTCGGCTGGAGCGTCAGCTAACACTTTCACATTGCTTTGCGTTACAGCATCGGTTATTTGTCCATTGACTAAAGTTGGATCTGCCATTGTTTGGTTCCTTTCAAATATGTTGCTCGAACATTGACATCGTTTGGTTCACCTTTTTGAGACTGAACATTCGGTCTCGCAATTAGTATTTGGCAATAGGCATTCTCCTTTATGAAATGATGCAACGCGATAGATGGCATTCTGATCTCTATACGTTTGTGCCTTTGTTACATATGAATTAGGATTTATTGTTTTGAGCCGCTTGCCATCGTGTTCAACATGGTTAGAAGCTGATCAAATGGATCGCTCGTTGCATCAACCGATTGTGTTGCTCCTGTTGTAGCGGTTGGCATTCATCAATCGGTTGATTGCTTGCGTCGTAATCGCTTGACTTAGGACATTCATCTGTTGCTGAGCCGCCACTGCATTTTGCATGGATAGCGAAACTTGCGCGCCATGGCCTGTTGCACCACAGCCAGCGACTGAGATGAAGATTGCGCAGCAGCAGGTTCGTTCGATTGAGCCACTGCATCGGCAATTTGACCACTAAGGACCGAAAAGTCCGCCATCTGAATCCATGCATCCTAAATAATTGTCAACTGTGAAGTGTAATTGAGAATTTTTGATGAGCGTTCTTGGAAGCTGACGGAAGCCATTGACAATTGAGGCGTTTGTAGGATCCGAGTGTCCAAAGCACCCGTTTGATCATTTACTATAGAGCGCAACGCTTGTTGTGGAGCGGAACGGCGTCAAAGGGATAAATCTGTCTAAGCCTCCATTTGTCTCGATGACCACCATCTTGTCATCGCCTGTCTCCCAACCAAGTGCCCAGACAAATTGAAACGGCTCCACGGTATAGATATGTTCGACAATTCGCCCCTCTTGACTTCCCTGAATGGTAAACTTGGTCGCTTGATCGATATAATTTCCCAAGCAAATCGCCCCACTCTCTGCCAACCAGGTGCCAAAGGGGTGGCTTGATCTGATCATAAATGGACTTTTCAGAAATATCCGGGAATTTTCCGATTCTCTTTTCTTTACTTTCTGTAAAAGAAAGAGATGAGGGAAAATGTGACAAAAAGCGGTTAGCAGTTCATCCTAAAGGTAGAGAAAAAGGAGGAAGGAATGCTAACGCGCCAGAAATAACTATAGCAGTACTGATGAATGTATTGCAAGTAACGCCGATGGGAACAAACGTAAATGTAATGCGTCTGATGTGGGCAATGCTGAATGGGTCGTTTCTGAAAAGTCGAGAGCAATCCATAGCGCATTGAAAGAAAGCGGGTTTGAAGATGAGGAGCTCCGGCGAAGCTGGTGGAGCTTTCGATATGGATCATGGGATATCACAAGTCTGCTGGGGTCGTGGCAAGAGAAGTGGAAAGGGAATGGGAGGCAAAAAAAGTTAGAAGGGTACCGAGTGAAAAGCATAGATATCACAGGGTTCTGGCGACCGAAGCTGCAAGGGAAAGTGAACCGACTCTATAACTCAACGGCTCGTCGGGCATTGCCCGCTCATCTTTGGAGTGATGATAAGCTCGGGGAGATAGGCGGGAAGCGAGTGCCACTGCTCAAGGCAATCATGAGATGCACGGTTGGAACAAAGGAAGTGAGTTTCGGAAAAAGCTGCTGACAGAGACGAAGAAATCACTGGAGTCAGACGAAGTGGCGGTGGTCGATGCCGGGTTTACAATCAGAGAAATGCTAGAAAGCGGCATAGACCGATTTGTCCTGCGGAAGCCATTAACTGCACAGTGCGCCGCAATGAGTTCCCCAAACGCAAAGAAAAAAGACCACCTGAATATGGTGATATTGTGCGTCCGCTCTCTCGCAGCTATAAGGGCGACTCGAGGCTACAACTCCGGACTCGTCTGGTCGCTTTCTCTATAGTGGTCGCCTGATTTGCTATCAAGCATGGCACAATCTCGTCCCCAGAACAACCAAGGTGGATACAGCCAACCGTACCTACTCGATTTACGTCATTCAGGATCCGGCCTACAACACACCTTTGGTTTTGGCGACCGTTATGACTTTGCAGCCTGAAACCATTTATCTTGTCTACCTGGAACGCTGGCCTGTTGAACCTCCCCCCTTGGCTTCCAAGCAGATGATTGGCTTACATCGTCAATTTGTTCATGCCGATGAGGCTTGTTTCCGCTTACCTGAACTGGGGCTGCTGGCTGGCAATCTTCTTTCCCATTTAGCCGCTTCTCTCTCCCATACCGACTGGCTACTGGGATCGAGGCCTCAATCCACTCCCGGCAGGCTGCGCCGTGTTCTCTCGAGTGCTCTTTTCCAACTCCTGACCAACTCGACCTGACTTTCGGAAAAGGCCTCGGTTTCACACCATTTCCCTAAAGGCGTTCTCGCTCATCGCCGCCTCAATGCCGCTGCTTAAACTAGCCGAGCACTATTTTTACATTTTATCCCGTTTTTTCAGGGTGGATTCTTTTTTCCGCCCCTTTCGGTTTGCCCTTTGTCACTCAAGCCTTTACCAGAAAGTAAAGCTTTTTGAAGAGGACAAAATTCGCTGTTGATAGAAAGGGGGCAAAGAGGCGTGATTGATCTTCAACTTCTACTGACAACATCTTGTCTGCACCCACTTCCCAGCCAATGACCCATTCTATTGTGTAGGGTGCAACTTCTATTGAATCAGTCTTGATTACACCCTGACGCGTCCCACGAATTTGGAACGTAGCAGATTTATCCAGCAAGTTGTTCAAACAGATAGCTGCTGTGTGCCCTGCCGGTCGATGCTGTTCAGCATTCCCTGGAATCACGTTTGTGGGTTGATCAGTTGCAGCATCGTGATTGGTTTGGTCGTCACTTGCCTGCTCAAATTGATCATTCATAGGGCGTCCTGATTCATCTCATGCTGAACTCAGAATTAAAATTATTCAGGCTTCGTATAAATTGCAAAGACGGTACTCTGGTTGAAATCTCGCGTGATGGGCTGAGCATACGAGGGGATGGTTTCAACCTTCACTTGATATCCTTCTCCCGATGGCAAGGTGTCGATAAACGTAAAAGAATAGGGATCGACCATGATCACGATTTTAGGATAATGCGGATCGGGCTGGCTATTTTTCAACAATGTCACTTCAAAACCTACTTTGTTATTATAATAATTTGCTAAACAGAGACAGGGCGTTTTGGCAGACTGAATTTTTTTTAGTAACGCCTCATCAGATAAACTCAGGTTCGTTTTTAGGGAGGTTGTAAATGTGGATAAGGCTCTTTTGATGTTTGGATGTGTTATGACTTCTGTTTGAGTTACACCTAGTTTCTGTTGCAAAAGAGACTCAATCTGTTGTTGTGTTGTTCCTGACTCTGGCTGTGACTCTGCCGCTGCATGTGCTAGTGAATTGGCTAATTCCCTCGCCTTCTGCTCTGCATCTACCAATACATTCGCCAAGTCATCCGGCGGAGAATGTAGCGGTGCCTTTGCCAAGGCATCTGCCAATGCATTTGCCTTTGTCGCTGCCTCTGCTAATGCCTTTGCTGCTGCCTGTTGGTTTACAGTGGCCATAATTGCCTCTCGTTATTCATATGTCTAGCGCGGAGAATATTGATTTGAGTAAGGACTAGTATAGCAATAAAGTCTCCCGTCCTCGTCCCAAAACTCTCCCAAAATCGGGCAATTTTGACCAATTTCTGAAATTATTCGCTTTCTCTCCCAAAACTCTCCCAGACTGCTCCCAACTTATCATAGATATGATACCGATTTATTTCCACAGGCGGGGGGAGGTGATGGATGATCGGTATTCAGTGTTCAGTATTCAGTGTTCAGTATTCAGGATGGGTCAACGGGTCAAGAGACAACGAGTCAGATACTGAATACTTATCACTTTAGTCTTGGGAATGCGCCATGAGGCGATTTTGCCAATAATGGCGTCGTGGAGGAAATAGGCCTGTATAGATGACCTGGTGAAAGAGAGGATAGGTAAAGGCAAATCGATAATCCCGTTGGCCTTCATAAATTAATCCATAAAGATAGAGTTCTTCCATAGCATCCAGGAAAGCTTCTTCGGACCAATCGCCAGCTTGCTGAACCTGACGATAGTCAAATTCTAGCCCGGCGACTGTTGCGGCTTGTAAAATGTGTTGGCTGGTTGGGGTCAATTGGCGTGTTAGAGTGGTAAAGAGGGTTTGTAAAGGATAAGAGATGGGAATTTCGATCTTTTCCACTTCTGATAGGAAAGGGCCACTCCAAAATCCCTGGTTGTTAACGTAAATCTGATCCGCTTCGATTAAACTATGAATGATTTCCTGTAACACTCGGGGATTGCCCCCACTTTCGCGAAAAAGACGATCGGCAACGGAGCGTACTTGTGTACCCTGGAGTCCAGACAGTCGCATCACGAAAGTTTGGCAGTCTGCCTGGGACAAAGGATTCAACGAAAATGAGAGGACGGTTTGGTGATTTGCGTAGCGGTATTGCAGCCGAGATATGGGATGGTGGGCATCGATTTCTTCTAACTGATAGGTGACAACGAGTAAGAGTGGAATTTGTGACATCTGGTCGAGCAGGTATGTCAACCAATCAAGCGTGTCTGTTGATGCCCACTGCAAATCTTCCAAGACCATCACAAAGGGTTGAAGACGTCCCAGTGCTTTAACAGCCTGGGTCAGCACCTCGAAAAGTTTCAGGTGGCTATGCTCTTGAGAGTCAGACAGTGTACCTGTCAGATTCTCTGACGATTCAAACCAAATATCAGGCAACAGATGTCTCAACCAGAATCGGTAGGTCGGTTCCAAATCACTTTGCTGAAGTTGGCCAGCGGCTGGTCGCAAGACAGTCGCCAAGGTTTGATAAGCCAACACTTGCTCGTATTCATGGCAAGTTCCCGTCAAAATCCAAACCCCTTGTTGCTTCAATGACTGGGTAAAACTTTGAATCAAATGGCTCTTGCCCACACCTGCCTGCCCGCCAATGAGCGCACAGGCTCCCTCACCTGCTGCGACATTTGTCCACAGAGAACGCAGGGAATCCATCTCAATGGTTCGGCCAACAAGATCTTGATTTGAATTTAACGTTTTGGCTCGTTCGGGAGTCGGATCCAAGGGTGACGTAATGACTGTTGAGACTGACAACCCCTCGCTAATTGCCATCGCCAACTCTTGGGTCTCGGCCATTGGCTCAACCTCAATCTCTTGACGCAAGATGGTCTTGGCTGCTTCATAGGTCGTCAAGGCCGCGGCACGATCTCCACTCAAATAGTAGAGACGCATCAGGTCACGATATGTTGCTTCGCTTAAGGGATCGAAGGTTAATTGTCGTTGGGCCAGATTGATCGCCTGATCAAACGCTTCATGTGCCCAATAATGCGTCATCAGCTTCTCTAGCGTTTGGCTATATACCTGTTGCAGTCGATTTCGTTCAGCCACCACCCAATCATCGTCAAGCTCAGGTAGTAAGTCACCTGTATAGATATCGAGACTCTTTTCCAGACTGAGTACGGTGTCTTGCCGCACAAGATGTTCAAATTCAGCAACGTCAAGTGCGTAAGGACCAGATGGATTCCAGTGTAAATCCTGGCGCGTTGAGATAATCCATTCATCTTTCTCGGAGGCAGGCAACACCTTGCGCAATTCGTTGAGCGCACGGCTGAGGATACTACGACATTCCGTCTCAGTGGTATCTGGCCAAAGCACAGGGGCAATCCGCTCTCGAGTCAGAAAGGCGCGACGGTTGAGCAACAAATAGGCAAATAAACGTTTTGCTCGAGGGCGTAACTGTTGAACCGTCGTCTCGTCATGAATAATTTTCAAATGACCGAACAACTTTATTTGCAACGTCATGATATATCCTCCTAGTGGGTACAAAAAACTGCACTTCTCCTTTGATTGGGTCAGAAAATCTCGCACACAGGCGACAAATTTTCTAACTTGCGCCTTAGCGACTTTGTGGAAGGCAATTTCCTAGCATCAGTTGCGTCAACGCTAAGTCAGATAAATCAACGTTCATGAGTCATGGAACTGCTGTACTCGACTAAAAAAGTTTCGTCCTGTCTCGGCCCAGCAATATTTGATGAGGCGAGTTGTGGTATAGATCTTTTCTAGGGGACTATATGAACAGACAAGCACTCATTTTCGTGTTCATGGTGGCACTGTCGAACCACATGAGATCCTGTTGAACCGGAATCTATGTTCAAGTTAGTTAATTCCGATTCCTTACAGGTGGTAGAGATATGGCGATAGAGGTTATAGAAGGTTTTCGCACTGTCCTCGGTGGGGAAGGTCCCTGAGGTAGTCTGTTGACCTGAGCCATTCTGATGCCTCCTTGGTGTAAGTCTCCACGTTGGGAATGGCGAGGGTTTTCTCACCTAACAGCTTGTCGGCGAAACTGAAACAGCAAAAATTAGGACACGGATAAACACAGATTTTCCCGGATTTGTTTGTTGAAATGATTAAAAATCCGTGTTTGTCCTGAAAATCCGCGTCCCATCTCCGTTCTAAGAGACATGGAAGAAGACTTTTCGGCTCTTCAGAAATACAGGGGTTGACAAGACCAGAAATGGTTGGCGACGATTGAGTGACCGTATCGAAACCAGAGCGGGTCTACCTCCTGAGATCCGGTTGAACCGCCTTTTCTAGGAATTATGGGAGTGTGAAGTCTATTGAATTATACCGGTTGAGAGATAGGTTGTGCAACGAGCATTTATTTGTTCAGATTGACAATATTCAATTCATTGCAGCATCATGACGCGCAGGGTAGCGCCTAAGCGCTACGAACGCGTTACAAAAGCGCTACAGATTCGTTACGAGAAAATCTGTAGCGCTTTTCATAGTTGCCGGAAGCTACAATAAGAACCGAATCTGACACGGCACTCAACATGACAGCTTTCCCAATATAGATTACACTTTGACTCATACGTGCCTATTCGAAAAGTTCTGTGACGAAATATCTTCACTCGAGAAGCTGGTCAGATTCACAACCACTTTTCGGGTAGTTCTAATCCGACAATGGTTGAATGCTCATTCCTAACTGTGTCAGTCACAGTGGCGGAATGATCCTTTTGGAGTCACAAGATGCTAGAACCAGATCAAGAGTCTTGGAAGGGTGCATGGCGTTCACTGGGTGTCACAATGCCAGATGAGGCGCTTTTTTCATCGTTGCTGGAGCGCTATGCTGAACCACACCGCGCCTATCACACGCTCGACCATATCCATGCATGTTTGGAGCATCTGAATAATGTGCGCAATCTGGCTGAACATCCAGCCGAATTGGTGCTGGCTCTCTGGTTTCATGATGCTGTCTACGACATCGGTCAACCTGACAATGAAGAACAGAGCGCTCGGTTGGCCAGAGGGGCTCTAGAGGAGCTTGCAGGGGTAGGTTTTTCAGCAACAGACTCAAAAAGGGTCGAAATTGGGCCTGAATCGGGTGTTTTGGACCCTAAAATGGCCGGTTTTGACCCCGAAATTGGGTCTACCGGAAAAAACCTACCCCTCAAAGCTCTAGAGGAGGCCCAAGTCACTGATGTCCCAATTGATGATGCCACTATCCAGCGGATTGAGGAGCTGATTCTCGTGACCAAATATGATCGGACACCGACGACAAATGACGAGGCGCTTATGCATGACATTGACTTGGCGATCTTGGGTGCGATGCCAGAACGTTTTGATCAATATGAAGAGCAGATTCGGCAGGAGTATATCCAGGTTCCGTGGGAGATGTTCTGTGTGGGACGAGCCGCGATTCTGCGAAAGTTTCTGGAACAACCGGCGCTCTACAGGAGTGATGTGTTTCGGCAGAAATTTGAACAGACTGCACGCGCGAATTTGGCGCGCTCAGTGGCCCGACTACGGTTGTGATAAAAGCGGCGTTTTCCTTGGATCTTATCAAGAGCCAAACTCTGGTTTTCGTATAGAGCAAAGTATAAGACTTTTCCAACCATTAAAATCCCTAATTTGATCTGGAAAAGCTCAAGCCATTCCAGAGAAATCGACTTGGCAAATTAGAGATTTATTTCTCTGGAATGGCCTAAATCCACTGCAAAAAGGGTAAAATCGTCACGAAAATGCTGGAGATATTGAAGATTCTGTGACTAAACCTTCAATGCCTTCATCGTTAGAATGGGGTTTTTTTGCTAGAGAGTCAAGTATCAGTAGACCGCAACGCGGAGCAAGCATTCTGTAATGCGAAGCGGGTCGGCATGACAGCATGCCGACTCCGTTGCGGTCTACTGAGTATAGATTGGAGAAATGATAGTGAGAATGCGAATCGCAACATTTAATTTGGAAAATCTTGATGACATTCCAGGTGCAGAACCATCCTTGCAGGAACGCATACCCATTTTGCGTCCTCAATTGGAGAGGCTGAACGCTGATATACTTTGCTTACAGGAGGTGCATGGTCAGGAAACGCCAAATGAACCACGTCGTCTGTTGGCTTTAGAGAAGTTACTTGCTGAGACCCCATATACGAACTTCGAAATTGCCCATACAAAGACGACGAGAAACGAAGCTTATAACGAGCGTAATCTGGTCGTTGTGAGTCGTTACCCAGTGGAGGATGTTCAACAATATCGCAACACGCTACTTAATGCACCACTCTACAAAAAGGTCACAGCGATTCCAACAGAAGATGAGGCCGATCCCGTACGTGTTGAACGACCGGTTTTTTACGTGAAGCTCCGTTTGGATCAAGACTCTGTATTGCATGTGATCAACCTCCATCTGAAGTCACGACGACCATCAAACATTAAGGGTCAGAATGATGACCCGCGGTGGGAGTGGGAGAGTGCAGCGGGTTGGGCGGAAGGATACTTTCTTTCGTCATTGAAGCGTATGAGCCAAGCGTTGGAAACACGCATTCTCGTTGATCAACTCTTTGACGCCGATCCGGCTGCCAAAATTATTGTGTGCGGAGATTTCAATGCCCACCCCAACGAGGTGCCCGTGGAAGCAATTGCTGGTCGAGTTGAAAATACGGGGAATGCGGATCTCTTGGGGCGCGTTCTCATACCATGCGAGGCGACGATTCCAGAGCCATCGCGCTTCACGTATATTCACCAAGGACAAAAGCGGTTGTTGGATCATATGCTGATTTCGCGCGAACTGTTGCGCAACTATCGTGGGGCAGAGATTCATAATGAGACACTACATGACGAAGGCGTTGCCTTTGCTTTTGAGACAAAGTTTCCTGAGTCGGATCATGCTCCATTTGTCGCTGAGTTTGAAATGTAGATAAGGTCATTCCAGAAAATTAATGATCCACAGATGGACAGGATTAAAGAGATTTTCAAGAAACTTTACTTTCTGGTAAAGGCTTGAGTGACAAAGGGCAAACCGAAAGGGGCGGAAAAAAGAATCCACCCTGAAAAAACGGGATAAAATGTAAAAATAGTGCTCGGCTAGTTTAAGCAGCGGCATTGAGGCGGCGATGAGCGAGAACGCCTTTAGGTAAATGGTGTGAAACCGAGGCCTTTTTCCGAAAGTCAGGGTCGAGTTGGTCGGGAGTTGGAAAAAGAGCACTCGAGAGAACGCGGCGCAGCCTGCCGGGAGTGGCTTGAGGCTCTCGATCCCAGTAGCCAGTCGGTATGGGAGGAAGAGAAGCGGCTAAATGGGAAAGAAGATTGCCAGCCAGCAGCCCCAGTTCAGGTAAGCGGAAGCAAGCCTCATCGGCATGAACAAATTGACGATGTAAGCCAATCATCTGCTTGGAAGCCAAGGGGGGATGTTCAACAGGCCAGCGCTCCAGATAGAAAAGATAAATGGTTTCAGCTTGTAAAGCCATGACGGTCGCCAGAACCAAAGGTGTGTGATAAGCAGGATCCTGAAAGACGTAAATCGAATAGGTGCGGTTGGCTGTATCCACCTTGGTTGTCCTGGGGACGAGATTGTGCCATGCTTGATAGCGAATCAGGCGACCACTATAGACAAATTGACCAAACGAGTCTGGAGTTGTGGCCTCGAGTCGCTTTCCCCTATAGCATCGAGAGAGCGGACGCACAATATCACCATATTCGGGTGGTCTGCCTTTTTCCTTACGTTCGGGTAACTCATTGCGGCGCGCTGTGCAGTTAATCGCTTCCCGAAGGACAAATCGGTCGACGTCGCTTTCTAGCATTTCTCTGATTGTAAACCCGGCATCGACCACCGCCACTTCGTCTGACTCCAGTGATTTCTTCGTCTCTTTCAGCAGCTTTTTCCGAAACTCACTTTCCTTTGTGCCTACCTCGCATCTCATGATTGCCTTGAGCAGTGGCACTCGTTTCCCGCCTATCTCCCCCCGAGCTTATCATCACTCCAAAGATGAGCGCGGGCAATGCCCGACGAGCCGTTGAGTTATAGAGTCGGTTCACTTTCCCTTGCAGCTTCGGTCGCCAGAACCCTGTGATATCTATGCTTTTCACTCGGTATCCTTCTAACTTTTTTGCCTCCCATTCCCCCTTTCCACTCCACTTCTTCTTGCCACGATGAGAGCAGGCTTGCAATATCCCATGATCCATATCGAAAGCTCCACCAGCTTCGCCGGAGCTCCTCATCTTCAAACCCGCTTTCACTCAATCCACTATGGATTGCTCCTCGACTTTTCAGAAACGACCCATTCATCATCGCCCACATCAGACGCATTACATTTACGTTTGTTCCCACCGGCGTTACTTGCAATACATTCATCAGTACTGCTATAGTTATTTCTGGCGCGGTTAGCATTCCTTCCTCCTTTTTGGGTTCTCTACCTTTAGGATGAAACGCTAACCGCTTTTTGTCACATTTCTCACCTCATCTCTTTTACCAGAAAGTAAAGAGAAAAAGTATCCAGTCAATCCCGTCGATCTGTGGATCGTTTAAAAATTAGATTCGCCTAAAAGCGCAAGGAAGTGCAGATGAACACTGGAAAAGTAGAAGCTATTTGGATTAAGCGTGCCCATGGAGGCGTGATGGATCGCGCGCAAACGGCTGAGGTGAAGGCTGGGCGTGGGATTGTGGGAAGTGCTGATCAGGGTGGAAGACGGCAGGTCACCATCCTCGAACGAGAAATTTGGGATGAGCTGATGGCACAGTTTAGTAGTTTGCTTGATCCCTCTGTTCGCCGTGCGAATGTACTGGTCAGTGGAATCAAATTGGCCAACTCACATGGGCAAACTCTACAGATCGGCTCGAGTCGGATTCGGATCTATGGTGAAACGAAACCCTGTCACATGATGGATGAAATTTTGCCTGGTTTGCAAGATGCCATGTATCCAGAATGGCGGGGTGGAGCCTTTGGGGAAGTCCTTGACGATGGGGAAATTGCTGTCGGAGATGCTGTTCGCTGGGTTGAATAATCTCTACGCTTATCTCCCAAATGTGTGCAAACCACCGATTGCTGGTCAGAAGTGTCTCCATTGCGCACATTTGTGGTAGATGAGCCAATCTCTACGCTCATCTACCAAATGTGTGCAAATCACCGATTGCTGGTCAGAGAGTGTCTCCATTGCGCACATTTGTGGTAGATGAGTCAATCTCTAATATCGTGGGCAATATCTCCCCGCTTGGTCCTTGGAGAAAGAGATCGGCCATTCCCGACAAGGCGCTGAACTCTGGATTGACATCAATGACCGTGGCGCCATTTTCCTGCACAATGTAAGGAAGGTGGGCTGCGGGGTAGACAATGCCGCTGGTTCCAACAACCAACATCACATCGCATTTCTCCGCTGCTTGCCAGGCAGACTCTATCTCACGCAAGGGCAAAGCTTCACCAAACCAGACAACGCTCGGACGGACCATTCCTCCACAATGAACGCAGGATGGCGGTAATTCTGCACTGCGTTCGGCCGGCTGGAGAGAATGTTCCATTGTGCAATCATTGCAATGAAAGCGGCTAATATTGCCGTGTAGATGAATGACGTGCTGACTTCCTGCTTGTTCATGCAAATTGTCCACATTTTGCGTGACGAGAGTAAAGTTCCTGGTCTGTTCTTCTAGACTGGCCAAAGCAAAGTGACCCGGATTGGGCCTCGCTTCTTCTGTACAACCGTAAAGACGCTCCATATACCAGCGCCAAACCAATCCAGGATCTGCCAGAAAACCAGCAACCGAGGCCAGTTTCTCCGGATCGAACTTGGCCCAATGGCCAGTCTGTGGATCGCGAAAGGTTGCAATACCAGATTCGGCACTTACGCCGGCGCCAGTCAAACAGGCAATCGAGTCAGCATCCGCCAATATCTTCGCTGCATCTTGAAACGTTTGGATGTTCATAACGTGGCTCTTGTAATCAAACGAAATTTTGTTATTCGTGCTCTTCGTCCCTAGAGCTTTGTTCCTTCGTCGCTGACCATTTGTGGCTCTTATCAGAGAGAATTGCAATGAAGGCCCCGAGTACACCCAAGCCCAATAGAATATAGAGCATGGAAAAGAGCTTGCCTAAACTGGTCTGCGGCGAAAAATCACCATAGCCAACGGTCGTCAGCGTAATGATCGTAAAATAGAATGAATCTAAATAGCTCCAGCCCTCTAATCGATGATAAATGTGCGCACCCGAGGCCAAGATGATGCCCACGAGTCCCAACAAACGGACAAACTGGGCATCCTGAAACAACACTTGAAACACCTTGAGCAATTGTCTCCCAAAGAAGAAGAGCACGACAAGCCAAATAAAGGCCATCAAACTGATGGGTTCAATTGTTGGATCCATCTTGATCGATTGCTCCTGAATCGGCGAGTTTTTGAATCTGTTCTTGGGACAATTGAGTTAGCTTCGCAACGTTCGCTACATCTGCGCCTGACGCTAACAAGGCACGGGCGATTGTTTTGCGTTCTTCTTCGCGACCTTCTTCGAATGAACTTTGCTTCAGTTCTTCTTCGTGGTGTTCTTCAATCATGCGCGCTCGCTCCACGGCTGTGACGCTGTCTTTCTCGATAATATCAAAAATGCGGTGGATTTCCGAGCGTGTGTAGAGCGCTTCATCTACTTCTTCATCTATATTTCCAAGGCGTTGCGCAGAGCCGCTATATTCGTCGCAACTGATGCCTTATCGTTATAGACTCCGCTCCCCACAACGAACACATTCGCCCCACATTGTACGATTTCGGCAATGTTTCGAACACCCACTCCACCATCGACCTGTAGATCACAAGCAGGTTTGACTTTGTCCAAGAGTGCCCGCATACGCTGTAATTTCTCTTTGGTCTGTTCGATGAAACGCTGACCGCCAAAGCCAGGGTTGACGCTCATGAGCAGAACAAGATCAACGAGCGGAACGACTTCTTCGATGGCTTGGATAGATGTAGCGGGATTGATGGCAACCCCGATCTGAAGCCCTAAATCCTGGATCGATTGAAGCGTACGATGGAGGTGTAAGCAGGCTTCTGCGTGAACAGTGATACTATCTGCTCCAGCATCTTTATAATCACTCAAGTACCGAACCGGCTCCTGCACCATCAAATGAACATCTAAGGGCAGTGATGTTGCCCGTCGAACCCACTGGATAACCATTGGCCCAAAGCTTATGTTTGGCACAAAGGTTCCATCCATCACATCAAGGTGAATGGTGTCGGCACCTCCTTCTTCCGCAGCCCGAATTTGGGCATCCAAATGACCAAAATCGGCAGTTAAAATTGAAGGGGCGATCTTGATTGTGTTCTGATCGATGTTATCCATATTTTGCGGCTCTACGCGAGAAAATGGGAGAACAGGCTGAAACCATCTTTAGGGCGCTGCCAAGCGTCCACCTACGCGAACGCTTGGTCCAGTGGCTCAGGTCAGCGCTTTCAGTCGCTATTTCGATGGTCAACGCCGTGTTCACTGGCAACAAGTAGATCTGTTGTGATTCCCAAAAACAAGCCATGCTCGACAACGCCAACACGGTCATTTAGAGTTTGAGCAAGTTCCGCTGGTTGAGCAATCGGGCCAAAATTTGCGTCTAGAATTAGATTGCCATGATCGGTCTCGAAGGGCGTTCCATCAACTTTCGTGCGTAAAATCACTTCGGCTCCTAACTCCTCCAGGAAATTCCGTTGCGATCCCCAACCGAAGGGAATCACCTCAATTGGAACAGCCCATGCTGTCCCAAGAACAGGCGACAATTTAGAATTATCTACGATGATTATCTCGCGACGGCTGGCTTGAGCGACAATTTTTTCACGTAATAGTGCACCTCTTGCACCTTTGATCAGATCCAAATTAGGTGCAACCTCGTCGGCGCCATCTATCGTTAAGTCGACAATCGGATGTTCTTCTAATGTGGTGAGCGGAATGCCCAATTTGCGCGCTTCTTGTTCAATGACCGACGAGGTAGGCACGCCAATAATATCTTGCAATACCCCCTGATGCAATCGCTCTGCAATGCGCCGCACAGCGAGAATTGCTGTTGTGCCAGTACCAAGGCCAAGCACCATGCCCGACTCGGTAAACGTAACGGCCTTATCTGCTGCAGCTTGCTTTAATGCTTGAATTTGATCGTCCATGTTTGTATTTCTTTTGAAAATTTGATTCTCTATGATGATGACATGATCTACAACTATACCGCACTCGCTCATAAATTTAAAATGTAACAGTTCACCCTGCTGCACCGAACAAGGAGGTGACAGTCTCTTCATGAGAAAATCTTCGCACAAAGTGATACGAAAATCATCGGCGTTGCACAAATCGAAAACGACCTCCCTTTTCAGTCTGCATAACATGACCACGCCAAACAATCCGTTGCGGAGAGAGTAATGCCACCAAAAGTTGAAGCGGAAAGACAATCTGGATCAATGGAACCAGCCACGAGCTTTTCCAAGGGGAAGCACTGCGCAAATAAGCGATATTCAGATGGACAAAGATAGCATAACTATAAAACAAGTAAATGAGGACGAGCGTCGTCAGTAGCCAGGATGGCCAGAAAATAAGCAGGGTGATGAGCGCAAGCGGCGCGATGGTGGGCAACAATGCGAGAGTATAGAGAAGCAGCTGTTCCCGTACAGATAGATATCGCATGAGTGATTCGCGTGGGAAGATAAACCATCGCTGTATGAGACTCATGTACTGTCTCCAATCTCGAACGTAGATATTGATTGGGTGGCAAAGGGGTGTTTGCTGAAGCTGGTAACCGTGTGAACGAAAGCGCTGCGCAACGGCAAAATCATCGGCCAAGATCGATTCCAATCCTCGAAAGCCACCAACCCTATCGAGCGTCTTTCGGTATATGATGTAGAACATCCCATTGATGGTAAATGGTTCGTTGAGCGTAATGTAAGGGATATAGGTGACCAAGCTGCTGCTATTGACAAAGTAGGCAACCAAGCTCGACCAGAAATTGGAGAAATTGACCTGATAAGGTAACCCAAAGGCTAGCCCGACTCCCGGCTGATCCAAATAGGGGATACAGCGCCAGAATCCATCTTCAGGTAGCATGGTATCATCGTCCAAAACACAGATCAGATCACCGACTGCAATCTCTAGCCCTACGATCAACTTCATCATCTTCGGACTCTCTCCTTGTGCCGGCGGAGGCAATAACTGAATCTTGATTGAACGATTGGGGAACCGTTCAACCAAGTCTCGACAGATTTTCTGTCCCTCCTGATCATCATCGTCGAGCAACCAGATATATTCCAGCGAATAATGGCTCGACTTCCCCAAAAAAGTTCGTTCCCGTCCTTGAGCATTAAATTTTGATGAGGCGAGGTGTGGTTCAGAGCTTTTCTGATAAACTTCATGGAGGGTCAAATTGTGGGCCAGACAGTCCGCAAGTGTTGGATCACCGCTCAAGATTGGCTGTAGAATGCTAATTTTGAGCGGCGTTTGGTCGGGTTGTGGAGCAGGAGATCGAAAAAAACGAACAACTGTGATATGTTTCCAAACGCGTTCGCTGATCAGAATCAAAGCGAATATAGTGCAAAATGTAGTCATACAGTATCGAGATTTCCTCTTCTCATCCTATTCATCCTGTCAATCTGTGGTTCGTTCTTTCTTTGGAATCACCTAAATAGTCCATACCGCCCCCAGGTTGCGCCCGCCATCGTTGACCACGCCACTCAAATTCATCATTGCCTAATAGCGCCGCAAATACCTGCAGTGGAATGATAAACCCAGCAACGATCAATAAAGGCCAATGTTTAATTGGCATCGTACGCTGCAGAAATAGACGTTCAGACAGAGAATATGCTCCGATTAGAACGAGGAGACAGATTTGCAGTGGGCGATAGTTCTTTTGACGTTGATCAGTTTGCAGCAAGGATATAAAGGAAAGAAGCCCGACGAGCGGTGGAATGAAGTTTCCCAGACTGCTGATCAACATGACAAGTTTCTCATAGCGCGTTAAAAAGGGGATCATGGCCACCCGTGGCATCGTAAACCAGCGTTTCATTTGCTTGTGGTAGGCTTCCCATGATGCCAAATCATTTTCAACATCATAAATCAGTGGTGTCTGTACACAACGCAACCCAGAGCGACGGATGCGACGGGCGAGCTCGTGATCATCGTCGAAGTGTTTTTCCATTCCTGTTAGCCCCCCAATTGCATCAAAGACGTTACGCTTGATGGCAAAACAGTGTCCCGTTATCGTAAATGGCTCGGTCAGATAGCTTAAAGGAACATAACTAAAGAGAGCGTTGGCATTGACAAAGACACTCATTAAACTGGACCAGAGATTGTGCCAAGAGCGATAACGGGCTAAGCCAAAGGTAGCACCGACCTCTTTATTTCTAGCTTTTTGAGAGTAAAGCGGTTGGATTAGTACCTGTAGTGCATCAATGGGCAGGGCAACGTCGTCATCAACAAAGCACAATATATCTCCAGTGGCCATTGGTAGGCCAGCCAGCAACTTATCCGTTTTGGGAGCAATAGATTCCCACTCATTCTCTTGCGATGAGTCTGCGTGACTCGCACTGTGCTGATTGTTGGCTGAGACAGGAATGAGGCGGCCAGCCAGGTGAGATTGTGTTGCGAGCCAGATACGACAAGTATCGAGTGTCTCATAATCGGACGCGTCACAAAGCAACAGATGCTGAATCGAGCCAGGATAGTCCAATTGTGCTCGACAATCTAACATCTGTGCCAAATTCGTGGCGCCACGAGTGATCGGTTGCAAAAGTGTCACTGAAGGCCACTGCTCGTCGGCAAAGGTTGGTTTGGATGAGGAACGGTTAAAAAACTGTATAAGAGCGAACAACTTGAGCAAGCGGTCGAGCGCGTAAAACCACACCAACACTATACTGAGTTTATTGATCCACACGATCCCTCCTCAAAGATTGTTCGTAAATCTCAATATAATCCTCGATCTTGTCAAGCGTTGCCGCGTGACCCATTCCATCCACGGCAGCCCGTTTGGCATGGGGATAGAGTCTCTCTAGTTCGGCTCGCTCTTCTGCAGTAAAGACTTGATCATCGTTGGCGTCAACAATCAATATGGGACCCTGGAACATTTGCGCCGCCTCATGTGCAGCCCTCTCTTGTTTGTCCATGTCGACTAAAATGCGCACGCGGTTGATCAGTTCTGCGCGGGTAAATTGAGGAATGATTTCCGCAAAATAGTTTCGCCAAAAACGTTGCTCGGGCGAATTGTTTGTCAGAAAAACGGCGATGCTCCCGCGCATCAGACGATGAACGAGCCCGATCGGAAGTCCTGAAAGCAGCTTAATGAAGCGCTCATATCGTCGTGCACGTTTGAGACTGGGAACACCCGTGTTGGTCAGAATCAGCGAGGCAACCTTATCTGGATGCTGACGTGCAAAAAATTGAGCAACCAGTCCGCTGTAGGAACCACCAACAATATGGGCCTGATCGACCTGCTCTTTTGTTAGCAATTCTGCCATCCCATCAACCAAAGCCTGAATCGTATCTAGGGCGGGTGGATAAGAGAGAGAGGATGCGATAAGTCGTTTCGAAGTGCAAAATGGTCTGAAACGATGTCTCTCCAAAACCTAATGCACCTGGCAGTAGAAGCATTGTCTCTGGGCCAACACCAGATCGAATATACTCCCATTGAATACCATGAATCATCTGGGAAACATAGGCGTGCGTTGAGCGGAAGTGGGTTAGTGATTCGCGCAGGTTATTCATCGGAACAATACACTATACAGCGGTTGTGACGAAAACCGGAGTTTTCCGAAGTCCTACCAGAGAGACCAAACTCTCGTTTTCATACAGAGCAAAGTATAGCAGACTAAAATATCAATGTAACCGCTCCCAATGTCAGCCCTGCACCACTCCCAACCAGCAGGACTTTGTCGCCGCGCCTGATTCTTTGCGCCTCGACAGCCTCTGCCAGCCCCAGCGGAATCGATGCCGCAATACAATTTCCGCGTTCAGCTAAATTCGAAAAGATCTGCTCTGAACGAAAACCCAGCCGCGAAGTCAATACCGCCAAACCGTGCCGACTGGCCTGATGAGGAATGACACAATCGATTTCGTCTTGGCTCCAGCAGCAATGCTCAAAATAGCTCGTCAGAAAGGGACCGATCAAGCGCGTTGCCTTCTTAAAAACAGCGGGACCATCCATGTGGAACATGCTCATCTCTGGCGTGCTATCGGGTGCATTGGGATGATGAAGTGTGCCAGAACCGATCATACAAGTTAGATCGGCACCACTGCTATAGGTTGCAAACTGGCTGTGTCCGAGCTGACTAATCTCGTCTGGATTTGAACGGGTGATGATGGCTGCCGCGGCGGAATCGCCAAAGAGAACGGCACTCTCCGGTTCCTTTGGATTGAGTGAATGAGTTGTCACTTCGCTGCTGTAGATCGCCGCCACGCGATAGACGTTTGCGGCCACTAGATGCGAGACTGACTGCAAGGTATAGAGGAAACTTAAACAGGTTGCATTGATGTCAAAACAAGTACTGCGCCCCTCTGGCGCTCCTAGCTCGCGTTGAACGAGCACTGCCGTACACGGAATTGCCTGTTGTGGACCAGTCGATGCCCCAACAATGAGATCAACCTCATCAACCTCAAGCCCCGCCATCTCCAGCGCTCTGAGAATAGCGACGGCTCCCATACCTGCAGAGGTCTCATTTGTGGCATATCGTCGTTCCCGAACACCAGTTACGCGTTCGATCCAGCCAGGAGGCAATGACCAAGCTTCCTCCAAGTCCGCACTGGACACGCGCTGTTCAGGCAAGTGATAGCCAAGTCCGGCTATCTTCACTGGTAACATGACAAACTCCTAATCTCATGCTTTTATATTCGGTTCAGAATGAAAACCGGAGTGTCAGCGAGATTGGAGACTCAGTAGATCCAAATTTCAGGTTTAGAGAGAGAATTTGGGCTAATTAGTTGACATAAATACGTATTTGCCAGTCAATACCTAGCATTTACGTAAAATTTAAGCGATTTCTAGATATGAAATTGGCTGTTTTTGGCAACTGAGATCTGAAAAAATGGCCCCAAAATCCCTTCTCTCCCGACTGAAAATAGTCAAAAACGCCAAATTTGGATCTACTGAGACTAGAGAATAGAGATTTTCCTCGGTGGCAGCCAATCTCCAACCTCGAATCTCAAAACCTCCGTTTTCAAATTGATTTCTGTATAGGCGTAAAGTTTAGTCCGGTCTCTTGCTGACACCAAACCACGGACTATCCATCATTCGTTCTGCTGCTTCCTCGGCGGCCAGCTCGGCGGCAAGAAATTTCTGTAGGAGAGACTGGGGTGGTTCATTTTAGGCGGACAATTAGGTTTACATTTTTGCAAAGAGAAAAGATGTTTATATTTTCTACTTTGAGCCATGCTCAGGCAGAAAATGACCTCATATAGATTTTTATCTATGTATCAAAAGTGTAAACCTAATTCTGAACCACCCCGAGAGACCAATCAAAAAATCGTCTCTCTTCAATCCGAATAGCTTGAGCAGATGCGAAGGATACTTGGAGCACCTCGTCGACTGCCGTGGGAATTTTTTGCCAATAACCGATACGACGCGCTGTGGACGGACGCGCTGGAATGTGGCGCGCTCGAGACACTGGACGTTGGGTGCTCAAAAACTCGATCCACTCCCAGGCCGCTCGTGGAGATACCGAGTGTTGACTGATCACATTGCCGGCGACACGTAGGGGAGTGATGAGAATCTCCTCCTCGCTAATAAGGGGCAGAATGTGCGGGCTATGCTGCTGCTGATAATGCTCATAGTGGGTAGGGGCGCCAATCCAATACACGACTTGAGGTGGTACGGATAGAGCGTTGAGTACAAGTTGTTTGCGTTCTTCGTCAGCCAAGGCGCTCAAGTCGGGTGTGAAACTTTGCGTTACCTGCTGCTGATACCATTGGATTGTCTCAATCAGATCTTGCTTCCGCAGCGGACGAGAACAATCTATCTTTCTTTCGCTTTGATCGGCGTCTGCCGGGGCCGCCACCATCGTAGTGGACACCCAATTGAACGGTGTATCTATGCGGCATCTGCGTGAGAGCGCACGGGCAAATAACAGATCGCGCGTTTCATCGATGTACATCCATTTGAGCCGCGCATTGTCCAACTGGCGTTGAATCACGCTCATCTCATGCTCAATCAGATCCCTACTCAACGAGCTATTCTCGATCAGATTTTGCAAGCTGTCATCAGCCTGACTCACATAGAGCAAGCGCAGAGAGGCAGAGTGTGGTAACATCCAGAGCCGCTTCTGCCACACTCCCCCATCCCAAATGGCCGGATAGAAATCGGCCATGTCAAATGCAACCTTGTTTTCCGTAAAATAGGTTAAGTCATGAATATGTCCCGCTGTGATGAGTTCGGGCGTCGGGATCATATAGGCACTATCGACGAGGGCAAGTAAGTCGTCTGAATCATTCGGTAAATCCGCTTGCGAAACAATCCGCACGCGCCGTTGAGAATGGTTGAGCATGAAAGTGGTCGCAAGCTGCTCAAATCGGTTTGTGAGATGGGTTGGGACGGCGTGTCGAATCTCTGGCGGTGCCAAATATTCATGAAGGCGCTGCTCTAACAGTTGCCAAAATCGCTCCGCAGGTTCATTGGCCGTCGTTAGCGCAATCAGACGTGGGGATGGCACCTCGACTGTATGGGGTGCTGCAGTTGTGCCAAAGCGAGAGCGAACAGTGAGCGATAGGGGCAGACGCTTGGACAGGCATTTCTTGTTCTCTTCCTGTTCTGAGGGGTTTGATGCGGAACTTTTCTGGGACGTTGGCGGACAGAGTTCACTGATGACCTGCTCAACAAAGTGGCCGATTTCTGTTTGCCACAACGTATCTTTCTCATAGATTCGCAGTGTTCCCCAACTCTGCTGGCTCTCCTCCTGGTCACCCCAATAGGAGCGAATGTAAGGGACACGCACCAGTGCTCCCGCCTCGCGTTGATAAAAGAAGACCCGTTGCAAATACTCTTGATCATTCCTCCATTGGACAGTTGCCCAAATATTCGCTGCCCGACCGCCCACATCGACAATCTCTACTGTTTCTTGTCGGATCGCCTGATTGAGTGGATGAAACTGTGTCGCAATCCAAGCGGGGTCGTCTGCTTGTGTCGACAAAAATAGCGCAGGATCACCAGACGACGCAGCTCGTTGTTCAAGATCGAGATACAGATTGAGTGTACGGTGTAGTTCGATCCTTTCTTCTTCTGACAGTGCAGGCGAAAAAAGTGTACGCAACCATGTGCGTGAAGTGGGCCAGGCGAGCAATGAGACAACGAATAAGCTGAGGATACCCAGCAGAAACCAAGGCCACAATCGACGTCGGCTTTTTTGCTGCAAAGAGCCTTCATCTCTCTGTTCATCCTGTACCCGCCATTGAAACTCAAAGCTCATAACTTGCCACGCTTACTCGCTCAGAAGAGGAGTATCCCTCAGCGCTCAGAACGGAAGCGGGACGCCCCTTTTCTGAGGGAACAATAATTATATATCCCCAGAAAAGTTTTGTCCCGTCTTTGCTCTGGGAGACGTGGTACAAAACTTTTCTGAGGATATATAGACGGGGCTACTCCATGCTTTCTCCTGATCGACCTGAACAACGCGTATCCAATAGGGTGTTTCGCCAATCAGCGGCTTCGTATCGAGATAACTCAGTTCGATCTGGTGAGGACCATCTTCCTTCGGTGCAGGGCCAATCTGTACGCAGCTATTTACATAACCGGCTTCGATAGTCATCGGGGCACCCCTTACTTGGTTCTTGGAGAATTCAAACGTCGACACAGGCGAATCGAAGCGGCAAAGGGCATCGACCCCTTGTGCCGCCTCATTTGTATCCCATCGAAAGATGAATCCCGCGGCATTGCCTGCTGTCGCAGAGCGCCAGGCTAACGTTGTGTCATCCACCAAATTAACGTCATCAGCTGCGCTCTGGAAGCCAACCGACCGAATCTGGGAAAAGATGCCAGCCGTTGCGCGGAGTGTCCCATCCCAAACCAGTCGTTGCGCACCAGCCGTTCCCATAGAACGTGCACCGCTCCACAAAATACGCAATAGGTCATCGTGATAGGAAGCGATTTGCCAGCGACAGAGAACTTGCGTACCCCGCAACAGATCGATTCGCTCAATTGCAGCAGTCCCCTCTACTTCTAGTTTGATCCGCGGGTAACCACTGGTCTTGTAAGTCGAACCCATCGGGTGACCATCTACCTCCACCCAGAGCCGGATCCGTTTTCCCGTGGTACCATAGCAGCGTCTAGCTTGAAAGGCTTCCCAAAGTGATTCTTTATTTAGCTCAGCAGCATAAACACCGGTGATACCGCTACGGACATTGCGGTTGAGTCGCCAACCGGGATGATCGGCACCGGGACGGCCTGCCACGCCATCAGCCCCCGCAGTGATGCCCACTTTGTAGCCCCGACTCAGGGCATCTTCCACAAACCATTCGGAAGTGCCGTGGGTGGAATGGATTTCGGCCAGTGGTTCAAGTTCGGGCGCATGGTAATCCAGATTGGTGGGACGCCCGCCCACATGCATATTGACCATGATGGGTTCGTCTCGGAAGGCTGCATGGAAGTCGGGGGCCGTGGGAATGTCTGGCTCTGGATCGGGATCCGTCTCCGTAAAAAATCGACCCGATCGGCGCAGACGTGCCTCATCGTGGTGGTAGATTACGTTGCGGTCGCCACCATCTTTGGTGGGAGGACTCCATTCGCAGCCAAGGAAGACGACAAAGTGATGGGGATCATCAAATGCAATGGCTTGCTCGCGCGTATGTTGCCAAAGGTCGCGTGTGATGTAGTGGTCGTTGGCCTGATGAGTCACAAATTGCAGGCCAGCCACGTCCCGCGCAAAATGATAATGATCGATCAGGCTACCTGCACCACAGCCGATTTCGGTCTGTCCAGAATGAAGGTCGCCCCAAAAGAGTTGTAGATGAGGGCGTTCGGTATTAATGTGGAAGGGATTGCTCTGTGTCCTGAGTTCAAGTTTCGAGATCGAAGCCGCAATGCAATAGCTTCCCGGCTGGTCAATGGAGAGAGAGAATCGATATGCCGTCGGGTTGTCGGACATTGTACCCTCAGAAACTGTCATCGTGGCCGTGGATGATGCATTTTGTATGGGCATCAAATCAAGTTGAGGCATTGCTTCGCCAAGAGACGCTGCATTGCCCCATCGATCTTCTGCACGTACCAGAACATCAAGTCGTTTACCGATTTCGCCTTGAGCCGGTGCGACTGCTACCAGGCGCTTTGGTGAACCAGCCTGAATCGCATAGGAGGGTGGATCGAGCAGTTGAATCCAGCGGTCACTGTTATCTGGATTCAAGAGCATGAGGAAACCAGCCTGCTTGACGCGACAGGTTGGTGCACGCCAACCCATCCCGCGACCAGAAGAATCACCACAAACGAGACGTACCTGATCACCACGCACCAACTGTCCCCGTCGAAGAACCAATTCGACACAGTGCATCCAAGGATCGAGATCCCCCATTTGATGATAAATCAGTTCAAACAAAGGAGCTTCGCCCTGAACAGGTGAGACCGATTCAACAGAGACAGTCATATACCCATCTTCCTGAGGGGTGTCACTCTGTAGATCGCTCCAATCGAGAGGCCAACGCCAGGCAATCCGCAAGCGTCCGCCCATTGGCAGACCCGTTTCACCCATCGTAAACTTGAAGGTAACGGTGGTGAATTCCCCCGCTGTCAGAACATCCGCCATCTCGATCGTACCGACCCCATAGAGTCGATTGCGTTCGTCTGGTTCAATTTCTGGCAGATGCCACACGTGAGGGAAACTTGGTTTTCCGCTTGTTTTTAGCATTGACATCATAAGATCGGTTTGTTGGTTTGTTGACAGAAGTGTAATTTATAGCCTTTCAGGAAAAGATTTTCCTCTCATGGATGGCATTTCAGCCGGTCAGCTCGTCAACTCTCTGGCTGACCGGCTGAAATGCTGACAAGCTACTGTTTTGCGTGGAAAAACATTATCTGAACATCTATAGTTTGAGGTCAGGATTGGATCCTCGTTGAGAAAGTTGACTACTAACAATTGGCTTATGCAACCCCAAGGGGTCTTAGCAAAGCCAAACCGCAGCATAAGGCCATTCCAGAAAAAAATTCCCCATAAGATGGAACGTATCCCCCTGGAATGGCTTAGGCTTTTCCTTTTGAATGGGAGATTTATTTTTTGGAAAAGCCTAAGCCTTGTCCTACAAGCTTGGTGTCTTATATAGTATCTGTCCATTGACATATATCTCTACATCCACTAAGTAATTTCTCACCTTGGCCTGATCGACGGTCATGCCTAGACCAGGAGCATCGGGAATCTGGATAGTGCCATCCTCATCCCGTTCAAGATGATTCTCGGTGATGTCTGTGGCCAGTGGCTTGAGTTCTACTGGATATTTGCAGATTTCGTCGTCTTTCACTCCTGCGAAGGGCTGGAGCGACGCGCTCAAGGCCAGATGAGAGGTAAAGGTGTGATTGACATAGGCAACGCCACGGGCTTGGGCATAGTCGGCTACCTGCTTGGCGATGCTCAATCCACCGATACGACCCGCGTCGATCTGGACAAAGCCGACGCCAGCATAGTCGATCATATGTTGCGCCATGTAATAGTTATGGCTACCCTCGCCACCAGCCAGCTTGACGCTATCACAGCGCTGAGACAGGGTATGATAGGAACTCAGTGCGCCTGAGACGAATAGTTCTTCCAACCAGGTGGTGCGACATGTCTCTAATGCAGGCAAACGTTGTGTTGCCTTTTCCACATCGTCACGCCAGACGGTGCCAATGTCGATGAGCAGAACGCCTTCGTCACCCAACCCCTCTCGCGCTGCCATAAAGTGATCGGCATCTTCCTGTGCGCTCCCCAGACCAATGGGGCCCCAACCAAATTTTGCGGCTCGAAAGCCGTCGGTGCGTGCTTGACGCCCCTTTTCCAGCGTCTCTTGAGGGGTATCGCCAAAGAGCATCGAAGCATAGGGCAATTTGGGATAGGCGCGATCATAGCCAAGGAGCTTCCATGCCGGTTCGCTGAGTCTGCGGCCCAGCAAATCCCACAGTGCCATATCAATCCCAGATAGAATGTGATCGGTCTGAAGCAGATCCATACTCTCTTCCCGGACCAGATTGCCAATTCGATAGATGTCAGTGACGTCATTCAACTCTTGCCCCAGCACCGATACCTGGACTGGTTTGCATGCGCTGTGGGACATCGGTGCGACCCAGCCAGCAAGTGACGGCAGCGGTGAAGCTTCGCATTCTCCCCATCCTTCTTCACCCCCCGCAGCGACCCGCACCAGCAATGCGTCCTGACTGCCATCACCAATGTCCAGAACCTCTGGCATAGATAAATAAAAAAGGTCGACTGATTCAATTTTCATGATGACATGTTCAACTTTCTTCGCCTCTGCCATAGTGTTTTGTCAGATAAGTTATAATACGGTAAACTCTGCCAGAAAGTGACTAAAAAAACGAGGAGGCAGAGAGAAATGAAGCAAGTATATAAAGTTAAACTAAGTGATAAAGACAGAAATGAATTAAGGCGAATAACGGCAAAAGGAAAAGAGAACGTAAGAAAGATAAGAAGGGCACATATTCTGCTCTTGTCAGATGGAGGAAAAACAGACAGAGAAATCATGGAACGAGTGGGAGTGACGCGAGCAACGGTGGTGCGAATCCGCAAAAGATATGTGACGGAAGGGCTAACCAAAGCCCTAGAAGAGAGGCCAAGAAGCGGACGACCAGTCGAGATTAGTAACGAAGCCAGAGCCAAAATCACGGCACTAGCGTGTACGAAAGGACCAGATGGGCGAAGCCGATGGACTTTAAGGCTGCTAGCAACCACAGCGGTTGAGTTAAAGTTTGTGGAAGACATTTCGCATGAAACCGTGGGGGTGGTTCATTTTAGGCGGACAATTAGGTTTACATTTTTGCAAAGAGAAAAGATGTTTATATTTTCTAATTTGAGCCATGCTCAGGCAGAAAATGACCTCATATAGATTTTTGTCTATGTATCAAAAGTGTAAACCTAATTCTGAACCACCCCAAACCGTGAGTGAAATTCTGAAAAAAACGAACTGAAACCCCATTTGAAGGTGCAGTGGTGTATCGGAAAGTTAACACCTACATACTTGTGGCACATGGAACAAATCTTGGACCTCTATGCACAGCCCTATGACCCCAAGAATCCTCTCTGGTGGGTGTTACGATGAAAAACCTTGTCAGCTCTTGGGCGATACAATCGTGCCGATTGAGATGAAACCAGGCAAGAAATGGCGCTATGATCATCACTATGAACGCAAGGGCATCTGTTACATCTTGATTGCTTACCAGCCACACACTGGACAGCGGGTTGTTCAGATTACCGAACGGCGCAGAGGCCAAGAGTATGCTCGCTTCATGCATGATCTCAAAACGAAACACAATCCTGATGCCGATTCATTACAGATTGTTCAGGATAATCTCAACATTCATTCACCCAGTTCCTTCTACACCATCTTTTCGCCTGAGGAAGCTTTCGCTCTGGCTCAGCACTTTCAGATGGTTTATACCCCCGTCAACGGGAGTTGGCTTAATATGGTTGAAATTGAACTCTCGGTTATCACTCGCCAAGTTCTTGATCGCCGCATTGATTCCAAAGAGCTTCTTGAGACTGTTGTCCTTGCTCTTGTCAACGAGCGCAATGAACAATCCGCTACCATTCAATGGCAATTTACCCCCGCTCTCGCTCGCCAGAAGTTCCAGCGTTTCTATCCTGTTTTGGATACCGATTCTGATGACCAACCTGTATCATAACTTATCTGACAAAACACTACTGTTTATCCGAAAAGTTCTGTGACAAACCATTCCTGCCCGAGAAGTTAGTCAGACTCACAACCACTTTGCGGATAGGTTCTTAGCCTCTTTCTCGCGGCATATCCAACGTACGAAAACGCTGTTGCCAGTGCCACTTGTCGCTACCCGAAACGAAGGCTTTGAGATGCTCTGGCGTCTGTTCTACATAAGCCGCGCTGGGCTCTTGTCCATTCCAGGCCTGGAACATGGGAGGCGTGTAGCCGCCAATGATGATGACTCGTTCACGGTCGCCACGAATTTGCCCTGTAGCGTGGATCAACGCTTCGCCAAAGAGCAAGGTAGAGCCAGCCGGTGCGATAACTTGGTGGATCAGCGATGGATCCTCATAGGCACAGGCAATGATATCTCTTTGCGAACACTGAACCTTATGGCTGCCTGCAATGACAACGGTCCCACCATCGTCCGGCCCCAATTCAGTCAGGTTGGTAAGGGTTTTGACGAAGTTGCAGTGGTAGAGACCATTTTCTGTGTAGGTACCATACTGCGGTCGCGTGCCCGTATGAAAGCCATAGGTAGGTGCCGCCTTCAGATCGAAATTGGGGTCGAGCGAGTTGATAATGGCCTCAGATTCCTCCAGCCGCACGGTGCCACCCACCAATTCTTCGGCCATACCTACCAACCGCGGATGGGTCAAGTAATCGAGGATGGACGGATCGGTCTCCAAAATATGCGCAAAGTGCATGTGATGAGGTTGATAGTGGGAGACGCGGCAGCTGTGCACCACTGCGTTGGCTGGGTCGCCTGTGGCCTCAAAATCGCGTTTAAGTTTTTGTAATGCCTCGAGCAGCATACCGACCTCGTTCTCAGTCAGCGTATTCTCGATGATGACATAGCCATTGACGTCCAGATAGTAACGTTGCGCCGGCGTCAATGCCGGGAAGGGACGATGAAATCCGTTTGTTGATCCGTTTTTGTTCATTAGATTCTATGGTATATGATTCACTCGATCTTAATTTTACATCTACGATTCGATTCCGCAAAGAAGTGTTTTCGCAATGTCAAGAGTGACATCTCCAACATTCCATATCTCTCAGTCCCAGCTCCGCACGTTTTACCCCTTCATCCCTGTCAGAGTGATACCTTGAATAAAGCGCTTTTGGGCAAAAAGAAGAGGACGACGACCGGAACAGTGACCACTGTGGATGCGACCATCATCAGCTCCCCCTGCGTCCGAAACTGGCCACGGAATACCGCCAACCCGACAGCTAGGGTATATTTGCTGCCGTCGTTCAGATAGATCAATGGTCCCACAAAATCATTCCAGGTGTACAGAATGGTAAAGAGCGCAATCGTAAAGAGTGCTGGAGGGGTGAGGAGCAAGATTACATGACAAACGTACAGAAAATCACCACGCCAATGGTTGGGGTCAGGCCACTATTGTTGAATCCAGCAATTCCAAATTAGACCGTTCCAGGTGACTGTCACCTGGAGTATTCATATCCTCTATCAAAATAGGCCAGAAGATCTCCTTCCGCAGCCCACATTTCATCAAACATCTCTCGGATCTTGTGGAGCGGCAAAACTGACGCAGTGAGCGGCTCTAGCGCAACAGCATGGAAAGCGGCTTCTCTGTCTCGCTCAACAGCTGCCTTCACAGCCAATTCCTGCACGCTGATGTTCGTCATGTTGAGAGCTGCACACTGAGGAGGCAATGCACCGACATAGGTTGTGTGGACCCCCTCCCGATCCACCACACATGGCACTTCGACACAGCAATGGTTGGGCAGATTTGTGATAGAGCCATTGTTCATAACATTGCCGTTAAACGTAAAGGGAACGCCAGTGATCTGCGCTTCAATAATGGCTGAGGCATATTCGTGGGAGCGAATCAATTCGGGGACGGTTTCGTTGCCATCTTGGTCGACCCCCGTATCTTCTTGCCAATCACGCTTTTTGAGCGGCTCCATGCTGACCGTGCGGCCAGTCAGTCCAAAATTATCCATCAACTCCTGGTTGCGACGGAAATAGGGCAAATATTCAGAATTGTGACGGGTGCTCTCCGTCACAAAATAACCAAATTGCTTCATCATCTCGACCCGCACCTTATCCTCTGCAAAGATCTCATTGGTGTCAATCGCTTCTCGCACTAGAGGGTAGACGTCTTTTCCATGATGACGGAAGCGCAGAATCCATGCTTGGTGATTGATGCCCGCAACCAGATAGGAGATTTCTTCATAAGGAATATCAATGCCGTCAGCTAGTTTCTTGGTCGTTCCTTGAACGCTGTGGCAGAGACCCACATTGTGAATGGTCGATTCAGTGGAGTGTAACCACGTGAGCATACACATGGGGTTGGTATAGTTGAGCAAGAGTGCATCTGGACAGTGAACCTCCATATCCTTGCAGAATTGGAGATGTTCGGGAGCCGTGCGCAGAAAACGGAAGACACCGCCAGGACCAATCGTATCACCTACCGATTGGCTGATGCCGTAGCGATCCGGGATTCCCATTTCTGATGCATATGGTTCACCCCAATAGGCGGGACCACCGATGGAAACTGCCGTCACCACAAAGTCGGCACCGGGGAGGAGTTCATGGCGGTCTGTACTGGCGATACAGGTTGCGGGGAGGTTATGGGCATCAATGGCTCGTTGCACGTAGCGCTGCACACCATACAACCGCTCTTGGTTGATGTCGCAAAGTCCGATGGTGACATGTTGCAAGTGGGGGCGGGAGAGAATATCAATGGACAGACGGCTGCCAAAACCGCTTCCTGCTCCAATGATGACAATTTTGGTCATGGAAGTATTCCTTTGGCGTAAGATTGGTGATTCTCGCTAGATTACCTGACCTTTTGAAACGTAATTTCGTAAGACCAGTGTGCGTGAAAAAAGGGCGGTTCACAGCGGTCATCGGGCGTGGGGCAGATGGCATATTCATTATCGACTGGCCCTAATTTGCCAATAATATCAGGGATATGAGGTTTGGCTGTGTTCATCTGATTAGAGACTTGGCTCGTTACTGGTCCACTTGGTATGGAAGCGACATAGAGCTTGTAGGGTTCCCAAAACATCTCAAACTCTGTCCGCCCAGGGCCTTTGTTTCCCGTGACAACGGTCAGTTGATCGGCTAGAATATCTTTGACCACTGCCCCGTCGATCCCGTTGCCGTTCTCATCGATCACATTGACAAAGATGATATGTTGACCGCCGTTGTTAAAGATGCCGCCATTGTTTTCACCAAAGCCAAGGATTCGGTAGTGAACGATATGAAACTGGGCATTTGGATCAAAATTGCCCGCTGTGCCGCTATGTGCTGGCGGCTGTGCATCTTCTACAGGAGGTGGAGTGGGAGCCTCTACGACAGAGATCGCAGTGGGTGTTGGAATTGGTGTTGGTGGAAGTGGTATATTTGCTGAGACAGGAACGCTGTCGGCATGTCGGACATCGAGTAGGGGACCATAGATCCATCCAGGCTGCTCACTCTCAAAACAACAGACCTGCCACCAATCCCCCTGCTGATTGCGTCCGATAGTTTTTAACTGCTGATTGGCTGCCACGCTCCCCATGATGTCATACACTGTGCCTGGGCCTTGACGCACGTTGACGATCTCGGAAATGACAATTGCGACAGGTTCACTGGATAGAGTCAGTTCTTCACCGTTGTGCTGCGGCGTTTTTGTCTGCGTAGGAGTCTGAACTGGAGTTTGTGTTGATAACTGAGTGACGCGGGTATTTTCCGATGTATCTTCATCAGAGAGTTCGACACTTCCCTCTGTCAGAGTCATCACGTCAGGTGCAGCCGTTCCTTGTACCTCTTCTTCCCCGGTCGCTTGGTGCGCGGCGAGCGTACTAGTTGGTGTGAAAGTTGGCACCAATACCCTGGTAGGCGTGGGAGTGAAATCTTCAGTCTCTTCCGGCCCGAAGAAAGCGCCACAGCCATTGTTTACAACGAGTGTAACAAATGCCAAACAGAGCCACAAGAACGTTTTAATTAAGTCATGTCGCTCACGGCATTTTTTTAAGTAATGAAATTGCAAAATAAAACTAAAGCCTATAAATATTTGGTCGGTGGCGAATGTGTTAGATGAAAAAAGCTTTCAGCTATCAGCCGTCAGCCAGGTCGAAACGACCACTCCGTGAACAGCTGGAATCGGGCCTTGTCTCGCTGCTGATTTTTATACTTTCCTATACTAGAACAAGACTCAACTTCCCAAACCCTTGTCGGTTTGAGGCGTAGCTTCATTTGGCAATTATAACGCAAGTGGAGGAACGACAGGAAACATCCAGCAAAGAAATAGAAGTTAAAGAGATACCTAAACATTGCTGAAACTGAGTGTGACTAAGAACCTATCCGAAAAGTGGTTGTGAGTCCGACCAACTACTCGAGTGAGAGTGCATCACTACAGAACTTTTCGGATAAGCACTAAGGTCCACTCGCCGACAAACGCTCGTCTGGAAAGCGGTTTGGCTTCATCGGTTCCACATCGCCAGTATAGCGGGGAATGACCGGTTCGATCTCGTCCAGCGCAGTCTGTGGCCAGTCGCTGTGTCTGCTGTGAAAATCCGCATGAATCCAGCTCTGGGTACTCGGATGAAGGCTGTCGAAGAGCGGATGAAACCATATAGTGATGACCGTGCGACGTTGATCGGATCGGTTTTCATGGGTAGCGTGAAACATGCGTGCATCACCAATCACCAGATCGCCAGCACGTATCGGCACATCATGTTCGTTGGGGTAATCTAGAAAGCGTGGATCATTGGGATTCTCGACACTGTTTATATCGGCTGTGTGTGCTTCGCCCAGGTCGTGTAGGATATGGCGTCTGCGGTGGGTTCCCGGCAGCAACCGTAGACATCCGTTTTCGACAGTTGTGTCTTCCAGATAGTACATCAGAAAGATCATCGGCGAAAAGTCGCTATATGCCCGTGGGTCTTGCCACATCAGGCAATCCTGGTGCCAATACAAACGGGGACCACCCGGTGGCTTGCTGATAATTACCGCTTTCCAGAACTTTGTGTCTGTCAGACCCATCTCATTGAGTGCCTTCAGCGCAATGGGATTGCCAATAATGCCAGCGAGTTCGGGATAGTTATTGGAGTCGATCAGCGTACCGGGCGCACGCCAACGCGCAAACCGTTCCGGATCCTGATCAGCAATTGCTTGTTTGACACATGCGCGCGTGCGGTTGAGCAAGACATCGTCCGCTATGCTTTCTAAGACGCAGTAGCCATTGTGCTGGAGTTGCCTAAGTTTGGTGGAAGGTTCTGATATTGAGAAGGTTTCTGTCGCCATTTGAATTCTCTACGTATCATAAGTCGATGATGGTCTGCGTCATATACTTCCACAACAGCAATTGGGATTATTGGGGCTCCGCGTGTTCGCGGAGCGGAACGAAGCGATGTGGCGAGTTGCGCATCACTCGCCCCTCGCCACATCACTTGTCCAGTACACTTTATTAGGTGGTCTGCCAAATTGTGTGCAAATTCGATTTCTCTCTGACTGCAATCGGCAATCTACACAATTTGTGCTATACCACCTTTTATCACGTAGAGCTGAATTGTTCTATGCCACCTCTTCTGCTTCTACACTCGGTAGCTCCACTGCAATAGGCGCTTGTTCAACCACGGTGAAGGTCAACTTATTTTCGCCTTCAGAGTCTGGATCATAGTCGACGAGAATGTGATCACCGGTTTTATATTCGCCCTTCAACAAACCTTTACTGAGCTCATTCTCTACACGGCGCTGTAAGAGTCGGCGCATTGGACGAGCTCCGTAGCTGGGATCATAACCCACATCGGCCAAATGAACAGCGGCTCCATCGGTCAGTTCCGCACTAATGCCCAATTCGTCCAGTCGAACGATGATCTCATCCATCAACAGCATGACAATCTGGCGGATATTTTCCTCGGTCAACGTGTCGAAGACAATGGTTTCATCAATTCGATTGAGAAATTCTGGACGGAATAGTCGCTTCAATTGATTGCTATATTCCCCCGATGCATATTTGCTCTCGTCAAATTCAGGGGTCGAGAACCCCAAGGGTCCACGCTTGACAGCTTCCGCTCCCACATTGCTTGTCATAATGACAACTGTATTTCGGAAATCAACCGTACGCCCTTGACCATCTGTCAATCGACCATCATCCATAATCTGGAGTAGACTGTTCCAGACTTCTGGGTGAGCTTTCTCGATCTCATCGAACAGAATGACCTGATAGGGGCGACGTCGTACCTGTTCTGTGAGTTGACCGCCCTGATCGTATCCGACGTAACCGGGAGGAGCACCGAAGAGACGGCTGACCGTATGTGGCTCGCGATATTCGCTCATGTCAACGCGCAACAATGCCTCATCGTCGTCAAACATGAAACCAGCCAAGGCTTTGGCCAACTCGGTTTTGCCAACACCCGTTGGCCCCAAGAAAAGAAATGTACCAATGGGGCGGCGCGGATCTTTCAGCCCACTGCGCGCCCGCCGGATTGCATCACTCACGGCTTCAATTGCTTCACTCTGCCCGATAATGCGTTTCCGAAGCGCATCTTCCATGTGTAACAGCTTTTCGGATTCGGTTTGCATGAGGCTATTTGTTGGAATGCCCGTCCAAGTACTGACAACGGATGCAACATCTTCTGATGTCACAGTATCACCGAGACCGGCTTCCTCTCGCCACGTTGCCACATCTTTCCCGTACTCCTCTTCAATACGCATGCGCTCAGACTTGTGTTGAGCGGCCTCTTCATATTCGCGTGCCGCCCAGGCCTCTTCTTCCAATTCTTGAAGCTCCTCTAGACGCACTTTCTTCTCTTTAAGATGGGGCGGCATCATATATATTGCAACTCGCAACTTGGCAGCCGCCTCGTCGATTAGATCGATGGCCTTATCTGGAAGCTTGCGGTCGGTGACATAGCGATGACTCAATTTGACAGCCTCGGTCAGCGAGTCATCGGCAAACTTTACATCATGGTGTTCTTCATAACGCGACCGTAGCCCTTTCAAAATCTCAATGCTATCATCAATATTTGGTTCATCTACGTAGACGGGCGCAAAGCGTCGTTCGAGCGCCGAGTCCTTCTCAATATGTTCGCGATATTCGTCCAACGTTGTTGCGCCGATACACTGCAACTCGCCTCGTGCCAAGGCCGGTTTGAGCATATTGCTCGCATCCATCGCTCCCGCTGCATTGCCAGCTCCCACAACTGTATGAAGCTCGTCAATAAAAAGGATTATCTCTCCGTCGCTATTTTGGACCTCCTCGATGGACGCTTTGAGTCTCTCTTCAAATTCACCTCGGAAGCGAGTACCAGCTAACATGGCTCCAAGATCGAGAGAAATCACGCGTTTGCCCATAAGCGGCTCGGGCACATCGTTTTTGACAATATTTTGCGCAAGTCCCTCAACAATTGCCGTTTTACCAACGCCGGCCTCACCGATCAAGACTGGATTGTTCTTTGTGCGTCGGGAGAGCACTTGGAGAACGCGTAAAATTTCTGGATCACGACCAATGACCGGATCGAGCTTGTCTTCACGAGCGGCCTCTGTCAAATCACGACCATATTTTTCCAAGACCCGATACTTGCTCTCGGCACCAGGTTCAGTCACCTTTTTGCCATCACGATTTTTGTCGATGGCCTCATACAGGCGCTCTTTGGTCACATTGGCTTCACGCAGGATATTCGCACTCGGTGTATTGCGCTCGCTGGCAATCGCCAGAAAGATATGTTCAGTGCTAATGAAGTCATCTTCCAGCTTTTTGGCCTCTTCGTTTGCCACATCCATCACGCGCTTCAGCCGGGGTGTGATAAATACCTGAGCCTGACCGCCACTCCCATAGGGATTGTTCGTGGATTTGGGTTGGCTCTCCAGAGCCGATTCCAGTTTACCCGATATGACATCAACCTGCGCTTCGAGTTTCTCCAATATCTGCGGAATAACACCTTCTGGCTGTTCTAAAAGTGCCAAGAAAAGATGCTCTGTATCAACTTGTGTATGCTTATAGCGCTGCAGAATTTCGTACGCCCGCATCGCTGCTTCTTGTGCTTTTTCGGTAAATCTATCGAACCTCATCATGTTTATTTGAATCCTCCGTCCATGATTCAGCTAACAGCTCATTCGCCTCATAATTCTCTGGTCTATAGTTGTACCTCAAATCATACCACAAAAAGCGTATAAAAGATTACGAACTAACGTTTTTCTAACGGAATGCATATGCAATGGTAACACAAAGTTTGGGGTGGTTCATTTTAGGCGGACAATTAGGTTTACATTTTTGCAAAGAGAAAAGATGTTTATATTTTCTACTTTGAGCCATGCTCAGGCAGAAAATGACCTCATATAGATTTTTGTCTATGTATCAAAAGTGTAAACCTAATTCTGAACCACCCCCAAAGTTTATCACTTTAATATCGCGTCAATGCTCCAATTTTCCCTAACTCTTCTAAACCATCGTGCTCTTCCAAAACCGTGACACCGATCCCTTGAACCATTGCTCTCCGTAAAACGCTATCGACAGCATCGGGCAGTTCCTGGACTCGGCCACTTCCCAGTTCAGACTCATCATTTAACTCGAGGAGAATATAGCCGCTATCGACAAAGCGATAGGCTGGCTGAACAAAATCGGCGAGCGTGACAACATGTTGCGCTCGACCATTCTGAACTGCCGTGAGCGTTTCGGTTAAACCAGCCACAGCATTCCCCTGTTTCTGCACTTCTGCAATCAGCGCACTGGCCATTGCCTGCTCTTCTTGGGTAGCGGCCTTTTGAGCCAAATCGAGTGCCTTTTCGCTGATCTCAGCAGGCCCAGCATTGCTCGGAACGGCGATTTGTCCCACAACCATGTTGCGTAAGCGATGACTCAACAACTCTTTGAAACGGGCAACATTGGTCTCTGTTCCGGCGAGAATCAGGCGTCTAGTATCTGTACGGCGGTAGAAATTCTCCGCCAACTCTGCCGCATCTTGGAGATTTTGCCGCGCCACTTCGGCCTCATGTCGCTGTAGGCGCGAGGCAGAACGCCCCCCCGCTTTATGAGTTTTTACTTCTTCACCAAGATATCCTTCCGCTGCTTCTAAATTTCCCATGTGGAAAGTAAAGAGACGTGCGCCGATCTGCTCAACCTGTATGACACCATAGCGTTCATATGTATCCATTAACATGGCCAATTGACGCACATACGGTCGATAGCTGACCATTACACTATCTTCAACAGGTGCCATGAAACTTTGCGACCACCAAAAGTCGTTGGCCACGCAACTGAACATCACAATACCACGCCCCTGCCAATTATAACCCATTTCAACGAAATGCTGGATGCGTTTGATATCGTCTGCATTTGCGTTCTCTGCTCGATCTAAAAGAGCGCGTAACGCCAGTTTATATTTCTCGGGCGAACGGCGATGGGGATCAACATTCAGATAAACACTTAATACTGGATGTTCGGGGCTTTCAAATTCAATTACTTGGCGAATTTCAACATCGGTGAGCATCGTTTCTCTCCTTCCTATCAAATGATGAGTTGTGGCTCAAGATAGACCTACGATCCAGATTCCTTCAAGGCCAATCCAATTTCTAACTGATTCACAGATGGACGAGAGTCACTGGATTTTCCGCTTGCTAATCCTGTAAATCCTGTTCATCTGTGGATCATTTATTTTTTGGAATTACCCAACCAATTCTGAACGCGTGGATGCTCGAGTACGTCAGGGTTCAGAATATGATCGGGTTTGCGTCCCTGGATCGCGTCGGTTGCCTGTTCAATGCTTTTGGCGTCTAGCCGCATGGTCGATTCAACCGAAATACCCGCATTATGATTCGTGCAAATTATGCGCGGATGTCCTTTGTGGATGGCCCGAGTGCTATTGACTGGATCATCCACTACATAGTAATAAAGCTTTTCTTCTTGAATGGCCCGATTGACCGCTTCATCATCAACAAGATTGCCGCGAGAAGGGTTGATCAAAGAAGCGTGAGGCTGCATCAGGGAGAGCAGATCATACGTTACAATTGTCTCATCGCCTGACACATGGAGTGAGACGGTGTCGCATTCTTTGAAGAGGGTTGCAGGCGAGTCGACAACTTCTGCACCATACTGCGCTGCGATCTCCTCAATGTCGGGACGCAGATCGTAGACCAGTAGACGACCATGTTCGCCCAACAGCGGTTTCGCACGCATGGCAACTTCCTGTCCGATACGTCCACAACCATAGAGACCCAGGGTAGTGTGTTGCGCTTCGTAGGTACGGATAATAGAAAAATCGCCCTGATGGGACAGATTATTAAGGGTATAAACTCGCTTCAGCGTGGCCATCCACTGAGCGATCGTATACTCAGCCACTGCATCCATATGCACGGGTGTGACCGTAATAATCACACCGACCTGCGTGGCCTTCTCCACATTTACCTTGTCGAACCCAACACCCCAGCGGGCAACAATTCGTAGATCTGAGGCTGCATCGTAAAAAGCGTCTGTATAGAGCGAGGAGCTTGCAATTGACGCGACCAAGCCAGGAGCATGTTCTGGACCAAGAACCGCTGGCTCATCAACCAATTCGCCCAAGGTTCGGAGATGATCCAATCCCTGTTGGCGCTCGACTGAGGCAAACTCGTCATTCCGAAATTGAGCAGTAAGCATAATTTTGGGTTTCATCTTGGTATGTCCTTTTTGGGGTGAGTCATAACATCATATAATAGGTCAAGTATAGCACGCAAGCGAGCGAACAGCAATGGATTTGAAACTCCTTCTCTAGCGGAGGTCAAGTCGAAGTCAAAAAGGTGCCGCGAAGGAATACGAAGTTTTGACCTCTTCTTCATGAACTTCGTGGCTCCTTTTCGGTTCTCCCGCACTTTCGATGAAAGTGGATCTAGCTCAAAGCTGGGGACCAAGAACGCGGCGGCGCAGGAGGACAAAGTTGGCGCGGCCATACATCTGACGTTTGATGAACTTCAAGCGGTTGACCTGTCCCTCGGTCTGCCCGTTGCTCCAGGGAGAAGAAAGGGCATGGGTCACAGCGGAAAGATCCTGTCGAATCCCATTGGCAAAGGATGTCAATGCGGCGATTCCAGAAGCAGCCACATCGTGGAGCCAAGAAGTCAGTTGCTCCGGCTGTTGGTCCTGAACCATCCGGTGCTCGGCGAATCAAACGAATGAGCGTATCAGGACTTGTCGGCATGCCCAGACTCTTCAGCAAACGAGCACCTGCCTCCCCACCTAATGCAAAGGCCACCTCTTGCTGTTGCTCTGTTCGTCGTTCCGTTCGGCGCGCATAGGGCGCAACCACACCAGGAAATCTTTCTGCAAACGTTCGATGACTACATCCCTCATTCTTGCAGAAGAAGCTTCTCACTTTCATCTGCAACTGGATTCCATTCCTTGCACACGGCAAATCTGATGGATTTCGCTCATATGATGTATTGACTTTGTCTGATTCCTGACCACAATCTGGACATCTCGCTGTCGGATGATTGCTTGACACCTTCAAACTCACTTGCTTGTTGTCAAACTCGACTTCATTCACTTCTAATTCTGCCTTTTCTGGCAACAGGAACTCTAGTTTTCTCATCGAACGCCTCCTTGATTGAGTCCGGCTTCCTATTATCCACATCCTGTCAAGTCCCTTTTCATAAATAGTGCGGGAGAACCGCTTTTATCGTATCAAAAACAAGAGACCGGATGTCTCACCTGCTGACCCACTCTTTGCCTCTATGACAGGTGGCAGGATGGACCGCAACAACATCAAACGGCTACTCAAGACAGCCGCCCGTAGAGCAGGTATCCAGAGTAACGTACATCCGCACAAGCTGCGACATACGTTTGCGATTGAGTTTTTAAGGAACGGAGGGAACTTTACTTTCTGGTAAAAGAAAAGAGATGAGGTGAGAAATGTGACAAAAAGCGGTTAGCGTTTCATCCTAAAGGTAGAGAACCCAAAAAGGAGGAAGGAATGCTAACCGCGCCAGAAATAACTATAGCAGTACTGATGAATGTATTGCAAGTAACGCCGGTGGGAACAAACGTAAATGTAATGCGTCTGATGTGGGCGATGATGAATGGGTCGTTTCTGAAAAGTCGAGGAGCAATCCATAGTGGATTGAGTGAAAGCGGGTTTGAAGATGAGGAGCTCCGGCGAAGCTGGTGGAGCTTTCGATATGGATCATGGGATATTGCAAGCCTGCTCTCATCGTGGCAAGAAGAAGTGGAGTGGAAAGGGGAATGGGAGGCAAAAAAGTTAGAAGGATACCGAGTGAAAAGCATAGATATCACAGGGTTCTGGCGACCGAAGCTGCAAGGGAAAGTGAACCGACTCTATAACTCAACGGCTCGTCGGGCATTGCCCGCGCTCATCTTTGGAGTGATGATAAGCTCGGGGGAGATAGGCGGGAAACGAGTGCCACTGCTCAAGGCAATCATGAGATGCGAGGTAGGCACAAAGGAAAGTGAGTTTCGGAAAAAGCTGCTGAAAGAGACCAAGAAATCACTGGAGTCAGACGAAGTGGCGGTGGTCGATGCCGGGTTTACAATCAGAGAAATGCTAGAAAGCGACGTCGACCGATTTGTCCTTCGGGAAGCGATTAACTGCACAGCGCGCCGCAATGAGTTACCCGAACGTAAGGAAAAAGGCAGACCACCCGAATATGGTGATATTGTGCGTCCGCTCTCTCGATGCTATAGGGGAAAGCGACTCGAGGCCACAACTCCAGACTCGTTTGGTCAATTTGTCTATAGTGGTCGCCTGATTCGCTATCAAGCATGGCACAATCTCGTCCCCAGGACAACCAAGGTGGATACAGCCAACCGCACCTATTCGATTTACGTCTTTCAGGATCCTGCTTATCACACACCTTTGGTTCTGGCGACCGTCATGGCTTTACAAGCTGAAACCATTTATCTTTTCTCTCTGGAGCGCTGGCCTGTTGAACATCCCCCCTTGGCTTCCAAGCAGATGATTGGCTTACATCGTCAATTTGTTCATGCCGATGAGGCTTGCTTCCGCTTACCTGAACTGGGGCTGCTGGCTGGCAATCTTCTTTCCCATTTAGCCGCTTCTCTTCCTCCCATACCGACTGGCTACTGGGATCGAGAGCCTCAAGCCACTCCCGGCAGGCTGCGCCGCGTTCTCTCGAGTGCTCTTTTTCCAACTCCCGACCAACTCGACCCTGACTTTCGGAAAAAGGCCTCGGTTTCACACCATTTCCCTAAAGGCGTTCTCGCTCATCGCCGCCTCAATGCCGCTGCTTAAACTAGCCGAGCACTATTTTTACATTTTATCCCGTTTTTTCAGGGTGGATTCTTTTTTCCGCCCCTTTCGGTTTGCCCTTTGTCACTCAAGCCTTTACCAGAAAGTAAAGAGGGAACCCATTTGAGCTAAAAGAACTACTCGGACACGAGACCTTAACGATGGTGATGAATTACTTGGCTATAGCAGAGACGGATTTGGAAAATGCACAAAGAAAGTATAGTCCCGCAGACAAATGGAGATTGTGAGATGACAGTTCAAGAGACAGCAGAATACGCAGAGGTTCACCCTCTGACAGTGTACAAGTGGATTAAACCTGGATGGATTGAGGCAAAGCAGCGATATGACCGACGCTGGATTATCGACAAAGAAAGCGTTGACCAACTGCTAGAAGGCCCACCACAACAAAGCTAGTTTGCACCTCTGACAGGTGGTAGGACACCTGCCAGAGGCTAACCCATAAACCGTAGACATGGTACGGTTTGAGCTTGATTTGTCTACTTTTATTGACTAAATCATTTCAGCTTGCAGAGACTCGGTATCAGGGGGATGGAGCAGTGGGGTTTGGGACTTCCCTCACTCCCTCTTTACTCATTATGTCAAACTATTGTTCCTTCTAAGAGAGTGTTTTAAATGTCATTCTGAGGAGGCTTTGCGACGAAGAATCCCTGGTTCTAAGTGCAAAAAGAGGATTCTTCGCTCCGTTCCTCCGCTCAGATTGACACGCTGCCACACTTTTAAAACATTCTCCAAGGCGCTACAACTGCCAATAGATGCTTTGAGGCGGAAATTTCGCCAAATCTCCTATCGCCATCCGTGAAAGATGAAGGCGTGTTTTCAACATCACAGACACCTATTCATCCCGCCACGGTGGATCGGTCCATGTTTCAACCCAATTCCATTGCCAGATCACCTGTTTGGAATGGCAACTCTACCTCGTATTGGAGACCCGCGGTGAAAGGCAAAATTTGGGTTCGGTCACCGATATGGTTGCGCAGATCTTCCATGAACGCAAAGGGATCATCGATATTGGGTGGCCAATGACCTTCTGGAATCGGATCTGATTTGCTGTCGGTGCGGTAGTGAGTTGGAATGAAGAAACGCGGTTGGACATAGTCCATAAATTGTACTAGCTGATCCCACTTTTTGAGACCAAGCTTCATGTGAATGAGAAAATCTACCCGACCCTTAAGATTCTCTAGCGCAGGGTAGGCCATGTGCAGATCGCCAGTATCAGTAGATCCAAATTTCAGGTTTAGAGAGAGAATTTGGGCTAATTAGTTGACATAAATACGTATTTGCCAGTCAATACCTAGCATTTACGTAAAATTTAAGCGATTTCTAGATATGAAATTGGCTGTTTTTGGCAACTGAGATCTGAAAAAATGGCCCCAAAATCCCTTCTCTCCCGACTGAAAATAGTCAAAAACGCCAAATTTGGATCTACTGAGTATCAGTAGATCCAAATTTCAGGTTTTGAGAGAGAATTCTGGCTAAACAGTTGACATAAATACAAATTTGCCGGTCGATATCTAGTTTTTGCGTTAGATTTGGGCGATTTTCAGATATGAAATAGGTTGTTTTCTGTAACCGAAATCTGAATAAATGACTCCAAAATCCCTGCAATCTCGACTGAAAATCGCCAAAAACGCCAAATTTGGATCTACTGAGTATGGTAAAAGGAGACATGCTTGGTTGTGTGGGTAATGAGATAGCCACAAGTCGGGAGGTCGGGACGTGCGTTTTCACCGCTTTCAACTGCTTCTACCTGGATCGGCCCCAAGTCAACTTCAACTGGATGAGGGAAATGACGCGTCTCATCGGCTAGATATTTGGGGTAAAGTACCTGAATCTGCTCGCGTGGGATGTGCTTGTCAATAGGCAGATCGCGGGAAAATGCTGCATCGCCGTAGTACTCGTCAATCGGTTCATTAGGGGCCAGACAGCCGATATTGACAAAGAGTTTTTTGAACCGATCACCCTGGCAAAGCTTGCGCAATGTTTTGGGATGACAGTGATCAAAGTGTTCGTGGCTGATAAATATATAGTCGTAGATGGGTTTGGCGTTGGCGAGATTCTCGCCAAAGAGATATGGATCAATGGCAATGTTGACATCGCCAAACAGAATGTCGAAGGCCCCACAGCCCCACCAGCGTAAGTATATATTGTTCATCGATTAGACTATCCTCCGGAGTTCTCTATCTCACCTTATTCATACGCCAACGTCTCGCGCACCCGCAAACTAGCCGCGTTCCGCGCCGGAATTAAGCTCGCAAGAGCCGACACAAGCAAAACAACGATCAGCCAGAAGAGCGGTGCTCGCATGTCAAAGACATAGGTCAGCGGCAGCTTGGCAAAGTTCAACCCAATTTGGCGGCTCATCAAACGGCTCATGGGTTGAGAGAGAAGCAATGCACCACACCAGGAGAGCATCCCGATGATCATCCCTTCGACCACAAAGATACGCAAGACGGATCGATCTGATGCACCAATCGCGCGCAACACACCGATCTCCCGTTTACGCTCCAACACATTGATGCTCATGGTCGCCATCAGTCCCAGACTGCCCACGGTGGCCAACAGAAAAGCCATGATCATCAAAAGGATCGTGACGATATTGAAGCGTTCGGTGAAGATATCGCGATCCTCAGTTGCCGTGCGGGTCGATTTGATCTCAATGCCAGCTCGCTGTAGTCGAGCTTCTGCCTCCTGAGCGACTCGCGCCAGCGTGGCTGCATCATGACTGGCTGTCACGAGACGGATTGTGTCTGTCTGTCCGTGATGACCTGCCACCTGCCAAAAGTGGGGGAGATTCATATAGACAATCGGTGGTGCAATTGGCGGCTGAAATACTTCATTCAATCCAATCACGCGCCACACATCTTCCTCATCACCAATTTTAAGCGTTAATTCTCGATCTAGACCAATATCTGGTTCGTCCAAAAGAAGACCTGTCGAAACAACGATTCCATTCGAATCATTGGGCTCCAGCCACCGTCCTTCCACCAGATCTGGCTCAAAGATTACTGTGTCGGCCGGCAAAGCATAGACGCGAACGCTATCTCCTTCGCTGCCGTCCGAACGGATGGGAATCCCCTCGCGCAACCCCCAACTCTCCACCGTTTGAACACCGGGAATCTGCAGGGTCAAGCTTTCCAATCGTTGGATCCGATAGGCGCGATCAAGCTGAATCTGAACATCAAAGCCTTGATCGCCCAGCATCTCTTCCAACGTACGAAAGAGCGAGGCACGAACGCTCAGCACGCTCATAAAGATCGCACCACCCAACATTAAAGGGATCAACGTGCGGATGAGACGCCCACGACGCCGCATGGTGTTGCGCAGCGAAAGGCGCAGCGGACGGGATAATTGAACGAAGGAGAGTGAAAGAGCGGTCATCAGCTCTTGGATTCGTTTACCAATCGGATTTTCCCCAGGGGGCGGTGGCTCCAACCCCTGACTCTGTACAGCTTCGCGGACGGTTAGACGAGCAGCAACGAGAATCGGATAGAGAGCGGCCAGCAGTGGCACAAGGAGTCCAACCGCCAATTCCAAGAGCAGGATCATGGGACTCAGTTGGAATTGGTCAATATCGAAATTTAGCTGACCGGCAACAAACCGCGCAAAGAGGCGCGCGCAAAAAGCACCAATCGGGATCGAGATGAACAGAGCACAGACTCCAAAGAGCAGAACCATTCGCAAGTAGAGAATGGTAATCTGTTCAGCCCGAGCCCCAATGGCCTTCATCACACCGATTTGGCGCGTCTGCTGAGTCAGCATGGCGGTAATGACGTTGATCACAAGAAAACCGCTCAGGATGAGAGCGAGAACACCAAGTATCCCCAATATCAACAAAATAGTGGGCAGAAATTCCATGGCAAAATGGGTGCCAGGATCGGGCACTTCCGTCCAGAAAACACTATATCCGCTCTCTTCTATTTTGTCAGTTGCAGCCTGCGCAACCTGCGTAATGTGAGCTTTGTCAAACTGATTCTCGGCAACGCGTAGATGAACTTCGTTGAAATTACGCGACAATCCAAGCCACTCTAGGGTATCGCGTTCAACATATGCGTAAGGAATACCCGTAATCTGTGCTGGCGGCTGGTTCATGTCGTGAACCAATCCGACGATACGGAGCGGGCGCTGATCACCTTTTTCAGTTTCGAGCAACAGGGTGTCGCCGATCTGGGCTTCTGTCAAAGCCAGGGAGTTGCGCTCGATTAGAAGTGTCCGTTCAGGAGGGGGCCAAGGTCCCTGATGCGGGCGTACAATATCTACATGGTGATCCTGATAGTCCTCCAACGCAAAAAGTCGTAAATCTTGCCAAGCTTCTACTTCATTCCCCGTCCCCTCCAGATTGGCATTGCGATACCGCACTGGTGCCGTATGCCGACCTTCAGCATAGGCGACTTCGGGCATCCGTCTGATCGACTTCACCATCTCATCGTCAATGGGTGTTGTATGTAGAACGGCGCTCGCTGGCTGAATGGCTTGATAATTTGCTGGGAGTTCAGTGCTCAGCGTACTGGCGGCGCCGGCGATTGTGCCAAAGGCAAACACACCGACGGCTATTGACAAGATAACGAGGAGTGTCCGTGACTTGTGGGTCCAGAGATCGCGTAATGCGTAACGCCAGCGTAAATCCAGGAATCGGTTGTTGGCAAAAAGATTTTTTAGCATTTGGATCTTCTAAATTTCCAGCTGATTTTGATTGATTGGTCAATCAAAGTAAAAAGAAGCACAACCACCATCATCATCAACAATTTTATACCATTCGTATCTGCTCAGTCAGTATTGGTTGGGTAGAGCCGACCTTCCCGGAAGTGGTCAGAAATGGTCTCGAATGCCCGACAACTTTTGACCACATCCGGGAAGATCTTGTCCCACGCCATTTTATGCAATACCACTCCCAAATGACAAAAAAGGATTTTGCAACCCAACTAGATTTTCGACTGGTATCACGCAATCCGCACCACGCATAACCTACGGCTTCACAAGCGCTCCATGCAAAAAAACATCAACAGTTGTCTGCACTAGCTCTTCTGGTGTCGGTGCGCGTTCATCCGGCAATTCCAAAATACGCGTTGTAACGATATAGGCAAAGAGCGGCCCCATAAAACTGCGCACGGCACAGCCAAGATCGATCCGACGAATCACGCCTCTCTCCATCAGACGCTCAAAATAACGATAGAGAAATCCTATCATATGCGAGCTGCCCGCTTCCCACATGAGTTCCGCAACTTCAGGTTGACGGAGAGCCTCTCCAAACACGAGACGAATCAAAGCAAGCGTCGTTGGGTTGGCAGTTACATCTAAAACTGCCGCGGCAAAGAAAGCCAGCACCTGCTCAGGTGGCTGCTCAAACAGCAGATCCGTTGGCTGAGATGTCAATTCAAGCACAGGCGTTCGTTCCTGAATCACAGCACGAAAAAGATCGCGCTTGTCCTCAAAATAGTGGTAGATCAAACCAGCGGAACCAATGCCTGCAGCCCGTGCAATATCACGATTCGTGGCTTCCAGAAACCCCTTCTTCGAAAACACTTCGAGTGCTGCATCGATAATTTGATTGCGTCGTTCAATCGATGCCTGTTTACGAGTTGTCGTCATAAGCCTCACAAATTGATTGATTGACCAGTCAAATTTTATCCTAAAATCCGTAACAGTTTTGTAATGGGAAATCCAAACGTGTTGCGTATTACGTGTTGCCTGGCGCTAGCATTGCAAATATCTGTACGAATGCAATTACAGTAGGCATGTAACTCAACCTGCTTCAAGGCCAGTATCACAAATACGCAACACGCAATACGAATACCCTCCTACTTCACTTTTTTCATGATCACCTTCCCAATTTCCCGAAATACGTTCGCCTGTTTTGTCTCTGGTGCTGCCTCGACAAGTGGATGTCCAACGCCAATGCCGCGGCTGATGTGGATGTCCATCGGAATACGCCCCAGGATTTCAACATCGTCACGTTCGACACCCCAATCTCGCTACGGTGCAAAATCTCAATCGGTTCATCACAATGGGGACAGACCAGGTAGCTCATGTTCTCCACAACACCCAAAATCGGTGCATCGGCCTTGCGAAAGAAGGCCAAGGATCGTCCCGCATCCATCAGCGAGAGATCTTGTGGCGTGGTGACAATAATGACGCCATCGATCTCTAGGGTACGCAGCAACGTTTGTTGGGGTTCACCAGAACCCGGCGGTAAATCTACGATCAAGTAATCCAACTCGCCCCACTTGACGTCTTGAAGCGTCTGACGCATGATATTTCCGCCGACCTGTGGATCGGGCGTCACGGCATCATCCTGCCCCATCAGTAGACCGATGGACATAACCTTGAGACCAAAGCGCTCCAAGGGGGGGATGTAGGGCTTGGAAGCCGCACGTGCGATGGGCAGCATGCCCGATGGATCATCGCTGACAATTGACTCTTTGCGATGAATGCCCAACATAATCGGCACGTTCGGTCCATAGAGGTCAGCGTCATACAAACCGACTCGTACGCCGAGCTGTGTCAGCGCCAAAGCAATGTTCACAGAAACCGTAGTCTTACCGACACCTCCTTTGCCGCTTGCCACCACGAGTAGATTTGATACATTCAAGATACGTTTGCGTTTCGCAGGCGGGTGTGAGAACATTTGTATTTGCACCAAATTCTATTTGTTATTTGCTATATGATAGCAAATATGCTATCATATTAGCTGCCATGATTGCAAAAATTGTTATTGACACCAACGTCTTTGTAAGCGCTCTAATCAGCGAAAAAGGACCAAACCGCCAGCTTTTACGAAAATGTTTTAAAGGCGAATATCAACCCTTAATGGGAAATGCTCTTTTCAATGAATATGTAGATTTGATTAATCGTCCAAAAATTGGGCTGGTTCAGAAATAGGTTGACAAAGAAGAGAGTACGTTAACAAGAGAATAGGTTAGAGAAAGAGGCTCCTGTTCAGGCAAAATAAGGGTGTTCAGACCAAAATAGCCAAAAAGGAGCCTCTAAATGTCAGAGTATCGAACAGACCCCCTATCATTGTCAACCCGAATCGATCTTGCGTTGGAAATGCTCAACCCGAATCGAGAGTGGGGGAGAGTGAGCGAACTGTCAACGGCGTACAATGTGTCTCGAACGTGGCTCTATAAGTTGAGAGAGAGCGGTGAAGCGGCGCTGAAAGCGATCTTGTCGCCAGTGAGTCCAGGACCGCAGCCGAAAAGCCATGTGATCGAAGTGGATGAGACGTTCATCCGACGAACCATAACGGTGTTGCCGATGCTGCGAGGAAGCGTACGAGATATCCAAAGGGGGTTGGGGTTGCTGCTAGGTGGAGCGGTCGGTGGGATTCATCCAAGGGACGCTGGCGGAAGTTGGAGAACTGGCATCGGCGTACAATGAGAGCATGGTGCCGACGCTGCCGGTGTTGGGGGAAGCGGATGAAATTTTCTGTGGCGACCAACCGTGCCTGACGGTGGTGGACGGAGCATCGTTTGCGCTGTTGAATATCTCAGCAGCCGATGCCCGAGATGAAACAACATGGGGGTTGAAGTTTCTCGAATTGCTCGAGCGAGGCATCACCTTTGATGACTTGGTGACCGATGGGGCTTTGGGCATTCAGGCAGGAGCCAAGGCAGCGGGGATGAATGCGCCACACTCCTATGACCTCTTTCACCAAATGCAGAATGGCACCAAAATCACCCAACGTCTGGAGAGAAATGGACCAGGCCATGACCGACCGTGACGTAGCTTGGCAAGAGTTGGACGAGCAGACTGCTCCTGCACGTCGCCCTGGGCGACCACGCAAATGCACAGTGACTCTCGAGGTTGCCGACCAAACGGTGCTGACAGCAGTTGACTTGCACGAGAACTGGACATGGCTTCTCCGAACGGTCCGTCAGGCACTGGAGCCGATTTCACCGACCGGGCAGCTTGTCAACACAGATGCCGCGCAACAAACCATTCTGGCTGCCACCCAACTTATGATGGAGATGAACCGCGATGAAATTGCACACTTTGCCACCCAACTGCAGCAGAATCTACCTACATTGCTGGCTCCCCTCCGTCGCCTGGAACTATCCCTGGCTCCCCTCCGCCAGAACCTCTCACCTGAGTACGAAGCCTTCATCACACACCTCTGGACTTATCGCCATGACCATCAACTTCCCATTGAACAGCTTTTCCCTCCCTCATTGCAGCCTCAGTAGATCCAAATTTCAGGTTTTGAGAGAGAATTCTGGCTAAACAGTTGACATAAATACAAATTTGCCGGTCGATATCTAGTTTTTGCGTTAGATTTGGATCTACTGAGCCTATGGCTCTTGCTTTCTGGCATGCACTGGATCGCTTCCATCGGGCTTCTTCTCTAGCTGAATCCTTTCATGCTTGGCTCAGGCCCTTTCTTGCAATCCATCGCCCTTTGCCCGATTGGTTGGCCGCTCTTTTACAGCTCTTTTGGAATCATCGCACCTTCTCACGTGGCAAACGCTCCGGTCACTCACCCTTAGAACTGGCTACCGATTCCTATGTCCCTTCTTTGGCTGACGCCCTTGATGCCATTCTTCAGCCTCAACAGCAACTGGCTCTTTAACCTATTCTCTTTTTAACGTGCCCATTTCAATTTTGTAAACCTAACTCATCCCTTGTTCTGAACCTGCCCCAAAAATTGAAGAACTATGTCCATTACCTGTTCATGAACGTTACGTTTTGCTGAATGCTTTTATGAGCGTCTGTCAGTGGGTTTCTATTTATTTCTTATGGCGACCAAATCTAAAAGACGAAGGTGACAACCATTTAATTGAATTAGCCGTTGCTGGTGGTGCCAATATTATAGTAACGAATAACTTACGCGATTTTCGAAATGCAGAAATAGCCTTTCCCAATATCCAGATTCATCGACCAGAGGATCTGTTAAACATAGAAGGAATATAAAATGGCAACCCTAACAATCCGTCTTCCGGACGATAAACATGCTCGCCTCAAAGAGATTGCACGTATGCGTAAGATGAGCCTCAATCGGTTGATGGAAGAATTCTCTAATATTGCAATTGCAGAGTTTGACGCCGAAATTCGTTTTCGTGCAATGGCAATCCAAGGTTCACGAGAGCAGGGACTAGCGCTTTTGGATAAGCTTGATCGACTGTTTGAGACACAGCTGGACCAGGAGTTTACACCCAACTCTGATCGTGAGGTCTAATATGACTGCTCAAGTCCAATACCGTCTGCTCTCTGTAGGTGAAGTGGAGCAGATGGTTAAATCCGGCATCCTCACTGAAGATGACAAGATCGAACTCATCAAAGGACAACTGATCAATATGAGTCCACCTGGAGCTCGTCACGTGGCCAGCGTGAATCGGTTAAACACGAATTTTGCAAGTCAGTTGCAAGGGCGTTCAATCATTAGCATTCAGAATCCCATTCAGCTGCCACCCTTTTCTCAACCCGAACCGGACGTAGCGCTCCTGCGACCGCGTGATGATTACTACGTTGATGCCCATCCAACAGCCCAAGATGTCCTGTTACTTATCGAGGTTGCAGATTCTTCTCTCAATTATGATCAGGATACCAAGCTCCCAGTCTACGCAGCAGCAGATGTGAGCGAAGTTTGGATCTTTAGTCTTCAAGATGGTTGGCTGGACTGCTATCGTCACCCCTCCGCCAACGGATATCGAATTCGAGAGCGCTTCTTTCCGGGCGATAGTGTCCAACCTGATGCATTTCCTGATGTAACGATTGATGTATCCACGATATTGGGGCAAGTGGCAGATAGATAGCTTCGAAAGGATCCAACATCTTATTTCCTGAACTCTATCGGCACCCCATCCAACCACCCGACCTCAATCATTCCCCAAAGGCCAATCAAAATTGCCTCGGCAGCATCATGGCGCAACGACGTAGGTTGCGGACCATTTGCCCATGTAATCACCTGGCGCGCTAGCTCATCCGCGCTTTGCTTGGAGCGCGTCCCATTTCGCTGTTGCCTGGGATGTAGCAGCACTTGCCGCCATCTCTCAGCACCGATCTGATGTACCGGGATTTCTCGACGCTTCACCTCGTGTAGCCAAGGTTTGCTGAGTGATCCGCCGCCCTCGAGAATTACCCAGCCCAAGTTGGGAATACTGCTCAAGATACTATAGACTCCGCTCCTCATACGGGTGATCGAGCCAAAGTTGAGCGACCGATACCAGAGCAGTTGACGATCTTTGCGAAAGAGGGCCAGTCCAGCCCGTAACCCCAGATCCACTGCTAGTAAGGTCTGCATAGTAGTTTGTCAGGTGTACCAAACAATCTTCGTCCGCTCGGCGGAGGATGAAATTGGTGAATATCGATTCTGCGCTTGTTGATTAGAGAGACAATTATATATTGCTCGCGCAAATATATGAAAACAAACTTCGTATCTGGGTTCTTCTTCCAAGTTTGAGTATAATAAAATCATCAAATCCCCCGCAATCCAACTATTTAGGAGTGATACTCGATGAATCCACCAACGATTGCTCAAATTCGCACTGCCCGCGAGGATCTCGCTGATTATATTGTGGAAACACCTGTGTGGCAATGGCGCAATCAAGAGATAACAGAGGTTGTCGGCGAGCAAACAGAGGTTTATTTGAAACTTGAACTGTTTCAGCATACAGGAACATTCAAGTCGCGTGGTGCTCTCATCAATGCTCTTGGATTGAGCAAGGAGGATCGCTTGCGCGGTTTCACTGCCGTGAGTGCGGGAAATCACGCGATTGCGGTCGCGTTTGCTGCCAATTTGGTTGGCACGACAGCAAAAGTTGTAATGCCTAAGACTGCAAACCCGATCCGCGTTCAAAAATGTCGAGCTTATGGCGCAGATGTAATTTTGGTCGACGATGTGAGTAAGGCATTTGCCGAGGTCGAGCGGATTGAACAGGAAGAAGGGCGCTTTTTTATCCATCCATTTGAAAGTCTACCCACCATCCTGGGCACATCCACTGTGGGTCTAGAGTGGTGCGCACAAGTACCGGAGTTGGATGCAGTCATCGTGCCAATTGGAGGCGGCGGATTGTGCGCAGGAATTGCCACGGCTGTGAAGTTGCTGCAGCCAAACTGTAAAGTCTATGGTGTAGAACCTGAAGGTGCCGATACCATGCGTCGTAGTCTGCAGGCTGGATCGCCTCAGTCGATAGAAGCCGTCGAGACAATTGCCGATAGCTTGGGTGCACCCTATGCTGCGCCCTACAGCATGAGCCTTTGTCAGCGCTATGTAGATGACGTCGTTCTCATCTCAGACATTGCGATGCAGCAAGCACAAGATCTGCTCTTTCACTCAATGAAATTGGCTGTAGAACCCGCCGGAGCAGCCGCGACCGCGGCATTGATCGGTCCCCTCCTGGAAGAGTTACGCGGCAAGCGCGTTGGCGTAATTGTCTGCGGCAGCAATATTGACATCGATGCATTTGCCACTCAGGTGAACATCGGGCATGATTCATCCTTCAAGGCCATTCCAAGAATATAAGGGCCTAAGATAAGCGAAACGAGAAAGACCAATGAACACCACCGAACTCTGTTTTACCCCGGCAACCGAGCTATCGCGCTTAATCCGGTCGCGAGAACTCTCGCCGGTTGAGCTGATGGATGCTGTTCTTGAACGCATCGACAGACTCAACCCGCAACTAAACGCCTTTCTTGCTATCAACCATGAGGGGGCACGAAACGAGGCCCGCAAAGCGGAGGCGGCTCTTATGCGTGGCGACGAGCTTGGCCTGCTGCATGGCTTGCCCGTTTCCATCAAGGATCTGGAACCAACTGATGGTTTGCGCTGTACATATGGTTCCAAGTTTTTCGAAGACAATATTGCTGACATCGATGGGGCCGTGACGGGGCGCGTCAAAGCTACAGGCGGCATTATCACGGGCAAAACCAATACGCCCCACTATGGTCACAAAGACATGTGTGACAATTTGCTTGGCCCACCCTGCCGCAATCCTTGGAAGCTTGATCGCACGTCAGGTGGCTCTAGCGGTGGAGCGGCTGCTGCAATCGCTGCTGGCATGGGCCCTCTTGCCCAAGGCTCTGATGGCGCTGGCTCGATTCGGATTCCGTCTGCTCTCTGTGGGGTTTTCGGCTTTAAGCCATCATTTGGACGAGTCCCTTATTGGCCCAACCGTGACATCTGGGCTGCTCGTTCTCACAATGGGCCTTTGACCCGTACGGTAGCTGATGCCGCGTTAATGCTTTCTGCCATTGCAGGTCCCGATCCGCGAGATCCCACCACGATTGATAACCAACCAGATGATTATGTAGCGGCTGTAGCCAACGCCAGCGCCCAACCAGTCGAAACCCTGAGCGGCCTTCGTGTGGCATGGAGCGTTGATTTTGGCTATGCATTGGTCGAGGCGGATGTGCGAGATTTGACGAGTCAAGCCGCGGCTCGTTTCAGCGATTTTGGTTGTCATGTGGAGTCGGTCGATCCGGGTTGGCCCGATATGCGCGAAGCAGCAGCGACGTCTTGGTATGTCTCTTTCGCCGCCCGCATGGCCGATGACTATGCACGGCGACCAGATTGGTTTGAACCAAGCTTGGTGGAAATGATCGAGGCAGGACGCAGAGTCTCTGGTGTGGATCATGCTCAGACATCGCTTGCGCCCACAGATTTTTATATGCAGGTGCAGCGGTTTTTTGAGAAGTATGATCTGCTCTTGACGCCCCAAATGCCTATCGGGGCGTGGTCTATCGAGGGCTGGCCGACCCAGATTGAAGGAGCCGACCTGACATCCGTTTTCGACCGACTCCCCTTCACCTTCCCCTTTAACATGACGGGGCAACCGGCCGCCAGCGTGCCATGTGGATTGATGAGCGAGGGGTTGCCGGCTGCGCTGCAAATCGTTGGACGGTGGCATGCAGACACACTCGTTTTGCAGGCGGCAGCAGCCTTCGAGCAGGCACAGCCATGGGCTCATTTGCGGCCACCGCTTACCTGACGAACGGCGACTAATATCATTAAGGTCTGTAGAGACCATAAATTCATGGTCTCTACAACCGCAAATGGTATAATTATCTCGGTGGATGCCATCCAGCATTGACCCAACGTTGACGGGCATAAACGATCAATTCGTTGTTGATATCAAGGGCCAGAATCGTCGCTCGGCCAATGGCTGAAAGCCCAGTAAGACGAATTCCTGTCACATCCCATTCGAAATGGTCAGACCACGTATGTTGACGAGGGTTAAACAGTTGAACACGTTCGTTTGTCAGAAGATCAATCGCAGAGGTTTGAGCACCTTTTGTTTCATTGCAACGTCTGCACGCACGACGCAAGTTCTGGAATTCCGTCGTGCCGTTCTGAGCAAGTGGAGTAATATAATCGGTTGTTAATGCTTGTCCAGTTATATCTTCCCGAGTCTGGCAATAAGTACATTGACCATTATCAGCTTCATACAAAAGCTTGACCAATTCTCAAATAGTTTACTACGCAAATGTGTGACCAATGAACCAATAAAGCGACGTATTTGAGTGTAGCATACTGTTTTCTCCAATACAATACAATCAGCATACAATTGCTGTTGCGGACAATTATTCAAAGTTCAAATGACGTAGCTGCAAGAATAACGCGGTTGAGGTGATCGAGCAGATGTCAAAGGGATACAACACCACAGCCGATTTTGACAATTAAGTTAGACACTGATATTCTAGCAAAATATTGCTATTATTCTGCTAGAGTGAAAATTTAAATGAATGCAACACCACAGATTATACCAGTAAGTGAATTACGCAATAACTACAATCGCGTGCTCGATTTGGCACAAATTGAACCAGTCTTTCTGACGGAAAATGGACGTGCGGCTGGTGTATTGATTTCTACTGATGCCTGGGACAGATTGGCCGAGAAGCTCGAAGACTTTCAGGACGTGATTGCTATATTGGAAGCCGAACTAGCCGTTGCACGCGGTGAGGATGAAGTAGCCGATATAAATATCGAGGAATTGAAAACGATGGCTTTAAGCAATGAATTACAAGCTGAAGCAATTTAGTAAACGCATTCAGAATCAATTGCGTCGATTGCCAAATCGAGTTCAAAACGAAATAATTGAAATTATCCTTGAATTAGCATCTGATCCTTACCCTCTCATCAGTGAACCTTTACGTGATCAATATGATGATCTAAGAAAAATCAAAGTTGATGGCTATCGTATTATCTATAAGGTGAATGAGGCTGACCGAACCGTAACAGTTAGCGCTGTAAAACGAAGAGATCGGGACACGTACACAAATATCTATTCCCTTCTGTTTTGAGCCGTTGCTTATAACGGCTTTTTTTATAACCAACTAGTACAGAAAGGCATAAATGATTACATAGATAATTGCAGGAGTTATGTAAACTGGAGGCATCGATAATATCCCAAAGAAGGAGAAAAAGAGATGCCAGGTCCAGAAGCCGAAAAAATCGAACTAAGCCCAAAAGCGAAAGAAGGTCTAGAGCAGTTAGTCAAGGGGCACACAACGGGCCAACAGATGGTCAAGCGAGCGCAGATAATTTTGTACGCAGCTGCGGGTAAAGATTCTGGGACAATTAGCCTAGAAGTGGGCGTGTCTCGCAAAACGGTCTTCAACTGGAAAAAAGAGATGGCTAGCTCTAGAAGCGATACCGCTGGAAGAACTCACAGCGCAAGAGAGGTTGGAAGACCTGCCACGTCCTGGGGCACCGTCCGTAATCACGGCAGACCAAAGATGCCAACTGGAAGCCTTGGCCTGTGAATCGCCAGAGAAGTGCGGGCGTCCCATCAGCGAATGGACAGGGCGAGAAATCGCCGACGAACTGGTCAAGCGAAATATAGTAGAAAGTATCTCACCCAGACATGCGGCGAGGCTTTTAAAAAAGATGCATCAATTCGGCCCCATATGAGTCGCTACTGGCAAAACACGCCCAAGGATGAACTCTTTGAGGTGAAGAGCCAAACCATCAATGACCTCTATGCCCGTGCTTCTGAACTGGCGAAGAAGGGTGAACTCGTTGTTTCCAACGATGAAAAGACAGGGGTTCAAGCCCTCGAAAGGAAATATCCCGATCGTCCAACTGTCCCTGGCAAAGACCGTCTCATTGAGCATGAGTATATCCGTCATGGCACCTTAGCCTTCATCCTGACATTCAATGTTGCCTTGGGTGGCATTCTCTGGGTCACTGCTGAACCCACCCGCACCGAGCACGATTATGTTGCACATATTCGCCAGATGGTTGAGGCACACCCTCACATCAAACGTTGGCATATCGTGGTTGATAATCTCAACATCCATTGCTCCGAATCTCTTGTTCGCTACGTGGCCGCTGAGTCGGACATCACCTGTGATCTTGGTGTAAAAGGCAAATCTGGCATCCTCGAATCCATGAAGACTCGTGCCGAATTCTTGTCCCATCAAGAACATCGCATTGTCTTCTACTATACGCCTAAACATGCTTCCTGGATGAATCAGATTGAAATCTGGATTAGCATTTTGGTCCGTAAACTATTGCGCAAAGGTTCTTTTCTTTCTCTTGATGACTTACGCAACAAAGTTTTCGCTTTCATTGACTACTACAACCAAACTATGGCTAAACCTTTCCAGTGGACCTACAAGGGCAAGGCTCTATCTGCGTAATCATTTATGCCTCTTTGTACTAGATTTATGGTAAGTGGTGTGGTTGAAGAGATGGGTTTTAGGATGTGAGACTGTTTTCCGTCGAGCAAGGCCTAGACACGTTGGTCATAGGAGAAACTGTTACCTATTACATTTAGAGGAACCAAAATGACAAATTCTCTAGTGCGAATTGGCTTTGTCGGATGTGGACGGCAAGCAACGGCTTCCTGGTATCCCAACTTTGCCACGATTCCCGAGTTAGATCTGACTGCTTGTTGCGACATTCAGGCCGATTTGGCAGAACGCAATGCGCGCTTTTTTGGTGCAAAACATTGGTATACCAAGGTTGACGCAATGTTGGATCAGGAAGATTTGGATGCCGTGATCGTGGTCGGCCCGCCCGATATGCACTACACGTGCGGCAAGCAAATCCTCGAGGCCGGACTACCGCTGATGATGGAGAAACCGCCGGCGCGAATTCCAGCTCAGGCCGAGGAATTGGTCGAATTGGCTAAAGCAAAGGGTGTCCTGACACAGATTGGTCACAACATGCGTCACGCGCCTGGTGTTCGTAAATTCAAGGAACTAATGGCCACACCTGAATTTGGGCAATTGCTCTTTGTCGAAAGCCGCTATTTTATGCCCAGCCCCATGTGGCCCGAAACCTCGGATTATCGCACTGGCTGGACTTATATGATCTTCCAATCCACCCATGCCGTTGATCTGGCGCGCCACATCGGTGGCGAAATCACAAGCATCTATGCAGATCATTCGGTTGGTGCCGAAGGGCGCTTCTCCATTGCGTCTGTTGCCAGCTTCAAGAGCGGTGCCACGGGTACCATTACTCTCACGGGCTGCACGCCCAACTGGACTTGCAAACTCGAAGCGGCTGGCGATGCCCGCGCCCATTTACGCTTGGTCGATCTGCATACATTGCATTTCGAGCCGCACACGGATGAAAGCGGTTATGGACCGACCCCTGGAATTCCCGGTCACTACTGGGCGCCCGCTGTCCGCGACAATGCTGAAAAGCGGGGCGGCTACTGGCACCAAATGCAGGCATTTGCCCATGCCGTTCAGTCCGGCAAAACAAGCGTACCAACACTCTATGACGCCTATCGTGCCATGGTGATTTGTGATGCAATGTTAGATAGTATTGAACGCAAAGAGCCGATTGAGGTATGAGCGTGTTGCGTTCTGACAACCAACCCCATCGTGATAACTCTGGAGGAACCTTCATGACAAATAATTCTTATCCCCAACCGACTCGTGACCTGGCACTGGCCAAATCACATCTGGACGAATTTGGCTACTGCATGTTGGCCGAGGCGCTTACCAGTAGCGAAGTAGCGGCATTGCGCACGCGGCTTGAAGAGCAGGCTGCGGCTGAGTTAGAACAAGACCTTGCTTATAAAGACGGCGGTCCCAATCGGTCGGGCATCAATCAGCGGGTCTGGTTTCTGGTGAACAAAGGACGCGTCTTCCGCGAGTTATTGCTTCATGAGGAAGTGCGTGAACTTGTCGGACATGTGCTTGGTGACGATTATCTTCTCTCGAGCTTTACAGCCAACATTGCCAACCCAGGAGGCGTGATGACGATGCACACCGATCAGTGGTGGATGCCACCACCTGCCAAGCCAGAGAAGACACTGGTGCGGCCTGGGTCGATGACGCGGGAGAGCTTCCGCGGTCATCATGTTGGGGGCGATGAGACCATGGACCAGCCGTTGATTGCGCCAGCCGTGGCTTGCAACGTCATGTGGATGTTGTGTGACTTTACGGCAGAAAATGGTGCAACCCGCATTGTGCCGGGTAGCCACCAAAGCGGTCGTCAGCCAGATCCTGAGTTGGATCAGGATGCCGAGTGGCTTCCCGCAGAGGGATCAGCCGGGACAGCGGTTGTCTTTGAAGCACGTACTTGGCACAGCACTGGCGCCAATATCTCCGACGCCCCACGCCTGGGTACGCTGAGTTATTTCTGTGCCCCACAATTTCGACAGCAGGAGAATCTAGTCCTTGGCACAGCGCCCGAGGTGTTAGAAGATGCACCCCAAGAGCTACTTGATCTTCTTGGATTTAAGCTCTGGCAAGGGTATGGTCGGATTGAAAGTCCCAAGAGTGAGTATATCGAACGGGGGCAGTATGCATTGGGGGAACTGCGGCCAGCTTAGAAGTGCAACGTAGTGTGTGTTGGGCATTGTGATATCAGCAAAAGACCATAGAGCAGGTCATCGTTTCGACTATTCGTAGAACAAACAGCTTGTAAATGGACGTAGGACTTTACCCCGATCTAGTCACGAAGTCTTACCCCACCTGCTCGAGAGCTTCAAGTCGGTGCGACGAGAACTGACCTGAACAAGCCCGTATTTAGTCGAGCAATTTATGGTACAAATCCTAGTTGCTCACTACCTTACTCTGAAAGGGGGGTAAGACTTTGTGACCAAAAGGGGGGAAAGTCCTACGTCCATTTACAAGCTGTTTGTTCCGCATCACGAACAAATAACTCATGCCATCTGGCCGAAACGATGAGTACTGCATGGTTCGGCTGATTACCAACTAACCAAATCTTGATGCTCGTCAGACCTTACGGCTTTTTAGGCTGCACTTTCGATGAATCAACGTTCTTGGCCTTCTCGATTCGATGCGCTTCCACAACATCCCAATTGAGTTGATGACCCAAGCCTGGTCCAGCGGGCAGAATGAGGTGACCATCTTCGATTCGTTCGGCTGGTGTCAGTAGATCGGCTCGCCAATCTGCTTCACCCCAGGCATATTCTAAGATATAGAAGTTTGGGATTGTACTGACAACCTGAGCTGTTGCCGCGCTAGCCACTGGTCCAGCCGGTTGGTGAGGAGCAACAAGAACCTGATGCATCCGCGCGGCGGCGGCAATCTGTTTCGTTTCCAATAGTCCTCCATCATGCTTGACATCCGGCATGAGTACATCGACAATTCGCTCAGTGAGAAAGGGTCGGAAGCCTTCGAGACCAAAGACACTTTCGGCCGAAGCGATCGGCATGGGTAAGGCTTCGCCGACCCGACGCAAACCGTCTGGATGGCGATGATGTACAGGCTCCTCATACCAGAAGAGGTTGCAATCGATGAGTTCTTGGCCCACAGCGATTGCTTCTGATGGTTCCATACGGCTATGGCAGTCGATGGCCAATTCTATCTCGTCGCCGATGGCGGCACGCACGGCGCGGACGCGTGCGACACCGTTCTGCCAAGCGGCTTGCGGCCCTGTTCGCACGTGATTGGGGGCTTGAAGCTCATCAAATGGAGCAATCTTAATGGCCGTAAAGCCTTCGACAACAGCTTGTTGAGCAGCTCGGGCAAAGCCTTCTGGTGTTCGGTTTCGAACATGACGGTTGATATTGGCATAGAGTCGTAGACGTTGCCGCATCTCTCCCCCAAAGAGGGTATGAATCGGCGCATCTAAGTGTTGTCCCAAAATATCCCAGAGAGCTTGTTCGATGGCGCTCAATGCCGTATAGGCAATGCGCCCTCCATTTACGCGTGCCAGTTCATGCCAGATCGCTTCAATTTGACGTGGATCACGACCAATCAACCGTTGGGCAAAGCTTTCGAGCACCGATAGGAGAAGCGCGTCGTTTCCACTATGGCTTGCTTCGCCCAGCCCAGTGATTTCGGTGTCTGTGTGGACGAGCACAAAGATCCAGTCTCCGCGGTGATTGACGTGGACGACAATTGGTTCAATTAAATTAATGATCATATCGGTTTCCCTTGAATTGTTTTTCTTGATAGAATGTGGGGGTGGTTCATTTTAGCTGGATAGATAGGTTTACACTTTTAGAAACAGAAAGAACGTTTATATTCTCTGATTTCGCCGGTTCTCAGAGAGAAAACGGTCTCATATAGATTTTTGTCTATATATCAAAAGTGTAAACCTAATTTTGAACCACCCCAGAATGTGTGATATAATTCCGGCTTTTATAGATTCATAGAAACGGGTTGAACTATCATCCACTGGTTGCGGTGTATGAGGATGGATGATATGATACGTCGCTGATCTATCGACTACCCCCAGCCGATGGATTTCTATTTTCCCCATAGTTCCGAATGAATATTCGTGCAGATGATTTTCTGTTCACCATTTAATCATGGATGTGTACCACGAAGTATGTAAATTGAGTCGGTTCTCTGACTAAGCAGTCTCTATTTACACACTTTGGGACACACTGTTTTAATCATTGACTCGGCTACTTCGTGTTTATTACCTTATTTTTGCGCAACGGGAAGGGAATTCTATTCGTTGACGCAATAAGAGCCTGATTCTATTCGATCAAATTCGTCAAAATGCCGAAAAAAGGATAGCCTCAAAGAAATTCATTAGAGATACCCGATCCAAGGAGGCATTCATGGCAATAGAATTCGGACTAACGAACGAGATCAGCAATACTCAGTATGCACCATTAGCTGCGTTGCTGGCACACTACCATCAAGAGAAAGTGCTAACTGCGTTGAAGAAGATCGAAATACCGGTCAAAACGTATGAATATACACCAGCAAGTAAGTTGGAACAGGTGCTGGTTAGCATATTATGTGGTTGCGCAACGCTGACTGAGTTCAATACAAAGGTCAGACCAGAAAGACTCCTTGCGAAAATTTATGGGATGGAGCAGCTTAGTGAGCAATCAAATATGTCTCGTACATTAGACGCCCTAACTCTAATGAATATCGGTAGAGTGCGGTCAGCGAAATCTGCAAGCCTCTAAGCCAAATACACAACCACGATTGGCGAGGGTTCTTGTGGTTAGACTTTGACCTATCCGGATTACCATGCGGCAAAAAGGCACAGAAAAGTCAAAAAGGCTATTTTAGCGGCAAAAAAACGCAACGGGACGCCAATTGGTCCGTGTAAGTTCGGTTAAATACCATGAAACGGTTTGGTCAGACCTCTATCCAGGAGTCAGCATACAGCTCCATCGTTTCAGCCAGCCGTGCTTGCCACGGAAAGTTCATTAGAGTTAGACGAGAAAAACGCGAGCGAGTCGTCTGGCGCACCGATGGCGGTGCAGGTAGTGAAGAAAATATTCGGTGGCTGCTCAACCGCAACTATCAATTTATGATGAAGGGCAACTCCAACCGTCGTGCCCATCTGTGGGCGCAACAGGTGACTCGATGGGATCCTTGCGGTGACGTCTTTCTGGCTGAAATTCCATCCCCTATCAAGTTTAATCGCCCTGTACGCATTTTTCTCAAAAAAAGAGTGAAAAACGAGCAAATTTGTGTCAGTTACTACATTTCGACCATCAAATTGCCATCCAAGCGTCACTTCATTTCATATTATGACAATCGAGGTGCGGCTGAAATCGAACAATTCCGTAATGATAAAATGGGGTTACACTTAGCTTCTCGTCGCAAGACCCTATTTCTAGCTCAAAAATCTCTTATCCTTTTGGCTGATTTGGCGCATAATTTGATAGGCCATTTCCATCAGCAAGCTCTCGTGGATACTAGATTTGAACCTTTCCGGCAGAAACGAATTGTTCGAGATCTATTACAAATACCTGGTTTTCTCTCTTTTCAGAACGGCTCACTTTCACGGATTGACCTGCTAAGTTCACATCCTTATTCTCGTGACCTTCTGATTTGCTTGAAATCCTATCTAGAGGCCGATTAGAAACCCCCTCTAGTTGCATGAACGAATAGAATCACGCTCTCGTTGCGCAAAAATAAGGTATTAATGGTTAATTTGATTCTTACACTTATACTTTGCTCTGTATGAAAACCGTCGTCTGTCTCCCTTGTCGATTTGTCGAAAATTACGGTTTCTATCACAAGCGCTGTATGAATCGTCCCAATCAATTATAATAGAGGAACCTTATGAGAGCGAACAAGCTTCGTGAATTGCTAAACAACAACAAACCAAGTTTATCCACTCATATTCATTCAACCTGGCCATCGATTGTTGAAGCGATTGGCTATACGGGGATGTTCGATTATGTTGAGTTTGTGGCTGAATATGCACCGTATGACCTATACGATCTGGATAATCTTTGTCGGGCCGCGGAGTTACATGATTTGGGTATGATGATTAAGGTGGACCAAGAACCGAGCCGATTCTATGCACAGCGCGCCATCGGCTCTGGTTTTCAGAGCGTCTTGTATGCGGACTGCCACAACGTTGCTGAGTCAAAAGCTGCGATTGCAACAGCGCGACCAGATACACCGGAAGATCAGGGTGAGTTTGGGGTTGGTACACGCCGCCATGCTTATATGGGATATGGTGGAAGCCCGGATTATGTGAAGGCTCTCCAAGACGTTGTTGTGATGCTAATGATTGAGAAGAAGGGCGCTGTAGAAGAATTGGAGGAAATTTTGGCCTTGCCCGGACTAGATATGGTTCAGTGGGGCGGCTCAGATTATAGCATGAGCGTCGGAAAGGCAGGCCAACGTGCATCAGATGAAATTATAGAAGTTGAAAAACATGTGATTAAAACTGCATTGAAGATGGGCATCCAACCCCGAGCGGAAATCGGAAAGCCCAGCGATGCAGAGTATTATCTTGATTTGGGTGTTCGCCACTTTTGTATTGGAACGGACTTTAGTATTCTGTATTCATGGTTCAAGCAAAATGGTGAAGAGTTGCGTAGACTTGTGGAGGATGCGTAAATATCATGGAAGTAACCATCTGGTTTTGGATAGTATTTAATATTGTTGTTGTTGCTTTATTGCTCGTTGACTTATTGGTTTTTCAGCGAGATGCACATGCGATTAGCTTAAAAGAGGCCGGTCTTTGGAGTGCATTTTGGATATTCTTGTCATTGGTATTTTGTGGCGGCATTTATGTATATGCTGGGCAAGTGCCTGCTCTTGAATGGTTAACAGCCTACGTTGTTGAAAAATCGCTCAGCGTCGACAATATTTTTGTCTTCGTGGTGATCTTCCAATTTTTCAACGTGTCACCAGCTTACCAGCACCGTGTGCTCTTTTGGGGAATTTTGGGTGCCCTGATCATGCGGGCAATCTTTATTCTCGTGGGGGTGAGCGCTGTCGAACGATTCCCTTGGGTGATTTATCTCTTTGGTGCGTTCTTGATCTACACCGGCATCCGCATGGCGCTCCAACGGGACGATGAGCACATCGATCTGGAGAACAATTGGATGCTGCGCATGGTGCATCGATTTTTGCCCATGACTTCTGACTACCGTGGAGCGAACTTTTTTGTGCGCGAGAATGGCAAGCTCTTTGCGACTCCGCTTCTGATGGTCTTGATATTGGTTGAGGGGATCGATCTGATTTTTGCCGTCGACTCAATTCCCGCCGTGATTGCCGTGACGCAAGATCGATTTTTGGCCTATACCTCAAATGTGGGCGCTATTTTGGGCTTACGTGCTCTTTATTTCCTCTTGGCTGGCGTTGTGGATAAGTTTCACTATTTACAATTGGGTCTGGCGATTATCTTGACCTTTGTTGGTGCCAAGATGCTCACCGAGCCTCTCTTCCATTTCCATGTCCCCGTGACATTTTCGCTGATCTTCATCTTGGCTGTCTTGACTCTCTCAATTGTGGGATCTCTCATGTTCCCAGCACGGGAAACACATTCAGAAGCGCACCCTGAACCGCGGAAAGAGTTAAGCCCTGCATCAGAATGAGATGGCGTTTGAGTTTAATAGAGATTGTCATGAACCATGAAGAGCTTGAAGGAATTGAAGAAGAGATAAACAATCCAGCAAGCTCTTCATGATTGAATGTAAGTTCATCTCTTACATCTGACCAAATGCCGTTAGAAACTCTGCCACCCGCTTCACGACAACGTCTAAAATCTCTTTCCCCTGCACGGCGGTTGATTTCGCTGGCTCGTCAGTATACCCGGAACCAGCAGCCCAAACGCCATGTTTCTGGATCGTAGCACCAGCCAACGGTGCAAAGAGTCCTGCCCCTTCTCGTGAGACAGGTTGAGTTTGTGTTAAACCGTCCTCGTTTACCAGCTCGGGCCGAATCGCCATAACCATTGCCGTCTCAAATTGTCCAGCATGACCGGGAATCAGCCAATCTTCCAAGAGCCCTTTCTCCGTTAGTGCGGCACGCGCAATGTCCCAATAAGCTGCCGTGGCAATAGAAACTTCATGACCGAGGCGATTGGGAAAATCGAGGCCCACAACCGCATTCGAATCCGTATTGCCGCCGTGGCCGTTGAGCACAACGAGTTTACGAAAGCCACTCAACGCAAGGCCCTCCAGCACCTCCGTCACGGCGGTCATGAACGTTTGGCTGGTCAACGAAAGAACACCGGCAAAAGGTCGATGGTGGTGTGAATTTCCGTAGCAAAGCACGGGGGCAACAACAATCGAAACGTTGCTAGAGGCAGACTCTGTTGCTGCTTGCGCTGCCCGCTCTGCAACTGTGCCACACAAGAGTGTATCTGTGATGACAGGTAGGTGCGGTCCATGCTGCTCAACTGAAGCCGTCGGCAGCACGGCAACTGCATTCGGCGCCAGTTTAGCAATTTGATCACGCGTCATTTCTGCAAGTAAAACGGTCATTTGGGATCTCCTTTGGATTGATGATTTTATACTCACATCCGCCATCTACTATTCACTGAACGTACAACGAATCATGGAGTGATTATGCCCAGTGTACTCTTTTTCACATCGTTAGACCAAGAAATCGCCGAACTAATTACCCGAAATGCCCCTGCTGATTTTCACGTTGCGATTCATCCGCCAAACTTACCTGATGAACAGACGATCGAGCTTGTAGCAGAGACTGATTTTGTCATACTCAGTAGATCCAAATTTGGCGTTTTTGGCTATTTTCAGTCGAGATTGCAGGGATTTTGGAGTCATTTATTCAGATTTCGGTTACAGAAAACAACCTATTTCATATCTGAAAATCGCCCAAATCTAACGCAAAAACTAGATATCGACCGGCAAATTTGTATTTATGTCAACTGTTTAGCCAGAATTCTCTCTCAAAACCTGAAATTTGGATCTACTGATACTCTTCCCAAGCCGCATTGCGGATGATGCGTTGCGTGCCGCCCGCCAGCTAAAGCTTATTCAGTTGGTCAGTGCGGGGTTTGATCAGATGAATATCGGACTCTGCAATGAGTTGGGCATTCCGATTGCCAACAATGGGGGGACCAATGCCATCGACGTGGCGGAGCATACGATTGCGATGATCTTGGCTCACTATCGCCGTTTTCGCGAAATGGATCCAAATGTGCGCAATGATGGATGGCGCGCCATTGATTCGGGGCAGACAACCTATACCATTGAAGGCAAGACAATTGGGATTGTCGGCTTGGGAAAGATTGGCCAACGGCTTGCTACACTGCTCGGTCCATGGGGCGCACGGCTGCTCTTCTACGATCCATTTCCACCTGCTGAGGAAATTCAACGAGCGCTCAATGTTCAACAAACGCCTCTCAACGAGCTATTACAACAGTCAGACATCGTGACGCTTCACGTTCCGCTTTCGCCAGACACAGACAAGCTAATCGGCGCAGAGCAACTGGCTCTCATGCAGCCTCATGCCTTGCTCGTCAATACTTGTCGTGGCCCCGTCGTCGACGAGACTGCCCTGATCCAGGCGTTGCGCAACCATCAAATTGCTGGTGCCGCGCTGGATGTATTGGAGGCAGAACCACCAGCTCTCGACAATCCACTCTTTGACTTGGATAATGTATTGTTAACCCCACATACTGCAGGTGTCACGCGCGATACATGGCCACGGCGCGGTGCTTTCATCTTCGAGAATTTGCAACGCGTTTGGAATGGCGAAGCACCGATGGCCGTGGTCAATCCGGGCTATCAGACGTAGTAGCCACATCATTTAAACTTCGGACAATAGTCTCTCGACAGAAAACTGTTCGATTATCTGAAGTTTAAGAGGCGTCTCTATAAGACAGAATATTTTTTCAAAGATAGGGACAATAAATCCGCTTGATCTGTTACCAAATCCGCGGCTAATAGACCGGACTCATACGTCGGTACCACCCCAAGACTGGATCACCCAATTCTGTCATATATTGTTCCATCCGTCTCATCAGATCCCTCTGCACGCTGGCATACATTGGATCATCATAGCGATTGTCTAGCTGATAAGGGTCGACCTGGAGATCGTACAGTTCACCAATGTCACTGGAATTGAACGTAAATTGGTGTGTTTTGGTGCGCACCATCCGTTGGTTGGCCACAGTAAAATGACGATCAAAAACGCAGTAGACGTCATCACGCTCATTTGTCCAACCATCTGTTGATGCTTTGCCCAATATACCAGAAAGAAATGATTTGCCGTCGAGATCATCGGGCACCGGTTGCCCAACAGCATCTAACATCGACGGCAATGTCTCATGCAGATAAATGAACTCGTCGCAAACGCTCCCTTCTCGATCAGCTTATGCGCACCCAGACAATCTCCATGATCGGCAGTGTAGATCACAATCGTGTTCTCCAATTGACCCAATCGCTTTAACGCGCTCAGGACATGACCCACCATATCATCAATCAGCGTGCAGTGTCCGTAGTAACGAGCCGCAATCTCCTGAAAGCCTCGCCAACCATAATCACCCAGTCCCCACATGCGCTCAATTATGCTCTGCACGCGTGGCTTACGCTCGAAGGTTTCACAATAGCTGGGATGTTCAGGAATATCGTCTGGATTGTACATGGAAAAGTAAGGTTCTGGCACTAGGCAGGGCGTATGTGGACCCCAGAAATTGGCCCACAAAAAGAATGGCTTCTCCTGATTGACCAACGATTCCATGACCCGGATGGATTCGTGCGCCACAAAATATTCAACACAGGACTCGACCGGCCCTTCATGCAGCGCAAACATCTCCTGAGCACTACAGCCTGGATTGGTTCCAACATAGCGATGCGAAACGGTGGGCAGACCGAACCCCTTTTCTTCCAGGTAGTCAGCATAGGGATTGCCACCTCGTGGTTTCGCACCAAATTGCAGTCCCGGCAACAATCCAGACCCTGGAAAGGCATAGCCCATAAAGTCTTGCCCCCTAAAGCCCATCTCGGAAGGCCCTCGCCCTTCATCGATGTGCCACTTTCCCGCGTAGCCAGAGACATATCCAGCCTCTTCCAGATATTGATTGAAACCACGAATCCCCTCACGAATGCACAAGCCGTTGCCCGTCACACCATGATGATGTGGATAGAGACCGGTATAGAAAGAAGCACGGGCTGGAGAACAGATCGCTGTCGGTGTAAAGGCATAGTCAAAGCGTACGCCACGCTCTGCAATGCCATCAATATGGGGCGTGCGTACGATCTCATTCAAACCATAGGCGCTGACCGTATCCAATCGCTGCTGGTCAGACATAAGGACGAGGATGTTGGGTTGTTGGGACATGGGAAGGCTCCGTGAAAATTTTCTGGGGGACAGGCTTATTGGTTATCGATAAAATAGAGTGATGAAAGCATGTTGGGTGATACTATACAGCGGTTGTGATGAAAACTGGAGTTTTCCGAAGTCCTACCAGAGAAACTAAACTCCCGTTTTCATACAGAGCAAAGTATAGTTGCGAAATTGATTGTGCTGAATGCATTTTGTGGAACCCTGTATCAATCTCCCCAGTAATAACAAGCAGCAAACCAGATCATCAGTTGGCACCACGCAATACACAACACGCAATATTTCCTCTTGTCAGCCAAAAAGGCGCAAATTACCAGATTTAGGTCATGCAGCCGACAGAGTTTCAAGCTATAATTAGGGAAACAGCGCATATTCTGCACTACTATACCAATTTATCATACCAACTTATCATAAGGACTCAACCAAATGAGCGAACAGACATCATCGATTTCTCGTGAATTTTTCCAAGGCTTTGGGGGGTGGTTCAAAATTAGGTTTACACTTTTGATATATAGACAAAAATCTATATGAGACCGTTTTCTCTCTGAGAACCGGCGAAATCAGAGAATATAAACGTTCTTTCTGTTTCTAAAAGTGTAAACCTATCTATCCAGCTAAAATGAACCACCCCGGCTTTGGAATTGCCAAAGTCGCGGGCTTGATCTTTGCATTGATTGGCATGATTATAGCCATTTGGATGGTCTACTTGGTTGATGCACTCTTCCGAGATCCACAGAGCTTGGGGCTCATTCAGCAGCTTGCCGCCGCCGATTTTCAGATCAGCATCACCTACAGCGACCTTCCGATCCGGTTTCATGCACCCGATCTCTTGACCTATGGTGTGCCGATTATTTTGTTGGGCACACTGACTCGCATGGTGACAGCCTTTGTGACCTTAGGCGGGAATCTGTTACGGAGTCGGTAAGGAATATCAGTAAACCTCAATCGTTAGATTCTTCACTTCGTTGGTGCGATGCACCCACTACGTGAACGGAATGACACGATTGCGGTCTACTGAATATAGATTTCTTAATCATCACTGGACAGACCTTTTTTGCTGCTGGGGCGCTCAAAATCGGTGCGCATAATATAGGTGTAAATCCGTTTTCCCTGAATCTCTTCATCAAAATCAAGTGTATCTTGCTCGGTATGCTTATTGCTGAAGACAACATAATAACCTTCAGTAAGCTTTTCGGATTCAAGATGGTCGGCTAATTGAACCTTACCATTTTGAAAGCGGGTATGGTTGACAAACACCTTGGTTTCAATGATATATTTGTGTTGCTGAAACAAGATGAGGATATCAGTTCGCCCGCGTCCGCTAGGAACTTCGACAAACGTTTCCCCTTGCCATGCCTCAACAAAAAAATTGATGAAACCGTCAAGTGAATAGTGCCACGCACCTTCCTTTAAGTGTTGAGTATCAAATGCGCGAAAGCCACGGCGGCGCACATAATCTCGATATTTGCCCAAGATGGCATGTAGGTTGAGACCATCAGACGCTAAATAATCCTGAAATGTGTCGTGAGCTGCGACATAATGTCTTGCCTCGCCGTTGATATGGGGCCGAAAAGCAGTGATCAGATCTTGGGGCAAAAATCGTGAAATAGCGACCTTGATCCACTAATTTCTGGCCGCGGGCCACGAGTGCATCACGCATCACCGTATAGTGCTGATCTGGATTACATGGACCAGAAGAATTGAATCGACGCAACATAAGAACTCCTTTGAGGATATAATTTTACTCCACTATATTATATGTGCACCAAGGTTCCCCACTGCAAAACAAAGCCGCAACGAGAGACAGTCTACACCCCTTAAGGCAGACAAGGCAGGCGTTTGCTGAGCTATCCAGCTATCGCCTCCATCCTCCGTGATCACTGCAATTCCAGAATCACCTACTGCAAGACAACCCTTTTGTGACGGGCAAGTAATGCTGCTGAGATGTTCTTCTATATCATTAAACGAAAAAAAACGATTTTGGATCGAGAGTTGTCCATGATTTTCGACCGTCAACGCTGCAGAGCACTGAACCAAATGCGCCCACGCTGATACAGAAATCTAGCAAAGCTGCGCCTCAAACCGACTAGGAAGGTGGTGGAGTCCAAGGTCCAGAGTCGTTGCAGTCGTGCAGCTTTGTCTGACATCTTAAGACTGTTTGGCAAAACATATCTGGCTTCGTTTGCCACAGATTTGCTTTATGAAGATGTCTAGTGTCGGACAGCTGATAGCGCTCATGAAGTTTGGAATTTCTTCATCATCGACAACTCTTGATATCAGCTCTTTTCATGACCAGCTCTGCCCTCCATCATTTGTTTCGAAATAGATATTCCCCGATGGAATTACACACTCCATTGTGGAAAATCAGGTAATGCGATGAAAAGATCTCGTGGTGGAGCGCGGGCGACGCAACGTCCAGCTCTTATCACCCTCCTCGAATTGGGCATAAGTAAGTTTCGTAAAGATGAGCGCCATGTAGAACAAATACAGAATCAGGAGATATATATGCCGGAACATGGTTTCATCCTTGTTGACCTAATAGCCACATCGTTTAAACTTCGGACAATTTACGCGACTTCACCAATTACGCAGTGCTCCGGCCGCCCTGCCAACCAATCCGTCAATGTCGCAACCCGTTCCGGATAGAGATAACTCCGCGCCAGAAAGCCAGCGCCGTGCTCTGGCATCGGATCCTGATCTGTCGGTTGATAGCGCAGATCCACGGCCCAGCGTACTTGTTTGGAGCGATTGGGGGTCGACATGTGGATGCAGCGATCGTTGAAGAGAATTGCGTCGCCAGTCTTGACGGGCAGGGCCAATGCTTGCTTTTCGGGCCCCAGATGTTCCTCATCAACTTCTGTGTAGCCTGTGCCCGAATAGGTTTCTCTGTGCCAGGAGAGGATCTTTTGGCGATGGGTGCGGGGCATAATGTGCAAGCAGCCATTCTCCAGAGTAGAGTCGACCAGCGAGACCCAAACAGTGATCACGGGGTTGGCGTTGGCACCTGGCCAGTAGGATTTGTCCTGATGCCAAGGCACGGCGCCCGCGGCAACGTGGGGTACTTTGGGTCGGGTGTTGTAGACGGGATTGGAGAAAATCTCGCCACCGATTAATGACTCAACAGCATCCAGTATTTTGGGATTGGACATCAGATCAAAATAGTCCGGTAGACGGTCGCGCCAACTACGCCCAAATGTCAGAAAGTCGGCATCAGTTAACCCTTCAAAGAGTTCAGCCAAGCGTCGATCAAATGGACGATTCTCCCGTTTGTCTGTGATCAATCCAGATTCGACCAGTGCATCGGCAATCTCATCCACTCGCTGATTCATCGATATTTTGACTGCTCTCAAGTCAGCCTCGTCGAGTAGGTTTTCCAAAACAAGGTAACCTTCTCGATCATAGAATTTTACTTGTTCGCTGGTCAGACTTCCACCGTGGTCGCTGCGATAGGTATCAAGCATGATTTCTCCTTCTACGATGCTACGGGCGCATTCGATTCAATCAATCCCTCTTTCTTCAATTCCGCCCATAAATCGTTTGGAACTTCCCGTTTTTGGGCCGCTAGATTAGCGATCACTTGGTTCGGTGATTCGGCTCCGATCACCATCGATGTGACGGCTGGATGAGCCAGCGGGAATTTTAGCGCCGCCACATTCAACGGTACATTGTGGCGACCACAGACTGCGTTGATTTTGCGCGCTTTCTCCAATATGTCTGATGGTGCAGCTCTGTAATTGTACGTTGCATCGGCCTGCAGGTCACTGGCCAGAATGCCACTATTATAGACACCACCCAAAATCACGCCGATTTGCTTTTCGAGGCAGAGATCGAGAAAGTCGAGTGAAGTCTGTTCCAGCAAGGTGTAACGACCCGCAAGCAGAAAACAGTCAAAGTCGGCATTGCGCGCAAAATCACGCAACATTTGCCATTGATTCATGCCCGATCCAATGGCCTTGATGACGCCCTGGCTACGCAAATCAGCCAATGCGGGAAATGCCTCATCGAGTGCTTGACGATAGTGGTCATCGGGATCGTGGATGTGGAGAATATCAACTGAATCGAGCTTCAATCGTTGCAAGCTCTCTTCGAGGCTCTGCAAGATACCGTCACGGCTATAATCGATATGGAATCCCTCGCCTGGAAGGACTAGCTTCCCCACTTTGGTTGCCAAGACATAGCTCTCACGCGGCACATCCGTTAGGGCCTGACCGATAAACCGCTCTGAACGTCCCGCGCTGTAAAGCGGTGCCGTATCGATAAACTGAACACCTTGCTCGATGGCTTTGCGGACAGTCGCAATGGCCACCTTCTTCCCACCCTCAGGAATGTGTGCTGCTCCCAATCCATAGGGCAAGACTTTGACTGCTGTTGTGCCGAGTTGCCTTAGTTGTAAGTTACTGGTCATGAGCCACCTATTGTTTTTGGAAGATTGTGGGTTTACTACGTCAGTCACGCCGGAGGCGATGACCTACGAGGGGAGGTGTTACCTTGTCGCCCACTCACCTCGTCCTTATTCTCGCTCAACGAGGTACCGCTCGCCTTCGCCAGAGCGGTCGAGGGGAACGGTCACTGTCTGTGGCGCGTATCCGCTGATCAGATCGTGGGCCCGAATCCGTATCTCTGTGACATCTTCTGGAAGCGTCATATTTCCAAGACTGCGGGTGAAGGGCATTTCGTTGACATGGGGATGAAACAATATGCGAGTGCCAAGAATTTCTCCTTCTGGCGTCTCCACATGCCAGCCATCCGTGTAATCTTCCCAGCCGGTATCGGGGTGATTGAGCGTCACATCAAAAGACCACGTATCATTTGCGCTCTGTCGGGCACGGACGAAGAGGATCTCGACATCAGGTGGATTTGTGTTCACTGATTCAATGGCTGGTTCTACGGTAGTGGACAAATGTGTTGGGTCGTCAATAAATTCTGGTGCAGCGAGTCGTACCGCGACCATTCCGCCACTTTGTATTGGCTGTATAATCTGAACCGACTCTTCAGAGTAACGCAGCAGTTCTCCTTGCCACGTTACCCCAGCATCATCTTCGAATTCCACATAACGATGTCTGAGAGGCACGCCCATCTCTTGGGCATCTGAAGGTTTTTGTTCTGGCACAGTTCCTTCTTGCCTGGGCAAAGGCGTTGCAACAGGTAGTGAAACACCCACGCATCCAGTCAAAACAAACGCCAAATAAAGCCCTATCCTAATCAGCTGCATCACTTTCATCGCCCTTTCTCCTTGTATCTAATTTTGGCTATACTTACATTCCCTATCCAGCTATCAGCCGTCAGCTATCAGCCGTCAGCTATCGGCTACTAACCGCTAGCCACCATCCCTTTTGACCAACTAGACAACCCTGCTGTACACTTATACTATCTGACCTTGGCAACTGGCAAACCAGACACCTCATGCTTGTCGGGAACCTAAACCCTAACCTGAACAAGCCAGAATCAAAATGGTATAGACGAAGGACGATCAAGTTTTAATCTTATCTTCGGATATTTTCTTAACTCATTATCTCGCCTGATAAATCTAGATTCTTGGACAAAAAAGCTAGAAAATAACTAACAATTAATCGCCAATCATTAATTATTAGTTATTTGGGCATAGACAGCTAATTTTATATCGATAACCCACTCTCAAAGGAGGTATACCCTTGCAAGCATTCGATTACGTAACAGCAAATAGCATTGATGATGCCGTTCTTGCCCTCCAAAAAGGCGGCGAAACTGCACGCGTATTGGCGGGTGGAACAGACCTATTAGTGGCACTGCGCGAAGGTCGCATGAATGCCAGTACAGTCGTTGATGTCAAACAAATTCCGGAAACCACCCAGATGACCTACAGTGCAAGTAGTGGTCTGCGTTTGGGCGCCGCCGTGCCTTGTCATCGTATGTATGATGACGCAGAAGTTGCTGCCGCCTATCCCGGTTTGATGGATGCTGCATCGCTCATCGGCGGGACCGCCATTCAAGGACGGGCAAGTATGGGAGGCAATCTCTGCAATGCTTCGCCCGCGGCTGACTCGATTCCTGCGCTCATTGCCTACAGCGCCACTTGTACAATTGCGGGACCAAATGGGCAGCGTCAAGTCGCTGTCGAAGATTTTTGCACTGCACCAGGCCGCAATGTAGCGGGCTGGAGGAATTTCTGGTTTATATGGATATGGCAGCGCCTCCAGCTGGCTTTGGCGCTGCCTATCTACGTTTTATCCCGCGCAACGAAATGGATATCGCTGTTGTTGGTGTTGGCGCATCGGTTCAGTTGGATGAGTCGCAGCAATGTCGTTTCCGCGCGGATCGCGTTGGCTGCTG
>JAHBNG010000071.1 GCA_019217005.1 Chloroflexi bacterium TSY
TTGAAGATCACAGTGGATTTCTAAGAACTGATTTAGGGAGAGCGCAACGTTGTGTACTGGAACTAAAAACTGCTGTCCACGCTCCATCTTTTCAGCCATAGAGAGATAACGGCTAAAGGTAATCCACTCTTTATCTTCAATCCTAACCCCAGAAAAAGCATAGGCCGAAAATCCAGGACTATCTGAGAAGTAATCACCAATAAAAGTAGACATACGAAGTGATCCATGCGCCATTTGCTGGGACATGGATGACGCGCAAACGGCAAATCTGCCGCCACGGACGCCATTATCAAACACGCGACCATAGACAAATTGCTGAGCTTCGACAGTTCTCATTTTTTCACCTGATATTAATACTACTGTGCATCAAGTAAAGGCTCGATAATGTTCGATTTTTGCACAAGATAATGCGAGCGTTTAGCGGAAGCAAGACGACGTTGCTTGTAGCGAAGGCGCTCGATAGTCTCAGCGAGTGTCAAGACAGGTTTAGGCAGAACGGCATGGAGAAGTTCAACAACCTGTGGCAAAGTGAAGCGAGGGCATCATATTTGAGGAAAAACTGAGAACGAGCCAAGAAACCAAAGGCCAAAATGACTAAGGTCATATGATGATGCCAACCAGCCAACTGCGAGTTTCATATTCGTTGAGTCCGAGAAACTGCTTGGCTTGTTCAAAAATGGTTTCAATGGGCCAACGCAAAGCAGAAACAGTGGCGAAGTCATCCAAGGAAGTCTCAAGGGGTGCATTGGAGAGAAAGTATTGCAGAGAGCAATCGGGATTGCGGCGGACGATGAGCCAGAGAGCAGAACCGGGAGCCATTGCGGACAGAGACAATGCGGCGACAAGCAATGGAAGCAACGATGAAGCCCTTGGAGCCCTCTTTGAGAACATGCTGTTGCCACTCATGCTCCTGGAAGGTGTCAGCGAGTTGAGCAACGGTGAGAGGCGTAGGTTCACCAGGCCGGACGAGCTTGGAAGCTTTGCGCCCGCGTCCAGATGATGCGGGCAGATGAGGTCTGGGGCTGGAGGTCCAGACACGAGTCTCTTTGGGCACTTCAGCAAAGTAGCTGTAAGCGGTTTGGCCATCAATGCAGTCAAGCAGATGAGTATCTTTGCCAAAGGCTTCATCCATAGTGATCCAGCGGATGGGCAACGCACCAGGGCGTGCGTCTGCTCAATCATGGACCAAGCCAATTCATTTTTTGTTTGGAAGGTCAGGTCAGTGGGAAGACCGGTTTTGTACCGCTTCTCTGCATACTCATCACTAAACCATTCTTGGGGATATACAACCGACAGTTCAGTAAGGTATAGCCATGAGCTATTATATCCCAGGAAGACTCCCGACAGTTGGCGATCTTGCCCAGTTCGCCACACCGCTGCCGCTTGACGCCCACTGACTCTTCTCCTTGCTTGGAATGTCGCTCCCATCCAGGAGTAAGACGCCATTTGCGTCTCCCAACAACTCACCTGTCTGTCGAGTATGTTCCGCCAGCATCGCTTCACCGCTCCAGCGCTCTGACCCACAAAGCTTTGCAGGGGCGTACACCGATTCTCCTACTGTCGCCAGCGCGATGTTCTCGGCCGATTTGCGTTTGATTTCGGGGTCTAACAAGCCTCGCATGTAGTGGTACGCATGCTCTCTCTGAGCCACATGGCTGAAGTATGGACTATATATGGCATGATACTCCTGGAGTTGGTCGGCCAGTGCCGCCAGTTGCTCTTCTGTCAGTTCCAGCAGCGGCGGGCTTTCCAGTTGGCTGTAGTCATATTGATTGACTGCTTGAGCAAGTTTCATCTTGATTTCCTTTCATCGAAGACTGCTTCATTTTATTGGCTCTTCAGTCTATCTCATTTTTCCTTTGCATTCTGTTTGCGTTTTGTTAGCAATATGCCCAGAAATATAACGAATTTCCTTTGTGTTTCACAATATATTGCTGCACAGTAGTATTAAGTTAACCCGCGCAAGACATCATTAGAGTTCATCAGGATTGAACATTTCTGCCTGATGACTGTTCTCTTTCTCAAAGAGAAACTTTGAATCCTTATCATGTCTAGTAGGGCGACGGAAAACTACCGCTTTCAACACAACTGCACGATACGTCTAGTCAGCTCTCTCTGAATAGCTCAGTAACAATATCCATTACGCCATATGGCTGAATGTTGTGCTCCGGGCGGATTCTCAAGTCAGAGGTAACAGGTGTTTCATATTGACTGCCATCGTAGAATGGACCAACGGCAGAGAAGGCATGCCAGGAATAATTGGACGGTGGAATGTAACGCTCAATTTCATTAATGACTTGTGTGCCGAAGACTTGTGTGGCAAACTGGGTGATGTTTTCCCTGTGCTCCCAGATTTCAGGCAAGTCACACTTACTAACTCGATAGTTGTGAAATGAATATTTTCCAAATTTGACAAAAGAGACAAAAGTCATCTCAATAGATTGCATCAAGAAAAAAGTGCGAAAAAGGAGCCATCAAGATGCAATTGCCGATAGTGAATGTAGCGCCACTGGTCAGGGAGCATAGCGAAACCTTTCGTTCAGTATTTGCCAATCGTAAACAGTTTCGCCACTTTGAAAACTATCTGACGGGTCTGATGGTCTTGGACAACAAAAGCATGGCAAATATTGCCCGTTGCATTCTAGATAGTGCAGATAAGACGAATATATCACGGTATTTGAGTGAAGCTCCTTGGCGAGCCGAAAAAACTCAATGATGAGCGTATAGGTTACATGAAGTCAGAGACAGCACAATACCAACGTTCAGAGTCAGAATCGGTATTAGCGATTGACGATACACTATGTGAACACGTGGGAAGTCTGTTCGAGTATATCGATACACACTACAATCATAGCAATGGTCAGCATCCACTGGCTCATAACTTAGTCACAAGTCACTATGTCAGTGGCGCTGTTCGTTTTCCGGTCGATGCAAGTATCTACCGACGGTACGAAGAGTTTACCGACTGGGAAGCATTTGTGGAAAACCATTTCCCAGTGACTGAGATTCCCAAGAAAAAGAAAGAACGAACCGCTTTTCATAAACGAGTGGATAGCCACCTATTAACTGACCCCGCCTTTCGAGGGCTAGACGAAGCGTTTAAGACCAAGATAACCATTGCCAGTGAACTGGTTGAAAAAGCTGTTGAACGAACCCTTATCTTTGGTTGGGCTCTCTTCGATGGTTGGTATCTCGCTCCAGATCTTCTAGCTGTACTCGATCGTCTGAATAAAGATTGGATCAGCATCTTGAAGTGCAATCGCAATCTGGAGACAAATAGCTTTCGTTTGCGAGATGAAGACGGTCAGCCGATAACTTTCGAGGGGCCACATATTAAAGTCAAAGAGTTGGTCCCCTACATCCCCCAGAATGCCTACAAACCTGTCACCATTGATGGTCGTACTTACGGGGTGGTTCATTTTAGGCGGACAATTAGGTTTACATTTTTGCAAAGAGAAAAGATGTTTATATTTTCTACTTTGAGCCATGCTCAGGCAGAAAATGACCTCATATAGATTTTTATCTATGTATCAAAAGTGTAAACCTAATTCTGAACCACCCCCCGTACTTACTATACCTTTACCATGACTGTGCGTATCCCTTCTATCGGCAAGGTACGCATCGTGATTAGTTTTGATAATCCTGAATTGCAAGGCAATTAGGCCGTTTTAGTGACCAATCGCACTGATTGTAATGCCAAACGCATTCTCTCGATTTACCTGCTTCGTTGGCCTATCGAGACGGTTTATCAGGATGGTAAACAACTGCTTGGCCTTGATGAATATTGCATGCGAACTGCCCACGCCTTTCAAAAAACATTGGTCTCTGGTCTTCGTGGCTTATTCTCTCTTGCACCTTGATTGTTTGGGACCATCATTGGCTAAAACTCAATTCTCGCCCAGCAAATCCCTTGGTGAGGCTACTCGGCAGCAAGCTCAGTCACTAATTCAAGATCTCATCTTGACTGCACATCATGCCTTGAATGACGGACAGGAGATTGCAGAGGTCTTCGCTACCCTTTTCGCCAAACAGCAGGCCTGCTCTGCTTAATTTTGACTTTGTCAAATCCGGCACCTGCTCAAAATACAACTATCGAGTTACTAATACAAAAGGCAAACTCGTATGAATGAATCCGGCCTCTAGATAGATTAGAATCATTCTGTCGAAGGAGACTAAACAGTTGGATTGCATTTTTGAAGTATTCGATTGGCCGGATGGGCTTTCCGTGAGATTCAAGAGGGCGTCGCGTTGGTAAAAAAGGCTCTGCATCAAAGAGGCAGATAATTTTTTCACATCTGCGTAACTCGTAAAAGGGGTGAAGGATTCCTGGATTGTCTGCCCGCCAGCGCTTTGGATCTCTAAATGCCTCACCGCTTGCGTCGATAAAGGTTAGCTTAAAATCCTTGGGTTCTGAACTAAACTTTCTTTTGGGTTGAGGTTTAGAACGGCTGCTCCTACGCCACAAAAGAGGGTTGCGACTTTGCGGAACTTCCACATCGTCTTCGGGATCATAATACAATTCATACTCATAAATCGTTACTTCGTCTTCGATGGTTGGCGGTGGAAAATTACGGTCTTCAAAAACCATCTCATAGGATGAGACAATAAAACTGTTAGAGTCTTCACCAGTCCCATAGATGCGCCAGCCATTCTTATTCATAACATGGTATAAGATAGCGAGGAATGTTGTTTTGCCTGAACTAATCGTACCCCAAAGACCGATACGTCCCGGTTCAATCGCAATCTGCTGTTCGTCAGTTTCCCACACGCGTTCAGAATTTGTTGGTGCGCGATGATCTTGTCTACTCTGCCCCTCCTCGAGGGGGCGATTGCTATCATCATACACATCTCGAAAATCGAAATTATAGTCATCGCTTTCAGGAACCACTTCGGAATTTTCATTCACATCCAAATATGATCCGTCAGGCAATTGGACACTGTCGATCATATCGTCACGTTTGTCGGTCATGGGGGTTACCTCCATCTGTGTAAATTCGAGTGTGCACCACAAAGCGTGTAAATGAACACTGCTCAGTCAGAGAACCGCTGCAATTACACACTTTGGGACATACTCCCGTAAATTCGACTAACTAATAAATTGCTGGAACGAGGATACTATTTCGATTCGTCAGGATCTTCAGGGGTGACAATCATATGTCATCTCTGGCATGACAGGACACTTCGACACAATCTTTTTACTTTAGAGATGACGCTACGAATGACAAAATGTTTCGTTCACCCTATATATCTTGTTGAGCCTTTCTTTGATTATCTATCGCTGATTTTAGACCATTCCAGAGAAATGAGTCCCGAATGTGCCAAGTCGATTTCTCTGGAATGGCTTGAGCTTTTCCAGCTCAAATTAGGGATTTTGATTGTTGGAAAAGCCTTAGTTAGGAGAAACATCCGTATGTTGTAACATAAGAGCCGCAAGATCAATGATGACCATACCAGAATGTGACTTTGCAACTGCAACCAAATGCTGAGCAGAATGAAAAGCCACCGACGTGATCATTTCAGAATCATTCATGGGAAGTTGAAAATTTAATGCAAAATTGCCGTCCTTATTGAACGTTTTGATATGGCCTGATCGATCGAAAAGACACAATGTCTCATTGCCAACCTCAATTGCGCTAATGATATCGCCAGGCATTGACATAAAGTGCACGAGCTTCTCTTGGCTGGGAGAATAGGTATAGACGTCGCGACGATCTATCAGATAGGTGTTGCGATTCATATGTAAAAGTTTCAGCACACCCCGCTCCTTAATTGGCACCTCAACCAACTTAATTAGTTGCCCTTCCCAGTTAATCAGCGAACAAGTGCCATACACATCGCAGACCCATATTGTTTGATTCTGCCGATCGATGCTTATGGGTGTATCGACTCTTTGACTGGCAGTGTAAATCACTTCGTGTTCTAACGTATCTTGCCGAATACGATAAACCTCACCACTCATCTGATTACTATTGACGACATACAACCAGCCATTCTGTCCAACAATCGGCATTCGCACAGCCCAATCAGACAATTGGGATACTTGAAGAAGCGTACCGTCTGTAACATCATAGCTGGAAATATTGCTGTGACTTCTATCATTCGATCGCGTAATAACGTAAAGGATCTGCTCTGCGCTATAAGGTGCAGATGTGGCAAAACCATTTAACTGAGTCGTATAGACAATTGCTGCTTTGTCAATTTGAAACACGATAAGCTCTTCTTCATTTACAATAACTGACCGATCATCAGCAGCAACATGGACGCCAACAACCGATGAAGAGAATGTTGGCGCATAAATAGGAGATATGTCTCGATTCGTTTGACGATTCTGCAAGAATTCTGAAAGCTTATAGTAAGCTAAGTAATTTTTCTGCCCATGAGCGACAGCTGCCGTTAACCAGGTAGACACAAAATCTGTCTTGGATATATTGTGCGTCATTAACTCCAGGGCCCAACAATGTGATTCAAATTGATCCAACGCAATTGGTGTGCTTGAGTTTCGATCCCCAGGCTGCGGAGGTACAGACACAAATTCTTGATGATCTCTATCGATCTTATTGAATTCAAGATGATTGAGCCGCATTAACTGTATCCCTAAGTCCAACAGGTACGTGCGCAATACACTTTCAACCCCTTGTTCAATTTCTTTGTATGGACTGGACATGTTCTGCAGAATGTCCTGACCATAGGGGCTTAGTATCTTTTGGATTGGTGTTGTCAACTCATTTCGAATTCGAGCCTCAACATCCTCAATGGAAAGAATTGCTTGACTTTCCAGAAATTGTAGAAAAAAGTGTTTTGGATCGACGATACGCACATTAAACGATAAGTCAATGCTGATTTGATCTTGGCCTTGAATCAACGGTTGAGGAATTGTTAAGTGGAATGTGTTTGGTCGTTGATTGATAATCCAAATCGGTGGCTGTCGACCCAAAAGCTTATCAAAACTGCTGCCGATCGTGTAATCTCCTGAAGTGGCGGCCAAGTGTAATCGCCCGGATTTTTTCACGAGAACCGCGTGATTTGCTGGGATACTATATTTAGATATCCAACGTCCACGGATGTCGTTGTCTGTTAAACGCCAAGCTAATCTCTGCTTCGTTTCACTCATTTGATAGGTCTCAAGACTGTCGCTGCCCAAATTGCTCAAATCGACGGAGCATCTGTTCTGAAACAGAAGGGGCTATTTCGTTATAAGCTACTTCAAAGTCACTCCACTCGATATTTCGTTCGGTGCCTCGTTCAACTGCATCCATAAAGGCCAATGTACTGGCACGCAAACAGATTTGTGCAATATCTGCGCCGCTATACCCAATCAATTTATCTGCTAATAAATCAAGATCTACATCGTCATCAAGCGGTCGCTCTTGCAAATTCAAGGCTAATATCTGTCGGCGTCCATCTAAATCCGGCAATGGAACATAGATTTTTTCATCAAATCGTCCAGGTCTTAGAGCCGCCGGATCAATACTCCACGGTTCATTTGTCGCCCCAATCAGCAGTAATCCAGACGAATGACCTTCAAAGCCTTCTAATTCGGTCAAAAATTGAGGGACAATACGCTGCATCACTGTAGACGAACTCCGACGACGTTTTGGCAACAAAGCATCAATTTCATCGAGAAAGATCACTGCTCGTTCAACGCTGCGTGCCGAATCAAACAAGCGTTGAATATTCTGCTCTGCCTCTCCTACCCATTTACTCATCAGATCGGATGGTTTTGCTACGAAAAAGGCTGCATCTAGTTCTCCAGCCGTTGATCGAGCGATCAAAGTCTTCCCTGTCCCGGGAGGTCCATAAAGTAAAATGCCTCCACCAGATCGAATACTAAATTTCGCCGCGTGTTCAGGATGGCTGAAGGGATAAATTAGCTTCAACTTTATCTGTTCCTTGACCCTCTCAAGCCCCGCCACATCTTTAAATTGAACCGTAGGGCGTTCAGCAATCAACCACGGTGCTGGGCTTTCATCGACCTGAGGCACAGAAGCCGCAGCGGGTTTCGTTTGTTTTTGCTTTGTCGCAAACTTTTTAATTAAATTTGCCTGATGAAGGACTTTTTGGGCCGTATCCAATCGAATGCGATCTAAAGGTGGCGACGATTGTTGGGCTGCAGAAATAAGACATTTTGCTGCTTGAGATAGACATTGTTCGGCTCGCACAAAATCTTGATCTTGGTATGCTCTTTGGGCATTAATTAATAATTCTTTTGATTGCTCCAAATCCGAACGCATCATCTCAATCCTTGCGACTCAACATTCCGTCTATCTGTTTTAGCGTTTCGTTGATTTCTGTGTCTATGGAAGAATCTGAGTCATTTTCCGCTTCCTTTTTTACTTGGGCCAATATTTCTTGGAATTCATTAGCGCTTTCCTGATTAGAATTGCTCAGCATATCATCCATTGTGGATTGAAAATCTTCCAGCCGGTCTTCAAGTTCTTCCGCAGCAAGAAGACTACGCTCTAACTTTGCCTGTATACGTGATAGATCTATCGGGTCCGCACTGGCAAGAATAGAGTCAGCCATAGAGTCAAATGCCTTTGTGAACTCGGCGCTCGCCACCACTTGATCTCTTTGAGCCTCAATCATATCAAAGTAAAGCATACGTCGCTCCCAGTTATTGATATCGGCGCGTGTAGACAGAATGAGCGTAACCAAACGCTGCAGCAGTTCACGATCTCCCAAGTGGTATGCTTTTTTCGACAAGTCCCAATAGGTTTGGAGTTGTGATTTCTGATCTTTGATATGACGCTCTGCTTTTCGTCTGCCTTGTTTTACCTGCAATCGTCTCTCGATCTCTTTCTCTTGTTTGGACTTAAAAAGACGCATAATGTCTCCATTTCTCATATCTTTCAACATCTCTGTTTGTCGTTCTAGGGCTAATTCTTTCGAAAGCAAATTCAAAGTGATGTGAAGATAATGGCTCGATATTTAGCTTGTAGGCTTCTAGCTCTTTTTTCTGAGAAATCAGTTCTAGAACCTCCGGATTTTCTTCAGATTCCATTCTTTCTATGGCCAGATCACAAAGATTTGCCAGATCTCGCCCGGAGAACCCCTCCGTTCTTTCCGCTAAATCTTCTAGAGAAACTTTGCTCTCATAGCCCTCACGGATGATTCGTTTTTCTAAAATTTCTAATCGTGCAAGACCGTTAGGCAATGGCACATAGATTAGACGAGCACCAAATCGCTCCAGAATAGGTTTGTCTATCGTCCAAGGCAAATTGGTTGCCGCGATGGTTAACACATAATTCACTTGTTCCGAATGTCTTGTCAGACCATCCAACTCCGCAAGCAATGTTGAAACAATTCTACGTTCAGCTCCCGTGTCACCTTGATCACGTTGCGGTGCAAGTGCATCAAATTCCTCCAAGAAGATTACCGATGGAGCGCTATGACTTGCCTCTCGATATAATTCACTGATCAACTGGGATGATTCGCCAAACCATTTTGATAATAGATCACTTACTTTGACACTAAAGAATGTTGCATCTAATTCATTTGATGCGGCGGCGGCTAACATTGTTTTACCGGTGCCAGGTGGTCCATAAAGGAGTATCTTATCGATGGGCCGACGATTGATATTATCGGGTCGACGCACAAGGGCGAAAGCATATGATGACTTAATCGCTAACTTACACTCCTCTAAATTACCAATGTCATTCCACTCAATTTTTGCTTGTGTGATAAATGATCTGATTCTATCTTGATGTTGATTTGAACGAGAGCCGTTATCCGTAGGTTTTGAGGAAGATGATTGCTCTAATTGATTCGCTAACTCGGAATATGCAGTTGCTACTTCGAGTTGCCGTTGCTTTACTTCTAAATTTACAGCGTATTCGGCAAGCTGAGTCTGCAATTTAGCGCAGTGTCGATAACTTTGAGCCGCTGCCTTAAAGTTTTTTGCTGTTCGTTGATGGCGAGCTCGCTTTAATTGATGGTCCAGCTGTTGACTGATAAGACCACCCAAATTGACTGTTTGTCTATCCATTTGTCGATCATTTAAGGAATATGCGTTCTATGCAGTCGTCGGGTTAGAAACTATCCGAAAAGTAGTTGTGGGTCCGACCAACTTCCCGGGTGAAAATACATCATCACACAACTTTTCAGACAAGCGCTTAGTCAGTTATACTACGGGGAGATTCAGTGAATCCCGATTCCATAACGTCAGAAAAATCTTCTTCAGATGTCAGCGCCTCAGATGCAGCCGACATCTGGATTTCGGCCAAAATCGCATCGACTTCCATATCTCCAGTTGCTGTTCCGCTGTCCGCTAATTGTGCATCTCCAAATGCTTTTAGGATTTGGTCGAGCTTCTGATCTGCTACGGTTCCTACCGTTACCATTTCGTCTACCCAATTCCCGATTTCTAACGCATCCGTTTCCTTGAGAATATTCCCTAGCGGGCTGTCTGCGCCTAATTCTTGATAGGCCATCGTCAGATCGACGATTTGGATGAGTTTACCGACTCTCTGCATGTTCTTTTGAAGGATATCAATACGGCGCGAGATGTCTCGAATCTGACGAGCCTTAACTTGCTGTAAGGACGGCGATTTTTCTCGCTTGGCTTCTTCAAATAAAGTTGTTTTCTGGCGTTCAAATTCCTGAAGATCACGCAACTGTTTTTGTTCAGATGCCTCGAGTTTAACTTTCTCTAGATGTAGTTCATCATAACTTAAATCAGCTAAACTGTTCCTTCGTCTAAATAAGTTTCTCATAATTCATTCTCTCCAAAATGTAAGCTGCCAAAAAAGTCAAACTCGTTAACGAAATGGTTTTTGCAAGATGCAAATCCTATACCACAATTCGTCTCATTGTAAATCCACCTTGAGTACCTCCCAGATCCTCATAGCCACATCATTTAAACTTCGAACAATTGTCTCTCGACAGAAAACGATTCTATTGTCCGAAGTTTAAGAGGCGTCTCTATCAGAATAACGATTTCAAACTTATTTTGATCAAATGCGATAACTTCATCATGAGCAGTATAACAGAAAATCTAGATGAAATCTACCAGGATTTTCCATATATTTGCTGTTACTTTACAACTATGCCAACATAGGGCAAACGGAGATCTCGATGAAAGCGAGTTTTCATCATAACCATGACATGGGTAAATCAAAAAAAGAAAGGCTTGGCTCATTTATGAGAAGAGTAAAACGAGTGCAATTCTGAGAGAAAAAGTGAGTTTGATTCACTCTCTCAGCTGATGAGCGAAAGGGTCAGGTGCAGTTGACACTGGATAGCAATTCTGCAGAGAATCATCTTGTAACACGAGCAACGAGAAGAAACGGCACACCAAATATCAACAGGACCCAGAAGACGTCAGAGAAGAAATAGCAAAATGATAAGCGAGGATGGGATCTCCAGCTATTCCTATTAGAAATGGCCAGTATCTCATACGAAGGAGTATTCAGATGTATGAAATTTCTATGTATCAATGAACCTCTGAGCTATTTCATACCTAGTCGGGTTCAGTACCAATCATTATATCATCCGCAGAGAAATTTGACAACCCTGCAAAAAGTGGTCCGGAATGTAGCTGAATCTCGCTTGCTGACTTGCGGTTTTCCTACTTTGTGACTGTCACTTGACCACAATGTACGAGCTTTCTGCGAATCGCTCTAACATCATCACGCATCCCAATCACAACGGAATACTCTTCTGTGGGCGTCTCTGGATTCAAATTAATATCTACCTCATCCCGCACAAACTGACCCACATCCCACGTACTCGTCGGAAATCGCTGCAACACCTCGCCCTCTCGATCAAGCCGCTCGCCCCAAACGCCTTCGGGGCCGATGACCTGCGCTGTGGCGAGGTAGTCCACATCGAGCGGCTCTGTGGCTTGCCACCAGAGACGTACATGAACCCAACCACTGGGGGGATGGAGCTCTGTATCTCTGGCTGAGACTTGCGGGTTGAGGATTTCGCAGGCGAAGAGGTGGAGACCGGGTGCGAGTTCGGCGTTGGGATAGACCGCTTGTGGGCTGAGGGCAGGGAGTTCATCAAAATGGGTTTTGAGTGCGTAACCGGTGAGGTTGATGCCACGCGGGCTTTGCTCGGTGATGATGGGATAGTGTTGGCTGATCCAGCGTTCGACGTTGCGGTCGTCATCGACACCGTCCAGGTGGCTTTGGGTGAGCCAGAGGGTGGCGGCACCCAGTTCTTTGGGAATGCCGCGGATGGGTGGGCCAACAATTTCGTCAAGTTGGTCAGGTGCGATATATTCACCGAAGAGACCAAAGACTGGTAGGACTTCGAATGGGTAACGCTGTTGGAGGTACCAGTCCATGGGGCGGTGGGTGTAGTTGAGGTGTGCGACAGCGGCGCTGGTTAGACCAGGGCTGGCTTGCTGATACTCGTCGATGTAGTTGGCGGCAGCGCGCCAGTTTTCGCGGTAGGCATCAGGTGTCCAGAGGCGTGGAAGGGCAAAGGCAATCAGTAGGACCGTGATCACGCTCATGACCCAACCAATTATGCGCCAGTAGGTACCTAGCGACACAACGCCTGCTGCAATGACCCAAAGGACAAATGGAGCCATAAAGAGCAGATAGCGGTCTTCAGCAAAGATGGAGTCGCTGCGACTAAGGAGGAGATTGGCGATGAGAAGAGGCGTCCCGATCCAAACGAGGAGCCAGAGTCGTTCCAGGTAGATGTTCGCTGCGGTCTGAGGGTGATTGACAAAAGATAATGATTCAAGAAGTCCACGAAGAGACACGAAGCCAAGACCGTTCTTCATGAACTTTGTGTTCCTATGTGGCTCACCTAGATCTTGAGGTGTTTTCGTTTGAGAAGGTGAGGATGGAAGTCGGGGCAACAGGAATCCGAGGAGCAGAAGAATGCCAAAGATCATGAGTGCCACGTCTGCAACACCGTCGGGCCAATTCTCGCGCCAGATGGTAAAGATCTTGAGCAAACTTCGGGTGTTTGGGATAAAATTGGCGAACGCTGTCGCAGGAGCGCTCTCCACCGCGTTGACGCCCCAAGCATTGCGAGCCAGTGGCAAGAATAACACTCCTACGATGCTTAGCGCGATGGTCCCCTCCACAAACCGCCTCACATTCAGACGACTTGGCCAGCGAACACTCGTTGACCTATCCTGTGACTCAATCCGTTTTAACGGATTTCCCTTATCAGACAGGTATTTCAATGCCTGACGATTCTGGCCATTCTGGCTCTCGTACGCCTGATTCTGCTCCCGATCCACCACATGCAACACGATCAACGCCAACCCCATCGCTGGCAACATAAACGCGCTAAAAAGATATGAATAGAGAGCGAATTCCATCGCCACGATCATGCCGATCCACCAGAGAATCCGCCTCGCGGTACGATCTTCCCACCACGCACGCGCCAGACAATAGGCGGCCCAGACGATTCCCGTTGTGGCGGGTTGGAACATGCGGAGTTCCTGGCTATACCAGACGAGTACTGGACTCAGCGCGACGAATAATCCTGTCAGTAGGGCGGTGATACGTCCGCTAATTCTACGCGCGAGGAGCAAAACGCCCAGGACGGTGAGAACACCAAGCAGCGCGCCGGATGCGCGCAGGGCTGTATCGTTTTGATTGAGTCCCAAGGGTGTGAGAAGCCAGTGCCAAAGCTTGAGTAAGGTATAGTAAGCAGGTGGATGCTTCTCTTCGAGCAGACGGAAGGTAGCAGGCCACATGTAGTCGATGCCTTCTTGGACCGCCCAACGCAGGGTGATGGCTTCATCAAACCAGAAGCTGTGGTAGTCGAGTCGCCAAAAGCGGGTGAGGGTGGCGATGGCGAGGATGATGAGTTCGGGGTATGGCTTGGGAGACGATTGGTTCATTTCATGCTTGCTACGATGCCCATTGGGTGAGCATGAACAAACAAGCTGTTTGTTCTACTTTTTTGTGGGTGTGTACCACAAAGTGTCTATTTGTTTGGGCCTGCAATGGTGCAGGCCGTCGGCCCAAACAGGGGCCTTGCGGCGCACTCAACCATCAATTGCATATCGACAAAAAGTTGTCGATCTTGATCCGTTAAGGGCCTAAATGGAGACCGATTGATCAGAGAATCTGCTTCATTTACAGACGTTGGGACACACTGTCTTTTTTGTCGAGCTGGATGAGTTCGTCAACCTTTGTGCGGAGAAAAAATCGTCGGTAAGCGCGAATTTCGTTTAGACATCTCTCTAGTTCAGTTTGTAGCTGAGCTGTGCGTTCGGCGTTTTCGTCTTGGGTCCCTTGCATGAGGTAGACTTGATTGACCGTCTCTTCACCTGTGGTGCGGATGAGTCCTTTGGCAACAAGCCATTGCAGCCCGAGACGAATGATCTGTTCTGTCATACCAAGACGTGCAGCTGCGCGCTGGATAGAGAAGGCATTGTCCCGGTTCATGGCGTGTTTGCACATACCGGCGATGCTTTGCAGAACACTTGCCACTGAGTCATTTGTTGTTTTTTTCCCGCATAAGTAGAGAATGCTGGGCTGAACTTGGCTTAAGATTTCGTGTAGTAATGCTGAGGCTGGTGGTGTACTCCACAAGATGAGAGGTCGATCAGATTGTGCAGTGGTCAGTTCTGTGCGCGGTGAATAGATGACATCGGCGCTGCTTATCCTGTTGATGTTGACGATGCCGCCCTGAACGTCATTCTCGTTCGCGCGATTCTGGTTCGTTCCATTGTCTGGATTTTGATTCGTGGGTAGATAGATACCTTCCGCATACCAGAGCGCTTCTTCGTGTTTGGGAAGGTCGCTGGGTTCGATTGTCTGATGACGAAAGTCATGAATCTGAAGACCGGTTTGTGCCTTTTCTCCGGAGGTTGTTCCTATCTGGAGTGGGACCTCTTCGCTAGCACGACTGGCGATATAGGTTAGCTGTAAGCTCCGCTCGCCCCGAAATTCGTTGATATCTAGCGTGTAAACAAGATCCAGCGGTGCGGAGGGGAGCGTACTTTGTCCGCCATTGAACCAGATAACAGGGAGAACAACGCTATTTTCGACTTGTTGAACAGTCAGGCGGCGATGCGTGCCATCTTGTCCCAATGTGCGGTCATGGATGATACGCAGATTTTGACTCATGAACTGCGGCGTTGGGTTGCCATTGCCAAAGGGTGCCAGTCGCTGTAAATCTTCAGCGAGCGACATGGTGATCTCATCAAGAGGCAGTATGGCATCAATGGTCAGGCTGGGAGGACCATCTTCTGTACGATGTAGTTCGATTTGGCGGTCCAGCTCGCGGCGGAAGGCATTGATGTTTTCGGGTAAAAGGCTCAAGCCTGCTGCACCAGGGTGCCCGCCGTGATTCAAAAGCAAGTGGCTACAAGCAGCGATGGATGCACCGATGTCGACGCCTTGGATGCTGCGCGCACTGCCGCGCGCTGGTTCACCTGGTGGGTTGAGCAGCAGGACGGTGGGACGGTTGTATTCTTCGACGAGGCGCGAGGCAACGATACCAACAATCCCTGCATGCCAACCGGGATGGCTGAGCACCAGACCATTGTAGTTGAGCAGGCTGGGATCGCGCTCGATCATCTCTCGGGCAACATTCGCAATCTGTTGAGTAAGTTGGCGACGCTCTTGGTTCAGGCGCTCCATCTTGGCTGCAAGTTGTCCGGCACGAATTGCATCTTGTGTCGTGAGCAATTCGACGGCTACGGTCGCGTCTTCGAGGCGACCTAGTGCATTCATGCGCGGTCCGAGTTGGAAGCCAATCGACTCTGCATTGACGCTCTCGGGCGATATACGTGAAACGTTCATCAATGCCAACAACCCAACGCGTTGAGTCTTGCGTAGCTGTTTCAGCCCGATTTGGAGTAAGTAACGGGCGTCGTGAACCTGTTCTGCAACATCTGCCACAATACCCAAGGCAACCAGATCCAGCAGTTCTTTTTCCTCCCCTGAACAATCTGCAAGCCGGTAAAGCTCCTGGATTAGTTTGTAGGCGACACCAACGCCTGGCAAGGTGCGCAGTGGATCGTCAGGGGGCTGAAATTTGGGATTGACGATTGCATCAGACCAGCGAACAGAGGGTAAATGAGTAGTTTGTGCATCAACATCTATGTCGCTGTTGGAGTCAGCCATAATGTACTGTAGACCACCCGGCATTGGGAGACCCCACAAAGGATCAATGCCTGGCGCAAGTCCCAAAAATTCGGCTGTTAGGTCGTGGTGATCTGTGACGACAACCGTTAAACCGTGTGCTTTGGCAAGAGCAATGCCTTCTACCTCGGCGATTCCCGTATCGCACGTGAGCAATAGATTCGGCTGCCATTCTGGATCCTCCAGCCACGGTTTGAGGAAATCGGTTCGGATACCGTGGCTTTCCGCAAATCGGTTGGGAACATGAAATCGCACTCGCTCCGGGGTCGTTAGCTTGAGCAATCCCGCCACGAGTAGTGATGTGCTGGTCTGTCCATCAACGTCAAAGTCCCCCCAAACGAGAATATTCTGCCGATGTTCAACCGCATGATAGAGCAACTCCGCTGCTTCGGCGACGCCGAGTAACGCCGTGGGAAAGGCGGGCGTGTAATGTGCAGGATCAAGAAACTTGCGCGCCTTCTGTGGGGTATCGAAACCGCGTTGAGTCAAAAGCTGAGCGATAAGCGGATGTCCGCCAACTTCCTCAATTAAAGCAGGAGATGGTTCGGTGATCGGGGTGATCGTCCAGGCACGTTCCATTTAGAAGGCCAACTCCTCGATTTGATCAAGTGTGAATTCAAGGGCCGTTTCTGTGTCCACCATGAAAAAGTCTTCCAGGTCACTGCCATCGAGTTCATCTATATCTCCAGCGGTAAGACCTCGGTTGCAGCGACTACGATAGACACAGTAATTGCAGAATCGTTTGCGGTTGATCTCCGTATCTAATACTTTAGGGAAATCCTCTTCGCTGGTGTAGGCAAGGATTTTTGCTAGAATCTGATGTAGACGCTCTCCATTCTCGGCGTGTTGTGCGCTATCATATTGAAAGCGAATTGGCTGTTGGGGAGCAGCTGTAAACCAATAGAGCATGGTCACCTGTTCAGGTTGAATGGGGCCGAATGGTAGGTTTGCACTGGCCTCAACAAGCACGTAGGGATAGCAGATCGTCTGGAGTCGATGGCGCAAGGTTATGGGATCCGGGCGGCGGCGGTTGGTTTTCCAGTCAACAATCATGACTGGAGCCTGTCCAATACCGGGATTGTCTCCTTTATTGGTTGCTGCGATCAGATCATACTTTGCTGCCAGACGATAGCGTCCATTTGTATCTCCAAAGGGAATACTCAAGACTCGTTCCACCTCAATGTGGTCGCTGGGCAGTTCTGAGGGGCGATCGCTCTGATAGGCTTGAAACCATCCATCTAATGGCGGCACAAGGCCTTGAGAAAGAAGATCGGGGTCCAGACCGATCTCGGCGCGCTCGACCAACCGATGGAAAGTTGAGCCTAACCGCATCAACTCTTCAAAGTCCTGGACGGGCGCTGCTTCAACGGCTGGCCAAGGCAACTGTTCTACATAGGTCAACCAGAAACGTCGCGGACAATCTTCAAATGCCTGTAGACTTGATTGACTAAAACTGAAGGTTTCGGGTAGTTCTAATGCTTGGTTGGACATGGCATCATGATAGCACATTTAGGAGAAAGAGGCTAGGGGAAGAAGAGGCTGGGGAGGAGGCTGAGGAAGAGGGGGTACAAGGGTGTGGTTTTTCTTGTAGAAGATAGAAGAGATCGGTTCTTCCGCAATAGAGGGGTTGAACTTCCCGGACACGCTTTGTATGTAATGGCAGTTCCAAAAGGGCGCGTTGAAGAAGAACTGATAGAGAGAACCAGCAGCGTGTTATGTCAACATATAGATGAGGACAAAGGCAAGGAACCCAAAGGCGATACATAGTAAAAAATTAGGGGTGGTTCATTTTAGGCGGACAATTAGGTTTACATTTTTGCAAAGAGAAAAGATGTTTATATTTTCTACTTTGAGCCATGCTCAGGCAGAAAATGACCTCAATATAGATTTTTATCTATGTATCAAAAGTGTAAACCTAATTCTGAACCACCCCAAAAATTAGAAGCAATTAAGCGATAGGTTGGCGACGATGGGCTCGTTGCTGCAAATGGAAAGATTCATCATAAGGTTTCTTGTCTTGCCACAATTTCCAAATGATGCAAATCCAGCGATTAGCGAGAGTGCGATCAGCATGACTCTTTTTGAGACCGCGTTGGCGAGCGGCGGTGTAAAAAGCAGCGGCCCAAGAAGACTCTTTGCGGGAGCAGCGAGCAAATTGCTGAGTAAAATAACGAAAGTCGTGATCGCAAGCTCTGCGGAAATGAACGGTTCTGACTTTGCCACTTTGTTTGGTGACAGGACAGGTTCCCGCCAGAGACTGAAGGCTCATGGGAGAGGAAAGCGTTTCCTGTCTTCGCCAAACTTGACCAGAAGACTGGGAGCTAAAGCTGGCCAGCACCAGGTAAAGAAGCAAAGATATGCTGATCCGGATGTTGCAGAAAAAGTGACTGTAACTGGTCAAGGGTCTCTTGTTCATAGCGCAGTGCAAACAAAGACATTCAGCCAGCTGAAGAGCTTCTCGTTGATACGCTGGCACAAATGCAGGAGCTGATGTGGGATAAGTGGCGGTTAACTTATCATAACAAGTGACCCATTTACGGGTTGCGTATGTCGGTGCTGCTTGAGAAACTCTTGGAAGCCTTCATAGGTGGAGTTGCGCACATGCTCTGGCGTTGGATAGGTCAGAACCAGGTGGCAGGCAATCCGAGAAGGCCAGTTGCTGAAGACCTCAAGCAGCGCCGGATGGTAACGCAACAGGCAAGCGCGCAGACGGTTGGATAAGGCCACAGTCTCTTTGGTCCAGTATTGTGTGGCACTGCTGACCACTCGCATCTGCTGGAGTAATTCACTGCCAGGTGACCAAGGATAAAATCGATGGACATCGGTCCGCAACAAATCTGCTATCACATAGGCATCACTCTTATCATTATGCGCACCACTTTGACTATAGCGCTCCCGACTCTTGTTCACCACATTCGGCGGCACCACATAGACATTCTTGTACCCGCTCGACCAGAGATAATCAATCAGCAAATTATGCGCTGTTTCCAGTCCCACTGTCACTTCATCATGGCTCGCTCCTGTCTTCTTTCTCATTTCTTCAATTTGGCGAAATCCCTTCTGGCTATGCTCTATCTGCGCATAGCCCAGCGCTCGTCCTGTCTCATCCAACATCATCACATCATGTTTCTTTTCACTCCAGTCGATTCCCATTTTCACTTTCATCTTGGACCTCCTCTCCCGTATCGCCTGAGCTCCTCAACTTTGGACGCTGTTTTCCGTTTTCCTGTTATGGCACTCGAGGTGCTGCACGCTTTCGACGTTGCACGGCGTCGACCTGGCGGACTGTCCGGGAAGGGCGGTCGCACCGCTCGAAGAGGTTGGTCCTTTTTGCCAGGTCGAGAGTCCAATAAGTTTCGGCTTTCCTTGCTTTTGCCTTCCCTTATTTTATCTCCCTTTCCTATATTACCTAACAGGAAGAGGTCAGAGATGAGTTCGTCAACGAGGTTATTCTTGACCTCTTTCGGGAAGTTGGTGGTGCGTCTTTGTCAACCCCCTGAGATCATGAAGAGCCAGGAGATCTAAAAGAAGAATCAAGAACTGAGAACTAAAAACCCTCTCGAAGCGTCGATTGGAGTTTGGCTATTTGATTTGGTAGATCTGGTTCTGCGGCTGAGCCAAGTTGGCGATTACGATGTTTGCGAAAGGCTAATTCTGCGAAAAGATGGTTTCGGTTAAGCTGTTTGCTGTCTACTTTGCCCCGCAAGCGACGGAATGGATCATTGTGGCTTTGAAGTAAGCGGTCGAATTCACTTTGGCTCAAGGTCAGACCAATTTCGGGGGCAAGTTCGGTACGCAGTATTTTCCGTTCTTTTTGCCAGTTGAGCCAGATAGCGATCACGAAAACGCCCAAGCCAACCGTGGCCAGCGCAACACTAAAGACCAAATTGAGCGGATTGAGTGCAGTGAGCGCGACACCGAAATTGTGGAGCGCATGGGCTACAATGGCCGCGATTAATCCCAAAATGATGAACCATGCTCGCTGTTTTCGACGAGTTGTATTACGTGCCAATCCCAAGCCGATTCCTGTCATCCCTGAATAAAGTGCGTGGTTCATACCAAAGAGCAGACTGCGAATAAAGATTAAAAAGGTAAGGCTCGGAAATCCGCCTTGCTCAAAGGCGCTCATAAAGTAGAAGATATTTTCTGTCATAGCAAAACCAAATCCTACCATTGCACCATAGACAAGACCATCCAAGGCATTATCGAACTCGGAACGTCCCCAACGGTAAATACCGAAAAGCGCCACCGCCTTTGCTAGTTCCTCAATCACCGGTGCAATCAAAATGCTTTCCGTCAACATCGCGTAAGCATTGCTGGAAGCTCGGAGAGAGGGAGCACCAATGAGCATCATCCAGATCAATGTGACGAGAATTGCCGGAAAAGCCCCCCAGAGAAAAGCGACGGCAAGGAGCCAGATCGGTTCACGTTCATACCGGTCTGTCCAATAGATAATGGCAGCATAAAGAAGTGTGGGGATGACGGCAGCGATCACACTGATGGTAAGGACAGAGAACATGATTGAGTGGAATGGGCTTAATAATTTCGGCTTTTCAGGATCTCAGAGGGTTGACAAAGAAGTGCTATGAACGTCCCGGAAGAGGTCAGGCATTAGGTCGTCAACGAGACCCTTCTTGACCTCTTCCGGGACGCTACGCCTCCTGTATCCCGGAAGAACCATAATTTTTGAAGTTTCAATCTCCTGGCATTGGTGCGTTTGCTGGTTGAACATGATCTGAGCCTGCCAAAAGGTGAGACCAAAGCATAAAACTTAGAATGCCAATCAGAACACCAAGCCAAAGTGTGCAAAAGCGAATCAACAGTGCAGCAGCAGTTGCTGTGGCAATATCAAGTCCTAATATTTGATTGCTGAGCGTAAAGAGACTCCCCTCCACACCACCAAGACCACCCGGCAAGGCAATCACCGCTCCAATCACGACGCTAATCGAGAAAATGAAGATAGAAATCAGTAGAGTATCTAAGCCAGATCCTAGACCGAAACCAACGAGTACAATATAATAAGCAAGACCCTCTGCCGCCCAACTGATGATACCGATTCCTAACGCAATGAGCAGATTACGTGGCCGAAAAATAGTGTAGCTACTTTCGTAGAATTGATGTAGATTCTCTGCAAATTTATGAAAGAGCGGAAGTTTCTCGCCAAGCTGTAGACACCAAAGGGCTAATGGTCGAAATTGCATAACCACAATGAAAATTGCAAATCCAAGGAAGACCAGGATTGCAACGAGACGGGCAATTGGATTTGGGAAAACAAACAGACCCACTCCCGCTAGCAATAACATTGCAATTCCATCGGTGATGCGTTCGGCCAGTACGACTGGTGCTGTTAAACTCATTGCTGTACCAGTGACGTTTTTGACCATGTAGCTTTTTAGAAATTCCCCTGCTTTGCCCGGTGTCATCACCATCAACATCCCAACGCCAAAAATACGTGTACTATCCAAGCTCGAAATTGGGATATCAAGAAGCTGCAAATACCAACGCCACTTGTAGAGTCTTCCAACATAGTTGATAAGGGTTAAACCAATTACAAGAGGAAGCCAACTCCAGGGCCATCCTTGTAGTTCACCCGCTAGTGTCCGTACATCACCGAACAAGGCAATTGCGACGTAAACCAGGAGCGCCAGCATTAGCGACCAGATCAACTTTCTTTGTAGTTCAGGACTCATAGAGAGAATTATAGATGGTGAAGATTATCTAAGTCAACCCGTTGCTGTAATGTTTCGTCAGAAAGGTTGTTGACGAGATCCGATAGTTGGGCAACGGATTTCTGAATTCGCTGTGTGCGTCTTTGATTCACTTCAGTGGACAAGTCAGCTCTAGGAATATTTAACAGGATGATGGCAAGCTGATTCAGGATCTCGTCTTTGAGCATCAAGTGAATTTTGTTTAGAATGATGAGATGCAGTTTTTGTACTTGCTGATGGTTTACATAAAGAAGCAAACAAAACCCACAAGCCGTGGCGATCGCAATGGTAAGCACAACAAACCACGACTCGCCTATGAAGAGAGTGACCACAATCATGACAAGCCACACAACTACGGCCCATATATGGAGAGGTGACTGCAACCATTTTTTGAATGACTGATTCATCATGCAATCTCGCGAGATTCATTGTACGCAATCTATACGCTGAGATGACGACAATTATACTATCTGATGAAAAATACGAATCTTACAAGATTCTGTTGATAAATCAGATAAATATCGCTATAAGAATTGAGTATACATACCAGCTTTCATCCTTTTCGTTGATGAGCGAGATGCTTTACTTGGTTACAAAAGGGAGATACGTTTTTGATAATGAAGAAGTAGGGAGTGAGATTGTCCCGTGGGTCAACGTCAATTCATTTTCCGTAAATGCATCTACAAAGTCACGCCCATGTGGATCATGCAGGCGAGCAGCAGCCAGAATCAAGGATGACGTGCCGGTCTGCTCTGTCCCACGGGCAGATAATTTAATGTCAAGTAGATGTCCTTTCCCTGTCAATGATTGGTCGCTCGCAATAGAAATATTGATGCGTCCGTCACCCGAATTATAGACTCAGTAGATCCAAATTTCAGGTTTTGAGAGAGAATTCTGGCTAAACAGTTGACATAAATACAAATTTGCCGGTCGATATCTAGTTTTTGCGTTAGATTTGGGCGATTTTCAGATATGAAATAGGTTGTTTTCTGTAACCGAAATCTGAATAAATGACTCCAAAATCCCTGCAATCTCGACTGAAAATCGCCAAAAACGCCAAATTTGGATCTACTGAGACTGATAAAATATAACCCTCTGCGTCTGCGCCCAATGTGATCTTTTGGACTGTGATTCTTTGTATATCGTAGACTAAAACGAAATCACCACTGGAAATGTTCTGCAATCCAGTTCCATCCAGGCGAACATTGCCGGATTGCTCAGGCTCAGTAGATCCAAATTTCAGGTTTTGAGAGAGAATTCTGGCTAAACAGTTGACATAAATACAAATTTGCCGGTCGATATCTAGTTTTTGCGTTAGATTTGGGCGATTTTCAGATATGAAATAGGTTGTTTTCTGTAACCGAAATCTGAATAAATGACTCCAAAATCCCTGCAATCTCGACTGAAAATCGCCAAAAACGCCAAATTTGGATCTACTGAGGCTGCAACGATATGTCCGAGAGTCGAAGCTGCGCGGTTTGTTTTCCGAGCTGGTAGGTTGCTGTTCCAGGATGAAGATTGGGCAATGGCGGCCACGAATTGTTTGCAACATAATAAAGGATCTGACTCGCATCCGCTGCATCTAGCTCACCATTGCCATTTATATCACCTGCATCCAGTGCGTCGGCATGTACTGCTGCTTTGCCACTTGACATGTCTAAGAGCAAAGCGGCATCACCCAATTCAATTGCTCCGTTGCCAGTAACATCTCCTCGTATATAGGCTACCGGTGGTTGTCTCACCTTTAAGAAACTATCTGTGAGAATAAGTGGTCTATCAACTTTATTCCCTGCCTTATCTAGAATGGTCAGGGCAGAATTACTGCCTTCATTAATCGGTAGCCTCAGTTGGAGCGAACTTTTATCCCCATTTTGACCCAATACATTGAAATGAACGAAAAAGAGAGGGCCTTGACCATGGATTTGTGGCAAAGCTCGTTCAGATTCTGGTTTTGTTGCGATGATTTTGATCTGGCTGCGCTCTTCATCGATGTGGAGAACATCATAGGTCCACGCATAGCCATTTGTGAGAATTGATGGCGATACACCCGAAACCTCAACTACTGTTGGGTCGACCTCAAGCCGCAAATCGCTTGCTGTGATCTGTATGCCATCGGCCCGGTGAATGTGGACAGGGACAACTGCTTCTCGATCTGAAGTTCTGCTTGATTCTACAACAATATTTGGAACCCATAGCGCAAGTTGAGAATAATCAGTGCAATCGATATTCGAGGTATCGATAATGACGTGTTGATTCGTCTCCAGTTGAGCTTGAATTGCTTGGATTTGATAACAATACCGTTGAGACGGAATCAGATCATTCTGACGTTCATCGTCGATATCTTGGTAGTGCGGCATGGTTGAACGACCGATTTCGACGAAATCGCTTGTCTCTCTGCGCAAGATCCGGTACTCGGTTACCTGTGGATTGGGGGCAACACTCCAATTGAGCCACACGCTGCTCACGCTCGATTCAACCGATAAGTTGAGTGTTTCGGGCGATGGTGTGGGTGATGGTGTGGGTGATGGTGTGGGAGAACTCTCTGCCTGCTCTGATACCATCAGGAACACATCATCTAGATAGAAACTGCTCACCAGTGAATGATCGGTCTGAACTAAGAAGATAAGCTCCACTGTTTGACCAGCGAAATCATTCAGCGAGCCCGACCAACCTATCCAATCAGCTGTAGCATTTCGATGGCAAAGCTCAAATTGTGCCACAGCCTTACGATTGACCAGCACCTGTGCAATATCACTGCCACACGCATCGCGCGAAACAATGCGATAATGAAATGACAATGTGCTCCCACCTGTGGGAACTTTTACCTGTTGGGAGAGCTGGCTGATTTCTTGATCGGCTCCGCCCAACCAAGCCGCATAAACACCTGATAAAGGTGGGTAGTGATCAGAAAGTACGATTGCTGAACTGATCAGCGAACCGATTGCACCGTAATGAGTAGACTGTTCAACCCAATCACCATTTGCCCCTTTTTCAAAATGACCGTTTTGAATCAGGTTTGTCTGACTGGGACCGGGAGCCGTTGGCGTGAAATCCGGCACAGCTGTTGGAGAAGGCTGAGGAGTCGACTGTGTTGAAGTGATAAGCCGCACATCGTCCAAAAAGAGGCTGCTTACATTCTGATCGTCATTGGTCTGCATCCTGAACCCAATGGTAACCGGTTGACCTGCATAGTCGGCTAACTCAACAGTGGCTTTCGTCCACTGCGCGATGGCAGTTGCTTCACAGATTTCCAATTGGGCAACAAGCGCATTGTTGACAAGGATATAGACGGTATCGTTACGACATTCAGATTCGGTTGACCAGATCTGATAGTAAAATTCCAGTATGCTCAAGCTGTTCGTTGGTAAATTCACTGTTTGGACGAGCTTACTGATTTCCAGGTTCAAGCCACCCAACCATGCTGCATAATCGCCACTACGTGGGTCAATGCCGTTTAATTCATTAGAATGATAGATGAGAGAACCTGTTCCTCCATACTGCGTGGAACTTTCGATCCAATCACCACTTGCCCCTTTCTCAAAGTCACCATTGCGTATTTTGCTCAAATCGGGGGTAGCTGTTGAAGTTGACGTGTTTGTTGGCGTTGATGTTGCTGAATTTGTCGGTGTTGGCGTATCTGTTGGCGTGCTTGTGCGCGAAGGAGTAGGCGATGCCGTCGCCGTTGGTATCGAAAGATCTGGTGTGAATGTTGGTGAGGGCGTCGAAGTAGGAGACGCTGTTGCAGTAGGAGATAATGTGGGGCTGGGGGTTGGGTTGGAATGACCTGGAGGGATACGTCCCCCACTTTTTTGCTGAATCCATTCGGTAAACTGGGTTAGATCTGTATAAACGCCATAAAGTCCTGGGCGTGCACATCCAAACCCCCAACTAACAATGCCTGCCTGCTTCCATGACCCAGCCCCAGTGGGAACGACAAGGGGACCACCACTGTCTCCCTGACATGCATCTTTCCCGCCTTGTTCAAATCCTGCACAGAACATTTTGTCGGTTATCTGACCGTTGTACGCTCGATTGCATATTTTGCTTTCGACCAATGGTACGCTGACTTCCTGCAAGATATCCGCCATCTTTCCACCCTCAGAGGTTGTACCCCAACCCGTGACTGAGGCTAAGGCTCCTGGTACCAAGAGTGCATCATCGAGCGGAGTGGAGACAAGAGAGATCGTTTGGACCCGATCGTTGAGGATTGCGGGGGAACCTAAGCGCAAAAGAGCAATATCATTGTTCGCATTAACCGGATTGTATTCTTCATGGATGATGATTTCTGCAATAGGCCTATTTTGTTCTATGCCTTCTTCATCCATGGTAATATTGTGCTCACCCAACCAAACAGCGATCTCGGCGGGGGCAAGGGCGCGACCGTTTAAACCGAAGACACAGTGGGCGGCTGTCAATACCCACTCTGGCGCAAGCAGTGTTCCTCCGCAAAGAAAAGGTCCCGGCAGAATCAGAACCTGCCAAGGCCATTCACCCGGGCTGGCGTCCTGGCCGCCCACAATTTGGGCTTGGAGGCGGGGAATCTTAAATGGGGAAGGCTTTTGAAATACTTGAGCTTCATCTGCGTGTCTATCCGGGAAAATTTCGCCCTGTCTCTGCTCTGAGAGATGTGGTACCAAACTTTTCTGGCGCACTACGTGTATCTGCTGAACGGCACTTTGTTGCTTATTTGCGCCATTGATTGGAGCTATCTTTGACGGTGCCAAACTCAAGGCAGAGTTCCCTTGACGAGCAGATACAAACACCTCATCTAAGAAAATTGTGCAAGCTTCTGTCTTCATCAGAGCACCAATGGATCGTTCGCACAATTTCGTCTGATGAGCAAAGATAAATAAGATGATGCTTGTTGATAGGAATAAGAAAATCAATCCGAGGAGACGAAACCAATACAACGGAGACAACTTCATAAATAATTTCCAGAGTTAACCCAAGTTGAGCGACCCAAACTTCTTCGTCATCAGGTTGTTCAACCCGGTCTAGGGGTACAATAACGCACCAAAACCTACCACAAAATGGTCAAAAATATCTTGACGATCACACTACGCACGATGGACGATCAGATAAGAACCTATCCGGAAAATGGCTGCGAGTTCGACCAGTTTCTCGAGTGAGAATGCATCATCACAGAACTTTTCGGATACTCACTGAGCACTAAGAAAAATAGGAAAACATCTTCGGCGCTTTGATCCAGGCGACCCTGTCACCCTTTCACCTTGCCACGATCATGTTGACTTTCGACTCACTACCGACGAAACGTTGGTACATGTCATTCTTGAGCGGGTATTCGACCCAAATCACATCGTTCTAGCCCGATTCTCTGACTGAGCGGTTCCATTTGAACGAAGCAGGTTAGCGAAGAATCCCACTATCGCAAAAGATGTTGGGTCGTAAGAAGACACAAAAAAGGGAGATAATCCGTGACCCTAACACTTTCTATCGATGACAATGCAATGTTGAATGGAGAGCGAGGTGCTGCCTGTCAAATGGCCATGCGTATTTTGGCCACAATGGCCAATGTATATGGTGCATCCCATTTGCTCGATATCAAATCAGCACATATTGACGGCTGCCTGTATCATGGAATCTCTGGTTTAGATTTCGCTCAACGATTGGTGGATGGTGGTGCCGAAACTTGCGTTCCAACAACGCTCAATGTCGGTGCCATGGATTTGGTTCATCCGACGAATTTCGTGGGCACATCCGAATTTGGCGAGCGAGCGCGGCGATTAATGGATCTCTATCGCGAGATGGGTTGCCGTCCGATTTGGACTTGTGCACCCTATCAGGTTTCACAGCGTCCAGCAGTGGGTATGCAAGTGGCGTGGGCTGAAAGCAATGCGATTGTCTTTGCCAACTCGGTCTTGGGGGCACGTACAAACCGTTACGGTGACTTTATCGATATTTGTGCGGCGATTACCGGTCGTGCACCTGCAACCGGGCTCCATCTAACTGAAAACCGGCGAGGACAGATCCTTTTCCAACTTGATGACATTTCCCCAAAACTCACGGCCGAGGATGTCTTCTATCCGGTATTGGGGTATTATATCGGTTCGAAGACAGGTACGAAAATTCCTGTAATCGACGGTTTCGTATCCAGTAAAAACGTGACCGGAAATGAAAGAATCAGAAACAACCCGACTGAAGACCAGCTCAAAGCACTTGGTGCTGCAGCAGCCTCATCCGGCGCCGTCGCGCTCTTCCATATGGTGGGTGTGACGCCAGAAGCTCCAACTCTAGATGATGCTTGTCATGCCCAGCTACCGGAGCCGACAGTGCGTGTTTCGATGGCGGATCTACAACAAGCGCGTCAGGCTCTTTCGACAGTGCCAGATGGTCCGATTAAGGTGATTGCTCTGGGGAGTCCCCATTTTTCGATTGACGAATTTGCTCAGATTATGCCCTTGTTAACAGCCTGTCCTCCCAAAGCAACTGTTGAGTTTATTATCTGTACAAATCGCTTCGTGCTTGAACAGCTCAAAGTACAGGGTTGGGACATACGTCTATCTGAGTTGGGAGTTCGTCTCGTCGTTGACACCTGTGTTGTCGTAACACCAATTATTCGAGCGATGCAAGGAACTGTGATGACCAATTCAGGCAAGTTTGCTCATTATACACCCAGTAACACCGGACATGATGTAATTTTTGGTAGCTTGCAAGAATGTGTCCAGTCAGCGGCAATTGGGCGAGTTTGGCGCGATGAGGATTTGTGGAGATAAAGTGATGACGAAACAGAAATTGCATGGTGAAGTGCTTGTTGCCGGTTCTGGTCAAGGTTCTGCTCTTCTTCTACAGGGCCCACTGAGCTTGTGGGGCGGATTGAATCCAGAAACTGGCGAAATTGTTGATCGACGTCACCCGAGTTCTGGAGCGATTGTGACCGGCAGAGTGCTTGTGCTACCAGGCGGGCGTGGTTCGAGCAGCGCCAGCAGCATCTTGCTGGAAGCGGTGCGTGCCAACACGGCGCCTGCGGCCATTATTATCCGAGAGAGAGATGGGATTCTGGCCCTGGGTGCCGCAGTTGCCCGGGAGATGTATGGAATCACACTCCCCGTTGTGATGTTGGCTCATGAAGAGTATGCTAAAATTGCCGATCGTTCCATGATCTCTGTGGAACCAGACGGGACTGTCTATCTAAAGTGAAGTCAGTTTGAAAGCGCGAGTTGTGAATCTTTCCGGAAGGGGTCAGATATTGCAGGGTAGACGGGCCGATCTGTGACCCCTTGCGGGAAGATGGGTCAGCGAAAACTATCGTTCTCTATCAGATTTCACTGTAGGCGAGGATGACTGAAAAATGAGCGACAAATGAGATGTGCATTGAGAGAGCTGAGGGATTAGAGATTGGGAGATTTGGCTCATGCAGCTCCTAATCTCCCAATCTCTAATCTCAATCGTTATTCAGTGCCTGCCGCTACCCGCGAATCACCTACGCTCTCCGGCGAAGTGAGCAAGCCCAGATTGTCGAGAAATGTAAGGGCAACGAGTTCGGGAGCTTCTTCATCACCAGAGTCAAGGATGCCATCGGGGCCGAGGTCGACGCGGGTGGAGAGTTGTTGCATGGTGGCATCATCCAGATACTTGGGGAGAGCGTTGAGCAGGTTGGCCAAGTCGGGGTTGGCATCGAGCACTTCCTGGCGGATGACGGGAGCAACGTTGTAAGCTGGGAAGAAGGCGCTGGAGTCTTCAAGTGCTGTGAATCCCCACAAGAACAGACGACCATCGGTGGTGTAGCCCTCGGCCACATCGCAGACACCATTCCGCAGCCCATCGTAGACGCCATCCAGGTCCATGAGGAAGATCTTCTCGGCTGAGAACTCGAAGCCATAGTGAGCCTGCAAAGAGCGCAGCCCATCGTTGGGACGGATGAAGAAGTGATTCTCCACGCAGATGGAGAGAGGCGAGCCATTTTCGTTCATGTAGGCAGCCAGGTCATCCATGGTGGTGATGCCCAGTGCCACCAGGTCGTCGCGGACCATCAAGGTGTAGGACTCGTTGAATTCGCCGCGGTCCAGCCAGACGAGACCGACTTGGGAATCCAGATTCTTGATCAGCGTATAGATGCGGTCTGGTTGTTGAGGCAGGGCATAGACGGGAAGGCGTTTGCCCACGGCCAATGCTGACCCAGTCAAATCCATCATCACATCGACTTCGCCCTTGAGCAGTGCCTGTCGCACCACCGCTGCCCCGCCAAGCCCCAGTTTGTCGATGACAGGATAGCCCGCATCCTCCAGCAGCAGCTTGACCATCTGTCCCAAAATCAACTGGCTTGTGTAGTAATGCGAACTCACTGTTATGGGTGTAGCCTGGAAGAGCTTGTGGCTACGCAGAAAGTTATAGGCGACGAGTTCGGGGGCTTCTTCATCGCCAGAGTCAAGGATGCCATCGGGGCCGAGGTCGACGCGGGTAGAGAGTTGCTGCATGGTGGCATCGTCCAGATACTTGGGGAGAGCGTTGAGCAGGTTGGCCAAGTCGGGGTTGGCGTCGAGTACCTCTTGGCGGATGACGGGAGCAATGTTGTAAGCTGGGAAGAAGGCGCTGGAGTCTTCAAGTGCTGTGAATCCCCACAGGAGTAGACGACCATCGGTGGTGTAGCCCTCGGCCACATCGCAGACACCGTTCCGCAGCCCATCGTAGACGCCATCCAGGTCCATGAGGAAGATCTTCTCGGCTGAGAACTCGAAGCCATAGTGAGCCTGCAAAGAGCGCAGCCCATCATGGGGACGGATGAAGAAGTGATTCTCCACGCAGATGGAGAGAGGCGAGCCATTTTCGTTCATGTAGGCAGCCAGGTCATCCATTGTGGTGATACCCAGTGCCACCAAGTCGTCGCGGACCATCAAGGTGTAAGATTCGTTGAATTCGCCGCGGTCCAGCCAGACGAGACCGACTTGGGAATCCAGATTCTTGATCAGCGTATAGATGCGGTCTGGTTGTTGAGGCAGAGCATAGACGGGAAGGCGTTTGCCCACGGCCAATGCTGACCCAGTCAAATCCATTGTCACATCGACTTCGCCCTTGAGCAGTGCCTGTCGCACCACCGCTGCCCCGCCAAGCCCCAGCTTGTCGATGACAGGATAGCCCGCATCTTCCAACAGCAACTTGACCATCTGTCCCAAAATCAACTGGCTTGTGTAGTAATGCGAACTCACTGTGATCGGACGCATTACTTCTGCACTATTTGTGGTGTCCACGTTCTGTGAACTGCTGGTCGATGAGATTTGCCCTTGCGACCAAACAATGTCCACTGGTAACGATAAGATAAGCAAAATTAAGATGAGCACTCTAACTGCCATATATCTCAGACACATTATTGTCTCCCCAAGACTATTCGAGTGTGTCCCAAAGTGTGTAAATGAAGACTGCTTAGTCAGAGAACCGCTGAATTTACACACTTTGGGACACACTCCCGACTATTTCCAAAAAATAGACATGATAGGGATTGAAATTAGGACACGGATGAACACAGATTTCACGGATTGATTCTGAGATGATCCGTGTTCATCCTAAAAATCCGTGTCCCATATTCTTAATCCTTATAATATACTCGATAGTTGTATTTTGAGCAGGTGCCAGATTTGACAAAGTCAAATTAAGCAGAGCAGACCTGCCGTTTGGCGAAAAGGGTAGCGAAGACCTCCGCAATCTCCTGTCCGTCATTCAAGGCATCATGAGCCGTCAAGATGAGATCTTGAATCAGTGACTGAGTTTGCTGCCGGGTAGCCTCACCCACCAAGGGATTTGCTGGGCGAGAATTGAGTTTTAGCCAATGATGGTCCCAAACAATCAAGGTGCAAGAGAGAATAAGCCACGAAGACCAGAGACCAATGTTTTTGAAAGGCGTGGGCAGTTCGCATGCAATATTCATCAAGACCAAGCAGTTGTTTACCATCCTGATAAACCGTCTCGATAGGCCAACGAAGCAGGTAAATCGAGAGAATGCGTTTGGCATTACAGTCGGTGCGATTGGTCACTAAAACGGCATAATTGTCTTGCAATTCAGGATTATCAAAACTAATCACGATGCGTACCTTGCCGATAGAAGGGATACGCACAGTCATGGTAAAGGTGTAGTAAGTACGACCATCAATGGTGACAGGCTTGTAGGCATTCTGGGGGATGTAGGGGACCAACTCTTTGACTTTAATATGTGGCCCCTCGAAAGTTATCGGCTGACCATCTTCATCCCGCAAACGAAAACTATTTGTCTCCAGATTGCGATTGCACTTCAAGATGCTGATCCAATCTTTATTCAGACGATCGAGTACAGCTAGAAAATCTGGAGCGAGATACCAACCATCGAAGAGAGCCCAACCAAAGATAAGGGTTCGTTCAACAGCTTTTTCAACCAGTTCACTGGCAATGGTTATCTTGGTCTTAAACGCTTCGTCTCGCTCTCGAAAGGCGGGGTCAGTTAATAGGTGGCTATCCACTCGTTTATGAAAAGCGGTTCGTTCTTTCTTTTTCTTGGGAATCTCGGTCACTGGGAAATGTTTTTCCACAAATGCTTCCCAGTCGGTAAACTCTTCGTACCGTCGGTAGATACTTGCATCGACCGGAAAACGGATAGCGCCACTGACATAGTGACTTGTGACTAAGTTATGAGCCAGTGGATGCTGACCATTGCTATGATTGTAGTGGGTGTCGATATACTCGAACAGACTTCCCACATGTTCACATAGTGTATCGTCAATCGCTAATACCGATTCTGACTCTGAACGTTGGTATTGTGCTGTCTCTGACTTCATGTAACCTATACGCTCATCATTGAGTTTTTCGGCTCGCCAAGGAGCTTCACTCAGATACCGTGATACATTCGTCTTATCTGCACTATCTAGAATGCAACGGGCAATATTTGCCATGCTTTTGTTGTCCAAGACCATCAGACCCGTCAGATAGTTTTCAAAGTGGCGAAACTGTTTACGATTGGCAAATACTGAACGAAAGGTTTCGCTATGCTCCTTGACCAGTGGCGCTACATTTACTATCGGCAATTGCATCTTGATGGCTCCTTTTCTACACTTTTTTCTTGATGCAATCTATTGAGATGACTTTTGTCTCTTTTGTCAAAATTGGAAAACCTTCATTTCACAACTATCGAGTAATCTCTAATAAATGACTCCTGGAACGTGCGTACCGCAAGCAATATGATACCCGCCATAAATGGGGTATACTCTACAAATCAAGATCCTTCACCACGCTTACCTGCGCAGGATCCCCACGAATCTACCAAGTCCCGATGCTGTTCAATCCACACCCGCGGATTATTGCCTTGTAGCTGAGCGTTGCCGAAATCCAGATTCTTAATAAACGCCCAAATACAAGGATCTTCAAACTCCATGCGTGCAGGAATGCCTGCATAAGATAAAACTGCCATCTGTTTACCATTGCTTTGTGCATAACCGTCACCGACCGGAAGAACGCTGATTCCATACTCAAAGAATAGGTCGCGATCGTTCGCATCGATGTAGCACAGAGTGAGATCGAACCATGTGGTGGCATGGTCCGCATGGGCGACTCCCTGGAACATCGCCCTGGCGTCAGCGACAGAGACTGTCCACACACTCCATCCCCATTGTGACATGAGCGCCGCAACGATGTTGGTGACCAATGTACACTCAGCTCGTCCTTCAATGTAGCCAAATATATAGTCTCAGTAGATCCAAATTTCAGGTTTTGAGAGAGAATTCTGGCTAAACAGTTGACATAAATACAAATTTGCCGGTCGATATCTAGTTTTTGCGTTAGATTTGGGCGATTTTCAGATATGAAATAGGTTGTTTTCTGTAACCGAAATCTGAATAAATGACTCCAAAATCCCTGCAATCTCGACTGAAAATCGCCAAAAACGCCAAATTTGGATCTACTGAGTCTGCTGGTGGAAGGGGTGTTTCGATGGATGCTGCTACCTCATCTTGCGGTGTTGGACTTGAAACAATGGGCGTAATTGTATCAGTTGCGTCCTGCACAATTGTAAGCGGCGTAGGCGTCCCTGATGGCGAGGGAATCGGAGAGGCCGTTGCTGACGGTGAAGAGGTCAGAGTAGGCGTCGCCGTTGGCGAAGGAGTTGAAGTTGGTGTTGCCGACGGAAGCAGAGTTGGTGGAGGTGTCGCTGTTGGTGGAGCGAGGCGGGCAAGCGTTACTACTGGGTTTTCAGCCCCTTCGAAAAGATATGAAGCAAAAGCTATAAAGGCATTATGCTGACGGTTTGGGATTGAACGTACAATTGGCGCATCGGGCCATCCTGGATTCACATCAGACCAGCTGCGTGCGGTAGAGAAGAGCAATCTTAATTGCTCCAGCGTGACAGTGTTTACATAGATGTTTTGTTCGCTGACGACGACCGATAGGGCATCTTCCGCAATGACCAAGGCAATCGGTTCGCGACGAATTGTCTGGCATCTTGCCAATTCGTCTGACCGGATCTGCCGGTCAACGCTGACAAGATCGGCTGTTGCCGTATTACACAGTTGCTCGAAGCTGCCAGTTCCGGTCGTCGTATCAGTGCGAATGGTACCCGTGTATCCGTTCTGTATAAAAAGATCGACCATTCGCTGTGTTAGATGAGCCATGGTGTCGGTACTGCCGACCACAATGTTGCCACCTTGTCCCGAAACGTCACAAACGGGAAGTGCTTCTACTTCCCGTTTACCAAGAAGGGTATTATAGGTTTGAATTGTTTCAGAAAACACGTCACTCCGTGGCGGGAAAAAGCCATTCTCGAGAATCGTTTCGCGGATCTGGCTCAAAAAGCATCCCAGGAAATCCACGACTTCTGGTTTGTTTTGTACAGTGTTGAGCGAGGTATAGACGAAGAGGGGACGCGAAAATGGATATGTGCGTTCATCTACAGCGTCGGCCATGGGCGCAACAACACGTCCATCTTCAAGTTGGATGCGGACCATCCGTAAACCTGTGCGCTGCCTATAGTAGCTAGCGTGATCCATGAAACCGATGGCAAAAGGATCGTTTTTGATGATGGACATCAACATATCCACATTGCTACTCAGGGCTAAATTTTCTGCCGAGCTTAGCCACTCTTCCCCCAAAGCACTTGCGATGTTTGAGGCTGCGACGGTGGGTAACTGAGGCAGGGTTGGCGCAGTCGTTGGGGGAATGGTTGATGTGGGACTCAGAGCGAGCGTAGCGATTGGCAATGGTGTTGGTAAAGGTGTGGGCAATGCAGGCGCTTGTATGACAGCAACGGCTTCGGCGTCAGCCGAAGCCACAACTCCTTCACCGTGCTGCGGATTTATGATCGTGCTATCCACTCCATTGCTTGGTCCGTTGCTCAGGATGATGGTCTGTAATGCGATAATGACGATAAAAAGGGCTCCGGCAATCAGACCAAGAATCATGATGAGATTGTTGCGGGGCATTTTGATTTATTATCTCCTTCACGTCGGAACAACGCGCAACGGGATGACACACTTTGGGACAATCTCTTCTGTGGGTATACTTAGCACTGTCATGAATTTAAAGTAATTTGCCCGTTATCAGTCGAATAGAGCCAGCGAATTTGTTTTAAGTTTAGGAGCGAGCGCAGTATATATTGAACACTGCCCTAGATGGTGACAAGCGCCCAATTCGTGTTTGGCTACAGTCGTTGGCGACCTGCGAATAATTTTGACCATTTTCAGTCGAGTGGAACAGGTGAATTGATTTTCCTCTCTGCGATTTATTAGGGAATCGTCGGTGCTAGATCTGCGCAGGACTCCCAGGAGGCGACTAACTCCGGATGGGCATCGATCCAGTCGCGCGGATTCATTCCGTCCAAGGAGGCATCCTCAAAATCAAGCTGCTTAATGAAGGTCCAGATGCAATTGTCGCGATGTCGAAGCAGAGGAGGAATGCTCACATAAGCCAGGATTGAGAGCTGGGTGTCACCATGCTGTGCATAACCGTCTCCAACGATGAGCATTCGTCCGCCATATCTGTAGAAGAGAGCGCGGTCTTCTGGGTCGTGATAGCAGAGGGAGAGGTCGAACCAAGAACTCGGTTCCCCCAAGTGCGCCACGCCTTGGAAGAGAGCCGTGGCATCATCCACAGGAACAGTGCTCACGCGCCAGCCCCACTCGTTCATGAGCGAAACGACTACCTGGGTCGCCAGCGTACACGCTGTCCGCCCTTTGATATAGCCAAATAGATAATCGGCCTCCTGGATCGGCGTCTTGATTTCCACCTCTGCGGCCGCCGTTGGCGATGGTGGAAGAGTTGAAATCGCCGCCCCAGGCGCTGTCAGAATTCCCGCACTCGTGGGGGTGGCCGTTGGTTGCGCAAACGAGGGTTGAGTACGGGTGACTGTCACAGTAGAGAGCTGCCGCGGCACGTTCATTTGCACCACCGCAACCTGATTGGAATCATGCGCGCTTTGGGCTTTACTTACGTCAGCCAGAACCGCCCTACTCGTACGTAAATCAGTCATAATACCCATTGCAACAAAGAGAATGAGTGCAGAAAGTATGGAGATGAGATGATTTCTGAACATGTTTGAAAGTTCACTCCTCCTCGATAATATAATTTAGGAAAATGGGAGATAGTTCAATTTACCAGATGAGTCAAGTTGACGCTTTCCCCCTGGAGGAGGCGTTCTCTAACACCAGTTCTTGTCGAACATGGTCGTATTAGAGAATGCTCCCTCCACGAATTTGTCAACCCATTTTTGAACCGTCCTGAAAGATGCATTCGATAAACTGACTTTTCATTCGATCAGGATGACATTCTCTACATGAGCTTTTGTCTCGATCTACCAATATTGGTATGCGGAGGAGTAAGCTAGGTTAGAACATCTATATATAGTTGTTCAGATAATGTTTTTCCACGCGAAACAGTAGCTTGTCAGCATTTCAGCCGGTCAGCCAGAGAGCTGACGAGCTGACCGGCTGAAATGCCATCAATGACAGGAATAGATTTTCCCGAAAGGCTATAGAAAATAGGAATCAATCGAGTGTATTCAGGAATCACAATTAGTCGTCATCATCATTGTTGTCGATAATGGTGTTGTTGGTGCCAAAGTTCCCGATATTTCCCAGTGTGTTATTGCTGAGTTCATTGTCGATTACGAAGTTCTCACTGGCGTCTGCGGCGGCTCCAGGTGCTACACAACCAGAACCTGAACCACATAAGTGAACGCCATATCCTCCACTATTCACGATTGTATTGTCTAGGACAACGTTGTTATCACCTTGGATTTGCACACCATCCGTGCCGCTATTGTAGATCTCATTGTCCTTGATAATGTTGTTGACGGAAAGGGATATTGCAGACTCCTGGATCACGACAATACCAATACGAGTCGCGTTTTCTACCTCATTATCGTTGACGATTGTTCCGCTTGTTGGGAGATGAATATGATCTTCATAGTTCCCGCGGACAAGATTGTCGAGTATCAGGGTACCCGTTGCGCGGAAGACCAACATACCTCGTGAACCGGGCGTTGTCGGCTCTAAATTGCTGCCAGTGCGTAAGCGTTCCACTGTCAGGTTCTTGACGGTCACATTCGTGGCAGGTGGGCGTACAAACACACCTACATCCCGTTTCGTCGGTATCCCCTGTGGGTGACGGATGGTCATATTTGTGACGACAACGTTTGGCGAGAAGATATCCAGCGTGATGTCTACAGGGACACCCGCCGGCGCTTGCTGACCAGGATTGCCACCGGCTGACACAAGTATGGTCGAATCATCGTCGTCATCGTCGGAACTGCCCGTCAACTTCAGACCATCCTTGCCACCGGGAATTGTGACATTTTCCGCATAAGTTCCGGCTCCAATAAGAATTTTATCTCCAGTTGAAAGCGCCAGTATTCGACCAATCCAGAACAGGCTCCGGATAGAGCATCCACGTATCCATGGAAACACCGATCACGCCGCCACGGGCGATGACCGCTAGGAGCTGTTCGTCGCTAAACTGGCGTTCGCCCGGTGCCAGCGCACGACAGTTCTGGTGACTCGCCAACACGGGACCAGTATAGATTTCCAACGCCTGCCAAAATCCGTCATCGGAGATGTGAGTCAGGTCTAGCAGCATACCGCAGGATTCCATCTCCCGAAGCAGATCGGCAGCCGGTGGTAGCAAACCGCCCGGAGTGCCAGTGCCGCGGGCGTAGGTGCTGGGTCCATAGTGGGTCAAGCTCACGACGCGCACGCCCTCTTCCCACCAGTCATGGATCTGTTCCGGCCAGAGGATTGGGTCTGCACCCTCCATGCCAAGCACAAAGCCTACTGGCAGCGCGTCTGTCTCGGTTGCCTGCTCCCAGCGCACCATGTGCTCCGAAAATAGGGTACTCGTTGTCAGAATGACGGCTTCCTGGGCATGTGCCAGCATCTGATAGTAAGCCAGTTGCCCCTGGGCGACCCCATAGACTGCCGCCTCGCCGCGCAAGCCCGGGAGGACGCTTCCCTCCCGAAGTCGATGCGCGGCGATCTTTACCAGCGCAGCCGCGATCCGTCCCCGACGCATCTCGGGCAAGGATGCAAACGGAATATTGGTCGGGTCGTCCGACACGGCCCGCACGTCAGAGATGGGTAGCGTCAAATCCCGGTTGAGGTCGATGGCTCCGTAGGCCATGGGGTAATCCCCGTCAAAGATGAGCATTGTTTCCTCCTTTGCATATTTATGGTTCATCTGCAACCAGACAGATTGCAAGAACCTTCATTCAAATTGTTAATGTTATCACGCTTCAGCAGCATCGAGTTTGAGGCGATGCTCCAGATAGGGCCGGGAACAATCAACTTGTCCTTTCTACGATGCACCTCCTCGTAGGAACCGAGTGAACGGCATACTATATCAGACTTTAGAGATAGCTTTTCATTGCGGGACATTGATGCTAAAATTTGTTTTAAGTTGAAGAGATAGCGAAATCTTATAGAGAAGCCACTTAAACTTCAGACAATAGAATCGTTTTCTGTCGAGAGACAATTGTCCGAAGTTTAAATAATGTGGCTATTATAAGGAAACAGCGAAAAAATATGGCTTGGTCTTCTGTACTAACTCAACTTCGTGAAGCTCTGGCAATGTTGTATTCAACTGAGATGGACGCACGTCGATTGGTTGATACTGCGGGCATGAATTCATCCCGAATTGATTTCAGTTCGCATTCTACCAACACTTGGCACAACGTCCTATCAGAGGCGGACAAACAGGGTAAAGTCAGCACGCTGATAGCCGTTGCGCTTGAGGAGTATCCTAATGATTCACACCTTATTTTTGCGCAACGAGAGCGTGATTCTATTCGTTCATGCAACTAGAGGGGGTTTCTAATCGGCCTCTAGATAGGATTTCAAGCAAATCAGAAGGTCACGAGAATAAGGATGTGAACTTAGCAGGTCAATCCGTGAAAGTGAGCCGTTCTGAAAAGAGAGAAAACCAGGTATTTGTAATAGATCTCGAACAATTCGTTTCTGCCGGAAAGGTTCAAATCTAGTATCCACGAGAGCTTGCTGATGGAAATGGCCTATCAAATTATGCGCCAAATCAGCCAAAAGGATAAGAGATTTTTTGAGCTAGAAATAGGGTCTTGCGACGAGAAGCTAAGTGTAACCCCATTTTATCATTACGGAATTGTTCGATTTCAGCCGCACCTCGATTGTCATAATATGAAATGAAGTGACGCTTGGATGGCAATTTGATGGTCGAAATGTAGTAACTGACACAAATTTGCTCGTTTTTCACTCTTTTTTTGAGAAAAATGCGTACAGGGCGATTAAACTTGATAGGTGATGGAATTTCAGCCAGAAAGACGTCACCGCAAGGATCCCATCGAGTCACCTGTTGCGCCCACAGATGGGCACGACGGTTGGAGTTGCCCTTCATCATAAATTGATAGTTGCGGTTGAGCAGCCACCGAATATTTTCTTCACTACCTGCACCGCCATCGGTGCGCCAGACGACTCGCTCGCGTTTTTTCTCGTCTAACTCTAATGAACTTTCCGTGGCAAGCACGGCTGGCTGAAACGATGGAGCTGTATGCTGACTCCCTGGATAGAGGTCTGACCAAACCGTTTCATGGTATTTAACCGAACTTACACGGACCAATTGGCGTCCCGTTGCGTTTTTTTGCCGCTAAAATAGCCTTTTTGACTTTTCTGTGCCTTTTTGCCGCATGGTAATCCGGATAGGTCAAAGTCTAACCACAAGAACCCTCGCCAATCGTGGTTGTGTATTTGGCTTAGAGGCTTGCAGATTTCGCTGACCACACTCTAATTGACCGATATTCATTAGAGTTAGGGCGTCTAATGTACGAGACATATTTGATTGCTCACTAAGCTGCTCCATCCCATAAATTTTCGCAAGGAGTCTTTCTGGTCTGACCTTTGTATTGAACTCAGTCAGCGTTGCGCAACCACATAATATGCTAACCAGCACCTGTTCCAACTTACTTGCTGGTGTATATTCATACGTTTTGACCGGTATTTCGATCTTCTTCAACGCAGTTAGCACTTTCTCTTGATGGTAGTGTGCCAGCAACGCAGCTAATGGTGCATACTGAGTATTGCTGATCTCGTTCGTTAGTCCGAATTCTATTGCCATGAATGCCTCCTTGGATCGGGTATCTCTAATGAATTTCTTTGAGGCTATCCTTTTTTCGGCATTTTGACGAATTTGATCGAATAGAATCAGGCTCTTATTGTGTCAACGAATAGAATTCCCTTCCCGTTGCGCAAAAATAAGGTCACAGCTTTTAGCTGCATACAAAGCCTACTCACGGTCCGCCGACCAACAGGAATCTTTGTCTAGGCCACCTTCAACAGCGGATATGCATACTATTTCCAAGCCAACACAAACGCACCAATTGTCTGTCCGAGAAAAGATGCAGCTTGTTAATGTGCTTCTCCAGTGTCCAACAATGAATGATCGCAACACTCGAGACACAATTGTGGACGCATTGCCAAGTGATATAAAGAACGGCGTTAGACGTCACTCAAGCGATCGTGTAGATGTTGTTAATCTTGTGAATACAGCACTAAACTATCCGAATGGCCTTGAAGATTTAATTGAGATTCTGAGGTGGTTCGAAGGTGATTCATTGAGCATGCAAGAAGTCGATCGGGCGATGGAGAAGGTTTTTAAAAGCTGAGAAAGCCAACCAATCGACAACTATATTTTGTCACTCACGAGCATTTGAGCGCTATCATCTCTCGAAAGCGTACTTTGGTTGTGAGACGCCGGTTGCAACCGGTGGCGGTCGGCGATTCGTACCGCTTTTTTCCCAATATGCGATTACCCTGTCAATCAAGGTGTACGGCAAAAACGCTGGGGTGTGCCACAGTCGTTGACGACATCCAGAACCAACCGAAACTGCATCCAGGGTGCGGCCTGATCTGGTTCGCGTATGCGGTCATGGTTGCATTTACTCTAGACCACTCCCGTCACTCGAAATATATTGTTGTGGCTTTCTACGCCGACCACACGGTCGTAGTGATTGACCGACAGTTGGTCATTCAGGGGAGTAGGCACCTGCAGAATAAACTCGGCCCAGTGAGGCTGATTAAAGGCCACGAACGCCAAGTGAAATGTTTCGATCAGCAGCTCGTGAGGGTAGTCAAAGTCGGGGAAAAGAACCGGCCCCGTGTCAGGCTGGTAGATGTTGTCCCGTTCATTGGCGTTCATTGTCTTGATGGGAAAGTCAATGGTCACGTCGTAAAGCGTCTGTGCAGTGAACGCCACCCGTCCGACCAGAATATCACCGTTGAGGGTCGATTCAACAATGGATGCTGCCGTATCCAATCTCTCTCCATCGACCATCGGCACGTCAAGCGTGACGCGATCGAACGCATCGGCAACCAGCCCGGACTGCCGTTCCGGCTGGGGACCCAGAGATGGCGGGTGGAACATGATACCCTTGTCGTTGCGATCCCAGCTTTTGAGGTTGAGAAACTCATCTTGGGACAAAATCGGACAAAAATCGGCGTTGGGTTGGTGCCACATGTCACGGTCTACACCCACCTGTTCAGATTTGCAAGAGGCACCCAACACATAGGTGTGCAACACGCCGTCTTCCCTGTCCAGGAGCTGGCAAACGGACTCGATTTGAATACGTGCATTGTTCAGCGACCAGGGTGGTTTGGCCGAGACGGTAATGGCTGGCTGGGCCAGGAGATCGATCCGAAAGGTCAGGAAGGCTTTAGGGAAATAGGGAATCTGGTTCATGATTTCTGTCATCGTTCCTCCTCTCAAAAAGGCTCTTAGGGAATGTTCCCAAGCGGGTTAATCACAGAGGCTCCCAATAATCCGTCAAAAATACGCAATCGCCTCGGCCACCTCGCCCAGTCGCCGACCACCCCAAGTGACATCGGCCAGGACGGGCAGTGAATGGGTATCAAAGCGCTCAGGGTACGTCACAGAGACAGATACTTGGCCGTGGCCGTGGGGCTCGACAGAGAAGGTCACTTCTGTCGGTTGGATGCGCACTCCTGGGAGCGAGCCAAAATGCACGTGGCAATCCTTTGTTTCGGCTTCATGGTTGGTAACCCGCAGTTGATAGGTGACCGTCGCCCCCGGCTGGATGCGCACTTTGTAGGGATAAAACTCGATCCAGCGGGGATCCATGCCCAGGTTCGGCTCAGGTTGATCCAGGATCTCAACAAAGATAGCCTGCCATTCGTCCATCCACTCTTGCCACCGCTTTACCTGAGAGCGGTCAAACGGCACCGCGCCGCCGTGACCAGTGAACAACATGTCCGGATTCAACTCTAGGATCTGGCGGGGCATATCGGTGTAGCTACTCACTGGTGTGCGGTTCTTGGGGATAAATGAGTGGATGAAGTCTCGCTCCTCCCGAAAGCAGAGCCCTGAAATGTTGTCGCCGATGCTCAGATAACGTTGACCGTCAGCTTCAAACCAGATCAGGTGGTGATAGAGGGTTTGGCCCGGATGCTGCGCCATGTAGAAGTCGAATCCCCGCCAGTGAAAGGGGGCATCTCGCTCGATCACGGCGTCAACACGATATCCTTCGGGAACCAGACAGGGCATGTCGTAGCGGTCCGGGTGCTCGATAATATCCCGAATTTCGGGCGAGGTGGCCATTCGAGTGCCGTATCGGGAACGCAAGGCGGCGAAACCGGCCAAATGATCGTCGTGATAGTGAGAGGGCAGAAACCACTCCACTTGGGTGATGCCAAGATCGGAGGAAAGATAAGGGGTCAGCTGATCGATAAAGCGGTGTGGATTGGCGCTGATGGGTTCATTGGCTGTGTAGCCGCAGTCGATGAAAAGTGCATGGCCTGCCCCGTCAGAAACGATGTAGGTGTTCGCCGCCGAGTTGCTGACCTCATACACGTGGGCCGAGAGTTGCCGAAAATGGGGTCTGTAGTATTCATAGGGGCGGGCATAAAAGAGTTCATAGAGCCGCTCCATCTGTGCTTGCAAGGAAGCAATCGCCTCTCCTGTTGGTACAAAGGGTTGGCCGTGACCAGGCAGAATCAGATCAACGTCCATCGTGGAGACATGCTGTAGGCTGTCCAGAAGGTTGGCATGCCCCTGAAAATCCATGTAACGCCACTGAACCGGGTAGTAATCTCGCAGACGGCCAGATGCCGACATGAGATCACCACAGGCCAGGAGCCGCTGCCCGTCCAACTCAAAGAAGTAGCCGACCGAGCCAAAGGTGTGGCCGGGCAGCGGCACAACCTCAAAAGCTAAGTCATGCCACTCGATCCGCTCATAGTCTCGGGCATAGACTCAGTAGATCCAAATTTGGCGTTTTTGGCGATTTTCAGTCGAGATTGCAGGGATTTTGGAGTCATTTATTCAGATTTCGGTTACAGAAAACAACCTATTTCATATCTGAAAATCGCCCAAATCTAACACAAAAACTAGATATCGACCGGCAAATTTGTATTTATGTCAACTGTTTAGCCAGAATTCTCTCTCAAAACCTGAAATTTGGATCTACTGAGACTGCGGAATGGATGTCGAATAACGGGCCAAAGGTCGGATAGTAGGAGGTATAGTTGTCGTAGATATCGTAGCTGGCCCGCAAGAGGTCGGACTCCTCCAAGAACCTGCGCTCGGTGAACGGAATCATCACCTGGGCACCTTGCTGTTGCCAGCTTTGTGCGCCTGCACACTGAATCTCTGTGGAAGTGGGTGAGGAGCAATTGCTCTACCTGGTCTACACCTGCTTGGCGAACGTCTGCTGGCTCCAGATCTGTGCCGCAGTCGATGAGGAGGCCTCGGTGACCGCGCTGAATCAGGTAGACGCTGCACGTATCGTCATAAAAATATAGATGGTCGCTCAGTTGATGGCCTGACATGTTTTCACCTGAAGTTATATCCTAGACGGATGCGCGCCCCAATCGACCGTCCTCCTGCGCCAGCCAATCACCATAGACTCGTGGCATCGGTTCGCCCGATCCCACGCCCGCTCTATGATCTTAGATCCTGTAAAGGAATAACTTCGACATGTCATTCTCGAGTGAAGCGAAGAATCTATGCCGGAGTTATTCCTTTACGACTACTTACTTATATGTTGAGTTTAATTGTGTTCGACACCCTGTTCTGGACGACTCATAGGCAGCGTCAATCACCTGGAGCACATGATAGGCGTCGTGAATGCTGACTGGCGGCTCTTTCTTTTCTTGGACGGCCTGCACAAATTCGGCCACAAATTCATAACCCCATTGATCCGCATAGACGGGACGCTGTGCAATCTCCAAGTTGAAGCTACGTACTGGTGCACCTGCCCAAGTAGGTGTTGCGCTGGCTATCGTGTATTCGCCGCTACCGGGGGCGGGCCATGTCGCCGTTCCTTGGGTACCCCGTAACGCAAAGAAGGTGTCGTTACGCGGTCCTACACTAGGCAGCAGATAGCCCACGTGCAGGCAAGCGTGGACACCATTATCGAGTTCTAAGGCCACAGTCGCTACGTCTTCAAGGCCCTCTTCAATGTTGCCGATGACACGGCTACATAAGGCTGTCACCGACTTGACCTGCGCGTCAGAAAAGTAGCGGAAGAGCGTGAGCCAATGACCACCCTCCATATGAAGCATCCCACCCCCTTCGCCCTCGCGCCTATACATCCAATGATTCGGGTCACGCATTCCAGGTCCGATACCAAGCGTAACCAGACGTGCCTCCATCGCAGCCAAACGTCCTAGAGCTCCTGCATCAATATGCTGTTTGATGGCCTTCGCAACGGGATGGCTGGGCCAGGGATAACCAGCCTGGATAGTCAGATCACGCTGTGTCGCCAGTTCACATAGGGGCAGCAGTTCTGCCGCGGTTTGGGCAGCTTGCTTTTCGATGAAGAGATGCTTGCCTGCGTTGGCCAACTGTAGTGCCGTAGACGTGGCTTCGTTGGGTGGTAACATGATGGCGGCCAATTCGAATTCTTCGTTGGTCAGCAGTTCATCCAAGTCGGTATAGATGCGTGCATCAGGATCTGCTTCCCCAACGGCTGCCAGCGCCTCCCCTTCGGCAGGATCCCATTCGCAGTAAGCGACCACGTCCACGTTGGGATGCGCTTTGAAAGATTTAAGCAGACCGTGGTTCTTGTTTGGCTCCAGGCTTCCGGCGTGGATGCGCAGCCCTATCATGGCGGCTTTCAGTGGTTGTGATTTCATGATTATGCAAACTTTCGATTACAGTAGTACTAAGCTGCAATGGCATTGATATGCGGCGCATTGGGTAGAACGTCATGCCACTCAAATCGAACCAATTCAGTCGCAATTAGCTTACCGTTGGAAAGAACACCAAATAACCTGTTTTCAATTTGGGCAAATCGCTCGACCAGGCAGTTTGACCAAGGCGTCTTTAAGCCGTGGGCAGCTACCTGCCAGGTTGTGCCACCATCGTTGGTTTCCCAAATTTGGCCGTTCCGTCCAGATGGTCCATTGGCTGAACCAAAGATGAAATGTTCAGCATCTTCTGGATCAAGCCAGATTGCTCGGCAATAGCACTCGAACAGGCAAGTCCAACTCTCTCCGCCATCTTGGGAGCAATAGAGTCCACCGCCTGTTGGTGCAAAAACGAGATCGGGCGAAGATGGATGGACCTCGATCGAATGGACATCAGGATTGATCAAGCCATCTTTGGGGCGGCCAAATCGAGGCTGACCATTGCTGCCGCTGGCAAGTTGCCACGTCTGTCCGGTGTCATCAGGGCGTAGTGCGGCCCCCACCTCAACGGCAGCGTACGCGCGCGAACCGGAAAAGGCAAAACCGCGCACACAACCTGCTTCCGGGGAATAGGGTAGCCACCTCATGCGCCTCATGCCAGAGGTCACTGCTATCGTGGGAAACAAATAGAGCAGCGGGCTCTGTTCCAGCAAATTCACGGTCAGAAAGATCTGGATGGTAGGCCAACCAGCGTACGTGCCGTTGACTCAAACCACGATTGGCATCGCTCCAAGTCTGCCCGTTATCATGCGAACGATAGATTCCATCTTTGGTACCAGCCAGAACTATGCTATCTCGCACAATCGCACTTGTGACACAGGAATCGGTCAAGGTTTGATGTTGGATATTCAACTTGCCGTGTTCAAGTCGACCAATGAGCAATCCATCATCTGTTGCGATATAAAGTGTTGAGTCCATAATGTTCCTTTCGCCTTACAACTCGGCAGATCAAAATATATCAAGATGATTGGCCCCTCTGATGATCTTCGTGCTCAAATCCAAGACGCAATTTCCACGAGAAACGTACTGAACTCGGCAGTGAGATCAAGCTGAATTTCGTAGCCATCCCGCTTTTTTAGGGCCGTGTAGGGGCCTTCGTTGGGCAATATCCAAAAGCCTTCCTTCGTCTGGGTATCAGTCAAATAGTTGCCAAGACGGATTGCGGCACGGCGCGCTTGTTCATTTCCGGTCAGTGCATAGAGTTGCGCACAGCCCAAGCCTAACTTGCCACTGGGCGGAAATCGGTAGATATCGTCTGCACACTGTTCGGTAAAGCGGAATATCGTTTGGCAGGCATTCAGGTAGCGCATGTCATTGGTCGCGCGATAGAGGTGGGTCAGGAAGATTAGCGCAATGCCTGGATGATAGTAGATCTGCTTGGGGGCTGTTGCGTCCACATAGTAGAAGAGTTCTAATCCCGTGGGGACATTGGTGATCAGGTTGCCTTCCACATCCATCCGAAAGTAGAAACGATCCAGACGGGGTTGCTCTTCCACCAATCGGGCAAGCAGATCACCAGCTCGGCAGGCTGCTTCCCAATGACCAGTTGTGAGGGCCGCCAGACCACCCCAGGATGTGTTGACCGGTTCTAGGTAACGTGTCTCTTCATCGAGCGCAAAGAAGCCACCCGTCGCCGATTGGTAGCGCAGCAAAAAGTCTGTGCCGCGCTGGGAGAGATCCCATCGCCCCAGGCGATGTGCCCCTTGAACCAGCCACGCATTGGCATAAGCTGGCCAGGCATCATGGGTCGGTTCATGTGCCTTCCGCTCAGGTGCACGGAAATCGCCTTCCGCTGTGAAATGATGAGCCGCAATCCAGTTCATCAAACGCTGCGCTTCACGTTGACGTCCCGTCAAAGCCAGCGCATAGGGAACTTTGTAATAGCCGCCCACGCCATCTTCGCGGTTGCAAAAAGAGCCGTCGGATCGCTGCTGAGCTGCAATCCAGTTCATCCCACGTTCTGATGTCTGGAAAAATCGCAGAACTGTATCATCTGTCATGATAGTCTCGCCACAATCTCAAGATAAACCAATTTGATCAAAAGAGATGATAAGGATTAAGAATGGGGGACACGGATGAACACAGATTTCACGGATTGATCCTGAGATAATCCGTGTTGGCGAAACGCCCACTTCGTGAACGTCCTAAAAATCTGTGTCCTCAATTCAATCACTATAATGTCTAAACGTCATACCGGGTTCAACTCCCTGCATTTTTCCAAGACAGCAATTTGATGCCGTACGCTTTCTGGCGTAACGGCCAGCGGTGCACCCTCGCGGATCGATGCAAAGATGGAGCGGTAGAGATTTTGAACCTCTCCTGCAGAATCGTTGATTAGTTCCACACTCTCTTCTTTCCAAGGAAGCTCTTCACGATTATAGCTGCGGTCAACTGTTGGTGTAGTGTCGAGGACAAGTGGCGGTGCTTCTGCGGGATCAAAATATTTCCAACGCGCTTCTTTTCCTTGACAGACCATTGATCCCTGTGTCCCCATGACCAGCCAAGTCTGTTGGGGATAGGCACACACGTGGGTGATGTTGATCTCGACCAACGGACCGCTCTTGGGCTTGAGAATCACTTTGACATGACTATCTGCATCGCCCGCGTAGACTGGTGTACTTTCCATGTGGCAGAAAACCGTTGGCTCTGGATCGTCGAGGAGGAGCATCCCCATGTCGATAAAGTGTGCGCCAGTATTGTTCAACGCACCGCCGCCATATTCTTTCAAGGTTTGCCAATCCCAGCGTCGGGAGAATCCCCCGGCATTGATGCGTACCTCAACAATACGCCCCAGTACACCTGATGCAATCACTTCCTGGACTTTGACGAAATCAGCAGAGTAGCGTCGGTTTTGGTTCACTGTCAGGATCTGACCCGTCTCTTTCGCAACTGCTATCATCTCATCTGCCCCCGCCAAATCGCTGGCCATTGGCTTTTCAACAATGACATGTTTGCCCGATTGCATCGCAGCAACGGCATCGCTTGCGTGCAGATGACTTGGCGTGGCGATCACCATCAACTCGACAGCCTTGTCGGCGACCAGATCCGCATAGTCCGAATAGGCTAGACAGTCAAAGCGTTCTACCGCTTCTTTCTGTCGTTCGGTATCAGGGTCACACACCGCCACAACTTGGAAATGTTCCGGCAGATGGGGAAAGGCATTTGCGTGAATTCCCCAACCACTGCGGCCTAGTCCAGCGATTCCAACGTTAATTCGTCCTTGACTCGTCATCGATTTCGTCTCCTATACTTTGCTCTGTATGAAAACCGTAGTTTGTTCTCTCTGATTGAGCTTGCGATACCTACGGTTTTCATCACAACCGCAGTATAATTTGGTGGGATTTGTTCTGAGTGAAGAGTTCGTTTTCAGTATAGGTAGTTGTTCAGCTTATCAGCATGTCAGCTATCAGCTTGATACGTTTAAGCAGCTTGCCTCGATAGGGACATGTATTGTTCTATGAGATCGACACCTCTAGAAATCGGCTCCATCGCGACCACTTGCATGCGCTGCTTCAGGAGAGTCGCAGGCCAAATGGGGGGGCGTGAACAAACCGAACAGCTCAGGTGTCGATCTCATAAAACAGTACAGGAAAGTGCCGAGCTGATGGCTGACTCGCTGAATGCTTACCAGTATCAGTAGATCCAAATTTGGCGTTTTTGGCGATTTTCAGTCGAGATTGCAGGGATTTTGGAGTCATTTATTCAGATTTCGGTTACAGAAAACAACCTATTTCATATCTGAAAATCGCCCAAATCTAACGCAAAAACTAGATATCGACCGGCAAATTTGTATTTATGTCAACTGTTTAGCCAGAATTCTCTCTCAAAACCTGAAATTTGGATCTACTGAGTATAGCATAGAAGATATACAGCAACAATCATCGTTGCTGTTTTATGGCCTGGACCCTTCATTAGGCTTTTGACACCGTTCTGCGATTATAGTAAGATTTTCTCCGGACATTAAGTTAATCCATGCAATTTTGCACACTTCCCGATTCAACTCATTTGAATGTTGTAGGTTGACTTGTGCCTTGCATCTGGGTGTCTACCACAAAGTATGTAAATGGAGTTAGCTCTCCGACGAAGCGATCCTCATTTACACACTTTGGGACACACTGTTTGTCATCTCAATGTTTTGGCCCAGACACTAGCATGAACCACAACACAATACTCGATGGTTTTAGGCCCGCCATTCAAGCCGGACGATAATGCTCAGCTATATTTTTCGCCGTTTTCTCTATATGCTCATCTCGCTTTTGCTGCTCTCCTTTGTCTCCTTTGCCGTGATCGAGATGCCGCCGGGCGACTTCGCAGAAATGCGGATACGTGCATTGGAGGCCAGCGGCAGTCGGGTTGATGAGTCAATGATTGACAATATTCGTCGCCGCTTTGGTTATGACAAGCCTTTTCTGGTTCGCTATCAAAACTGGATCACGGATATCGTGTTGCGTGGCGACTTTGGCATATCCATGGGTTGGAACCGCTCCGTCACTGACATGATCGGAGCTGTCCTCCCGTTTACCATTATGCTTTCCATTGCCACCCTCATTTTCACCTATGCCATGGCCATTCCCATCGGCGTTTTCTCCGCAACGCGCCAATACTCTTTGGGTGATTATTTCTTTTCCTTCCTGGGCTTTATTGGTGTAGCCCTCCCCGATTTTTTGCTATCTCTGGTCATTATGTATTTGCTCTTGACCTACTTTGATGTCTCCCCTGGTGGCCTCTTTTCGCAAGAGTATGAGAATGCACCGTGGAGCCTAGCCAAAGTGTGGGACTTGGCAAAACATCTAATTGTTCCAATCGTCGTAACTGGTATGTCGGGTACGGCCCTGCTCATTCGCACCATGCGGGCCACACTCTTGGATGAGTTGAGCAAGGACTATGTGGATACTGCCCGCATGAAAGGTGTCCCCTATTGGCGCGCCATCTTTAAATATCCAGTACGCATTGCGATCAACCCGATTCTCTCGACGATTGGCTGGTTGCTCCCCGTCATTGTCTCAGGTTCGACCATCGTGGCGATTGTGCTCAACCTGCCCACCGTGGGGCCACTTCTTATTGGCGCGCTGCTCAACCAGGATATGTTCCTGGCAGGGGGTATTATCTTTGTTCTATCCGCCCTCACCCTGTTGGGGACGTTCTTATCCGATATGATTCTGGCCGTGGCCGATCCACGCATCCGCTTTGAATGAACAAATCGATTCAGATGAAAAATAAATGGGACGCGGATGGATGACTTAGGCCATTCCAGAGAAATAAATTCTTAATTTGCCGAGTCGATTTCTCTGGAATGGCTTGAGCTTTTCCAGATCTAATTAGGGATTTTAGTTGTTGGAAAAGCCTTAACTGGCTCGCGCGGATTTGTAGAAACCCTCGAAAATCCGCTTAAGCTGCACAATCCGCATTCCATTTGAACGTTATTGATTGAGGTTTGACCGTGGCGAATACATTGACTGAGCGTGTTACTCAACGCATCAAAAAACCAGATAGCCCCAAATCAGTAGAAGCTGAGAGCTATGAAGATCGTTTATACTCGGCTTCGCAGTGGGTATTGATCTGGGATAAGTTTCGACGGCATCGGCTGGCTCTAATCGGTGGCGTTATCTTGGGTGTGATGTATTTGCTGGCGATTTTGGCCCCTTTTGTCTCGCCCTACGGCCCCAACCAAAAGTTCGATGACAATCTCTATACACCACCCACCCGTCTTCACTTTCGTGATCAGGAAGTTTCCGGCGTAATTCCCTTCGTATATGGCTTGAAAAAGGGCTTTGACCCGAACACGCTGGAACGGATTTATGAGCCTGATCTCTCACAGCGTTATTATCTCAAGTTTTGGGTCAAAGGACACCCCTACAAGTTTTTGGGCCTGATCCCGACAGAGCGGCATCTCTTCGGGGTGGACGAGCCAGGCGTTCTGTTCATTTTTGGTAGCGATGAGTTAGGGCAAGATCTTTTCTCGCGCATTATTCACGGAGCGCAAATTTCGCTCTCCATTGGGTTGGTGGGCATTGCCTTCTCTTTTATCCTGGGCTGTACGTTGGGAGGTGTATCAGGCTACTACGGGGGCTTTGTGGATGGCATAATCCAGCGCATCATTGAATTTCTGATCTCGATTCCGACACTACCGCTGTGGATGGGACTTTCTGCGGCCCTGCCTAGGGAGTGGTCACAGGTGCAGACCTATTTTGCCATCACAATTATTTTGGCCCTTACAAGCTGGACCGGGTTGGCGCGGGTGGTACGGGGTAAGCTGATCAGTACGCGTAACGAAGCTTTTGTGAAGGCGGCGGAACTTGCTGGAGCCAGCGAAGCACGCATTATTTTTAAGCACCTGCTGCCCAGTTTTATGAGCTATCTCATCGTAAGTGTCACCATGAGCGTCCCCTTCATGATTCTGGGTGAAACTGCATTGAGTTTCTTGGGGCTGGGGTTGCGTGCACCGGTCATCAGTTGGGGCGTACTCCTCAGTGCTGCCCAAAATGTACGGACGATTGCGCTCTATCCATGGCTTCTTGTCCCAGCCATCTTTGTGGTGATCGTGATTTTGGCCTTTAACTTTGTGGGGGATGGGTTACGCGACGCGGCGGATCCATATAAGGAGTATTAGACCATCGTGTTAGATGTAGAAATCCTTGAACCCACAGATATCAACCGCGCAGCCAATATCTTCCATCGCGAGGGATTTGTCTGTATCAAAAATCCGCTGACCGATGAACAGTTCGATCTGATCAAGACTGTCTCCAAACGTGTGATGCAGGAACAAGAGGATGCTGTTGGCCGCGAAAACATGAATCGAGGAATTGCCCGTCACTCTTTTGGGATGCAAACCCACCATTGGGCGTGGTGTATGCTTATCGATCTGCCGACGATTTTGCCAATCTTGGACATCATATGGGGCAGCGACGATTACACCTGCACTGGTGCTGGCGGCGATTATTCATTGCCAGGGGCGCGTATTCAACATCTACATTCAGACTTGGGCAAGGATTTCTTCCAAGATCCTTGGGGAACGTGTACGATACAGGACCCACCGTCCCCTTTCATTGTGGTCAACTTTACCATGGTCGATTTTACCGTAGAGAATGGTGCCATTCGATTTGTCCCTGGCACTCACCGTTCTCGAGCACCGATCCCTGCCCTGGATGCAGAACCAGCTTGGATGCAGTCAAACCACTTATGTGCACCGGCCAATACGGCCATCATTCGCGATGTACGCTGCTGGCATGGCGGTACAGCCAACAACTCAGACCACAAACGACCGATGACCAGCGCAGGATACTTCGCACCTTGGCGGCGACCGCAGGAAGAAACAGTGTTGCCGCGTGAGCATTTTGATCGCCTATCACCGCGGGGACAGCGACTCTGCAGATATATCGTCGGTGACGAATGAATTGTACAGAAAGAGTTGGATGATGGATAATGTCGTACTCTCTGTCCGAGACCTAAAAACCTATTTTCATCTCCCCCACGGTCTGCTCAAAGCCGTTGATGGCGTCAGCTTTGATGTGCATGAAGGCGAATTGGTGGGGCTAGTGGGCGAATCTGGTTGCGGTAAGAGTATCACGGCTCGTTCCATTCTCAATATTGTGCGTTCGCCTGGGAAAGCCGAAGGGGAAGTGCTCTATTTTGACCAAGGACGTGTGACCAATCTGCTCGATCTCAAGCCCGATGGTCACGATATTCACCAAATTCGTGGTGATGCCATTACGATGGTCTTTCAAGAGCCGATGAATGCACTCTCCATGGTGCATACAGTGGGTCATCAGATTGCCGAGGCGATTTTGCTGCATCGTTCAGTCAGCAAGAGAGAAGCTCGTGAACAGGTTATTGACCTACTCGAAGATGTGGGTATCTCGAATCCTGGGCAACGCATCGACGAGTATCCCTTCCAACTCTCTGGCGGTATGCGACAACGAGCCATGATCGCCATGGCCATTGCGACCCGGCCCCGACTGTTGATCTGTGATGAGCCAACCACCGCCCTGGATGTGTCGGTTCAGGCCCAGATTTTGCGCTTGCTCAAAGACTTGCAGCAGAAGTATGGCATGGCCATCATCTTTATCACTCACGACCTGGGTGTCATTGCACAGATTGCCGAGCGGGTCATTGTGATGTACTTGGGCAATATCGTGGAAACAGCACCCGTGCGCGAAATTTTCCACAATCCGCGGCACCCTTACACCCGACGGCTGATGGCCGCCGTGCCCGATGTCCAGCTTGGTAATAATAACGATACTCGCCTACAGACCATTGAAGGGTTTGTGCCAGAGCCAATCGATTTGCCCAACGAATGCGTCTTTTGTTCTCGCTGCCCCGAACGCTGGGAGCATTGGGCGCGGTGTTTTCAATATGATGCTGCGGCTCCGAAAGCGTGAGTAGTGACCAGTTATTAGCAGATGATTGAGCGTCATGTCTAAGAACCTATCCGAAAAGTGGTTGTGAGTTCAGCTAGCTTCTCGAGTAAGAATTCACCGTCACAGAACTTTTCGGATAAGCACTAAGTCTATGCGGAGCCTGAATGACTTTTGATTCCGCTTGACCAGATCAAGTGTATTTAGCGAAGGAACGAATATGGATGAGCAAATTGAGCAGCTAACCGATATTGAAACCAACTACGATACAGCAATCGAGGAGGCAAGCAAATTTGAAATCCACCATGGCGCTGTATCTGATCACACCACAGATACGACAGCGAACTTCCCCTTTTTCAAGGAGACAAAGTTAGGGAATTCCGATGTATTTATCGCATGCAAGTCAATTTATGAGCAGATTCGTGAAATCAGCACTTCACGCGATCTGTCACTCAAAGAACAGGAGGGTATCGGAGCGATTTGCTTGGGAAATTATATCGATCAAGCGACCAAGTTTACGATTCTAGGCGGTCAGGAAGGTCGTATTGTCGAGCGTGCCTATACCGTCGAACCCTTTCGACTTGTTTGGACACTAGGTTGGGAGACCGGTGATGACAAGTTAGTACTCGTACAGATGGGCGGGGGCTTAGATGCATTTATCCCCATAGCACCATTCCGTTCCACAACGAGCATCGCGCTTTATCGAAAATGACCCAGCCAAGGTGCTTAGGTTATTATTCTAAAAATTTTTTATGGTATAGGAAAGTATAAAAATCGGTCACGAAACAGGGCCCGATTCTAGCTGACGGCTAATGGCTGAAAGCTTTTTTTAATCCTGAACGACTGGAGCAAGTGTATTGAATCGAGCAACTCATATGAACGATCAAATTGAGCAGGCAAGTGACGGTCAAACCAATCACAGTGCTGCAACTGATCAACCCACAAACGCAAATCCAACGAATGTTGAACAGCATCGACCGGCAGGGCATACGGCAGCCATCTGTTTGAACAACTTGCTTGATCAATCGACTACCTTCAATATAAGTGGGACACAGCGAGGTGTAATCAACACTGATTCAATAGAAGTCGCACCCTACACCATCGAATGGGTCATCGGTTGGGAAGTGGGACCAGACAAGATGTTGATGGTAGAGATTGACAATGAATCACGCAGCTTTGCCCCCTTTCTATCAACAGCGAACATCGCCCTCTTCAAAAAGACGGAATCGGGAAATTCCCAGGTATTGATCGCAAAAAAATCCATCTACGATCAGATCAAGCAAGCCCATTCTCCCTCCCCTTTGGCACCTGGTTGGCAAGAGAGCGCCGGGGCGATTTGCCTGGGGAATTATATCGATCAAGCGACCAAGTTTACCATTCACGGAAGTCAAGAGGGGCGAATTGTCGAACATATCTACACCGTGGAGCCGTTTCAATTTGTCTGGGCACTTGGTTGGGAGACAGGCGATGACAAGATGGTGGTCATCGAGACAAATGGAGGCTTAGACAGAACTATCAATTTGACACCGTTCCGCTCCACAACAAGCGTTGCGTTCTATAGTAAATGAGGAGACTCAAATCAACTGGCGAGCCACCCACAGATATTCCCCTTACTCCGCCTTTTGATCCCGATAAGTAATTTTTATATGAACTCGACAGACACATCACCCTCACAACCAAAAACGCCTTTGCTCCGTGTCCAGAATTTGAAAAAATACTTTCCTATTGAAAAGGGCTTTTTCAAGCGCGTGGTTGGTTACGTGCGAGCGGTGGATGATGTGAGCTTCGAGATCTATCCAGGGGAAACAGTTGGTTTGGTGGGCGAATCTGGCAGCGGGAAGACCACCCTTGGGTTTACAGTGTTGCGCGGACATCCAGCAACAGAAGGCAAGATCGAATTCAATTTGCCGGATGAGGGAATGGTAGACGTAAGCCAGCTCAGTCGTCGGGAGTTGAAGCCATATCGCCGTCAGGCACAGATGATTTTCCAAGACCCGTTTAGCTCGCTTGACCCGCGTATGAGCGTGCGCGACAACATCGCCGAACCGCTCGTCATTAACAATTTGGCCAAGCGTGGTGAACTCGATGATCGAGTGGCACAGATGATGTTGCTGGTTGGTCTGGATGCAAAGTACCTGAAGCGTTATCCCCATGCCTTTTCGGGGGGCCAACGCCAGCGTATCTCCATTGCCCGCGCGTTGATCATGAATCCCAGCTTTATTGTGGCCGATGAGCCGACCTCAGCCTTGGATGTCTCCATTCAGGCCCAGATTCTCAACCTGATGGTCGATCTACAAGCAGAGCTAAACCTGACTTATTTGTTTATCTCCCATGATCTATCAGTGATCAAACATATGGCCCACCGCGTCGGCATTATGTATTTGGGACGTGTCGTCGAAATTGCTAGCAAGCGTTCTATCTTCGCACAACCACAACATCCCTATACACAAGCATTGATGGCCGCCATCCCCAAACCCGATCCGGATCAGCCTTCTGGCCTTGATTCTGCGCCGGGCGAAATTGGGAATCCTGCTGATCCGCCATCTGGCTGCGCTTTTCACCCGCGCTGTGTGCACTGCATGGATATTTGTAGGACGGAACGACCAGAATTTAGAGCGACAGGCGATGAGCATTTAGTCGCTTGCCATTTATATGCAGAATAACAGCGATGAGTATGAGGCGGGAGCTTGAGCAAATGGCAGCGAAGAAAGGAGAAAAGGCGATGCAACGGCTGGCCAAGGAGCATCTCTTCAAAAACTATCCGAGCCGCGACGACGAAGGGAATCTTCAGCCGCCGTTACTACCCGACGAACCACCACTGCACGTTGAACAAGGAGAATCTTTCCTGATCGAAACGGTCGACACCGGACATATGCTGTTGATGTCCGAAGACCAGCGCGACAAACCAACAGGCCCAATGGCAGGAAATCCTTCAACGGGCCCTGTCTACGTCGAAGGTATCCGTGCAGGAGACGTAATTGCTGTGTCAATCGAATCGCTGGAAGTCGTTGGGCACACAATCATCGGCACGGGACAGCATTCCCTTTTGCCCTCGGCTCTGGTTAAAGAACGCAAAGATTTTGTCAAGATCGAAAGCGGCATAGCGAACTTCCCTGGCGGTCTCAAGATTCCCGTTCGCCCCATGTATGGATGCTTTGGCGTTGTCCCCGTCGACGTACAGCCTGAACCCTACATGCATGGCGGCAATATGGACATCCCTGATATCTGCGCTGGCAATACGATCCACCTCCGCTGTGAACGTGATGGAGGCTACTTCGCTTGTGGTGATGGTCATGCACTGCAAGGCGATGGAGAGATCAACGGCTTTGCACTCGAAGTGTCACTGTTGGGGCAGCTACGGATCGACAAGTCGCCCTACCAAGCGCTGAAGACGATCCTCATTGAAACGCCAGAGAAACTGATTACGGTTGGTATCAAGCATGAAGCACGAGACGCAGTGACGGACGCGGTTCATGCCATGTCGGAACTCCTTGCGCAAGCACGCGAGATCGATCTGCTGGAAGCATATCAGTTCGTCAGCCACATTGGCGACGTCCGCGTGGGCGCGATGTGGCCAATGTGGTCCGAGTGGCACATTGCGGTGCCCATGTGCTTACACCTCGATCGGGTGTATTTCGATTGATCGCGTATACTGTCGAAACGCAAGTTGACCGAGTTTTCTATTGAGTAGTCAAAACAATATCATACCAAGGAGAAATCCATATGAAACCCAGACGTACCCCCCATTATTTGATGAGCTTTTTGCTCATATTGACGTTGCTCTTAGCTGCGTGTGGTGGTGGAGCACCGGCGGAGACCACAGAAGAGGCCGCGGGTGCTGACTCCAGTGAAGCAGCAGACTCTGGCAGTGACGCAGCCAGTGATGACGGTGCAATGGCCGACGGCGTCCGCCCCGGCTCTCTGCACAACCTGGACGCCTATCAAGAGATGACGGGCGAAACCCTTGAATTTAATGAAGCACCCATGCTGGCCGAGATGGTGGCGGCAGGTGATTTGCCCTCTGTCGAAGAGCGCCTGCCCGAGAACCCACTGGTGATGGTTCCCTGGAACGAGATCGGCGAGTATGGTGGGGCCGTCCGCTGGGATGAGTTCACCGTGGGCTATGATCATTACTTCCGCCATATCCTCAACACACAGCTGGCCTTGCGCGATGCCTCGCCAACCACCTACTACAACGCTGGCCCAGCTGCACCAGAGCCAGGGAAGCCCTACATTTTAGAAGGATGGGAGATCAACGATGACTTTACCGAATTTACCATCTCACTGCGCAAGGGCTTGAAATGGTCAGATGGGGTTGAGATGACCACCGAAGATGTCCGTTTCCGAGTTGAAGATGAAGTATTTAACGAAGAACTCAACCCGGGGTTGATGGCACGCCCCTATATTTGGGGTGGCGAAAAGATGGGACTGGAGATCATCGATGAATACACCTTCAAGGTCTCCTTTGCGGTGCCTTACGGTGCCTTCGTGAAGGATCAGCTCATGAGTTCCTGGGGTGGGATCGCGCGCTACCTGGCTCCGTCCCACTTCTTTAAGCAGTATCACAAAGATCACACTGACATCGCCGAAATTCTGCCGACGATGGAAGAATTGGGCTTTAGTGAAGCAGAAGAATGGGCAAATTTCTACAAATCCGTCTGGTACGGTGGCATGGGCGATTCCGGCCCCTATATGCGCAATGCGCTTGCCATGGACCTACCTGTCCTTTATCCCTGGGTGATGGAAACGATGCACGATGACGGTTCAGCCACGTTGGTCCGCAACCCCTACTTCTACGCTGTCGATAGCGCGGGAAATCAGTTGCCCTACCTGGATCGTCTGGAACGCCAGTTTGTGTCCGACAGCGAAATTATGAACTTGGACATCATCGCTGGGAAAGTGGATGTCCAGGGTCAGTTCATCAAAATCGATGATTTCCCCCTCTTCAAAGAGAACGAAGACGAGGGTAACTACATGGCAATTCCCGTCCGAGCCTGGCAGCACCACACGCTGGTCTATTTTGTGAACCAGACCCATAAGGATCCGGTGATTCGGGCCGCGACCGAACAGTTCGATTTCCGCCGGGCCCTCTCCATTGCGCTTGACCGTGCCCAAATCAACGAAGCGTCGGCGCGCGGTTTGGGGACGCCGGGTCAGATGGCGGCCCCCTCCGGTACGCCCCTCTATAATGAGGAACTGACCAACTTTGCTGCCGAGTATGATCCGGAAGGTGCAATGGCCTTGCTCGATGGGCTAGGCTATGTGGATGTCGATGGCGACGGCTTCCGCGAAACGCCAGATGGTGAGAAGTTTGTCCTGCCCTTTGATTTCTACGAAGTGACCCCGTTTGCTATTCAGGGTGCGGTCTTGGCCGAGGAATATTGGGAGGCCGTCGGAATTGAGGTCGATGCCAAGCAGCATGATGGTGGTCAATTCTGGAACTTGCAGGGGGCGAACGAAGTTGCCGCAGGCGTCTGGTGGGCCAACGGTCCCGACTTCGGCGACGGCTTTCACATTGCCATGCGCCCGAATGCCTACCTATGGTGGCAGTGGAATACAACAGATGGCGCGAACGGAGAAGAGCCACCGGGCTATGCCAAACGTATTCACGAAATTCAAAACCTGCGCCTGCAGGTCGGCGATGAAGAACGGATCGCCCTGGACCTGGAAGGCTGGGAGCTCGCTGTCACAAATCTTCACACCATCGGCACCTTTGAAGGCGGCAAGAACCCGCTGATCCTCAACAAAGACTTGGGCAATGTCCAATACGGTTTTGAGAACGACTTTGTCGCCCCGACCTATTGGGAATGGTCGCCGCAGTGGTTCTATACTAATCCTGACCGGCGGTAGGACACATCGGCGGTAGGACACAAGTAATAACCAGTGATGCGTCACTTCTTGACTGATCACTGGTTATGTTTTTTACAATATGCATGGCTCAATCGGACCTCGGGAGGTTGACAAAAAAGAGTCGGGTTTCCCATGAAGGAAATGAAGAGATTGAAGGAGTGTCTGCTTCTCCTTCAATTACCTTCATGGTTTGCTTTCTTGTGTCAACCCCTGAAATCCGACTGAGCCATTTATTCTTATTACAAAGTGGATGCTTGCCGCAACCTAACGAGAGCAAATGCCTTGCCAATATTCAATGTGGATTTGAGAACGACTTTGTCGCTCTGACGTATGAATCTCCTTAAAAATTGGCCATGATCGAACAGATGTGCTACAGTTTATCTGTACTGATTGTCCATGATGGGGCAACGCATGAAAACACAAGCAAGGAGATGATCATGACAGAGGTTTCCAATCAAGCCACTTTTCTTGACCGAAATACTATATGTTTTGAGCGTCGGTTCGCAGCCGATTCAGAGAGAGTATGGTCAGCTATCACTGTTGAGAGCGAGCTGAATCAATGGTTTATGGAAACACAGCTTCAGTTGGAAGTAGGCGGCACTTTTTCATTTAAGCATGGCTGGGATGGTTGGATCGGCGATTTAAGTCCCGATCAGGCGATTCAATTCAATAGTAAAGAAGACGCATTTACTCGATTTGAAATCAAACCTGACGCCCAAGAAACGCACTTTCGTCTCATCGACAAATTGCCAAAAGATTTTGTCATTCAGCCGGGCGATCGTCAAGACGACCCTACGAAAGATGCAGATCTGGAACAAATGAGGCGCGTCGAGTATAATCAACCCGGTGGCCCTGGGACGCACTGGACAGGTGTTGTGGCAGGGTGGCACTGTTTTGTTGATTCGCTGGAGAGCTATTTGGCTGGCGAAGAGCCTGAGGACACCTACAATCGCAAATGTCTTCTCTATGATCCACTTTTGATAGAACATTACGCAAAAGTACAAAAGTAAATATCAGTACAGCGTAAACTTAGTTTTTCGATGTTTTTCTCTGTACAAAAATACCACGAAACTTAGTTTGCGCTGTAGTCAGTATCCACATAAAAATGATCCAATCAGCTGTCCCCTTTGATAGGCTCAGAGGATGGTTGATTGGATTATTGTTTTTAGAACTACATAATCAACCAGATGGAGAGAACAATGTCCCAAACCAAAACATTACGAGAGCGCATTAAAGATGGAGAAGTGCTGGTTGCCTTGCGTGGCTCCCTGACGACAACCAAAAGCCAGTTAGCAGACATCTGGGCAACCGATAAATTTGACTACATCTGGATCGATAGCCAGCATACGCCCTTTAGCGAAGCACAGCTCGTTGACTATTGTCTTGCCGCCGAAGAACTGGGAATAGACGTACAACTGCGTATCCCCCACACTCGCCAAGCCCACATGGTGGGACGCTATTTTGATTTTGGTCCGAGCGCAATTCTGGTTCCCGAAGTAATGGAAGAAGAGACCGTCAATGATGCCATTGCCTATGCTTACTATGGGCCAATCGGGCGACGCAGTTGGGGCGGAGCAAACCGTCGTGGTTTACGCAGCGTGGCGCGTGGCCTGGATCGACTGAGCTACGCCTCATGGTGGAATGATTATGTTGTGTTGGGCATTCAGGTCGAGTCTGTCGAGGCTGTGACCAATATACAGAAGTTGGCCAAACCCGGCATCAGTGTTGTCACCTTTGGGCCGAATGATCTCTCTTTCAACATGGAACTGCACCCTGGCTATCCGCTGAAAACGGTGGATGAGTGTATGCGCAATGTGGCGGAGCAGTTGCAAGGGACCGGTATTCGTTTGGCGATGGGAACCGGAACGAAGCCAGAAGAACGCGATAAGTATCTGGAGATGGGGATTACGCTCTTTCAGGAAGATGCACCAGCATTGTAGTACGCAAACAAAAGACTTCAACGATACAAGGCGCTACAATATCGTGGTATAGGCTATCGGGTTCCAAAATGGGGTATGATATAATATTCTCCAGAAAATGACTGAGTAGGAGACGAGTTTATGCCAGACAACCCGATGCCCTTTCCCGCAACCCCCTGGGTGATCAAACCACTGGTGCCAGACGAAGTCTATACTGATCGCACCGAGTTCCTTGAATACTTCTACGAAACTGCGCTTAAAGCCGTTACGCGCCGCCCTATGTCCACAGTGCTGTTGGGGCAGCGTCGTATGGGCAAAACAGAGATCTTTCGTCGCGTCGTGAACCGTCTCTTTTTCGAGCAAGATCCGCAAAGTCCCAACGCTATCGTGCCGGTCTATTATTCCTTCCCAGATGAGCAACAAGATCGGTTGAACTTTGCAATTGATTATCTAGAAAATTTCATGTGCTATTACGTGGGTTTCTACACACAGCAACCAGAGGGTATTCGTCGGGCCTATCGTAGTAATCAACTGCTTGAGTGGATTGAGAACTCCCGCTCACTCTATTCCTTTCAGGATGATCTGGATCTGCTACTCAGCTATCGCCGCTCACTTCTAAACGGTGGAGGGCGTCCAGCAGAGAAAGATGCAGTAGAGATTCCGCGCCGGATTTCGGACATTTATGATAGTACGATAGTAGTCTTTCTTGATGAATTTCAGAATACTCATCTGCCCCAAGACAAATTTCGCATTGTCGGCTATATGAAGGAAGCTGTGGAGTCTAACACCTGTCCCCATTTTGTGACAGGTTCGGCCATGAGTATTCTGGCAAGAGAGATTCTGGGGCGTGGAGCGCTATTCGGACGGTTCGACAGTGATCCCATTGAACCGCTTTCGGACTATTGGGGGGCCGAATTGGCCATGCGCGCGGCGCGCTACTATGGGGCCGAAGTGCCTCAACTAATGGCGCCCGTAGTGGCGTCTCGTTGTGGTGGGAATCCATTCTACATTGTGGCATTGATTCGACAAGCGGCTAAGTTGGGAGACTCCTTGGTCGATGAAGAAACGATTAATCGTGTTTTGGCCGTCGACATTGCATCGGGCTTTATTTGGGCTGAACTCTATGAACAGGTCAACGGCTGGATCGAACGCATTAACGAGCATGGTATCACCAAATGGATTCTTTACCTTTCTGCCCTGGAAGAAAGTGACAGAATTAGCCTGGAACGCATTCAGAGTGAGTTGAAGGCCAAGGAAGGCAAGGATGTACCTCTCGACACGATTCGAGAGATACTTGTGCGCCTCTCCCGCGGCGACCTGCTCGAATATCGCGAGCTAGGCAACTGGTTTCACGGTGTGGATGATCCGATTCTCCTTGAGTTTATCAAGGTTTGGGGGCGAGTTGATGTGGAGGGACAGAACCAGGTTCGCGTCCAAAATGAGTTGTTGCTCCGATATGAAACTCAGAGCAAACGGATTCACGAATATAAAGGATACCTAGCAGAAGTCTTTATGGCCCAGGTACTGCTCAACAGTTATCAACATAAGTCGTATCCAGCTCATTTCTTCAATGCCTCTGAAGACATCCCGTTACGCCGTCCCGTGATCTTTGTTCATCATCGGGTACGCCCACAGTCGGGTACGGGGAAAGAGATTGATGTACTCGCGTCTCTAGGTGGTCACATGTGGGTTTGTCAAAGCAAGTGGGAGACAACAAAGAAGACAAGCGTTGCCACAGTCCAAGAGCTAATCGGTCAGGCAGCCACAGTCCAAGCCCAGTACAACCCCAGGGTTCTGCATAAGTGGATATTCGCCCACCAAGGACTGACCCAGGAGGCATTGAAATTGGCTCAACAAGCGGGTGTTCTATGGTCAGACCGTGAGCAATTGGATGCTTTGTTAACGTATCTTGGATTGCGAACCTTGCCGGAATTGGATGGGTGAGTATTTCACCCACGTCCACATCGCTATGGAACGACGATTCAATAACTCATCGATGTCATTCTCGAGTGAAACGAAGAATCTATCGATGAGTTATTGAATCGGATAGGAAAGTATAAAAATCGGTCACGAAACAGGGCCCGATTCTAGCTGATGGCTGACAGCTAATAGCTGAAAGCTTTTTTATTCCGAATTCTATGCAAAAGCCAAATGTTTTATTTATCGCTGTTGATGACCTGCGGACAGCGCTTGGTTGCTACGGCGATGAGAACGCCATTAGCCCCCACATTGATCGGTTGGCGGCACGCGGCATGCTTTTTCAGCACGCCTATTGCCAACAGGCCGTCTGCAATCCATCACGAGCGTCATTGATGACCGGCCTACGTCCAGATACGATCAAGGTTTGGGATTTAAAATCACATTTTCGCCACGAAGTACCGCCTGAGTGGGCTGAGCTACCTCAATTTACAACGGGAACCCATTTCCGCGCGACCAAGGCTAATGTTGTAACGTTGCCCGAGTATTTCAAGGCACACGACTATCACACTCAGTCGGTGGGCAAAATCTATCATGGTTCTCCAGAGGCACAGGATCGAGAATCCTGGTCGGTCCCAGAGACCTTGAACGTGGTCTGGAAGCGCAACGATTATCTGTTGCCTGAAAACCAGAGCCCTCCTGCTGAACGTTGGCCTGGATTCAAAATGAGTGCCACCGAGGCCGCCGACGTACCTGACAATGGGTATGGAGATGGTCAAGTAGCGGATCATGCTGTCCGGATTCTAAACGACATAAAGCACAAATCTTTTTTCTTGGCCGTTGGCTTCCGCAAGCCCCATCTGCCTTTTAGTGCCCCTAAGAAATATTGGGATCTCTATGACCGTGATCAAATTGGTCCACCCCAACATTCAACAAAACCAACGGGCATCCCCGACTATGCATGGCATAATGCCAAAGAGCTACGGGGATACAAAGATATTCCCAATGAGGGACCCCTCCCTGATGACCTCATTCGACGACTACGACATGGCTATTATGCCTGCGTCAGCTATATGGATGCTCAGGTTGGCAAATTACTTGATGCACTAGACACACATGGTTTAACCCAGAATACTATCGTCATTTTGTGGGGTGATCATGGCTACCATCTTGGCGAGAAGGCCCTGTGGTGTAAAACAACCAACTACGAACTCGATACCCGAGCGCCATTGATTCTATCTGTCCCAGCGTATGCAGCAGGTACGACCGACGCTTTGGTTGAATTTGTGGATATTTACCCGACGCTGCTGGAAAGTTGTGGCTTGCCGAGTCGTAATGAGCTGGAGGGAATCAGCCTAATGCCGCTACTAGACCAACCCAAACGACCGTGGAAGCAGGCGGCGTTTAGCCAGTTTCCGCGACCGTGGAGCTATCGCGGTGAACCAGATGTAATGGGCTATACCATGCGGACCGATCGGTATCGCTATACAGAATGGGTCAAATTTCGCACATTTCAATCGTTGTCTTGCGAACTCTACGATCATGAATTGGACGCCAATGAAGTGCGAAATCTCGCCCAGGATCCTGAACAGGCGGAACTTGTCCATAAATTGGGAAAACAACTCCGCCGTGGCTGGCGTGGGGCATTGCCTTGCTGAGCAGTACAAGCTCGTGGTCTACTACGGTTATGAAAAAAGTTTTGACCAGGCCGGATGAGTCTCTATGTCCAAACCCAATATTCTACTCATTCTATGTGATGAACTCCGAGCCGATGCGCTTGGCTGCTTCGGCAATGATATTGTGCAGACCCCAAACATAGATCGTTTGGCAAGTCAAGGTAGCGTCTTCGAACAGTGCATGGTCACCCAACCAACCTGTACCCCGAGTCGCGCATCGATCCTGACTGGTTGCTATCCATCGGCCTTGCGTTCGCGTATGGTCGGCTGCTACACGCCCCAAGATCCACGATTTTTGCCCCAGGTATTGGCTGAGCACGGATATCGAACAGCTTCAATCGGAAAGATTCACCTCGTCCCGCAGGCCGCAGAGCCAACGGTTCTCGTAGAGCATCTGGCACAGGATAGCGGTACCTATTATGGATTCCAGGAAGTTGATCTCGTTAATGGACATGGCGACCGTTGCTTTGGGCCAAATTATTCTAGCTGGGCCAAATCACGCGTGCCAGATTTCGAGAATCGACGACAGGCGCGAGTCCCTCTAGCGTCAGGAGTTGATACATATCGCTGGACGCTGCCGTCGGAGATCCATTCCAGCCACTACATCGCTGAGCGGGCTGAAGATTTCTTTGCAACAGTGGCCAAACAAACTGATGCAGCGAACCAACCTTTCTTCTTGCACGTCTCCTTTCCCGATCCGCATTACCCTTTCATTGTGCCAGAGCCTTATGCCAGCATGTATACACCACGCAATATGCCACCACCATTGCCGCCTATCACCGAGTCGCGCAATATGCCCGACCTGCATCGGGAAGTCCACTTTCATCACGGTGCAACGCTGACGGGGCCAGATGGTCAACCGGTTGACCGGGTGATCGGTACGCCGCCGCATGACTATTCGCGCTGCTCGGTGGCAGATTGGCAGCAAGTGAAAGCGACTTATTATGGTATGGTTTCTCTGGTTGATGTAAGCATTGGCCGTATCTTAACTGCGCTAGACCGGTCTGGGCTACGTGAGAATACGATCCTCGTCTTTCTTTCCGATCACGGTGATTATCTGGGGGATCACGGCTTTTACGGCAAAGGGCTGCCGTATGACGGCGTGCTGCGAACTCCCTTGATCTTCTGTGGACCGGAGATTCAGTCGGGCCGGCGAATTTCTGGCATGGCAACGACTCTCGATATTGCACCGACTCTTCTGGACATAGCCAAGATTCCGGAGCCAGAAGGTATGCAGGGCCTATCTCTAATGGCTACCTTGCGCGGTATTGAAAATGGCCTTCGTGATGCGGTGTTGACTGAAAATGACGATGACTTTGTACCTATGCGGATGAGAACGATTACCACTACCCGATGGAAACTAACCTATTATTTGCATCAAGAACTGGGCGAACTGATTGACAGGAAGAATGACCCGGACGAGATGATCAATCTTTGGCACAATTCTGAGTATGATGAAGTTAAACAGGAGTTGATGAAGATGCTGCTGGAGATGACGTTGAGCAGCATCGATACTGTAAATGGGCGACGCCAATCGCCTGCACCCCGAGTGCCAAAATGGCAATGAGTTGTCATCACAACCTCGTTGCTAACAAGTGGGCTGAGTTCGAAATAGAATCATGTACTCGTCGCTTGCTGAAGCTTCCCGCGAATTGGCGATAATCTCTGTTGAATCCACCACTCTACAATCAGCAGATTGGGCACCCAGGCCAGCCATGCCACAATTCGGTAGGCAACAATAAAGTCAAGTTCGGCGATAATGAAAATGACGAGCCATAATCGTAGGGTGACGGCGGCGAAAGTCAGGGAATAGTTGCGGATCACCCAACGTCGGTGTGCTTGAATTTCCTTGTTGCGGATTGTGTAGTAGGCCATTGCTCCTGTATAGAGCCAGAGTATGGCCAAGGTTGCAAAGCCGACCCGCGTAATTGGTCCTCCATAGGCTAGCCACGCCATGTAAAAGCCAAAAATACCACCGACGGCAATGCCGGCTAGATAGATTCGACCAATCCAACGATGGACGTGCAGCCAACGGCGACGGAGGGCAGGTAGAAACTGAAACGGACCGAGAGCCAGTGCCAATATCGATCCGGCGACATGTGCCACGATGCCAACTGTATGGACGACATAGACGGCGCGCTGTTCCTCGAAATAGACATCAGGGTTCAGGGTCAAATAGGGAACAGCCGCAACCAGTGTGATGGCCAGGGCGAGAAACAGCATGACGCCCCAACCTGTTTTTGTGGCAATACTTTTCATTGTATCTCCTCGTATTGATGACACCCAACCACTTTTCAAATAGGTTCTTACTATAGCCTTTCAGAAAAAGATTTTCTTGTCATTGACGGCATTTCAGCATTTCAGCTCGTCAGCTCTCTGGCTGACCGGCTGAAATGCTGACAAGCTACTGTTTCGTGTGGAAAAGCATTATCTGAACATCTATATATCAATAATACGCAGGAAAGAGTGGATTGTCGCAAGTACAGTTATATTTACCCAGGAAAGTCGCTCTCCCACAGATCGGGCGCAACGATATCTCGAACAGTGGAGACGGAACAAAACCTTCTTTGGCGACGATTGCCTGGCAACAATTGGCTCGATTGTGATGACTCGAAAGCTCTATCATGGGATGGAGGGAGCTCAAGACCACTACATGGTTCAGAATTAGGATTGCCTCCGTATGCGAAAAACATAGATCGTCTACGCTAGCATTTTGTGATAGACTAAATGGTGATGATGACGATTCCTGTCTTGATCTTGTTCTTTAGTATGCAAAGATATTTTGTGGAAGGGATTGTGATGTCGGGGATCAAGCGGTAGTTTGGCGCGATGGTGATGCGAACCTATCCGAAGTCGAAATCAAACCATAGCATGGTATAAATCAGTATCACTCATCTCGCAAAGGCATGCAAACCCGTCGTTTCTCTCTGAGGAAAGCATCGATGCGCACTTTTGTGGTAGATGAGCCATCAATATAAGTGTTGGGGGAAATGAATGCCAAAACGACAGAAAGTAATGATTCTTTACTTAGTTAACTCCGCCCTCGATAGCGAGGTTACGGGTTGGACCTTTTATGATGGCACGGGTAAAACACGGCCCACCACAGGGGATAGCGATACACCGCCCTACGAAACTGGATTGGATGCCCTCTTGGATGGCTGGCGCGTGATTCAGTTCCCGCAACTCATTCCACCCTATCCCAATATGGAATATACAACTTCATTTCATATGTTTGAATTTATCTTTGAAAAAATAGAGGATGTTGACGCATGATGAATCTTCAAGTTGAAAAACAATATCTACTAACCACGAACCAGATGGCTTCTTTTGCCGCACGTGGATTTCTGCGATTTGACAACTTTATTCCGCCAGAGATCAACCGCGCCGTCATGGCTGAGATTGATGCGGGTAGCATCGACAGACCCGCTGGCGGGACTCTACTCTCGGTATGCTATCCACCGCCTTCGCCCCTTGGCGAGATGCTTCGTCTTCCTCAAGTGCAGGGGATTATCCAAAGCCTCGTTGGTCCCGATCCCATCTTTGATCATCATGCCATCCACATTCGGAAACCCAACGAAGGCAAAGCCCAAGGATTACACGGTGACTCCATCATCGATACGCGGATGCACTTTGACATTCAGCTCATGTATTTCCCCCACGATGTGCCTTTGGAAATGGGTGGCACACTGATTCTGCCGGGGAGTCAATTCCGCCGTATCAACGAATCTGATATTGCCCGTTACCAGAATTTCCGTGGTCAAATCCCTATCGTCTGCGAAGCCGGAACCTTACTGGCTCTCCATCACGGCATCTGGCACTGTGGCCGCCGCAACCAGACGAACCAAACGCGCTACATGTACAAGCTCCGTCTGAATCTGCGGGTCCGCCAATTGCGCTTGTGGAATACCGATGATCTAGAGACGCAAATGGCCGCCGATCCCTACAAGAGGAAAAATCGAAAAGGCACCGAGGAAGAGAATCTCTACACCATTCTGGGGCGACGTGAACCCTGGTATGAATACCCCACCGGACGTCTGGAGATCGTCAATCGTTCTAAATTCTGGCGTTTCTTGAGTGGCAACGACAAGTTCGACGCCCAGTATTGGCTGACGCGGTTGGAGAATCAGCCAGAGAACCTAACAATCGCTGCTTAAAGGATCTTGCCATGCAAATTGTTCATTCGTTTTCCGAAATTGAAGCTGAATTCATCAAACGCGCACATCATCTGGTGCTCTGTAATTGTGCGACCGTTGACACACGCAATCGTCCACGCTCACGCATCCTTCATCCAATTTGGGAAGGCAGAACCGGTTGGGTGACGACTCGTGGAGATTCGCTCAAAATTAAACATCTGGCAGCCAACCCATTTGTCTCGTTGGCCTATATTAAAGAGCCATTCAAACCTTTATATGTGGAATGCCGCGCTGTCTGGAATGACGATCTGGAGATGAGAAAGCGTATCTGGGAAAAGTTTAGGAATACTCCGGAGCCACTGGGCTTTGATCCAGGGCTCACTTGGGGAGATGTAACAGATCCATATAACGGGTTGTTGCAGTTAACGGCCTGGCGTATTGAAATCAACGACTATACACTCGAGCCATCTCAGATAAAAGTATGGCGTGAATAGAAAACTATCCGCAATGAGGTAACTACATGTCAGATTCTGTTTGGAACAAAAAAGGCGCTGCGATGAGCGACAAGTCAGCTCGCAAAGAATTTGGGCTTACGCAAGAGGAAATTATCCAGGCAATCCGTGATGACAAACTCCAGTATCGTCAGAATCACATGCACGGCAATCCCTATTTGCGGCTTCTTCGCAAGGAAGTAGAGTCCCTCGTGAAAGAAAAATATGGTCCCAATTACCTGGAGCAGCAAAATCTTAACACCGAGTTGGCAAAGGTCAACAAGGAAATCCGATCTTTAAAACGCAAGATATCGTCTCTTGAGAAGACAAAAGCCGAATTGTTAGAACAAGGTGCACAATAGCTCCGGAGGCTATGATGACAGCCCAAACTGATGCATTCCCTGACCTGAATCGCGTTCGCCAGTTTTTTCCACTCGGCGTTGCCGAACCCAAGAAACTCAGTCAAGCGCAAATCAACCAATTTAATGAAAAGGGTTATATCTTCCCACTCGATCTCTTCCGCCCAGAAGAAGTCATTGCGCAGCGTGCCTATTTTGATGACCTGCTCGAAAAAGCATTTGCTGCCGGATGGAACAGCTACGAGATCAACGGTTGGCATAAACATTGCGCCGCCATCTATGATCTGGTGACAGATAACCGTATTTTGGATTATGTGCAAGATCTACTTGGCGAAAATTTGGTGTTGTGGGGAACCCATTACTTCACCAAAATGCCGGGCGACGGCAAGCGGGTCAGTTGGCATCAAGACGCATCCTATTGGCCGTTGACCCCCAGCAAAACGGTCACGGCCTGGTTGGCGATCGATGACGCCGACGTTGATAATGGCGCCATGCAGTTCATCCCTGGCTCACACCTGCATGCCCAAGTTGCTTTTGAAGATAGTCAGGCAGAAGAAGACAATGTGTTGTATCAAACTGTACCTGATGCCGAAGGCTATGGTGATCCCCCCGTTGTGGTTGAACTACAAGCGGGCCAAATCTCTCTACACACCGATTGGCTGCTTCACGGCTCCGAACCAAACCTCTCGGATCGCCGCCGATGTGGTCTAACCATGCGCTTTGTTTCAGCCGATGTACGAGCCTTGAAAGGTTGGAACCAGAATAGCATCATCTGTCGTGGGTGCGATCCGAGCGGTCATTGGGTGAATCATCCGCGGCCCGAAGGCGAACATATCCCGCAGAAAACACCATAGGAGATTCCCCAAATACAACCGGTAGGGCAATCGCGTACCTTAAAAAAGTGGCTCTATTGGGCAATCGCCATCGGTTCAAACCGACGTCTAGCAACCAAAGTACGCTGAAGCGCACTCCAGTTCAACCCGCTTGAGCGGGTTTACGCTTAGTAGATCGGCGTTTCAACGCTGGGCGGCAAAGTTCGCGATTTCCCAAATACAACCGGTCTGCTATGTTGAATGAGGTGAAAGGATAGGATAAGATGAGCAGTCACTTTTCGCAAAAAGCCTTCACTGCATCCATATCCTTCTCAATCGCCTTTTTGACCATCCCTTTGATGAGCGGATTCATCAGCTTGGGCAACAGTTTATAGGCGTTTGCATCCATCACCATCACCAATTCAGTCTGATCGCCTTTTGCTGCGACGGTGAAGACCGTATCCCATATCGTGCCGCCCGTGTCGGAGACGAGCCGAATCCGCTCATTCTCCACATATTCTGTTACTTCCAACTCGGTCGTCGCCTCTTTTCCATTCATCAGACGCGTCTCTCGAAAATGGGTTCCGACGCCTGATTGAGTATCTGACAGGATTTCTACATTCACAATATGTGGCAATGCCTGCGAAAACTGATTGATGTTGGCAACTGTATCAAAGACCAACTCAACCGGAGCATCGATCGTACGTGTCACAACTGTTTGAGTCATGTTGCCTCCAAAGGAATGAACATTCATTATAGCGAGTCAGTGTAGATTCGGGTCGACCAGTTGAAACCAATGGCCATCGGGGTCAGTGAATGTCAAACAGTCAGCTGAACCATCTGTCCCCCGAAAAAGCAGGCCGCGTGCCTCGAGTTGCTGGCGAGTTTGTGGAAGATCATCCGTGTAGAGAACCAAAGCCGACTGCGCATTTTGGTAGTGATCTGTTCGCTGTTTATGATCGCCTGGACGGAGTAGCACTTCGATCGAACCACACTGCAACCAGATGAATCCCCCTTCTTGACGAGTAACGACGTCCCACCCCAAGATGTTTGTGTAAAACTCTTGTGAAACCAGTGGATCGGCAACAAATAATTCGATATGGCCAATGTTCATATTACTCTCCTTAAGGGATGATCGAATCATTTGTGCCCGCCAATTGGCGCAGATACTCAAACTGGCCCGCGTGATATGTTTCATGCCAGTGGAGAAACGAGAGACGAGCACCTAAGCTCTCTTTCCGTTCCTCATCCACAATTTGGGCTAAATCATCATCGGTGAGTGTCTCGAGCTTCCCCAGTATTTGCTTTTGCGACTCATGTAAGATCGACATCAAGCGGTCAAAATGTACACAATCTTCGCTGTTTATGACAGGTTCGGAGCCACGCGTGTAGCGAGCGCGCTCTTCATCCGTCATCAGGGGCTCTTGGTCCAGCAGGTTGAGCACTTTTTCGCGGCTGTCTAGGATATGGCCAAGCACCCAGTTCATACAATTGCCGCGAAGTGCTGGCTGTAAAACGCTGTCGTCATGCGTCAAACCCTCCGTTTGCTTCTCCATGATCCAGTAGGTGATGCCAAAATGGCGAGCAAGTCGATCTTTACTCATAACCGATTCTCCTATGATTTATTCTTATAGAATCTTGGGGACATCCGCCAGTGCGATACGATAGGGATATAATGCTGCGTGCATGACATGGTGTTGAACAGCCGGATCATCATTGACAATATCTTGGGCTGCCTCTTCCGACTCTGCTTGAAAAATGACAATGCCAAAGCTGGTCGGATCGGTATTCAAGGTGCGTCCCGCCAGCAAAACCGTACCCGCTTCGGTCAATCGTTTGAGATAGGCAAAATGTTGGCTGACAATTTCAGTTTCACGGTCTGTTGGTCCGTCGCTTAGCATTTCTGGCCGCGCTGGCTGGATTTTATAGAGGAATTGTTCCATATTCATGCTCCTGATCCGATTGATTTTTGCTCATT
>JAHBNG010000075.1 GCA_019217005.1 Chloroflexi bacterium TSY
CAGGAAGAGGTCAGAGATGAGTTGGTCAACGAGGCTGTTCTTGACTTCTTTCGGGAAGTTGGTAGTGCTTCTTTGTCAACCCTCTGAGTTCCCGAAGAGCCAATCTGATCGCCTTTTGACTGATGAATTTCTATGGTTTCGCTTCTAAGATCAGGTTAAATGGTGTTTCTGTCGCGCGGCGGAAACGAGTGAAGCCGCCTGACGTTGCGACTGCTTGCAACCGAGCCTCACCTGCTTGCGCACCTAGTGCGAATCCCACTTCCTGACTAAGCGACGTTGGAACGCAAACAGTGGCTGAGAAAGCATAGTAGACGCGTCCGACAGGGTTGAGGTTCTCTGTCAGGTTGTCGTGAGCGAATGGCTCGACGATCATCAATGTACCGTCTGCATCCAGCGATTTGCGGGCATGGGTCGCCGCACCCACGGGATCACCCATATCGTGTAAACAGTCGAAGAAGGTCACCAGATCGTAGCCACTACCAGAGAAACTCTTGGCCGTTGCTACCTCGAAGCTCACGTTTGTCACCTCTGCCTGTTGCGCCAATTCGGTGGCCCGTTGAATCGAGCCCGGATGAATATCAAACCCGTGAAAGTGCGAATGGGGAAATGCCTGGGCCATCAGAATCGTTGAGACACCATGACCACAGCCCACATCGGCAATTGTGGCGCCGCGTGTTAGTTTCTCTGTCACACCTTCCAATGCGGGTAGCCACTGCGATATAAGATTGGCCTGATAACCGGGTCGGAAGAACTTCTCGACGCCGCAGAAGAGGCACGAATGGTGATCGCCCCAGTGGACACCGCCACCAGTCTGAAATGCCTCGGTCACCTGCGGTTCGTCGGCATAGACCGAGGCCACGCTGTAGAAGCCGCCTGTCATGAGCACAGGGCTATCTACATCGGCAAAGACCGCGGCTTGCTCCGGCGTCATGTAGAAGCATTCGCTCGTGTCGTCGTATTCTACATAGTTCGAAGCTGCCTGCGCCGCCAGCCATTCGTAGACGTAGCGCTCGGCAGTAGTGGTACGTGTAGCTAGCTGGGCTGCCGTCAACGGACCAGCAGCGGCCAGCTCTTTATAGAGCCCCAGCCTGTCACCGATGATAATGAGTGCACCACCAACCGCTGCGCCCATATCATTCACCATTTGACCCAACAAATCGTTGAGTTTTGTTTCGTTGATAATCATTTGATCGTCTCCTATAATTGATTTAGTACTCCATAAAGTAAGTTATTCGGTTGTCTACTTCGCATTTTCAAGCAAAAACGATATAATTCTCTCACCCTTACATTCGAGCTCATGCAAACTAGACAGTGTGTTCAAATTGTGTGGAAATGAAGCTCCCCAGTCAGAGCTCTTGCCCATTTGCACGCTTTGTGGTACACGCTCAAAATCATACGCTGTGACTGAGACGGTGGTGTCTCCTATCTGCAACTGTGGGGCAACGAAGCTGCAACGAACGGCGTTCAAAGGTCACGAATATTAGAGAACCAGCTAAATGAAGATCACCGCTTTACGCTATCATCAGCTAACGGGCGCGTTAGAACATCCCGGTGTTTTTTGGGAAGATCGTCTGGGGCGGCCAACCGATGTCTATCCCGAAGGTCGCGAAGAAGGCCCACGAGAACTGCCCCAAATTGGAGATGGGTTTTACCGCGTCAACTCGGTGTTTCTTGAGATCGAAACCGACGAAGGTGTAACCGGGCGCGCCGGTCCACTCTCTGCGGCGATAGCCATGATCATCGATCTTTATTACAAACGGATCCTCCTCGGAGAAGATCCGTTGGCGACGGAACGTCTCTGGGACAAGATGTACCGTTCATCCGTTGCTGGACGAAAGGGGTTGACGATCACAGCACTCAGCGGCGTCGATAATGCACTTTGGGATCTCAAGGGAAAGTGGCTGAAACTACCTATCTACCGCCTCTTGGGTGGCCCCACGCGTGATGAAGTCCCTGTTTATGTCAGTACGCTTGGCTATTCTTTGGAATTGGAACGGGTCCGTGAGCGTGCCAAGGCGTTTGTCGACCAGGGCTATCGAGCGATGAAGTGGTTTTTTAAATATGGACCCTATCATGGCCGCGAGAGAATGTACGATTGGTGCAAACCATTCGTGAGGCAGTGGGGCCAGATGTGGAGATTATGCTGGATCTATGGATGAGCTGGGATGTGCCTTATACGATCGAAATGGCCGAGCGGTTGAAAGAGTTTCGACCACGTTGGTTTGAGGAACCAGTATTACCAGACAAAGTGGAGAGTTGTGCTGCAATCAGGCGCGCCATTTCTATTCCGATTGCTACGGGCGAGCACGAATATACGCGGTGGGGCATCAAGTCCTTGATCGACGCGGAAGCCGTGGATGTTCTGCAGCCAGATATTTACTGGGTGGGCGGAATGAGCGAAATTACGAAAATCGCAGCTCTGGCGTCCACTTCCGACCTGCTCGTCATTCCACATGGTCATTCTGTACCAGCTTCGCTTCAGTTCTATGCATCGCAATCGCCAGCAATCAGCCCGATCATGGAGTATCTAGACAAATGGAACCAAATCCATCAGTTCTTTCTCAAGAATCCGCCACGCCCGCAAAATGGCTCTGTGACGGTCCCGTCAGAGCCTGGCATGAATATGGAACTGGACGAGGCAAAGATCGAATCGCGACAGGAGCTGACATGGGGTTGACCATCCATCAATCACGCGATCTTTAATCAATTCTCGGCAAAGCCGGTATAGGGACACTTATAAGGCGAATGGAAGGCAAGCACAATATCCTCTTTCGGCACACCTCGATCAACGAGTTCATTCGCAATTCCAATGTCAGTAGCGTCATGCTGAATATGTTTCAAACACAGTCGAAATAGGAGATGGCTCGGTGAGAATACTAGTCACTGGTGGTAGTGGACGTCTTGGTCGGTGGGTGGTCAAGGAACTCAGAAGCGATCATGACATAATTGTCATTGACCGCACCGCTGCGACAACACCAGACAACGTTAAGTTGGTCCAGGCCGATCATACGAATCTCGGCCAGATTTACTCGGTCATGACGGGAATGGACGCCGTTGTGCATCTCGCAGCAATTCCTTCACCAATCGGTGTGACGCCCGACGTGGTCTTTGGAAACAACACGATGGGCACCTTCAATGTTGCAGAAGCGGCGGGAAATCTTGAGGTCAAGAAACTTATCTACACCAGCAGTTGTTCGGCCTATGGCTTTGCCTTTCGCACCAATGACATGGTCCCCGACTACATGCCGCTTGATGAAAACCATCCCGTGCGCCCTCAGGATTCCTACGGACTCTCAAAGTGGTTTGGGGAGGAAATCCTGGAGGCTGCTACACGTCGAACCGGACTAACAACGATCGCCATGCGTATCCCCACGGTGCTAACGCCCGAGCATTACGCGGAAGATGTGCCGCAAGCTCTAGCTCGTCCAAAGCTCGCTGCCATCGGTGCTTACGTGGATGCCCGCGACGTTGCCCAAGCGATCCGTCTTGTTCTGGAGAATAGCGAATTGACTGGACATCACAGGTTCTGTATCGCTGCCGAGGATTCGTTCTCACGTGTTCCGCTCTGTGAATCATTTCCCGTTGCGTATCCGGGGAGCGAGCAGGTGGCGGCAAACCTGACTGGTATACACAAAGCTCCGTCTCTATTGAGAAGGCAAAACGGGTACTCGGTTATCAACCTTGCTATAGCTGGCGGGATCAGATAACAGGATGACAAGATGAGTAAGAAGTAAGTCAATCGTAGGTCACTTCTCTGAAGTGACAGGCACCAAGGACCCTGGAGCTTCACTTGAAAAAGGTCGCTCTCTTGATGTTTGTCCTCGAATAGGAAAGTATAAAAATCAGCCACGAAACATGGCCAGATTCTGGCTGTGGATGCTACGCATCTGTAACCAAACACGAAGTGGTCGCTTCGACCTAGCTGACGGCTGATTAGCTGACAGCTTTTTTACGCCGGAGATGGGACCGACGATAAATTAGCGATTTAGGATAGAAGAGCAGAACGGGCAACTTGCAATAGACGATAGGAGACTTGCACATGTTACCAGAAGACGCGAGTATCATGGCGTTTGGGGCACACGCTGCGGATTACTGCTTTCGGGCGGGGGGTACGCTGATCAAATATGCCCAGAAGGGAGCTCGGGTTAAGGCGTTCTGTGCAACCTTTGGCGAGCGTGGTGAATCGAAAATCCACTGGAGCAAGGGTGCTACTTTGGAGACAGTCAAGGAGATTCGCCGCAAGGAGGCCAGCGAGGCGGCGAGCATTTTGGGCATCAATGTGGAGTTTCTAGACTGGGATGACAATCCGCTGATTATGGGCAAAGAGCGCTTGATGCTCTTGGCCGACAAGATTGGCGATTTTCAGCCCGACATCATCCTCACACACTATCCCGGAGAGCATACCTATCCCGACCACCAGAATTTTGGCCAGGCGGTTGTTCATGCTGCGCGTCTCTTTAAGGGACCGCTCGTCCAAAATGGGCGTGAACTGCGCATGGTCCGACCACGGATCTTTTTCTGGGAACCGGATCTCTTTGCGCAACCAGTCTTGGACTTTGCACCTGATACCTATGTTGATATCACGGATACTGCCGAGCAGAAGTTTGATGCGGTTCATGCATACGCAGATACTCAACCTGGTCTTGAGGATCGCTGGCCGAGTCGCGGCAAGATGCGTGCGATGGAAGCTCGGACTCTGGGTAGTCGGTATCAATGTCAATATGCAGAGGCGTTTAAGCGGTATTTTCCGTTTGTGGGTGATCGGTTTATATGATGAATATAGAGCAATTGCTGCAACTCAAAGAGTTCAGCACAACAACAATCGCAACCGCCATTAGTATGTTAAATCTTCGCGATCCGGCTGCAGGGTTCACGGGACCGGATACGCGGGCACTCATGCCCGATTTGGGCCCTCAAATTGGGGTGGCTGTGACGGCGCGTTTGGATACAACCACAGGTGGCACAGAAATGCCCGAAACTCGATTTTATGAATGGTTGCTCCATATAAGAGAGGTATCCCACAGCTTTGGCGCAGAGCAGATCCCTGTCTTTGTTGTTGTAGAGGCCGTCGGCCAGCGACCGCGGAATACGGTTCTCGGCCACGTGATGGCAGAACTGATGAAGCTTGCTGGTGCGGTGGCACTTCTGACGAATGGCAGCGTCCGCGATATCGAAGGATTGCGAGAAGTGCCTCTGGCTTGCTGGGCAGCAGGGTTGGCACCCATGCACGGCACCATGCGTTGGCTCGATTTTGATTTGCCCGTGGTCGTTGATGGTATGACCGTGCGTCCGGGCGACTTTGTGCATGCTGACGTTAACGGTGCCACTGTTATGCCTGTCAGTGCTGTTGGCCAAGTGTATGAACAAGCAATTGCCGTAAAAGAACGTGATCGAGGATTTTACGCCAAAATGGCCGAGCCCGGGGCATTGGATGCGTTTCTTTCCTCTCGACTGAAATCTGGCGATGGGAGCTGAAATATTCAGCACAAGCCGAATGCATCACACAATGTTGACGATGTCGGACTCAACAAGCTGGTTGAATTGCATGTAACGCATTCTCGTCAGAGCCGAATGTGTCGCACGGCTGAGAATCTTGTGGGACGGCTGCAGAGGAGTTTCATTCCGTGCAACGTATACTCCAAAACCTGCACCCAAAGTGAAATGTAGTATGTTTGACTCGCAAGTTGGCCGTGAGCAACCAATCACCAGCAACCAATCACCAGCAACCAATCACCAAGGAGCAAGAACCCAATGGCAAAGATTACCGAGATTACGTCGCACCCGATGAGTTGGGGTATGCGAACCTGGCTCTTTGTGCGGATCCGGACCGATGATGGCTATGAGGGTCTGGGCGAAGGGACCCTGCCTCAGCGAACCGGAGCCATTATGGCAACCATCGATCACTATGCTGACTATCTGATTGGCAAAGATCCGAGTCAGATTGAACGGCACTGGCAGGTATTGTTTCGCAACGCATTTCAGCGTGGTGGTGTGGTCCAACATTCTGCACTCAGCGCTGTGGAATTGGCCCTATGGGATATTCGCGGCAAGGTTCTGGACCGACCGGTATGGGACTTGCTTGGGGGGCTGTCCGTGACCGAATTCTTTTATATAACCATCCAACGCCACGGCCCGTTGGGCGCCATGCAACACCAGGGGAGATCGTTGAAGCGGCCAAGCAGCAGCATGATGAGGGGTATCGAGCGTTTAAGCTCCAGGGACCACCTTATTCTCCCGAACCTGTTCTTGATGAAGCGGCCATCGATGCCACAACAGCAAACGTAGCAGCCGTTCGTGAAGCCCTAGGACCAGATGTGAAATTGATGGTTGATTGTCACGGTAAACTCGACCCACCTTTTGCGATCTGTCTTGCCGAGGCACTTGCACCCTACAAGCTGCTCTTTTATGAAGAACCAACGCACCCCTATAATGTGGATACCTTGGTCCGGGTCGCCCGCGCCACAAACATTCCCGTGGCGACTGGAGAACGCCTCTATAACCGCTGGAGTTTTCGTGAAATCATCGAGAAGCAAGCCGTAGACATTTTGCAGCCAGACCCTGGACAAGCGGGCATTCTCGAATCGAGGAGGATTGGAGCCTGGGGAGAAGCGTATGGCATGTACTTGGCACCTCACAACCCAAGAGGAGCTGGTGTCACCATGGCGGGCTTACACATTGCGGCCAGCACACCCAACTTCCTCATCATGGAGATGGCACGACCGGGGGGTGAACTCTGGGAAGCAACTCTGGTCGAACCATTCAACGTTGTGGATGGGTATGTGACGCTCCCACAAGCACCTGGGCTAGGCATCAAGTTTGACGATTCTTTGCTAAAGGAATTCCCGTATAAGCAAAGAGACACAGCACATCCTGTACACGCTGATGGGTCAGTGGCCGATTGGTGAGAGCACTCTTATTTTCTAAATGGTCATCAAATGATCCATAGATGGACAGGATTGACTTAAGTTTCGCTTTTCGATCCTGCCTATCTTGTCCATCTATGCCACCCTAATTTTAGGAGAATTTATTTAGCCAAGAGAGGTAGATAGACTTGGCGATTGCTCGTTCTAGGCAAACCATCGATGTCTCTCTCAGTAACATCATCGTCACGATCCTCCGTCGTTGAGACGATTTCGCCTTGATCGATTCCTTGAGAATCTGATCCATGCGCCTGCGAAAGGCCAGCAGATGTAGCAGAAGTACTGTTTCCTAGTGCCAACCCGTCAGCGCGTTCACCGCCAAACCCATGTGTAGAACCATCCCAGAAAGCACTAAACGAACAGCTTGTGTTATCGCCAAGTGAACCTGGCGTACAAGTGAAGACGTCGGCTCCATCACCTGTGACGCCACTGACTGAAAACGTTCCACGGGTCGTTAGATAAATCAAGCCATCATCATCAATGAAGGTTCCAAAAACATCTTCATCACCACTGTCATTTAAACCGACATCAGAGCCATCGAAATAGGAATTCCATGTGCCAGATGTTGAAGAGCCTAAGGCAGTTGGTGTGAAGCGAACCAGATCTTCATCATTTCCGGAAACACCGGATACGCTATGAGAACCGAGGGTGCTGATTATCAGTGATCCATCATCTAGTAGACGGATGGCATCAATGTCTTCGCCAGATGTACTTAACTGCACATCAGAGCCATCGACATACCATGCAAAGTTGCCTGCCGTGGTATCTCCTAATGCGGTAGGAATAAAGTGAAGAATATCAGAATCATCAACCGTACCGAAGCCGCTTAAAGAGAAGCCTCCACTATTGATACTCAGGAGAAGGCTGCCGTCGACCAAGATGTCGAAAGCATTGATATCCGTGCTGCCCAGACCAACATCCGATCCATCAAAATGGAGGGACCATGTATCAGTAGATAGGTTATAGGCCAGAATGTCCTCATCGGCAAAGTTGACGCCACCAACACTTCCACCTGTCGTGGAGCTCACATAGACAACATCGTTGCTGGGCGGCGTCGGGGTAGGAGTTGGTGTGAATGTGGGAGTGGGCGTTGGGGTTGGCGAGCCACCTGCGAGCGTGAAAAGCTCTGCACAGCAAGTTCCGTTGTCGCCCCCAACGACCAGAGTTCGATCGTCATTGAGCAGGGTTGCGGTGTGACCTGAGTGGCCGTTGATCATATTGCCGGTAGCGGCCCAAGTGCCGGTAGCCGGATCGAAGATCTCCGCACTGCTCAAAACGGCGCTACCTGTGAAGCCTCCGGCGATTAAGACCCGTCCATCGCCGAGCAGCGTCGCTGTATGGCGAGCTCGAACGGTGCTCAGACTGTTTATGGTGCTCCAGGTACTATTGGTGGGATCAAAGATCTCCACGCTATCGAGGGGGATGAATTGAGTGCCTGAGGCTTTGCCGCCCGCAACCAGTACCCGCCCATCGCTGAGTACAGTCGCCGTGTGTTCTAATCGGGCGGTGCTCAGGTTGCTCGTCACAGTTCAGATACCGGTAGCGGGGTCGAAGAGCTCCGCTATGTCGAGGCTGACGACCAAGACACGCCCATCGTTCAGCAATGTCGCCGTGTGTTGCGCGCGGGATGTACTCATACTACCAGTAGCGGTCCAAATTCCGGTAACGGGGTCGTATATCTCTGTACTGGTGTGAAGCCATCCAAATTGACTGCGACCTCCGACGACCAGCACCCGTCCATCATTCAGCAAAGTCGCTGTATGTTCTGAGCGGGTTGCGGTCATGCTGCCAGTGGTCGTCCAGTTGCCGGTGGCAGGATCAAAGAGTTCGGCGCTATCATACGTTACGCTGGCATAGACGGGGCTATCGATGCCGCCCGCAACCAGCACTCGCCCATCGTTTAGCGTCGTCGCTGTGTGCTGTGCACGGCTCACAGACATGCTACCCGTGGCAGACCAGGCATTGGTAGCAGGATCGAAGAGCTCCACCGCCGAGCTGAAGAAGAGATCGGGCCCGCCAGCAACGAGCACCCGTCCATCGGCGAGTAGAGTTGTCGCGTGTGCCTTGTGGCCATCCACCATGTTGCCAGTTGCCATCCATGTGCCTGCCGCTCGAGCGAACAACGCAAAGCTTGCCAACAGAAGCAGGCTCGCCAGCAACGCCAGCCACTGTATGACGGTCGATCTGAACTTCAGTACGCGCTGATTCATGATTGTCTCCTGTGCTTCAATTAAAAACTGACGATTGAGACTTCTACATACGAGGATCGTTGCCAACGTTCGTTGAAACACCTATGAACATTGAACCAAATATGGGAATCGTTTGAGTGGCACTACATCCCAGAGGAACACAATCGATTGATGCGACTTGACAAGCACAGATGATTGTGTCAAGATATGCACCGCACGCAAAAACATTCTACGGAATGCAAGCGCCGCACTCGGAAATGCCCACATGACCTTGCTAGGGAGAGTGTGGGTATTTCTATTTACTCCTTATTTAGGATATTGAAAAGAGAGAAGTCATTAAGTAAGCAAACTTACTTAACTTTATCTAGCCTACCCCCGCACAAGTACAGATCGCCTCAATTTATATAAATATTGGCTCCAGTAAATGCCAGCAGAAGTTCGCGTAAAGTGTGCATTTTGCTGATTTGCCCAGAGAGACAATGTGGTCGCGCACTTTTGTGGCAGATGAGCTAAGATGAATTAGTGGGAAAAGATGACATGGACAACCAAAATAGCGCCTTATCCTCTGACGAATTGGCCCATTTCCAGACCCAAGGATTTGTGATTGTGGAAGATCTTTATGATAGAGAAACGATGCAATCATTGAAGCAATATGCGATTGCGATGTGTTTGGATGAGAACACGCCCACCGAAAATGTGAAGTGGAATGCGAAAGCAGAGGCGAACAAAGAACACTACAAGGGTGCACAGGCGTTGCACAGCTTTTGGCGTCCCCAAACGGCCAGTGAACGGTTTCGTGCCCTTTGCTCTGATCCCAAACTGACCAACCGATTGGCCTCAATTCTGGGACCGAACGTGATCACCTTTAATGGCCTGGTCATCTTCAAATCGCGCGAGATCGGTCTGGCTTTCCCCTACCATCAAGATATGTGGTATTTTCAACAGAAGAATGACATTGCCCAATCTTGCGCTATCTGGTTGGCTCTAGATGATGCTGATGAGGAGAATGGTTGTCTATGGATTGTGCCGGAAAGCCACACAGGTCAGCTCTACGACCACGTGGAACCGGCAGGCGAGTACAATCAACAAGAATTCCGGGAGGTGTTAGAAGCGCGCGAGATGGCCGAAGTATCTGTGCCTCTGCGGGCTGGAAGCGCTCTCTTCTTTGACGGCAGATTGTTGCATCGCTCTGGTCCGAATGAGAGTGATCGAGACCGAACGTGCTATGTCATTCACAATACATCTGCTGATACTCGATTCGCTGCGCATCCAGGCAGTCTGGAATATCGAGCGATTATGCAAACAAGGGGAAATCAACAGCCCCAATTTCTTACCTGATCATTGCTGAACCCACAAAAGGGGACTTGATATGGAACATCGCAACTTTGGCAACACTGACCTATCCTGCTCAGCTCTTGGCTTTGGTACTTGGGAGATGGGAACAACTCAATATGGCGAGATCGACATTCAGGACGCTGTGCGAGCAGTTCAAATGGCGATCGATCACGGCATTACCCTCTTTGACACGGCCGAAGTTTATGGGCCGTTTACCTCTGAAGAACTGTTGGCGCAAGGGTTGGGCAATCGGCGTCAGGATGTGGTGGTTGTCACCAAAGTCGGCTTTACCTTCCATGACGATCCCAACCTGCGGGGCGATGCCGCCATCTCTGGCCGCAATGCCTCTGCTGCCTATATCACCGAACGCACGGAAGGCTGTCTGCAACGACTCAATACCGATTATGTTGACCTGATGCTGATCCATTGGCCTGACCATACGACCCCCCATGATGAGACGATTGGCGCGTTGGAAGCACTCAAAGCAGCAGGCAAAATTCGACACTATGGCGTCTCCAACTACACTGTGCCAATGATGGCCGAATGCGAAAAACATGGTCACCTAACTGCCAATCAGGTCGGCTATCACATGTTCGACCGCCGTATGGAGGCGGAAGTGTTGCCTTATTGTCTGGAGCAAGGTATTAGCTATATGGCTTATGGAAGTCTGGGGTTTGGTTTGCTGACTGGCGCGTTCACCCCTGAGACCTCCTTCGTCGAATGGGATTGGCGCAGTAAAGGCAGCGCCTTTGGTCTGCCACTGTTCGAGCGCGAGAATTTTTTGAAGCAATTACGCGTCGTAGAACGACTCAAGGAATTAGCCGCAGGTTATGGAAAGTCCGTGCCGCAGTTAGCCATTGCTTGGCTTTTGGGCAACCCGGCTGTAACGGTCGGACTGGTTGGGATGCGCAACGAGCATGAACTCAAAGAGAACGTTGCGGCTGCAGATTGGCGTTTGACCAATGCGGATCGGGCTGAGATAGACCGCATCTTCGCCGAAGAAGATGTGCCTACTTACGTCGACGCAGAGCAGGCAACCTGATGAACTCTATTGAGGAGTACATTCGAGGATGGGATGCCATCTTTGATCACCGCACGGGGACCGACGGGGACCATGAAACAGCTGCGTGGTTGACCGACACAATTTGGTCGATCGGTGCCGAGCCCCATCTGGATGCGTTCTCTTTTCCTCGCCGGGTTCTACGTGAATGTGCGGTTCGAGTAGAGAACCAGACTGCCGAAGGAGTGCCGCTTTTTGACGGCGGCACCACCACTGAGAAAGATATCTCTGCCGCTTTGACACTGCTAGCGGGGGATGTGGCGGCTGAAAAACGGAACGGCATCGGTGTCACCTCGTTTTCACCCATATCTGGTCATTCGCCGACGCATCGGCTACACAAGGCACGCACCAAACAGTATCAGGCGATTGTCGCTTATGGCGCTGCAGATGGCATCGTCCCTGGCTTGGCCTTGCTCAACGCACCGCGCTACATGGATCCCTACGGTCCGCCCGTTCTGCAAATATCGACTGAACATGGCAAGTGGCTCGAAGCTGCAGCTTTTGACAACGCACTGGCACATCTTGTTTCTCATGTGACCATAGAACAGACACATGCGAGCAATGTGCAAACGAAAATCGCCGGACGAGACCCAACGCTTGCACCACTGGTCATCATGACTCCTTGCAGCGCCTGGTGGACGTGTACAGCGGAACGTGCTGGAGGGATTGCGCTTTGGCTTGAATGTATTCGTCATTTTGCTGATAGGAAAGGTGACCGTGACGTAATCTTTACGGCAAATACTGGTCATGAACTTGGTCATATTGGTCTCACTCACTATCTGGACCAACAACCAAATCTTGTGCGCGAAGCACACGCTTGGATTCACCTTGGTGCAAATTTCGCCGCAGTAGATAGCAACATTCGCTATCAGGCGTCAGCAGATCTGATGCAACTCGGACTTGATGCTTTCGTTGCCAAAGATGTGACTCCCAAAACCATCACACCCGTTGGGACTCAGCCCCTTGGCGAAGCGTACAATATCCACGATGGCGGTGGGCGTTACCTTTCGCTCCTCGGTGACAATCGCTGGTTTCACCATCCTGATGATCGTTGGCCAGAAACCATTGATCTCGGACGAACTGAGAAACTGAATCGAGCAATGTTGAAAATTGTTACCGCTCTTGCGAGCGCTTGACTCACTCGTGTTTGAAAGTACCTTTCATATCTGGAATGCTCCCTCTAGAAATATTTGAATTTATGAATAATGAGTATTGAGATACTGAGCATGGCCATAAATTCAAAATAAATTTGTCACTTCCACCCGAGTAAAATGCTCAAATTTATTTTAAATTCATAGGTTTGTGCGGTAGAAAAAGGAGATAATCAAGTGACTGTGGCAAATCAAGTAGAGGATACGAAGTCAATTGATGCCTATATTCGCGAGGGTGAACGAATGGCATACGCACTTGACAATCGAGGTCCGATCAAATTCAATTCCGATGGTACGTTAGACAAGGCGATCACCGATGCCTACTGGCACTATGGTTTCTACGTGTTTGAGGGTGTCGTGGGTGCAGAAGAGCTTAATGAGCTAAGAGAGGAGTTTGAAAGCGTACTCGCGCGTGCGCCTTACACCAAAGATGCAGAGGTTGATGCAAATGGTCAACCGGCAATTGGACTTGAGTTTACGCGGCCAACGTTTCGCTTTGTCAAGCCTTTGAGCGATCCCATAGGCGGCACGTCGGCGAATAACGGGCGCCACCCGGCCAAAATGAGCGAACCTGCTCCTCCTTCCGATGCACCCGACTATGTCATTTCCAACGTTGCGGGTCCTCTACAGGTCATGGATTCCTGCCTGCGACTTTACGGTCATCCGCAATTGCTTTCAATTGCAGAACAGATCAATGGACCCGATTTCACGCCCTTCACCGAAGCCATCATCGTGAAGCAACAGGGGTTAGGCGCATCGGTTGCCTGGCACCATGACGGAACCACCCATTGGGGTGCACCAGAGCAGGACGAAGGGACCCACGGCTTCAATTTCATGACGCAGCTGTATGGAAGCACGGCGGCGAATGGGGTTTGGGTGATACCGGGATCGCACAAAAAGGGCAAAGCCGATATCAAAGCAATGGTCGCTGAGAACAATGGCTCCGATCGTCTGCCCGAGGCGGCGCCAATGGTGTGCGATCCGGGTGATGTAGTCATGGCCAACCGTCAAGTCTTACATGGGTCTTTCGCCAACACCTCGCCAGACAAGCGGGTGACAATCAATATGGGATTTCACCGAAGAAAATCTGTTCTCAACGTTCGAACAAGGCATAGCGGCCAAGAGATTGTCTACGATGAAGAGCGTATCTATGAGCGATCCCGTCTAATTGTCCTGGCTATTGATGCCCGACAGGAACGTTTTCCCCATGAGTCTCGCTATGTTTACCAACCCTTGATTGGACAAGAGGAAGCCAATCGGTGGAACGAAGCAACGAGGGAAAGCATCCTCAAAGATTATAATTTGCGGGATCTTGGTATTTAGAGGGTGTTTTAAAACAGGTTCTTAGGGCAAGCGATACACAATCTCTGGTTGGGCAACCTGCATTTTTGTGGGTGGCAATCCAGCCAACATGGCCTCAAGATCATCAACGACCATCTGGCCAATCAGATGCATATCTTTCCATACCGTGCCCGCACGGTGGGCCGACAGAATTGTGTTTGGTGCGTTTCGAATGGGATGCTCTTTGGCCAGGGGTTCTTTGGGAAAAACATCGATGGCTGCCCTGAACCGTCCTTGATAGAGTAGATCTGTCAGCGCATCAAAATCGACGACGTGAGCACGGCTGATGAGGATCAGCACAGCGTCCGAACTGATGAGAGAGAGTAACTCTCGATCAAGCATCGCCTTGTTCTCGTTTGATGGGATGGCCAACACAAAGATGACTCGTGATGTTGCGAGCAATTGCTCTAAACTGACCGGCGTGCATCCCCGATCTGTGATATAAGTTTCAGGGAGCCAAGGATCATAGACCTGAATTGAACACCGAAACGCGGCCAGTAGTTGTCTCAAGTTTTGCGCCAATCCGCCAAAGCCAATCAAGCCAGCCCGCTGATCAAATAAGGTAAAGGCCGACTGATTACTATTGTAGAGGTAAACTTCCTCGCCAGCCCTAAAGTCAAGATGCGCATCGACAATCCCACGTGCGGAAGCGATGGCCATCCCCAATGCCATCTCCGCCACCATTGGCCCATAGGCCGGCGCACAGCTTAAGACGCGGATGCCGCGCTCGAAGCAGGTTTGGTAATCCAGAACTTTTGGACTTGGATGTCGACCGCCGGTTTCCAGAATGGCGCGTAGATTCGGCATATCATCAAGAGAACCGTGCCGCCAACCCGTGGCAACAATCGCAAAGGCTTCGCTCCGCGCCTGGGCCAGTTCTGATTCAGGTATGGCTTCGTCTTTCCCCCAAACGACCTCGACCAAATCATACAGCCGTTCCGTATCTTCTTTCGACATAATCATATCCAGTGGCCGTGGATAGGGGCTTAAAATAACTTTTTGTTTGGACATTCTGTTGATCTCCATTTACGCGCTTTGGAACACATTGCCCTTTATTGAGAAGATGTTGGGATGATGTATAATTCTAGCATAACTATCCATACTTCACCCCTTTGAACAAACACTCGTCTCCCAAAGGTGTGCAACGATAACAATGTTCTCTGAAGAGCATTACATTGCGCACATTTGTGGAGGATCAATCTTGAGCCTTGGTCATCGCTTCGTCATATTGTAGAACAAACAGGCCGTTTGTTCATCACCAACGAAGAAACGATACTCATGCAGACAAAACGATGGCTGACGCCGTCTTGAACAAGGAGAACCGATGAAACCCACTATCTTGTCATGCGCCGTGGTTGGTGCCTTTACGATGCGCGAGCATCATCCACAAGTTCCCATTACGCCGGAAGAGATCGCTACTGCCTGTATTGAGGCCGCACAAGCTGGCGCAGCCATTGTCCATATTCACGTACGAGATCCCGAAACTGGTCTAAATAGCACCGATTTGGGTCTCTACCGTGAAGTTGTGGATCGGATTCGAACCAGTGAGACCGAGGTGCTAATCAATCTCACCACGGGACCAGGCGCGCGCTTTACACCGAGCATCGCTGACCCAATGATTCCCGACCCGAGTAGCCGCATCGTAAAGGCTGTCGAACGAACCGAACATGTAGCGGCCTTACGTCCTGATATCTGTAGCCTTGATCTGAATACCATGTGGTTTGGGACTGGCTCTGTGGTCAACGTGCCGGACATCATCCGCGAAATGACTGGGATTATCCGTGAGTCTGGCGTGAAGCCCGAATTAGAAGTATTTGATAGTGGGGATATTCGGCTGGCCCAGGATCTGCTGGATGAAGGGCTGCTGGAAGCGCCACCCTTCTTTCAGATTGTATTGGGGATCAAATATGGCTTTGCTGGCAATCCCGAAACGCTCTTTTATGCTCGATCTCAACTACCCAAAGGCAGTGAATGGGCGGCTTTTGGCATCAGCCGCATGGCATTCCCGCTACTTGCTCAATCGTGGCTGGCCGGTGGTCACTGTCGCATCGGTTTGGAAGACGCGATTTACTTGAGCAAAGGCGTATTGGCGCCCAGCAACGCTGCCATGGTTTCCAAAGCTGTCCGCATTATCGAAGATCTGGGTGGGCGTGTTGCAACCGTGGACGAGGCGCGGGAAATTTTGAAATTACGATCGCGAGTCAGTCAGCAGTAGGAAGGAGAATCCATATGCGTTTAGAGGGCAAAGTGGCCATCGTTGCTGGTGCTGCGTGGGGCGGCATTGGCGCTGCCACGGCTTTGCGTTTTTCCCAAGAGGGGGCAAAGGTCGTGATCAACACGCGGCGGCGCCAAGAAAAGCTGGATGAAACGGCAAACCGTATTCGAGAGATTGGCGGCGAGGTTGCAACGGTGATGGGTGATGTGAAGAATGTGAGTGCATGGGAAGCCATGGTTGGAACTGCTATCAGCGATTTTGGAAAAGTCGATATTCTTCTCCACAATGCATCGCATAGCTATTTGAAACGCGCCGTTGAGTTTACCCAGGAAGAATGGGATGATGGTCTTGCCGTGACGCTGGGCGGACCGTGGCTGGGCGCCAAGCACTGCATTCCCGAGATGGTCAAGAGTGGTGGCGGCGCCATCGTCTTTATCTCCACTGTGAATGCGACCATCACGAATCCACTCTTTGGTCTTTATGGAGCGGCCAAAGGGGGGCTCAATGCATTGACGCGCAGCATCGCACTCGACTATGGGCGTGACGGGATCCGCTGCAATGCAATTGCCCCAGGTCAAATTGTGGGGGAACGGGAGGCAGCGCGGCTGGCTGAGGATCCGCTTGAAGATCAAGCATCCAAAGATTGCTACCCGATTGGGCGCTACGGTTATCCTGAGGAAGTGGCCAATGCAGCACTCTTTCTTGCGTCAGATGAAGCATCGTTTGTAACGGGAACCGTCTTGACCGTAGACGGCGGTTTGACGCTCCAGTCGCCGGAAGCACTAGTGCGTCCATCGTTTCGCAAGCGTTGGCGCGATGATGTGCTGATGCCGAAAAACCCGTCTGATTAAGGAATGGGTGTATGGATGAACGATGATTCGCCGATATTGTATGGTGCGATCTCATTGGGTGACATTTGGCGCTTTGGACTCCTCAAACGACAAGAAAGACTTGTGATTCAGGATATAGAACTCTATCGTGTGCCAACGGATTTGATGGACCTGGCACAAATTTTGATAGGAATCCTGAACCCAAGCCGTTGATTCTCACGACAAAAAATGACTCTCCAGCCCTTTTACAGCGGCCACAAGCGTCTTGTTGACTGGGGTAGGGATACCGTGTTTTTGGCCAAGTTTGACAACTGCACCGTTGATAAAATCAATTTCAGACTGGCGTCGATTGAGAATATCAATGCAGAGGCTGGATTTATTGTCACCTGTGCCGCCTTCGCCTACTATCTGCATGAGTACTTCCTTTGTTTCATCTGCATCGAGCGCCAGACCCTCCGCTCGTGCAACGGCTGCCGCTTCCTCTAAAGCATCAAACTTTACTTTCTGGTAAAAGAAAAGAGATGAGAAATGTGACAAAAAGCGGTTAGCAGTTCATCCTAAAGGTAGAGAACCCAAAAAGGAGGAAGGAATGCTAACCGCGCCAGAAATAACTATAGCAGTACTGATGAATGTATTGCAAGTAACGCCGATGGGAACAAACGTAAATGTAATGCGTCTGATGTGGGCAATGCTGAATGGGTCGTTTCTGAAAAGTCGAGGAGCAATCCATAGCGCATTGAAAGAAAGCGGGTTTGAAGATGAGGAGCTCCGGCGAAGCTGGTGGAGCTTTCGATATGGATCATGGGATATCACAAGTCTGCTGGGGTCGTGGCAAGAAGAAGTGGAAAGGGAATGGGAGGCAAAAAAGTTAGAAGGGTACCGAGTGAAAAGCATAGATATCACAGGGTTCTGGCGACCGAAGCTGCAAGGGAAAGTGAACCGACTCTATAACTCAACGGCTCGTCGGGCATTGCCCGCGCTCATCTTTGGAGTGATGATAAGCTCGGGGGAGATAGGCGGGAAGCGAGTGCCACTGCTCAAGGCAATCATGAGATGCACGGTTGGAACAAAGGAAAGTGAGTTTCGGAAAAAGCTGCTGACAGAGACGAAGAAATCACTGGAGTCAGACGAAGTGGCGGTGGTCGATGCCGGGTTTACAATCAGAGAAATGCTAGAAAGCGGCATAGACCGATTTGTCCTGCGGGAAGCGATTAACTGCACAGTGCGCCGCAATGAGTTCCCCAAACGCAAAGAAAAAGGCAGACCACCTGAATATGGTGATATTGTGCGACCGCTCTCGCAGCTATAAGGAAAGCGACTCGAGGCTACAACTCCGGACTCGTCTGGTCGCTTTCTCTATAGTGGTCGCCTGATTTGCTATCAAGCATGGCACAATCTCGTCCCCAGAACAACCAAGGTGGATACAGCCAACCGTACCTACTCGATTTACGTCATTCAGGATCCGGCCTACAACACACCTTTGGTTTTGGCGACCGTTATGACTTTGCAGCCTGAAACCATTTATCTTGTCTACCTGGAACGCTGGCCTGTTGAACCTCCCCCCTTGGCTTCCAAGCAGATGATTGGCTTACATCGTCAATTTGTTCATGCCGATGAGGCTTGTTTCCGCTTACCTGAACTGGGGCTGCTGGCTGGCAATCTTCTTTCCCATTTAGCCGCTTCTCTTCCTCCCATACCGACTGGCTACTGGGATCGAGAGCCTCCACTCCCGGCAGGCTGCGCCGTGTTCTCTCGAGTGCTCTTTTTCCAACTCCTGACCAACTCGACCCTGACTTTCGGAAAAAGGCCTCGGTTTCACACCATTTCCCTAAAGGCGTTCTCGCTCATCGCCGCCTCAATGCCGCTGCTTAAACTAGCCGAGCACTATTTTTACATTTTATCCCGTTTTTTCAGGGTGGATTCTTTTTTCCGCCCCTTTCGGTTTGCCCTTTGTCACTCAAGCCTTTACCAGAAAGTAAAGTCAAATGCTGTTTCACGTAGTTCGGGTACATTGATGACTTGCCGAATGGTCAGATTGGCGACAGCACAAGTTGGGCTGAGAGCGATGTTCGCCATGAGCTTCTTCCAGATATCATAACGAATATTCTCCGCTGCGTCGGTCTGCAGCCCTGCTTGAGTCAACGCAGCGGCGATCCGTTCGGCACGCTCCGAAATTCCGCCCTCCATTTCACCAATGTGCGATGGTAGATCCGCGTAATTTCGCACAACGCCCGGCGCTTCTACACTGGCTCCTTGAGCCGTCACGCCGCCCAACACCCGCTCCATCCCGATTACGGAACCAATCACCTCCTCATTTCCTAGACCGTTCTGGAAGCTGATCGCAACTGTATCCTCGAGAAATATCCTCTTTGCGCGCGTCACTGCATCGGCTGTATACGGCGCTTTGCATTGTACAAGGACAACGTCGACGGGCTCTAAATGAGTCGGGTCAGTGGTGGCCCGAATAGGAACATAGCGATCCCCGCCATATCCGACAATCTTGAGTCCTTTGTGATTGATCTGATCGACAAGGGCATGGTTGATATCGATCAACGTAACATCAAGACCACCCTCGCACAATAAGCCGCCAAAGACACCACCCATGGCACCTGCACCGATTACGGCCAGAGTGGGCTTCCATGAATCACTCATCTAGTTTGTCTCCTGTGTATTTAGTATCTTATCAACTAATTTCTTGCACATCGGGCAAGAAGTCGCTGAACGTGGCAAGATGATTGAGATGATAGGACGAGCATCTCATTCATCCCCTCATCTCCTTCATCTTATTCATCATACTTGGTTAGAGATTGGAGGTAGGTTAATAAACACCCGCCGTTGCCCCACCATCGATTGAGATCGCAACACCTTGAATATGTCTTGCCTGAGGAGTGCATAAGTAGTAGGCTAATGCTGCCACGTCTTCCGGTTGACCCAGTTGGCGGATGCCCTCCTTGGCAATGGTGGCTGCTTTGGCTTCCTCGGCTGTCGTACCTGCCAGTTTGGCTCGCCCCTCGAAAATCTCTTCCAAGCGTTCGGTCACCGTCAAGCCCGGGTGAATGGCATTAACGTTTACATCATCACGCAAGCCCAATCCTGCCAGGGCTTTGCTAAAATTGGCGAAGGCCGCATTAACGGCGCCACCAATCATGAAGTCTGGATCCGGCGTGCGTGCAAAGCCACCGATAATGTTGATGACCGTTCCGTGACTCTCTGTCAACATGGGCCAAAAGAGGCGTGAGAGACGGACCGCGCCATAGAATTTTAGCGCAAACCCATCTTGCCAGACAGCATCATCCTGCTCCAAAAAGAGCCCGCCTTGGGTGGCGCCCGCACAGTTGACCAGGATGTCGACTCGTCCAAAGGCACTGTCAGCGAGCTTGTGTACTTCTTCACAGCCTGATAACGTTCTGAGGTCAGTTGCGCAAATTTCGATGCGTCGTCCAGATTCGTTCCGAATTTGCTGAGCGGCTGCTTCTAAATTCTCTTGGCTCCGTGCGGCCAATAGACAATCAGCTCCTTCTTGAGCCAACTTGTCTGCGATTGCTTTGCCAATGCCGCGACTTCCTCCGCTGATGACGGCGATTTTGTCGGTTAACATGATTTTTGGACCTTTCGTATCGTAGTGCGTGTTGCGTATTGCGCAGTATCAGTCGATGAAATGATTGTATTGTCGACTTTTGGCTTGATCAACGATATGCTTAAATTATTTGCTTATTGCTTAGCAATCAATTGTACGGTCATCTCACCAATTCCCGGAAAATGAGCAACGGCGTGATCACCTTCTTGAATGTCTTGCGGTTCGGTGAGTGAGCCAGTCAAGATGTAATCACCTTTCTCAAAGCCAAAGCCGCGATCTATGACGCTGTTGACGGTCCAGACCAATGCATCGAGCGGATCACCGCGAAAAGTACCAAAAAGATTTGACACAGGTTTGTTCCCCGTTATGCGCAAGTCAACGGTTAGATTCATCAGGTCGAATCCCTGCCACTCTTCTACTGCCGGACCAATCACGTAGGCTCCACCATTCCCGTTATCCGCGATTCCAGCCAACATATTCTGCATCTTGGTCCAGCCGTTTCGCGTTTCAGGTTGGTAACGCGTGCTGGTGACATCAAAGGCTGCATGGAGAACCACAAGCTCGGCTAAATTTTCTGCTGTGTAAGGATGTTGATTCAGATCCAAATCATCCTTGAAGCGAAACGCTATCTCGGCTTCCAGTTTAGAATGGGGAACGGAGGAGGCCGGGATTGAAGCTGGTGCTAGATAGAAAGTCGATAGAATAAGACGACCTGGAATCGGGCCATCATACCCTTCTGCCGATTGAACGCCAGGACTGGTTGCACCTACTTTCCCGCCGCGGATTTTGTTGTTGCTGTTCGTGCAGATCTGTTCTGCCATTCTATCTTGAACAAGATACGCTTCTTGTCTATCCTTTGGCAAGAGATTGACAGGGAAATCGAGCGTCTCATGTCGTCTCCAGGCATCGGTCAAGAGTTTGGCTGCTTTTGAAAGATTGTTGTCGAACATAGTCAGATTCTCTTGTTACTTTGTCGATTCTGTTACTTGAATTTGGGCCAACACTACCTCAACGCCAGCTGGGTTTCCTGCTTTATCCAAATAGCTCAGTGGTTCCAGCGTTTCTGCATCATAAACAAGCAGACGAACTTCATATAGACCGACCTCCAGGTCTGCCGATGTGGGGAGCGCATAAACGTTGAGCGGCTGGTCAGCCAGAGCCCACTCAGACGGCATTCGATGGCGATCGTTCAAAATGCGTCGGTCATTTTGCCCCAAAATTTTGCTGCCGCCAATCTGATAAAGGGCCATGCGTGCTTTGAGCGGTCGGTCGATCGCATTGTGATCAAGTCGTGCCCAGCGGATCGTGACTGGAACCTCTTCTCCGGCAGGGATGGATTCTGGTAGCGCAACCGCAATCGTTTGCAGTGCAGGTGGAAAGCGATAATTGATGGATGTTAGATTGGAGGCCAACGTAAAGCGGTTTGGCGGCGTTAACTCCCACCAATCAATTTCATAACCACGAAACTCTTCTTCGCCAGCCCGCGTTCCAGTCTGATCAAGCAAAAAGGGGACAGAGCGTCGTGGGTCGGTATCACTCTCAAACCACTGGATCCAGAAGACTCGCTCCGCTTCACCTGCCAATGCGCTCAATCGCTGATCAATCGTGTTAATATCGACAAAGAGATAATAAGCGGGCGCCGCTTCATGGCCAATCGGCGTTTCGCCTTCTTTAGTCACATAGCGCGAGTAGTAGAAGCCGAATGGATATTTCTGGTCAACAAGAATGACATCCCCTTCCCTTGTTGTTTGGTCCAGCCATCGAGTCACGGCACCCATGTCTTCGCGTGCAAAACGCTCGTCGTACAGATCAGCGTAAACTGCAGGCACAGCACCAATCCCATAAAACACCAATCCGGCGATCATGAGCATCCGATGAATTTTGCTCAATGAACCTATTGCAATCCCCAACAAGGCATAGAGGGATGGCGTGACAAAACTGCTGTAGCGAACGTTAAATGTACCCCGATCGAGAACGACGATAAAAAAGATCATCAATCCACCGATGAGCCAAGTCAGTAGAAAAGTGAGGCCCATCAAATTTCGCTCTGATGGTTCTCTTATGGTCGATTTGTGTATCGACTTGTATGCTGTCCTAGAAAAGACAAATTTGATGGTGAGACCCAAAACCAAGAGAAGCGCCATGAACCCAAGCCAGAAGAGTCCGACGGAGCGTATCCCTTCTCCGATCCATTGGGGTGGAAATGCATAGCCAGCGAGATATGCTTGCCAGTTCTGAATCAGATATTCGGCCATTGTTGGTATAACAAGATTGGGATTGGCGTACGTGGGAATTTGCCGTAGCACAATGGGCGTAATCGGAGCAACGAGAGTTGCCGTAATCAAACCAGTGAGCATGATGGTGTGGATGATTTGCCGTCGATTGGGTTTGAACAGAGCAAAAACAATCCACCAAAGATACCAGGAGACCAGAATGAAGAGCGTGTTATAGTGGGTTAAAAATGCTGCCGCGCTGAGGAAGACAAATGGCAGCATCCGGTTCCATCGAAGCTCTGTTTGCGCAACTGTCCATTCAAAAAAAACTCTTCTCGTCTCTGGGTTAGGAGATCGGTGACGAAGCCTTTCCTGTGAATCGATGAGACTTAAAAGCACCAGCGCGGCTGCCAACAAAAGCGCGAAACCGACCGTATACATACGCGTCTCCTGACTCTCGGCCAGCCAGAAGGGCGACAGTGCCGCAATGGCCGCGGCACAGAGTCCACCCATTCGTCTTTCGTGTAGTGAAGAAAAGGCGATCTTTTGAATGAGCTGAAAGATTAAGGCAACACTTATCACGCCTGCCGCAACACTGATCCATCGCATGAGAAACGCAATCTGTTCTGGATTCAGTCTGCGGGGCCGATCACTTAGAATCCCAACGAGATCGGTGAGACGCCCCCAGCCGTGTAAAAGCCAAAAATAAAGCGGGGGATGAATATCGAGTTCGGGGGCAGTTGGGATTTCCCAAAATGGGCGGAGAGCAACATCGATGTTGCGGGCCTCATCCCACCAAATGTTTTGGAGGGTCAACCCATGTAAACGGAGTGCGTAGCTCAGGCAAAGAATGAGAAATAGTGTGAGTCGCGGTTGGAGCACGGAGCCTACTCGCCTTCATAATAGTCCGTTTGAGGGTGAAAATCGTACCAGGCGTGCCGAAAGGCTGGTACATATGGGACAGGGCGCAATGCCAATCCTTTTAAACGACCATCCGTCGCCAGACCGTTGATTGGATTCCACGTGCTGCCGGTTTCAAGATCAACCAAGTCATCATCCCTCATGTCGAATGACAACGTCTGGTCGTCCACAACCCGAAGATAGGTCGATACGGCGCGTGTCTCTGGGTTCACATGAACCAAAACGGGTAACGCACCAATCATGTCATTAACGATCCCAGCCTTTTCTGCAAAGCGATAAGGATACGCCTTGGCATGACCTTCCAAGGCGATCCCAATCACATAATCAGGACTAAATGGTTCGCCTCGAAAGAAGGCAAAACGATCCAGATCGTTATACATGAGCAATGTGGTTGGATATTGTTCTTTCCAACTGCCCCACGGGATCACCTGACTTGGCAGCAACTCTAGCTCAGCCCCTTTTAGCGGACCATCAATGGCGCGTCCCCAGACTTGCGACCAAACAGAGCTTGTCGTGTGATCCCACCACGTCATGGCGTTCATGAAGAGAGCGCCCTGATTCCCAAAAATTTCCGCTTCGCCATTTACCTTGCGGACATGAACCATGCCCGTGTAGCAAAGAGGTCACCATGTGGCCAGGATGGGGGTGCCCGCCAACGTGTCGTTGACCATCTCGCGCGCGTTCAGCACAAGCAGTGGATATGCTTTGGCTTCACCATCCAACGTTACGCCCAATATCAGCTCCTGATCATCTAGATCTGCTTCATCGGGTGTAACAAAAATCGGATCATAGATTGGTCGGATCGAATCGCGGCTCAAGAGCTGGTTGTAGCGATAGACAGGGTCCGAATTTTGCGCCACCTGGCTTGCACTGGTGAGCGTTGGTTCACTCTTCTGTTCTATCCTCGCTTGATCTATTGCCAAAGGGACTGTAACGTCTCCTTCGCTTTTAGGCGTGGTCCATCCACAACCTGAGAGAAGCAATGAGATTAGAAGACAAAGTCTGACGATCAGTTTGTATGTTTGTGGCATACTTTTTCCCTCTAAAGCCATTTCCCTCCAAAGCCATTCCAAATACTGTCTTTTATTTTGTCTCAACCGGATTTCAAGGGGTGGACCCGCTTTGGTTTCGATACGGCTCCGCCACTCAACCGGCGCTCGTCATTTTTGAGCTTGTCAACCTCCTGAATTCCTGAAGAGCCTATATTTTAAGGCTTAGCCCCCGACCCCACTTTTTCCCTGATGGGCCGTTGATCGGTCTCCACAACCAACAGAATTGCATATACGACAAGCAACCCGATGGTCGGCACCCATTCCGTGAGGCGAATCCACTCATATTCGCGCAAATCTTGGGGATTGACATAAGTAAGATAGGAAAAGACGATGGCACCGCTCAAATAGATCCAGGGTAGAACAAAGAGCCAATAGCGAGGTGAGTCACCTTTCCCAGGCGTCAAAAAGGGCAAAAACGCGAGAACGATCAAAATATACCAGGGATGAACCGTAGCCGAAAGAAGGGCGTAGGCCATCATGGGAATCGAACAGAGGCGTAGAATCTGGCGCGGTTCTGTTGCACGGCGAGCGGCCAACCAAACCAGTAAGAGCGTTCCGATCAACAGGGCAGCCACGATCCGTTTGGCCCACTCATTGAATTCTACGATGCCTTGATTCTTTAAGCCCAGCTCAATCCAGTGAAAGAGTCCGCTATTGTAATTCCATTGGTCTCCATAGATGCGCAGCGCGCCAAACAATCCGTGTCCATCTAGTTCGCCGGTGAGACCCCAACCCGCGTTTAACCCGGCTGGTATCAACAGCCCAACAACCAGAACACCATACAAGACCAATGTCCACCACCGCCACCGCCAGAAGAAAATCGGTAACAATAAGACTGGAACTAACTTCGTCAGGGTTGCAAGGGCCAAGAGCACGGCAGACACTCCCTGTTGCACAAGTTGCGTACCTTTCTGCGAAGTCGATCGATCCAGAGCTGTTTGGCCATTGATTGGCTCACTGAAGTGAGAAAGGGAGTTTGCCATTGGTTCGGCCGCCCGAAGCGATCTGTTTGGGCGCAGAAACAGCCAGAGCGTCAGCATCGTTAACAGGATCATCCAAGCGTCGATATGTGCACCGTGGGCGATCTCCACAATGACCAAAGGGTTCCATAGATAAATGAGCAAGCGCCGTGTTGGAAGCACTGCCATCTGGAGCAACTGCCACATGAGCGCCGCTGCCGCCAGATCAAAGACAATCATGACCATCTGATAGTAGAGAGGTTGTAAGGGAAAGACCGAGGCCAAACTCGCAAAGACCCATTGAGCCGCAGGCATATAGGGGCTTGCCATCCAGGTGTGATTGGCTAAGTCGCGCACCGGAACAGCCAGATAGTCAAGCTCCGATGATTCGATGGGATAGGCATACGGGCTCACCCCATTTGCGGCAACGTGACCGTCCCAGATGTAGCGATAAACGTCGGTCGATAAAGTCGGTTCTGTTAAGAGTAGCAATAATCGAGCAAGAACCGCCCCCACCCAAACCCAGCGCCACGGTATCGGATGACCCCGTTCAGCCCAGAGAATGAGTCCCACATAGGAAAAGAAAGCCAGAAGATACCACCCAATGTAGTGGGGAGTCGACTCTTCGCCCAATTCCCCCGTGCGCCAATCCAGCGCCACCATGCCGCCATATGCAACAAGACTAGTCAGAACAAATATCCAGAATTGAATTCGTGGTTTCATGTCAAAAAACGAGCTCAATCGAATCGCGTGTGGTAGACCTGCTTTGGGTTCGATACAACTTCATCACTCGACCGGCCTAGACATTTCTCATTTGTCAACCACATGGATTCCAGTTGAGGCTTTTTCAGAAAATAAAATACCCAATTCGCTTGGAAAAGCCAAAGCCATTCCAGGGTGAAGCGCTTGTCTTTATGGATAATTATTTTTCTGGAATGGCCTGAACCAAAAAAACGATCTATCCCCGATTGGCAAGCATTTCCAACAAAAGAGCAGCGGCTTTGTTCGAAAATTCGACATCGTTGATATTGTGATCAAGCTCGTAGACGGGGATATCGCTCCGCAGATTCTGTTTGATGGCGTCGTAACAAGCCCGATCCGCATCGGGATCCCAGAACCGATCCTCGGGACTGTCCAACATGGAGACGCCCTTTAATGGAAGAAGAATGGCGACCGGGGCCGTGGCTGTATTGGCGGCGGCTGCAATCATCTCACCCATGATCCGATTTTCTTCCACATTGGTGCGCATCAGTGTTACATTGGGATTCCACGCATAGAGTATCCGGTCTTTATATTTCTCTGGCACAGTTTCTACGCCATGAAAGTTCGCCATATCCACGCATCCGGGCACAATCACCGCAGGAATTCCAGCTCGTGACGCGGCCAAACAGCGCTCGGGTCCGGCGCTAAAGACGCCACCGCAAACATGATCAGCCAATTCAGTCGTGGTGATATCGAGCGAGCCAACGATGTATCCATCAGCAATCAGGCTCTCCATCGTCCGTCCCCCAATCCCCGTGGCGTGGAAGACCAACACCTCGTAACCCTCGGCTTCGATAACTTGACGCGCCTGATCGACACTTGTGGTGGTATTGCCAAACATAGAGGCCGTAATCAACGGTTTCTCCCCATCCGCTTTTGGCGCAACCATCTGCACCATTCCCGCAATGGCCCCTGCCGCATTTGCATAGATGGTACGACTGATGCTGTTGATGCCTGAAACATCCACAATCGACGGGATGAAGGTAATGTCCTTGCTGCCCGCATAGGCACTGACATCTCCCCCTCCGACCGTTGAAACCATCACCTTGGGAACGCCGACTGGCAATGTGCGCATGGCCGTTGTCGCGATCGACGTGCCCCCAGAGCCACCCATGCCGACAATCCCGTCGAACTTTCCCGCATCATAAAGTTGGCGGACGACGGTGCCCAGACCTGTGGCCATTGTCCGCATCGCTTCATCCTTATGTTGACCAGAGGACAGATAAGCCAAATCCCCATTCGCTGCAGCCACAACCGTCTGCCGATCCACATCGGGTGCAAAGTGAGGCTCACCCATTACCCCAAAATCAACTGTCATCGTCTGGACACCAGTCTGCTCGATGAGTTGTTTGACGAGCGCAAACTCTTCCCCCTTCGTGTCGAGTGCGCCAATGATCATTACCGTTTTTGACATGAAGTTTCTCCTTCTGTGGTCAACGAGGCGAATAGACGTGATAGGGATTGAAATTAGGACACGGATTTTTGGGATGAACACGGATCATCTCAGAATCAATCTGTGTGAATCCGCGTCCCGCATTCTTCATCCTTATACTCTCTAATATCTGATGCGCAGTATATCTTACATACATTGAACGGACAAAATGCCCAAAACCATCATTCTGCTCAATTTTTTCTGCTTGCCCATCGTATGTAATTTTGGTATATTGGAAGGCTCATAGACTGACTTAAAGTATCACGAAGTAGCTGCAAGAAAAGGATTGTAGATTACCATGGACGAAGCAACCCACGCACTGATCGGTCAGACTGATCCTGTCGAGTGGTCGACCGAAACTGATCCAGAGACTGGTCGTACGCTCCGCCGCCTCACCTCTGGTCCTCACAACAACTATCCCCTCTACTACTTTATTCCCTCCATCCCACCAGAGAATGATTGCCTGATCTTTCACAGCGAGCGGTCGGGATGGATACAGCTACACAAGCTAGATTTAACCAGTGGTCAGATTACCCAGTTGAGCGCTGGGCGAACGCGTGACGCAGGGTGGGCGATCTGGTGCGAACCGCGGTTGCGCGGCATCTACAACCATCTGAGCGCACTCAACGGGCCGCGTCGCGAAGTCTATTATTTTCAAGACGATCAAGTGATGGCTACCCAGATCGATCGCCTGGAGAACCGCGTTGTCCACTCAATGCCGGGCCGCATCTCCATTGGGCAGACTGGTTTCTCGCCTGACGGCCGTCACTTTGCCTTTATCCACGCTGACCGAAGTCTTTTCCAACGTGCCATCGCCGACCGCGAGTCAATCATCAATATGGGGCGGTCCTTTGAGCACAATCTTTGGCGTGAGGGAGTGCCTTGTACAATTGGCGTGATCAACACAGAGACTGGTACCTATCAAGACGTGATCCAGCTCGATTATCATGTCCACCATGTCTTCTTCATTGCCAATGACCGCCTCCTCGTCAACCACACGCGTGACCGCAACGGGATGTGGACCGTGATGTTGGACGGCAGCGATGTGCGGACGTTGCGCGGCAGGACCGAACATGGCGATATCTGCCATCAGATCATCACCGAACGGGGCATCTACTATGAATCCAACGTCCACAGTGGCGCCCAGCGGGAAGTTTGGTATGGTCTCTATGATTTGGCGACCGACACTTGGGATGAGATTCAATTGCCAGGGCTTGGTTATGTGCATACGGGCAACGACCCGGCTGGCCGCTTCCTCTTTGTCGAAAATCAGGATGGCACCAAGGGCCACCAGCTACTTTCGATTCACCATCCACACGATCCCAGGGCCTATCGTCTCAACACTCTACGGACTTTGACGCCCATCATCAGCGGGCAGCGGTTTCACGCCCATCCCTTCTTGGGGCCAGACCGACAGTGGCTTTACTTTACCGAAGTTGTGGATGGCTTCTCCCACATCAGCGCGCTGGATGTGAGCGATCTCGTTGATTTGAATGAGTATTGGTGAGCAATGGGATGCGTTCTTTATACGATCATCCGACGATTGAGCCATTGATTCGTGCCGAGGCGCTCTGTGTTAATATTTCTGTAAGATTTTCCTGATATGCTCGTTCTCTACCCCAGCTATCTACTACATTCATACCGGCATCAACTTGAATACTGATGTTTAGAGATTGGGGGCGATGGGCTGGGGAGTCGAATTTCGCGTTGAGCCGGGTATAGATAGGAGAAAAGACGATATGTTTCATCGTATCAGGACGATTGTTCTTGGTCTATTGCTCGTTGTGAGTTTACTCCCCGTGAGCCAGGCTCAGGCAACAGTGAATGCTAGCAATCCGATTGTCAGCAGTGAAGAAGGCAAGATTGTCGTTGCCAACCGCAATTCCGGCACAATTTCGGTGATCGACGTAGACACGGATGAGGTTGTGCAGACCGTCCCGCTCCCTGGCCCCAATCCCCCCGAACCGATGTACGTGGTCTATGTGCGACAGGGACATCAGGTCTATGTGGGGGATCGGGCCAATAACCGAGTTGTCTCATTTGATGGCGATACCTTTGACGTGCTGGGGACTGTACCCACCGGAGAGGGCGTTTTTCACATGTGGGCAGATGATTGGGGCAAACAGCTATGGGTCAACAATGACGTCGACAACACTGTCACCGTCATCAACCCACGCTCACGGGAAGTGATTGAAACAGTTCCCATGCCCGCCGATCTCGTTGAAGACAATGGGAAACCCCACGATGTCATTCTAAGCCCCATTGGACGGAGCGCATTTGTGACGATGGTCAATGTGAATGGTGAGAACGATTTCGTGGTGAAGTTTAACACGCGCACCTTTCGAGAGACGGCGCGCGCCGCTGTGGGCAAAGATCCGCATCTTTCGCTGATCCTACGCAGCAATCGACTCTATGTGCCAACCCAAAACGCCGATCAAGTTACTGTATTGAGACGCAGTAATCTCTCCTTGATCACCAATATCTCCGTACCCGCCGCGCATGGCGCGGGCATGAGACGGGATGGTCAGGTCTTTTATACCACCAACATTACGGGTGGCGGTCCTGCTGGATTGGTCGCTATCGACATCAAACCGCCCAATGCAAACAGGGTACTTGGTGCAGTCGATACACCCTTTCCAACACCACACAACATTGCATTGACGCCCGACGGTCTAAAGATCTATGTGACACATTCTGGTGCGAACGCCAATCAAGTAAGCGTTTATCATGCTACCCGACAGCAGCCCGTGCCCGTTCTGGATGGCTTCATCACAGTGGAGCTGAACCCCTTTGGTTTGACGTACGTGCCGTAAGGAATCCTGAGTCAAGATTCCCAAGCAGGACAATCTCTGCTAGTCGGCAACCCAAAAGAGCGGTCATCTCAATTTGAGGCGACCGCTCTTTTGATTTGGAAAACTTATTGCGTCAATCATCGTTTTGATTAGATGACAGCCTCTATTCGTTTGTGATGCTGAACAAACAGCCTGTTTGTTCTACAATTGGCCGACACAAGTGGCTAGGGTTGAGACAAATGTGTTACCAGTCGTATGTGTGTTACAATCAAAACAAGAGTCCCAGCTACTTTTCCGAGCCTACAAAATCTCATTGCGAGTTTTTTATGATGCAAACCAGGTTTTCTGACACGCTGACAGAGAATGACGTCAAACGCCACATTCCTCACCCTATTGATGTCCCCACCAACTGTACACGACTCACAATGCGTCTGAAATTTGAGCCAGCGCAGATCGATGGCATCCGCAATATGTTGACCCTAACCCTCTTCGATCCAAACGGATTTCGTGGGGCGGGTCACCGTGGAGGAAACGAGCACTTTGTGGAGATCCGCAATGATTTTGCGACACCGGGTTACAATGCTGGTCCATTACCAGGCGGGCGGTGGACTGTCCAGATCGACACTCACATGATTCTTCCTGGTCAGGTATGTCACTATGAATTGGAGGTGATGGCGGAAAGTGGAGATCCGCCCAGATCAAGCGAACCTATCAGCGCACAACCTGAGCCTCTATTCACCTATGTGGCCAACCCCAATCCCGGATGGTATCGGGGTGATCTCCATAGTCACACCAATCACTCTGATGCCGGTTGGGATGTGCCGGATTTGATTGCAGCGGCACGTGTCCAAAAGCTAGATTTCATTGCCCTGACCGACCACAACACGGTCAGTCCGTTGGCCGAGATGGCCTCTTGCTCGACGGACAATTTCTTGACGATGGGTGGACAGGAGCTGACTACCTTTTGGGGTCATGCCGTCTGTTTGGGATGTCACGAATGGCTCGACTGGCGCGTGACTCAAGATGGAGATGGCATGGCCGCCATTGCCAACGATCTTCATGCCAGAGAACAGCTCTATATCATTGCGCATCCCAAAAATATCGGCGACCCTCACTGCACTGGTTGTCGTTGGGTCTATCCCAACATGATGCCTGGTTCGGCACGGCTGGTCGAAGTTTGGAACGGCTCGTGGGTGGGCGACAATGAGCGCAATCGCAGCAAAAACGAAGATGGGTTGGCGCTCTGGTACCAGTGGCTCAATCAAGGGCATCGTCTGGTGGCAACTGCCGGAAGTGATACCCATGGTCCAGCCCATTACGAGCGTTCTCCTGGCTTTAATGTTGTCTATGCGGATGAACTGTCGGAAAAAGGGATTTTGCGCGCACTGGCCGCTGGACATCACTATCTGAGTGCTGGACCAAGGCTCGAGTTCACGGCCAAAAATAAAAATGATTCGCAGGCAGTGATGATGGGTGATACCTTGATGGTCAATCAGAAGACTCGATCCGTTTCGTTACGCGCAAATTGGAAGGATGCACCAGAGGATGCCAGTCTGAGACTGATTGTCAATGGTGAACCGCTGGAACAGATTGGAATTGGCAGAGAAGGGACGCTTAGCCGGACGTTCTCAACTCAGCCGTTCCAGTGGTGTTTAGTCGAATTACGCAACACCAATGGTGAATTGTTGGCGTTGACCAATCCGATCTTTTTTGAGTAGAAGCACCGGTCATGCGATCAGAATATCGGCCAATACGGGCAAATGATCGGAGGGGTACCACCCTGCCCGATTATCGGTCAGAATCGCATGGCGGTGTACTTGAATCAAGGGGTTTTGCCTCTGGTCCATCTCCTCTTCATGCGCTAGCCAGACGAAGATATAATCAATTTTGGCGTGCAATGGGTCAGTAAACGTACCATTAAACGTTTCGTGGGGTCCTTCATGTGGTGCCTGTGTGACATACCGAGCATCGAGCAGTGGTGGCGCATGATGATCAGGATCTGTCAACGCCTGGTAGGGTTGAGATGTTTCGATGCAGTTGAAATCGCCTGTGATGATGGCGGGTAGCGACTCTTCCTGTTCGGCGAGAAAAGTGTGCAAAAGACGGGCACTTTCGACTTGGGCCAACTGTCCACGATGGTCGAAGTGGGTGTTGACGTGCAGAAATCGGTTCCCATGTTGCACATCCACAAATTTAGCCCAGGTCGCAACGCGTGCCATTGAGGCATCCCACCCAACGCTACCGACAACATGCGGCGTCTCCGAGAGCCAAATTGTGCCGCTGTCCATCAAATCGAATCTTCTGTGACGATAGAAGATAGCCGCATATTCTCCCTGCGTTTTGCCATCGTCTCGCCCCACACCAACCCAGCCAAAGTCAGGCAACTTTGGAATTAAATCTTCAAGCTGATTTTTTTGCACCTCTTGCCGCCCGATCAGATCTGGCTCGTGATTTTCAAGGAGTGTTGTCACGCGCTCCTTGCGATGGGGCCACGCGTTTGCGCCGTCCTTTGGATTGTTGTAACGGATGTTGTATGAAATGACACGGAACATGGTAAGATTCTATCATTGAACGATTCGATACGGACAAATCTGACATCCACCAAATTGATCGGTCTGGATCATCGTCGCGACCAATTGTAGAACTAACCGCCCGTTTGTTCAGCGTCACGGACGAACAGACTCTTGCTATTTAGCCTCCACAATGGTTGACGCCAATTTCGCGTTCAGCAGGAGAACCAATGAACGAAGTAGAACGATATAAATTTGATGTACAAGGCTATCTCATCCTCGAAGATGTATTGACTCGCGATGAGGTGGCCGAACTCAACCACCTGATCGACAGCCAAAACCTCCCAGATCCTGGTCTAGAGACCCGTGGTGCTCGCTTTGGAAACTACCTGACTTGGGGAGCATTGTTTTGCACACTACTCGATCACCCAACCATTATGCCCTATCTTAAAGTGATTCTCGGCGATGGCTTTCGGCTGGACCATTATTACGGCATCTATATGCGGGCTGGAACGGAGCGGCTCAACCTCCACGGCGGCAACACCCCGTATGATCCACCCGAATACTATCACTTTCGCAACGGTCAGATGTACAACGGTTTAACTGTCATTGCCTGGAATTTGACTGACACTGGTCCAGATCATGGCGGCTTTTGCTGCATTCCCGGTAGCCACAAGGCCAACTACCCTTGTCCCCAGGAGATTCGAGAGGCCCATATCGATTCGGGCCTGGTGGTTGTGCCAGAAGCAAGAGCCGGGTCGGTGGTGATCTTCACAGAGGCGCTGACCCACGGCACCGCGCCTTGGACAGCGGAACACCACCGCCGTTCGTTGCTCTACAAATATAGTCCCGCTCAGCAATCTTGGTCCAAGACCCACATTCAAACGCCAGAGGGAGTGACGCTGACAGCGCGACAACAATTGCTTTTTGAGCCGCCCTATTTTAATCAGCGTCAATCTCTTTTTGGTGAAGAACATTAACGGTTGTCTGAGGAATTGTGTGGTTGTTGGTTAGTTGGTTAGTTGGTTGGTGAACAAACGAGCAAACCAACTAACCATCCAACGTTACTCTGCTAAACCTCAAACGGCCACATTAACCAACGTCATTCTCCTCGGTCGCTCCAAGTAGCTTCAGAGTTTCGCGCTGCGTGGCAGTCAACCCTGTGACATGGGCGATTCGCATTCCATCGTATGGACCGGGTGTTGTCAGGGTTTGAAGACAGTGTCCGGTAGTGACGTCCCACAGCTTGACAGTTTCGTCAGAGCTGCCGCTGGCTAGCGTGGTCTCACTTGGTGCAAAGGCAACGGCCCAAACGATATCGGTATGTTCATCCAGACATTTGGTGCATTCACCATCCGGCAGCGACCAGATTCGCACGGTCCCATCATCACTGCCGCTGGCGATCCACTGCTGCCGAGGACTGATTGCCACGCTACGCACCCCTTTGTTGTGACCCATCAAAGTATCGACCGGTTCATATTGCCCAGACGTCTGCTTCTGCCAGAGGCGCACCGTATTGTCTTCGCTACCGCTGACCACCCATTGACCATCGCGGCTAAAGGCCAAACAGCGCACCACGTCATCATGTGCAGCCAACGTATCGATGATATCGCCCGTTCGCACATCCCAAAGGTGGATGGTATTGTCTGAACTTCCGCTCGCCATCATCGTTCCATTGGGATGAAAAACAGCAGCATAGACTGCGCGCGTATGGCCTTGCAGCGTCCGCTGTAGGGTGCCTGTTTGCACATCCCAAAGGCAGATCGTCTCGTCCCAACTACTTGTGGCCAGCAAAGTGTCATTGGGGCAAAAATCAACCGAGCTTACCCAGCTTGTGTGACCACGCAGGACGTGTAGTGTCTGACCGGTCTCTACGTCCCACAGGCGCGCTGTCCGGTCAGCGCTGGCCGTTGCTAGATATATTTCGTTGGAGCTGAGGGCTACGGCACGTACCATCTGGCTATGACCAGAATAGGTTGTATCAATTGTGCTGGATGGTGCCTCTACCTGTGCACCACTCTGAGAAGTGTCCTGCAAATCGTCCTGTAATACCCAGCGCCGCGCACTCTGATCATCGCCCGCACTGAAAAGAAAGCGTCCGTCGCGACAAAAAGCAAGCGCACGTACCCATTTTGTGTGACCAAAATGGATGTGGACAACTTGATTGCGTACCATGTCCCACAGCCGTACGGTCTGGTCGTTGCTGCCGCTGAGCAAATAGTGCCCACTGGCGCTGATATCAGTGCTGTTGACCGCATTGGCATGACCGCGCAGAGTCTGGAGAGGAAGCCCTGTTGCGGTGGACCAGAGACGAATGGTTCCATCGTTGCTACCGCTAGCCAGGATAGTGCCGTCTGGGCTAAAGACAACTGACCGTACCCAGTCTGTATGGCCGCGCAGTCGGTGTGCAATCGACCGTGTTCGCATATCCCAAAGGAGGATACGTCCATCATTGCCACCACTGGCCAAGAGACGCCCATCGGGACTGAAGGCAACGCTCCAGACTTGATCCTCGTGCCCTTGAAGAATGGCTAACGTGTCACCTGTGCGAACCTGCCAAAGCCTGATCGTATGATCGCCGCTAGCCGTTGCCAGAAGTCCCCCATCAGGACTGAAGGCCACACCCCAAACCCATCCACTATGACCTTCTAGGACCTGCAAACAGGTGCCCGTTTTCGTATCCCACAAGCGCGCTGTAGAATCGTAGCCACCACTGGCGACGGTTAGATCATCGGGACTAAAGGAGACCGAGACGACACCCTTTGTATGCCCTGTGAAGGTGTGTATTGTGTGGTGACTGGTCAGATCCCAAAGTCTCAGAGTCTGATCCCAACTGGCGCTGATTAAATGGTCTCCGTTCGGGCTAAAGGCGATGGCCCAAACATCGTCGGTATGACCACGCAGTACACCAGATGGCTGGCCATCTGGCTCCCGCCAGAAACGCACCTCATGCCCTGTGGTGGCAGCTAGCTCTCACCAGTAGGACGAAAGGCAACGGCATGAATCAGGCCAAAAACATCTGTGAAGGTGGTTTCGCTAAATGCAGCATATCGGAAATCGATGCCAGATAGATTTGCCTGACGCAAACGGGCCTGACGCACAGGCAGATGGGTGAAGTTCCAGTCATGTAGATCCACTTCCAACGTCAGCAGTAAATTGAGCAGATTCCCACTCGCATAATGATTAGCGGGATAACTCTGACGGACGTCGGCGGACGGAGTGCTCGAGGGGTTGCGGAATGCATCGAGTAAGCGACTGAGTACAGCCAATAGGGTAATCCGCCCTAATTTGTTTTCAAGCTGTTCGGTAATCGGTTCGACAATGAGTCGAAGCTGACTCTGATGGATGTACTCTTTGGTTAATGCTTTGCAGAGAGGATGGCTAATGAACAACTGCGGTGTTTCGGTTTCAATTTCCCGACAAATGGCCGTGATCAACCGATCGGTCAAGTATTCGCTGACCATGTTTTGCAGCGTAAGACCACGAGCTGTCTTCTCTAGCAATGATCGACGTTCCAACGAACGCACCGCTTCTAGAAAATCTCGTCGAGCGACTTGGGGAACCAAGTTCTGCTGTAAAGAAGAGAGTGGAACATCTTCACGCTCGATGGCGAGCCAGAGCAGAATCGTCTGCTCCAAGGGTGCAAGTCGGTTGAACTGCTGATCAAGTACGTCACGCACATCGTCAAATATGAAGGTTTCATCGGTCAGGAATGCTCGAATATCGCCATCAAAAAAATCCTGAATGGACTCAATGATAAGCTTCAGCGCCAGTGGACTGCCAGAGGCACGCATCACCAATGCAGTTTCGGTGGCAAATGTATCCGTCAAGCCTCGACTCGTTAGCAATTCGCGGCCTGCATTCGCAGATGTTGCAAAAGCAGATGGATCTGAGAATCCAGCGTCTCGGGCCAATCGAGTAACCGTTGCTCTGAGAGCGTTTGAACCCAAGTTTCAACAATTGAACTGACTGGGGGGGCGTTTATCAGTGAACGCCAGATGATGCAGTCGAACTGCCTATACAGATTTCGGGAAACGTGGGATGCCAATGTCGTCTTGCCCATGCCGCCCATGCCAACGATCGTGACCAATCGAGCGCGTTCCACCATGAACCAATGTTCCAACAGTGCAACCTCCGCCGTGCGCCCATAAAAGTCCGCAGTGAGCGGTGCTTCTCCCCAATCATAGGTGGGTGACAAAATGGGGTAGTCAGGCGATTCTTCGATCCCGCGTTTTGTCTCTTGTTCTGCTACCCTCGTGTCATTCCCTATCTGTTCAAAGGAGAGCCCTTCATCTGTCACTGAAATCGATCTGGGGCTGCCCATTATCTCCCCATCCCGAATCTGTTCGTACAAGGCAACGGTTTCCGCCGATGGTTCAATTGCTAGCTCTGTTGCCAGGATTTGAGAGCAATTCTCAAATTGAACCAGAGCGGCACTCCGCTGGTCGGTGACCGCGAGGAGCCACATCAGCTGACGGTGAGCCTCTTCGCGCCAGGGTTCTAGATTCAGCAGACGCGTGACGTATGTCTCGGCCTGATCGTATCGTTTGGCATCAATTTCGTAGTGGATCAGTTCTTCAAGATAGTGCGTCACCTGCCGACGCCACTCTTCGCGCTCTTGGAGCAACCACATTTCCAAATCGGGAGAGTCGTCCAGAAGCATTCCTTCCATAAACTCACCGCGGTAGAGGTCCAAGGTGCTGCTCAAAGCTTTTTGACTCTTTTCGGCAAGATGCTGCTCAAAAACGATGGTATCTACCCAGAGCGAGGAGCATGGCTGGAAGTGGAGGGTGTGACGAGTTGCTGTGATGCAGTTTGGCAATAGCTTGGAAAGATTGTTCAGTGCCCACCGTAAATTCCCTCGTGCACTGGAATCGGGCTGATCGGGCCACAGGAGTGCGGCCAGTTTTGCACGGCTCTGTTCGTGGGGATTGCAGACCAAATAACCCAAGAGCGCCAGGCTTTTTTGTGAACCGAGTTTGTGAATGACAGATCCTTCGTGTTCGATTTGTATGGGACCAAGCAAGCGCAACCGCATCTTGGTAGGCAATGATTTCATATGCATTTGGGGCAGGACGGAAACGACTAGCTTATCGGTACAGAATCATTATACGTGGTTCGAAGAGATCATTCAACTGACACAAGCTGCACGGAATGCAATAGAAATCCGGTGAGCAGGCCAATGATGCAAACGATTTACAAACGATCGGGTTAGATACTGGTTCAATAAAGTATTGGATAAGGAGCAAGATCATGCAGCGGATCGATTTGACCAGCAAAGTAGACGCGATTTTTCCCCATCAGGCGCGACAATCAGCACAGGGAACCCCCTATGCCTACGGAATTTCGGCTGAGACAGCTGGCTCAACCGATCTGTCCATGCATCTTGTTGAGATTCCACCCGGTCATAAGACCGACCCACATTACCACCATCATTATGAGACAGCGATTTATGTGCTTGCCGGGCGCGTAGAGACCCGTTATGGTGAAGGTTTACGTCACTCTGTCGTTAACGAAGCGGGTAGCTTTCTCTTTATTCCACCTGGCGTGCCGCACCAAGCTATCAATCTGAATTTAGCGCAGCCGGTGTTGGCAATCGTTGCGCGTAGTCATGCAGAAGCGAAGGAAGTTGTAGAGGATTATGAATTTGAATGAATCGACATAATTGTATTGACCCCTAAAAATTAGGGTATTGTGCACTCCTGATTGTGCATTTTTTGTCAATTGTTGTCGTTGTTAATGCTAGAAATATTGTGATTAGCGCACGACAAGACTAGGCTTTGAGCAGGGTAACAATAAACCTCACCATTGTTCGATAGCCATCCCGCCGCAAAGTATACCCCTTTTTGATGTGATAGGCTGATCCCACCCTCGTTTACACCGTATTTCGTTATGCAGAACCGCACGTATGACGGCAATTGGGGTTCTGTTTGGAGCAGCTTAACCACTCTCACCATCTAAGAACCCGTCCGAAAAGTGGTTGTGAGTCCGACCAGCTTCTCGATTAAGAACGCATCGTCACAGAACTTTTCGGATAAGTATTAAGAACCGATCCGAAAAGTGGTTGTGAGCCTAACCAGCTTCTCGATTAAGAATGCATCGTCACAGAACTTTTCGGATAAGTACTAAGGGTGGTTGTGGTTGGCTATACTGAGCACTGCCATAACTTTAAAATATATTTGACCGATTTCAGTCGAGCAGAACAGTCGAATTTATCTTAAAGTTATAAGCTAGTGCGGTATATATTGAATTGGAGGGATGATGTTTAAGGATCCTGCACCTTATATCCTCCCAGAAAAGTTTGCCTCCACGTCTCACCTGATAAAATCTCGATGGCTAGAGACAGGACAAAACTTGTCTGGGAACCTATATATGCCCAGGGGAAGAACACTGCTTGGGCTTCTGTTTGTCATAAGTGTCTTGATGAGTCACGGAGCATCCGCTTCTGCACGCATGGATTTGGCTCAAACAGCGCAGATGGATGAGCCTCCCGCTCTTTTTGCAACGGCGGGCGAGCCATCACTGAGCCTATCTATGGATTTGGCGGCAATGTCCACCAACAAAGTCACCGTATTGCGTGCCCGTCACGTGCAGATTGACTTCGGGCAACTTGGGGGCACGGGCAATATCCAAACGGCTCATGTGGAGGCAACCAAGGGCATCTTGCTCAACCTATTTGAGGACATGAGCTATCGTGCTGTCCTTGATCAAATAGAGCCCAATGCCACCGGCGGTGGGTATATCTGGCAAGGTCGCGTTGAAGGGACACCGCACAGCATCGTAACGCTCGTGGTTAAGAATGGTCTGTTAACGGGCGATATTCGCATTCCCGCACCACCCATACAGGGGGGTGAGACGCCCACGGCGATTTTTCAAGTGCGACCGACCGACGCGGGTACACATCTACTCCGCCAAATCGCTATGCCCGCCGCGGCTCAACACGCGGACGATTTCGCACGTCCTCCGGCTTCTGATCAGGAAGAGTCCAATCAAGTGGAGGCGCGACGAGCGCTGGTCGAAGATGGTTCGGAAATCGACGTGATGGTCATCTATACGCCACGCGTGCGCAGCGAACTTGGTGGCGTTGATGCCACGGAACGTGAGATCGATCTGGCTTTTTCCCTAACCAACCAATCTTACGCCAATAGTGGCATTGACCAGCGTATTCGCCTGGTCCACACTGCGGAGGTCAACTATACTGAATCCGGGAGCGTTTCAACCGACACCAATCGCATCACTCGCAAGTCAGATGGCTACATGGATGGCGTTCACGACTTACGGAATCAATTCTCTGCCGACATCGTTAGCCTTTGGGTGCGTAGCAGTTCTCATGATGCGTCGGGATTTGGTTGGCTGCTCGAATCTTTGGAGCCGGCGGACTTTGAGGCCTACGCTTTTCACGCTGTAGATATCTGCTGCGCGACGGGAGGCCTCATCTTTGGCCACGAGCTCGGCCACAATATGGGCGCAAAGCACGATTGGTATGTGGATGACGACTATCAAGACGGTGCATTTACTTATAGCCACGGCTATGTCGATCCAGATTGTGGTTTCAAGACGATTATGGCCTATGGTAATGAGTGTAACTGGTTTGACCCAGTTACCCACTTCTCGAATCCAGATGCTACCTACGATGGTAAGACCACCGGCGTGCGCCCTGGAACCAGTCTGAGTTGCCGCACAGGCAACCGCAACAATCCACCTTGTGATGCCGACAACCGGCTGACCTTCAATAACACCGCACAGACAGTTGCCAACTTCCGCGTGCGCCCAGGGCAGCCGCCGAACTCGACGCCGCCTCCGCCAACTGCCACACCCACTGCAACAGCAACAAACGTACCTGCGTCACCGACACCGACCAGTGCAGCAACAACGCTGAATGTCACTGGAGAGGTTGTTGGCACATCTTTCATCTTGCGCGTCGAAACCAACTGGCCCATCACACCCAACGGTCGCCATTTCCACTGGTTCCTTGACGACGTGGATCAAGGTGCGTCTTATACGCTCGATCCGATAACAGTCAACAACCTGAATCCTGGAAACCATACCATTCGGGTCAAGTTGGCGGAAGCCGACCATACCTTTACGGGTATCGAAGATAGCATCACTTTTACCATTGATCAGGATGCCACGGCTACTGCGACTCCAACACAGACAGATGAAGCAACGGTAACCCCTGTCGTGCCGACGGCGACACCAGAACCGATAACCGACACACCAGTGCCGACGGCGACACCAATTCCCACGGCAACCCCGGAGCCGACCAACACAGCAACGGCCACCAATCCGTCCTCTGTACCGACCTGTACGCCTGTGCCGCCGAATACGCCCACAGCAACCCCGACTGAGAGCTCGGCACAGATCCCCACAATCGAGATCACCAGTGGGACAACCGTTGGCGCTCCTGGTAGCTTCTTTGTCATCACCGGACGTAACTTCCCGCCGAATCGTCAGATTACTCTCTTCATTAATGGGCAAAATCTTGGACCCGTGATGACCGACAGCAATGGTACTTTCGTTGTTGTGTTGGTGACAACCAGCAAAACTCTACCCGGCCTGTATCGGTTGTCCACCGTTGCGCCCTTTCATGCGACCACAACGTTCGAAATCGTATCTGGTGCGCCCATGCAGCAGCCGACAGCACCTGGCCAATCCATTGAGGTGCCGAGTGATGCACGACCAATCAATGACACCTACCTACCCGTGATTCAGTCTAGTACTCGAAGCAGCGCTGCCAGTGGACCCAACCACAACGAACCGACGGGGCCTTGCGTGATTACACCCATACCGACACAAGTACCTACAGTAACCGCAACAGCCACCATTGCCCCAACGTCTACACCCACTTCAATATCAAGCGCGACACCAACGTCTACGCAAGGCACGATACCAACTGCAACCTAGACTGCTGCGGCAACCGATCCACCCACGGAGACTACCTTGCAGATTCTCTCCCCGACGGATGGGTCAACGGTCGCGCCTTCCTTTCTGCTGAAAGTTGACACGAATTGGCCAGTCGAGCCAAACGGTCGCCATTTCCATTGGTTCCTTGATGGTGCGGATCAGGGCGCTGTCTACACCGTCAATCCTTTGACAGTCGAGAACGTGGCTGAAGGCAACCACGCAATTACAGTTAAGCTGGCAGAAGCTGATCACACGTTTATCGGTGTGAAGCCAGCGTCAAGTTTACCGTTCAAGAGGAGGGTTCAACGCCAACCAACTGTGACCCACATCCCAATAGGGCGAACTGACGGACTTAACCATTGATGGGTTAATGCAGTTTCTTACTCAAGAAGATGTGACCGACGTCCAGACGCTGTTGGGCGCCATGCCCCGCTCGTCGCTATACGTTTGTCGAGACAACACGCACCGAACATCCCGCGTCGTTAGAACATCCCCGCGTCATTCTCTTTGGTTCAGATGCCCGTTTTATGTTGGCCTATGGTACGAACCCCAACGATCCCAAACGGGAGATGATGGACGTTGTGGAGTTAGACGATGTGAGTGGCAAGTGGCTCTTCCGTGAACTGAACATGAGCACCAGTCCACCCACCTTGTCGTCAGACGACGTTGCGTGCCAAGAATGTCACGGCAATCCCCCGCGGCCCTTTTGGCATGAGTATTCGACTTGGCCCGGCATTTTTGGTGGTCAAGATGATATTCTGACGGCAGCGCAGGCCAACCGCATCAACCGCATTGCAGAAGAGCAGGCCAACAGTGATCGCTTCCACTTTCTGGAGGTCAGAGAGCAGCAAGGAGGTCGACTCTTCAGCTTGCCAGGTCGTTACTATTCATATGTCAATACTGTCTTTACCATGGAGTTGGGGCCAGCGGTGGGACTGAGTATCTTCAAACGGATGCAGAGTTCACCACACTACGATAATCTGCATGAAGGTTTTGTCTTGTTAGAGTGTGGTGGTTCTGTGCGCAGGAGTGCAGTGTGGCAGCGGTTTGAATCCGCTATGATTGAGGCTGGTGTGTCTGCCGTCAATCGATACAATCTGGTCAAGACATTGGGAATCAGTCCGGAGCATGAGTTCCAGCTTGGGCATTTGCCCGACGAATTGGTGCCGGGTCGGGAGGGCTTTTTCTGGAATCAGGCAGACGGTTTTCTGATCGATGCAGTGGAATTCCTGGTCCTCGATGATATGATTCAGAAGGATCCGATCATTGGGCAAAAGTTGACGCAGTTGCCTGAGAATGGCACCTTTGGCAGCGGCGCATCCTCGCTTGAAGCAGATCGCCAACATAAGATGCGGCAGGCGTTCGAACTAACGCGCGAAGCACGCCAGGATGCTCGTGAAGCGGCTCCGCCTCCTGGTCAGCGGTACGCAGACAACATCTTCCGTTTTGGTCAAGGCATCTTTGATCCTGCCCTCAATACGGTCTGTCGACATTTGGCCGAACGTGAGTAGGGAAATCAATCACCTGCTTAGTGTAACAATATAGCGCTAGAAAAGACTACACTCCTGGAGGATTTATTCTTTAGGGTGTAGTTTTTTCTAGGGTTACCGAATATCACTCTAGTGAAGCTGCGCCTCAAACCGAAGAGCGGCCGTCCGTGAGGCGGATAGTGGATAGTTGATGGTGGATAGTTGATGGTGGATATGTGACAACTATCAACTATCCACCATCAACTGTTTACAAAACTTGACTCATTTGTACGGATTTTCCTATATGAAGATTCCTAGTGTAACTGTCGTAGTATTGCACCTTCATTGGTGTAGTTGAATTTGATGGTAAAGCAGTGTGCAATCTGAATCTGGTCACCGCTCAGTAGACGAGTATTTGATTTGACCCGCCGTCCGTCAACGAATAGACCATTGCGACTGCCCATGTCTTCAAGGATGCAGCGATTCTTTTGCCAGTAGATGGTCGCGTGGAATCGACTCACGCGTCGGTCGTTAATTGTGATGTCACAGGTCGGATCGCGTCCTATGGTCAGCGTTTTCCTAGGTTGGACGGTCCAACACTGTGGAGAGTTGAGAGATTCATGCATTAACTTTAATATTACGCGGGGTGGTTCAAAATTAGGTTTACACTTTTGATATATAGACAAAAATCTATATGAGACCGTTTGCTCTCTGAGAACCGGCGAAATCAGAGAATATAAACGTTCTTTCTGTTTCTAAAAGTGTAAACCTATCTATCCAGCTAAAATGAACCACCCCTATTACGCGACAATCAACCACTTTGTCTCATAAAAATCAGTGGGTTTTGGAGAAGGAATTCCTCAATTTCGGGGAGTTATCATAAGGATAGAATCGTGAACCGACAGGAATTTGGACAACTTATTGCGGCGCTGCGAAAAGAGCACTTCGATCCTGTTGTGGGGAAAGTATGGAGTCAAAAAGTGCTAGCTGAAAAGAGCGGTTTATCAGAGAAGGTGATCGGCAATATTGAGCAGGGGCGGAAAGTCAATTTCGACTCAGCTACCCTTTGGCAATTGGCCGATGCGCTTCGATTGACACGTCTCGAACGTCAGGTATTGTTTCAATTGCCAACGGGTTTTGATGTAGAGCCGGTGCCCTTAGACCAGACCGAGACCATCCGTGCCTCATTGATCGACTCGATCAGCGATATCATGTTACCAGCCATGATCCATGACGCTTGTTACAACATTGTCATGGCCAACCGGATTTGGCTTCGACTCTTTGATCTGCCAAGCAATTTCTTTGCCACGAATTCAGCAGCCAATTATAACATGCTACGCTTGATCTTTGATCCAATATCCCCTATCACCAAACACTTTGAGCCGCAACGTCTTACGACTGGACAAAACGCGATTCACTGTTTTCGCTATCTTTCGCTTCCCTATCGCCACACAAATTACTTCTCACAACTGTTGGCTGACTTGAGCCAGCACAACACCTTTCGTCAGTTGTGGGCATCGGCGCAATACGAGCAAGACAGCCCCATTGATCACATCCACCACATGACCTTGGGCGAACTTACCTCTGTTGTGACAACAACATCGCTCCTGTGTTCAGGAATCATTAACCTGCACTTGTCCGTCTTGCTACCCAAAAATCAAACAACGATTGACCGATTCGGCGCACTCGGGCGCGATGTGGGACCGGGGTACATCACGCTCAGCCCGTGGCCTCATCCATTGTTGAGATAACTGTTCCTGTCACTTCTCTGAAGTGACCTACTATTGCACGTACAAACTTTCTGTTTCTCCATTTTTTTGCTGTCTAAGAGCGTGTTTTAAAAGTCTGACGAAGGGGCTAGCAACCGGCACTAATCTCACTTTTAAAACACCTTCTAAGGCTTTTCCAACAATTAAAATCCCTAATTTGATCTGGAAAAGCGCAAACCATTCGAGAGAAATTGACTTGGCAAATCAGGGAGTTATTTCTCTGGAATGGCCTAAATCCACTCGCCGCCTCGAAAACGCCAGCGGGGAAAAAGAACACGCAATGGGCCTTGCGCGGCCAGAAACGTTGTTAGCCATACGATGCCATAATGGCCGACAAACATGCCGAGGGAGAGCGCTTCTCCATCTACGCCCGGCAACTGCATGATGCCAAGCCATCGCCAGATGAACGTGGCATTGACCAACCCCCACAGCAAAGCCCCTTCTACAAAACCTGCACCAACCTGGAATGGCGGTGGCCAATCCCGCTCCCAGCGCCAGCGTTGGAGAAAGTTGTATAGCACATCCCATCCAAAGCCCAGGACAAGCACATAACCGAGCAGCGCAAGAGGTGTTCTCATGTCCGCAAAGGCAAGTCCGAAGAGAATGCTCGTGGCGAGCCCTACTGTGCTCAGCAATAGAAATCGCGTCTGCCAACGGCCGTAAAGAGTGGGCGTCATGGATGCACTCCACGTGTCCAACGAAGCCATTGCCGAACCGAATAGCCGCCATCCAAATAACGCAATCCTGGTGTGCCCTCGGCTATCAAATCGTCGATCGAGCGTTGGGCTGCATATTGTAGCCCGAGGAACGTGTCTACAGGTGCATAAGACCCGCCGAGGGTTATAATTCCGCTCGCATAGCACCGCCCTATCCCATTGCGCAACCCGGTCGCTTCAAAATCTGACGAGACTGGTAGCCCGCCCTTGCCATTGCGGCCAAGTTGGTAGTGGTTGACCAAATCATGCATGAGCCTATGTCGGCCCAGGTCCGCTTCCATTCCGGTTGCATCAATGATGAAGTCAGCTTCTAGCGTCAACCGGCTTTGGATCGCTGTCTGGCTTCGAACATGCGTGATGACTTTCCCACTGGGCGCCTGTTCTACCGCCACAACTTGGCCAAATGCACGCTGATACCATCCAGCGCGCAGCCCCGCTTCGATTATCGCCTGCCAGGCCTGGCGGTCCGCAGTCGTTGTCCCGCCCCACTGATCAAGTAATCGGCTCCGTTCAGGGTCGGTCGCTCCTTCAAGCATGGTGCGCAGATCGCCTCCCCAGCATGCTTTGGGCCAGTTGAAGATCTGAAACTCCCAATGATCCTTGACTTTGCGTTCGGCACGCATAAATTGATGCCCCTGACTCAAGGGGGTGCGCATGAGATGTAGGATGGAAACATTGGCAGTAGTACGCTGTACGGCAGCTAATCGTTCAATAATGCGAGAGGCGACGATACCGCGTCCCCGGACCAACACTGTGCCTCCTCTTTCCTGTAGAGAGCGATAGAGGTGTGCGTGAGGTTCATAGGCATTGACTACGTGCCAAAAATCACCCGTCCGTCGTCGATAGGCGTAAAGGTCGGGCAATAAGCGAATAGCAGGGTAGCCAATAGCCAAATGAACGTATCGAGCCAACAGATAACACTGCTCACCGAGATGGCAGCGCTGGCTCATGGGCATATAGGCAATCAGATAACGTCCATCGTCAGTCTTACGAATGGCATCAACACGTCCCTGCTGCCACATATGAGACCAGCCAATGCGGTTGGCCTCGAGGTCAATTGCTGCAAAGACATCGCCTGAACGTGGCGTGTAGGTTTCAGCCAGAGTTGGTTCGCCAAATATTTGCCAAGCGATCCGTGCGGCATTGGAGAGCTTTCCGCTCTTCAAGTTGCGCCATATCTCGCGTACGGCATAACCTGGCCATCCCCACACATTGTCAGGACATGAATCAGAGTTGGAGCGCAGTCGCTCATCGTCGGGAATCTGCGAATTGCGACAGAGGCGACGATAGCGTCCATATGGTTGTGGTTCAAAGCCAATGACTGCTATCTGCTCTGGCCGTGCTCCACAGATACGAAGGTAGTCTACCCAAGCAAAGCTGCCCAATCCACCCCCAACGGCCAGGTAATCGACTTCGGTGAGGCGAATGGGCTGACGATATAGCTCCGAGAGAGGCACAATCTGTCGCTGCATTAGAGATGTGAGCCTGCTTTGTTGTCTGCCTGTCGCTGCTTGAATCCCAACAGCATTGGCAAGAGTTGTTCCGCACCAGGGACAACCCTTTACGTCGAGTGGGACTGTCTCACGACAGATGTTGCAACGAACGATATCTGTCAACGTAGTCTCATTTGAGGGCGCGGTTATGCTGCGGGTAGGTAGCGTCTCCATGAGAACCAAGATCCGTTTGTGGTGCTGTTGTCGATATTTTCGTTGCCCGTATTGTCTTGTACACTGTGTCTATTTATGGTGCGCCCATCACCATCATATCCACCGAGATGGTAATCGGTCGGTAGTTGTTTCAGATGCTCAATCGCTTTGAAGCGATAAATCACCGTGTTTAGGTGGACGATATAATGATCAAAAAGTGGGGCGCTGCTGTGAGGTGCGACAGGGTGCATATTGACCATCGTCCCACCCGAACTCCCTTCATCACGTATATGAAAGACGCCGTCTCTGTGATAGATTGTGGCGTGAACACGCGACACCCGTCGGTCATGAATCACAAGATCGCAATGGAGTGGTTGGCGACCGATGCGCTCGATCCGCTCTGCGTGAAGAGCCAATACTTGGGGCAGATGCGTGCCGCCGCTTACGCAAAAGAGATAGGCATCGGGTAGCAAATCCATGACCCGATCATGTGATGTGCTTCGATCCAGAGGAACGGCTGGGAGATCTGGTTCAGTGTCCGTCTCATGGGTCTCATCGCCGTCTATAGCGGAACTGTTTTTCGCATAGATATTGGAAGGTGTGAAAAGGTTGTAGGCATAGTCGTTTTGACCATACGCGGGGTGTACGTTCCCCTGCAGTTCTACATCATTTTGCCCCCAGGATCGGGCACTGCGATACTTCTCATTGGCTCGTCGATAGGCTTCATATTCATCCGGCGGCTCAACTGTCTGATGTACGTACGCAACAGAGCGCACTCGGCGTTCGGTCATCTGACGCTCTCTTCGTCGCCTACGCAATAGAAACGCTGCAAGAAGCAACATAATTGGCGTCAGGAGCAAGAAAAAGGTTGTGCGATCGATGGCTACCGTTTGTCCACGATTGCCAAATAAGAGTGGGATATCAAACAAGAGCGGAAAAATCTGGATCGATTGCTCACCACTAATGAGGCGACCCACTAGTTGGCGAAGCGAAATAGCCTCACCATTACGCTGATCGTTCCTGTTGGCTGAGACCGGGAGTGAATCGACCGTCAACTCAATAGAGTCTGTTAACCGAACACCATTGGGCAACGTCGCCGTTACCTGGATTTGAGTTGGTGAAGAATTGCCAGAACGTGCATCAACTTCAAACGTGACTATTTCGCGCGTCGGTTTGACTGCCATTGCTTGCCATATTGGCTGAAGGGCAGAGGGCGTTGTTCGTGCAATGGATAAACCACCTGTGTTCTCGGCCAATCTCTGCATGGCCTCCTCTTGCTCCACATCTTGATTGCCCAGCAGCACGGTGTGAATGATCACACCCAAACGATCCGCCCTCTCAATGACTGCTTCTTCCGAGATCGAGCTAACGACATCAAACCCGTTTGAGAAGACAATGATGGAACGCGCGAGATCTCCCGAGATCGATGGAATGGATTGTCTGTCTTGGCTCGCCGCACCAAGCACAAACTGATCCAGAGCAAAGTTCACGACACTGTAGAGTGCTGCATTGCCCGTCGTCCCAACGGGCCGATACGCTTCTAATGCGGCTGTCACTGCTTGCTGATCCTGACTCCAGTTGGATGCCACTGCAAATTCTCCAACGCCTTCACCAGTCGTGATCAAAGCGAGCCAATCGGTTTGATCAGTCAGCACGCCAGATGCCACCAACTCATTGACTCCATTGGCGACTTCCAAGTAACGCGGGATGCCTGTTGCGCCAACCAGGTGAATGCTCCCACTGGATGCGTCAAGAACCAGGGCAGTCTGGGTGCCCTGTACAGCGGTTTGTCTATCAGTAATTGCTTGTTCGAAGCCATCTACGCTTGCGGACAATGGTAGAGTGGCCAGATCAGTTTCCAGATTGTCCCCCGCTATGGTGACGCTGACGATTGGATAGCTGGCGACATTTATATCGGTTAGGCGGATCGCAGGCGCATTTTCCGATGCTGGATTCTGATCCTGAGCTTGCGTCGGGGTCGCAGCAAACAGCACAACGGCGATCACACTGACTATCCAAGCGATGACTGCCAAAATTATGCGCAGCTGCGTTTGTTGCGGAAAAGGATTCATGGGAGATTCCTCATAACATGAAGTGACCTAAAAGCAAGACCGTTCAAATAAGCGAACTACCCGTCCAGTGAGCACGCCCCGTGCGGGTCTTGATAGGACCAGCACCACAGGACAAAAGCCGCACGGGGCGTGCTCACTCCTCATTATTTGAATGGTCTTGGACCTAAAACTAGGCAGCAATCTGTGCCGAACAGCTTGATAGTGGTTGTAATGGATTGACGTGGTCGTTGCTGGGGATGCATCGATGCTGTACCGTATAGTAGTTTTTGAATCGCGATTGCCCCAGATCCGTTTCAGTTTTATGGGACTCGGCTTCAACGGCGAGTACCGCGCTGACGATACTATTCTGCGAGCCTGATCCACGCAAAGAAAGGCTGTCTGCATGATAGTCTGTATGCCAATGACCATCGATCAAATAACGGAACTCATAGAAGTGGCTAACAGGCAGATCGATGGTCGCTTGCCAGACCCCACTACGAGTTTGCATAAATGGCGTTGCTTCTTCATCCCAACCGTTGAAATCACCCACCAGAAAGGCTTGCGTGGCCCAAATAGAAGCGGGTAGTTCAAAGATAATGCGTACATGGCTGGGGAGTGGCGATCTTTCTTTGTGAATCATGGTTGGCTCTCCATTGCATAGGGATGGGGAACCCTCTTTGTTTTGGGTTCCCCTGGCTTCCTTGAAGTAGTTTGAAGACGGTTGGTCAAAGTGGTTGTGAGTCCGACTAGATTCTCGGGTGAGAATGGATCGTCACAGAACTTTTCGGATAAGGCTTTTCCAACAATTAAAATCCCTAATTTGATCTGGAAAAGCTCAAGCTATTCCAGAGAAATCGACTTAGCAATCAGGGATCTATTTCTCTGGAATGGCCTAAGTACTTATAAGAAGCGCCAGACAATCGGGCAGTTGACGATAATGCCTGTAGAACCATAGGGTGCTCCACCTGGACCCGTGAGCCAACCTAACTCCACCATACCCAGAATCGCAAATTCCTCCGTCAGGCGTGAGGTGTAGCCATTTTCGATGGCTTCCTCAGTCCAAACACCAACGTTTAGATCCCACAGTGGACTGTAGTCAGTGGCAATCGTTGGAATGCCACCCAATACGTTGAGCGGACCGCCTTCACCCATCAGCGCGCTGTTGAAGCCTTGGCGCTGCGGATTTTCGTTGCCAATTGGGCCGTTGGCAAAAGCAAAGATACGTTCGACTGCACTAAAGAGGCTGTCATCACCACCGACTGCAATATCATCCAATCCCGGAGCCAATGTAACTGCCTCCATTGCTGCGGCCATGGGATTGTTGGCATCCAAACTAAGATAGAGTACTGGGCGGGCAAAGCTGAAGCCAGGCGTCAATGCCAGGGTGACAGTGCCTTCTTCGGGGCAGATGCTGACGACCTTGTCGTGGAGGATGCTGTAGTCGACGTTGCCTTCACAGAAGTCTAGATCGTCTTCAGTCGTACCCATGGAGATGATCGGTGCATTGTAAACGGCGCCACCAGCATTTTCGATGTAAACCAGTGGGCTATACTCTTCGTCACCAATCGAACCGGGTGAAAAGTCAGAGGGCGGGAAGGCGTTTGGCATCTCACCTGGCGTCACTGAGTGCTCTGGCGAGAAATCCACAGTGCCACGGAAGAATGTGAGCGAACCATCTTTTTCCAATTGGGCGATACGGGCTGCGTTGCCAACTGTCGAATAGGCCAGCTTGGGCGAATGGTTCAGACCGAGAGCCGCGGCATTGCCTTCATCGGTTGTATCTGTCACAACATACCAAATCGACGTACCGTCGTGCATCTGGCCTTCATAGAGAGGGAGCGAAATCGTTCCAGCGTCTAAGTCAATCTGACCAGCTTTGAGCAATTGGAACGGACCAATCAGCTCTTTTTGTACATCAGAAGGAGCTGGCCCAAAGTAGGTGAGAGGAACGTCTGCTCCAATGGAGGGAGGAGCAGGTGCAACATCATCATCGGCTCCTTCCATCGTTTCACCGTCCTGTGCAAAGAGAAGGTGGGTTGGGGAAATAAGCAAGGCCACAACGAGCATGCTGGTGATGATGCCAGCAATTGTGGTCCGTTTGCGGAAAAAGTCAAGGCTCATAAGTGTGTTCCTTTCGTATGTTTAAACTGTTGCCAACTGGGTTTGTGTGAGACAGTCCCGATGGGTCGATGGAATCGCCGCACACGATGTATAGTCTCGCCAACCCTCAATGCGTTACACTCAATTTCTCATGATTTTAAAATTCAGCCCATCGCAAACGATTTACAAACGGTTCTACTGTATGCTCACTGTCCTGTCATCATGACATGCAGCGGCTTCTCGATTGTATCCAGAGGGTATCCACTCTGCATGGATGTTCTCCGCACTAATAGGCCGACTTGCAACGAAGTTGTACTATCGAAGATCCTGTTTGCATTGACTGCCTGCATCAGGACGCAATCAACGCGCCTGTAAGGAATATGTAACGACTAAGTAAGACGCAGTTTATAAGTCACAGGTATGCTTGATGGAGTCATCCCCCACCAGGCACATTGCGGATCGGATTATGCCGACCGGATTGTGCCACTCATACTCAATAGATCTTATTTATGAACTGTATGGCTCATGTATGAAGTCGTGTGCAAATTAGCCATGATCAAGCAACGAGATAAGGCTTTTCCAACAATTAAAATCCCCAATTTGATCTGGAAAAGCTCAAGCCATTCCAGAGAAATCGACTTGGCAAATTTGGGATTTATTTCTCTGGAATGGCCTAACTATTTTGCACACTTTTGTCTGAGGAGCGAGAATGTACAACGAGGAGCTAAACGTGGTTGACTTACATCATAACTTGGCAACGGAGAAGTCTGCTTTAATCAACGAAAAAATGCTCGTAGATCGACTGCGAGCCGGCGATGAAACAGCGTTTCTGACTCTTGTGGAAACTTTGCATTCACCGATGATCCGAATCGCCTTAAGCTACGTGGCTAATATTGAGACAGCGGAGGAAGTGGTTCAGGAGACGTGGATGGGCGTCCTGCGTGGGATTGACCGTTTTGAAGGACGTTCTTGTTTGAAAACCTGGATATTCTGTATTCTGACCAATCGCGCAAAGTCACGCGGCAAGCGCGAGAGCCGCTGTTTATCCTTTGCTGATTGTGGGAATGCTCATTTTGCTGGCAACGACGACGATGCCTCCGAGTCAGCAGTTTCTCCAGATCGCTTCCTTCCCGCCGACCACCAATGGCCCGACCATTGGAGCAGTCCACCAAACCAATGGTCCTGCCTGCCTGAAGATCGGGTACTGAAACAGGAAATCTGCGCGCGGATCGAACAGCAGATCGAGCGATTACCCCCCAGCCAGCGACGCGTCATGATTCTACGAGACATCGAAGGTTGGACAGCCGAAGAAGTATGCAGTATGCTAAAGATTAGCCCCGCGAATCAGAGGGTGCTTCTGCATAGCGCTCGATCAAAAGTTCGTGGTGCGTTGGAGCACTATTTTGATACCAAGGCGGAAGCACATTGCGAACTGGAGTTTTTATGAACCATTCATCATTGATGCCATTCGACGAACTCACTTGTACTTTACTTTCTGGTAAAGGCTTGAGTGACAAAGGGCAAACCGAAAGGGGCGGAAAAAAGAATCCACCCTGAAAAAACGGGATAAAATGTAAAAATAGTGCTCGGCTAGTTTAAGCAGCGGCATTGAGGCGGCGATGAGCGAGAACGCCTTTAGGGAAATGGTGTGAAACCGAGGCCTTTTTCCGAAAGTCAGGGTCGAGTTGGTCAGGAGTTGGAAAAGAGCACTCGAGAGAACGCGGCGCAGCCTGCCGGGAGTGGCTTGAGGCTCTCGATCCCAGTAGCCAGTCGGTATGGGAGGAAGAGAAGCGGCTAAATGGGAAAGAAGATTGCCAGCCAGTAGCCCCAGTTCAGGTAAGCGGAAACAAGCCTCATCGGCATGAACAAATTGACGATGTAAGCCAATCATCTGCTTGGAAGCCAAGGGGGGATGTTCAACAGGCCAGCGTTCCAGGTAGACAAGATAAATGGTTTCAGGCTGCAAAGTCATAACGGTCGCCAAAACCAAAGGTGTGTTGTAGGCCGGATCCTGAATGACGTAAATCGAGTAGGTACGGTTGGCTGTATCCACCTTGGTTGTTCTGGGGACGAGATTGTGCCATGCTTGATAGCAAATCAGGCGACCACTATAGAGAAAGCGACCAGACGAGTCCGGAGTTGTAGCCTCGAGTCGCTTTCCTTATAGCTGCGAGAGAGCGGACGCACAATATCACCATATTCAGGTGGTCTGCCTTTTTCTTTGCGTTTGGGGAACTCATTGCGGCGCACTGTGCAGTTAATGGCTTCCCGCAGGACAAATCGGTCGATGCCGCTTTCTAGCATTTCTCTGATTGTAAACCCGGCATCGACCACCGCCACTTCGTCTGACTCCAGTGATTTCTTCGTCTCTTTCAGCAGCTTTTTCCGAAACTCACTTTCCTTTGTTCCAACCGTGCATCTCATGATTGCCTTGAGCAGTGGCACTCGCTTCCCGCCTATCTCCCCCGAGCTTATCATCACTCCAAAGATGAGCGCGGGCAATGCCCGACGAGCCGTTGAGTTATAGAGTCGGTTCACTTTCCCTTGCAGCTTCGGTCGCCAGAACCCTGTGATATCTATGCTTTTCACTCGGTACCCTTCTAACTTTTTTGCCTCCCATTCCCTTTCCACTTCTTCTTGCCACGACCCCAGCAGACTTGTGATATCCCATGATCCATATCGAAAGCTCCACCAGCTTCGCCGGAGCTCCTCATCTTCAAACCCGCTTTCTTTCAATGCGCTATGGATTGCTCCTCGACTTTTCAGAAACGACCCATTCAGCATTGCCCACATCAGACGCATTACATTTACGTTTGTTCCCATCGGCGTTACTTGCAATACATTCATCAGTACTGCTATAGTTATTTCTGGCGCGGTTAGCATTCCTTCCTCCTTTTTGGGTTCTCTACCACCTTTAGGATGAACTGCTAACCGCTTTTTGTCACATTTCTCACCTCATCTCTTTTCTTTTACCAGAAAGTAAAGTTGTAAAGAATTTGTCGAACTGGTGACTGACTATTTAGAAAACGCTCTATCGCCCCAAGCGCGCGCACGCTTTGAAGAGCATCTTGCCTCGTGTGAAGGCTGTGACATCTATCTCAAGCAGATGGAGCAGACGATTCGCGCGACGGGGATGCTTTCCGAAGAATCTATCTCCGAGCCAGCCAAGACCAGGCTTTTACAGGCATTTCGGGATTGGAAAAAGAGTTAACTCTACTCACATACTTTAACCAAGCCTCGTTCGCAATGCCGCAATCAACCGAGCATCTGGTGCCGAATCTAACGTCTCCATTCGATGGTGGAGCGCACTCATATAGGTTTTGAGGACAATGTTGAAGTCTTGTAGGGCCAAATCAAGATTGAGAGGATGGATGGCTTTTTCATCCTCCATCCAGTCAAACATGGCTTCGGTCATGGCCGCCTGCCCCAGAATATCTTCATCGCCGTAGGTGTGCTCACCTGCTTCAATCTTCCCATCTTGACCAATTTCCCAAGACCACATGGTCCAGTGAATGTAACCACGCGTGCCGTAAACCCCAACCCGCTTGTGGACATTGGTGCGTTCATCGCCAGGTAGGACGAATGGCGCGTTGGCACCGCAGCGAAGCGAGGCGCTGATCCCATTATCAAAGGTGAGCAACCCCACACATTGATCAGGCGCAAAGTGTTGGCGAGGCGTTTCTGCCAAACCCGTGACGCCAGATACTTGTCCCATAATGCTCGTGGGTTTGCCGGTTGGATTGAAGGCGTTGATGGCTTGTAGCGTGTGAGTCCCTTGATAAGCCAGGTTCATACGTGCGCTCGCATCGATAAAGCGAACTTCGCCAATTCCTCCATCCTGCACGATCTTCTGCATGGCCATTCGGCGGGGATGAAAGTGGAGTTGATGATTAATGGCGATTTTGACCGAACTGGTTTTGGCAAATTCCTGAATAGCCATAAAATCTTCGCCCTGAATGGCCAGGGGCTTTTCAACAATGACTGACGGGATGCCGATTTCTTCTGCGGCCTGAAAGACCTCCAATCGGACATCGGGCGGTGTGTTGACATGGACGAGATCGGGCTTCTCTTTCTCGAACATCTCTTTGTAATCAGTATAACGTGCGGCGACGCCATATTGATCACCAAATGCATCCAGATTCTCTCGTGTGCGGGTCGAAATGGCCGCAAGCTGACCACGTTTGATGTGTTGATAGGCTTCAGCGTGACCGCGGGCGCGGCCACCGCTGACTGCGACGATGGCGCATTTATACATGGGGTGTTCCTCCTGGGGTTTTGACGTGTTGCGTGTAGCGTATTGCGTGGTACCAGTTGATTATCTTAAATCCAAAATCGTGAATTTACGTCCACGGTTTTAACAACACTTTTGCACATTCTCCACTAGCTTGGGTTTCCCATGCATCACCCACGTTATCGATGGGGAACTGATGGGTAATGAATTGATCGAGCTTATCGCTGCTTTTGGCAATCACGTCCATGATTTGGGGGGTATCTTTCATGTTATAGTGCCAGGAGCCGTAGAGATAGAGCCCTTTGCGGATCATGTCCGGGCTGATGTAGAGCGGAGTTTCGTTGCCGCCAGATTCACCGACAAATGAGACGCTGCCTTTGCGACGGGTGCCATCAATGCAGAGGCGATGGGCAGCGGCGACACCGGAGCAATCGATGGAATGATCCACCCCGCGGCCATCGTGGGTGAGAGCCAAAACTTGCTGGAGCGCATCATCGTCGGTGGGATCGATCACGGCTTCGGCGCCTAGATCAAGCGCCTTTTGTGCTCGATACTTGTTAGAATCAACGCCGATGACGCGTGCACCGCGGTAGGTTCCGTTGATCACCCCACCCAAGCCAACTGGACCCAGCCCCGTGATCATGATTGTGTTGAATGCGTTGATATCAGCTCGTTGCATTGCGCCAAAAGTGGGACCCAACCCACAGCAGGCCATTGATCCGTGCTCATAGGAGACGTCGTCTGGAATGGGAACCAAGAGCCAATCTTCTTTCAGCAAATATTGGGCCATGGTTGCGCTGCCATCGCGCGAACCATGCAACCGCTCAAAGTCTTTGCTATCCTGACAGTGGATATACTCACCCCCAAACAGTATGAACAGGCGCCACAGGCATTCTGGGGCATGACCGTTACGCGATCGCCGATTTTGACGCGTCCGGGTTGGGCCATTGCAACAACTTCGCCGGCTGCTTCGTGGCCAAGCTGCTCAACTTGATGACCGCCTGTATAGGCCTTATATTCTGTACACATGGGGGCAACATGCACTTTGACCACAACCCAATTCTCTTTTGGTTCTGGATCGGTTACATTGACAACATCGGCCTGTCGTTCACCGACAATCACTGCTTTTTTCATGCGTTGGTTCTCCTCATTGTAGGTTTAGTGAAATAGCCTTACTGGCAATCCTTATCGTTGTCTGATACCGTTTCTCGAATATTTTCGAAATGGCCAAAGTCTTCCGTGACAAAATCGAGAATACGTTCCACCAAGGTGAGAGGTGCCTCGAGCATTGGACTATGCCCAACACCGCGCAGTACTTCAAGGTTGTTGGCACCTGGAATGGCGATTAGCATACGAGTTGTGTCGGCCCGGTCGATAATCTGATCAAGCTCTCCCCAAACGATGAGACAAGGCATCGACAAGGTCTCTGCATCGACAAAGCGATTCCATTGTCCCAATGCTTGGGCAATTGCTGTGAAAGCGGCCGGTGCCATTGCCTCAGCATCACGGGCAAATTCTTGAAAGCGATCGAGGTTCGCATAGTCATGCGAAGACAAATCCGCTGATTGTTCTGAGTAGAATGCTTCCACAAGCGATGGATCGACATATGTTGGCATGAGTAACGCCAGGCTTTTGGCTAGAAGAAGACGATCTGTTTTCATCTGATCGAGTAATACCAACGCCTCTAAGGGAGTGAAAATGCCTTCAATGGGGACACTATCAACAAGAGTGAGAGAACTCACTAGATGGGGGTAGGTGAGGGCAAATTCGATGACAATCGCGCCACCGCTGGCGTGGCCGACGAGATCAATTCCGCGCAGATTTAGCTTGCTGACAAAAGCATATAAGTCCTCGGCTTGTTCGGCGATTCCGTAGCCACTCTCTGTCTGTTCGCTAAGACCGCAGCCACGCAGATCCGGTGCCACGGCATAGATCTCTTCGGGCAATAAGAGCATGAAGTCTTCCCACCAACGGCTTGTGGCAAAACTGCCATGGATAAGCAGCATGGGCGGAGCCTCCAGCTGCCCTTGATGGCGATAATGCATTGTTAAGTGAACGGTTTTCGTGTAGTCAGAATTAATCGTAACGTTAAACCCTCCCCATTCTTTTTGATTCCTCCGCATCCAACGGGAGAAAGAGCAACAAGAGAACTGCACCGGCGGCGAAAGGGTGAGGTCCCTCGACATAACCAACCTCTTCTTCGCCCAAGATCAAACCCGCCTGAATCACAACACCATCGGGTTCCACCCAACCAATCGTACCACCTTCAAAGAGGCCATGGCTTGTCACAACCCCAGTGTCGGAAAAAAGACCCAGTTCGCGCTCGTCATGTTGCGTTTGTTGATAGATACGGTGGTTCTCATCGACGCGTCCGATGAGTGAACCATCCTGTGTTCCAGAACGCGCTCGATAGATTCGAAGGTCGGCGTCGATATAGCCAACCTGATCCTGACCATATGGCGTTGATTTATAAATGATTGTCTTTGATTCTGCTGCCATTTAGAGATACTGTACAAGCTGCTTTGTCCACTGATAGAGGCGTTGGCGCACCATATCAATTCTTTGTTCGTTAGGCGGTGCAATGGCACGTGTCGCATACTGATCACCGACCAGAAGACCGCGATTGACCTCAATCATGATCCCGATCGGCTTTCTCACTCCATTGCTATTCGTGTAGTCACCATCAGCCCCTAAATTTAAATTTTTCCGCAGAATATAACTACCGCCAAATGGTGAATTCAGTAAGACGGTTGGAATGGAGCGATCTTGTTCCGGTTCCAGTAATTTCATGTCATGAAAAAGTTCTTCAGCAATCTCAGCTGCTTTGCGGGCAAACCAAGGTGGACAACTTGTCCACCCCCGATCTGGTTTGGGTTCGCCATGATGATCACCCATATTTGCAATACAAATTAGGGGTCTTGCTTGTCCTGCATCACGATAGGCAGTTGGTCCGTGTTGTGCCATATTGTGGCAATCAATTAACAAATTGACATCCTGAGCATGGGTTTGCAGAGCGACTTCAATTTGCTTGTGGTACGGTTGCCAATATCGTTCCATTAGTTGGGTTTGGGTTTCGAATGAAAGGGGCTGTTTGTAAATCTGTTCTCCATAGCTTGTTTGGGTTTTGACTGGGCCATCTGACTTGCCCAGCCACTCCGGTGGTCGATTCACGTCGATCAGGGCACGTGCAATCGGCATCGAAATTGTTTCGAGGACTGCCTCTGTTTCGCCTACGCTGTTTTGTTTGGCATCGTTTTGTTTCGTATGCAAGTCGCTTGATCGATCGTATTTGGATTGATCAAAATCGAAGAGTTGATCCACCCAAAGATCACAATCATTATAGAGTGCCACATCTGTAACGGCTAATCGAGCTTCGACTTCGGATGGGACAGAGAGTCCTCCATGAGGGCGGCTTAAGATGACGGGTAATTGTCCATTTGAGTTCATATGTTGAGATAAGTACCTTTAGTCTCATCATTTGTCCGATGAGCAATGTATTCGACAGTCAGATTGTAGCGTCAAGATTCGATCTAAGCCAAATCTTTGAAGACTGTATTTTCAATTCAACGCTGTTCACGATTGCCCTACCATATATAGATGTTCAGCTACTGTTATTCCACGCAAAACAGAAGCTTGTCAGCATTTCAGCCGGTCAGCCAGAGAGCTGAGTCGCTGACTGGCTGAAATGCCATCAACGACAGGAAAGGTTTTTCCTGAAAGGCTATCGTTACTGACGTTTGAAAAATTGCCTAAAATATGGTACAACTCAGAGGCTATTTTATTGTGTCTTCTAGTTAATCAATCCGAGAAGCAAACTCCGGTTTTTTCAAGCAGAGTTTGGTGCAGCGCGCAGATTATCCTCATGTCCAAACGCAAAGTCTTTATCGGGCAAATAGACCCAAATGAATTAGGAGGGGAGAGACAGAATGTTGTCAGGGATTGTCTTACTGATATTAGGAATTATGATTGGTTGGATTATTGAATGGATGATCGATTGGCTCTATTGGCGTCGCAAAGATAATAGTGCATCAACTGCTAAGTTTGCATCGGATGCAGGCGTTACTTCATCAATCCAAGAGAGCGCTGTCGAACAGAGAATTGTGGAGCTCCAACGTGCCCTTGATGCCTCGCAACATGACAATGACGAATTACGTCGACAGCTCGTCACACTCCCGTCGGCTGAAGTTCAACCAACTCTTAGCGTAGAAACTGCTAAGAAAGATGATCTGACCCGCATTTATGGGATTGGACCTGTTTATGAAGGACGATTAAACGAATTTGGTATTCATACCTTTGCCGATTTGGCCAACGCGCCATTTGAGAAACTTCAAGAGATTATTGCCAGCGCAGACTGGAGCGCAGTCGACATTGCAAGCTGGCAAGATGAAGCAGCTAAACTAGATAAAGAGTCTCGCGATCCACAGGCAAAGGGAGCATAGAGAATATGCTGCAAAAAAGAACTCCTGGAGAAATTCGTCGCTTCGATCGAATGAAGTTTGTTGTCCTCCTCTTGCTGGCTCTTGTACTCATTGCTCTCCTTCTCATACGCAGCTATCGTGGCGAGCTACCACCGGAAGCAACGCCATCCGCCTTAGACTCTCTGACACCCGCTCCTACTTACACAGCCGAAGTGAGCGTCCTAAGTCCGGTACTTATTTCACCTAACTCAGGAGCGCATATTCAAGCTGGAACCGTTGTTTTAACTGGTATCGGCAATCCAGGTTCTGATTTGGAATTATTGGATGGGGGCGAACATCAGATCATTGTTCGTTCACTCGCAACCGACGATAGACCGACGTCTGATACAAGTGAGCCAGTTACATTGAATATTGTCGTGCCCACTGTACAGATTGTATCACCGGCACTCGACCTGGAGATCCTACAAAGTCAACTTCTGAGTGGGCGTTTGCAACTCAGCGGGACTGGTCATCCGCTCACTGAGTTACACGTCTTTGCGAATGGCCGTGTGGTTGGTTCGACTACAGTGACGGAGAACGGCACTTGGTCGTTACAAACACTCATGTTGGATCCAGGAGACTATCAGCTGTCGCTACACTCCGTTGATGAACAAGGGGAGGTTGTCGCGACGGCTACCTCTGTCCGAATCTTGTTGGCTGCTCGGGCACAGCTTGTTCTGCCGACCTCAACCGCTACCTTTGTTCCACCTGTGATTGATCTTGCCAGCTTTGATCAATTGACGATCAGCGATACAAGCACCATCAGTGGCAAGGGCGAGCCTGGTACACTTCTTGAATTCCTATTGAATGATGAGGTCCTTTCGACAACGACTGTGTTGCCCGATGGGAGCTGGTCGGTGTTGATTACGCTCCCTGAACCGGGCGAGTACACGATTGATGCTCGTACGCTCGATAATGAATCTACGATTGTTTCAATGGCGATTCCGGCCAACATTGAACGCATTACACCAACCCCCACATCAACTGCAACGCCTACGGATACACCAACTCCTTCTTTAACCCCAACCCGTACGAACACGCCAACTGCCACCCCAACACCGCTAGCTTTAACAATCGATTCGTTTGTGGTCCAACAGGTGGAGAATGGTAGTGAGCTTTCACTACAAGGGGCCGGCGAACCGGAATCGGAAGTACAAATTTTGGTTAATAATTCGATTGTCAGTACCACCACGATTGATGTTGATGGTTTCTGGTCGACGATTACGCAATTAACTGACCCAGACCGGTATGATTTACAACTTCAGATTATCTATCCGAGTGGTGAGGCAAGAACGACAAATTTGCCGCTAGAATCTTTAACGTTCGCCGTTCCCTCGGAGACGCCTACACCAACTCCAACGCTAACCGTTCCGCCAACAATAACGCCATCGCGAACCCCAACGCCAATTGCGTTGATTATCGATTCATTCGTCGTGCGTCCGCTGTTGGACGGGAGCGAAGTGGAGTTAGAAGGGTCGGGTATCCCCGAGTCAGTGGTCCAAATTTTGGTAAACGATTCGGTGGTGAGCACGACAACAATCGATGTCAATGGTGGCTGGGAGGCAGTGGCTCAGTTTGATGCACCGGATAATTACGAATTGTTGGTGCAGTCGATTGATCCAGAGGAAGAGATATCTAAAGCCCAAGTGCCACTACAATCCGTACTGCTTGCCATGCCATCCCCAACCAGAACGCCAACGGAAACGCCAGAGCCAACGGAGACTCCCACCCTGGAACCAACGGAAACGCCAGAGCCAACAGCCACCCCGATTGTTTTCACCATCAATTCATTTGTGGTGCATCCTCTGTTGGATGGGAGCGAGGTGGAGCTAGAAGGGTCGGGTATCCCCGAGTCGGTGGTCCAAATTATGGTGAACGATTCGGTGGTGAGCACGACGACAATCGATGCAGATGGCGAGTGGAATGCCGTGGCTCAGTTTGATGCACCTGATAATTATGAGTTGCTGGTAGAGTCGATTGATCCAGAAGGCAATGTGTCGTTGGCTCAACTGCCGCTCCAGTCTCTGCTGTTGGCTTTGCCATCCCCAACCAGAACGCCGACGGAAACGCCCGTTCCAACGGAGACTCCTACCCTGGAACCAACGGATACGCCAGAGCCGACTGCCACCCCGATTGTTTTCACCATCAATTCATTCGTGGTGCACCCTCTATTGGATGGGAGCGAAGTGGAGTTAGAAGGGTCGGGTATCCCCGAGTCGGTGGTCCAAATTATGGTGAACGATTCAGTGGTGAGCACGACGACAATCGATGCAGATGGCGAATGGAATGCCGTAGCTCAATTCGATGCACCGGATAACTATGAGTTGTTGGTAGAGTCAGTTGATCCAGAGGGCAATGTGTCGTTGGCTCAACTGCCGCTCCAGTCTCTCATGTTGGCTTTGCCATCCCCAACCAGAACGCCAACGGAAACGCCAGAACCAACGGAGACTCCCACCCTGGAACCAACGGATACGCCAGAGCCGACTGCCACCCCGATTGTTTTCACCATCAATTCATTCGTGGTGCATCCTCTGTTGGATGGGAGCGAGGTGGAGCTAGAAGGGTCGGGCATCCCCGAATCAGTGGTCCAAATTATGGTGAACGATTCGGTGGTGAGCACGACGACAATCGATGTGGATGGTGAGTGGAATGCCGTGGCTCAGTTTGATGCGCCGGATAACTATGAGTTGTTGGTGGAGTCGATTGATCCAGAGGGCAATGTGTGGTTGGCCCAACTGCCGCTCCAGTCTCTGCTGTTGGCCATGCCATCCCCAACCAGAACGCCAACGGAAACGCCCGTTCCAACAGAGACTCCCACCCTGGAACCCACCGCCACATTGGAGCCAACGGCTACACCGATTGTCCCTGAGATCAGTACATTTTCTCTCAATACAGAAGGCGTTACAACCACGGTTATTTTCTCAGGAACAGGTGCACCCGCGTCTGCCGTGTCTTTCAATATCGATGACTCGTTGGCCAAGATGACAACGACGGATGATGATGGCCACTGGTCAACATCGACAACTTTCTTGCCCGGTATCTATAAGGTCTACGTTGAGACCATCACAAAAGCGGAGGGCCAGCCGAGTATTAGGCAGGAGTCTGCTGCAATTGCTTTACGGATTGCGCCTCAGGCAACCGTTGCGCCGGATCCAACACCGAGTCCAACACCAATACCGCCACCTGTACCCGAGATCAGCGCATTCTCGCTGAACACGGAAGGTGTTACGACGACCGTTGTCTTCTCGGGAACGGGTGCGCCCGAGTCTGCCGTGTCTTTCAATATCGACGACTCGTTGGCCAAGATGACAACAACGGATGATGAAGGACAGTGGTCAACAGCAACAGCTTTCTTGCCAGGCACTTACAAGGTCCACGTTGAGGCCATCACAAAAGTGGAAGACCAACCGAGCATTCGCCTGGAATCTGAACCGATTGTTTTACAGATTGCGCCGCCGATTAGGACAATCACATCAACAGAAGTTGTCACACAGCCAACGGAAATCATTGCACCGTCACCGACAATAACGCCAACGGCAACGGCTACACCAGAACCAACAGCTACACCGATCGCGTTGACAATTGATTTATTCGTGGTGCGACCCTTAATAGATGGGAGCGAAATAGAGTTAGATGGGACGGGTCTGCCAGAGTCCGTCGTGCAAATATTAGCCAACGGTTCCGTAGTGAGCACGGCGACAATTGATGCGGACGGTGGCTGGTATGTTCTGACTCAATTGGATGCCCCAGACGACTATGAGTTGTCGGTTCAGTCTACCGATCCTGAGGGCACCGTATCACAAACTCAGCGCTTGACAGGGGCTTTTCAAGTGACTGTCCCAACTGCAACACCAACCATTGCACCGACAGCAACCGCAACGCCAACTGTGACCCCAATTGCGCTGACTATCGACTCGTTTGTGGTACGACCTCATTTAGTTGGGAGTGAAATGGAACTGGCTGGAGCGGGGGTGCCAGAATCCGAGGTACGAGTTTTGGTCAATCGTTCGGTTGTCAGCACAACCACGGTGGATGTGGAAGGCGATTGGTATCTGCTTACTCAACTTGATACACTGGAGATATCGGGGCTATCGGTTCAGTCGGACAATCCAGATGGAACAATCTCACAGGCTCACTTGACACTTGAATCTTTGCTTTTTGCTCTGCCTTCGCCCACGCTTACGCCAACCGATACACCGACATCTGAACCGACAGCAACGCCTGTTCCAACAGCAACCGCAACACCCGTTCCGATTGTGCCGGAAATCGGTAAAGTCTCTATTGATAACGGACTGATCACAAGCACCGTCACCCTAACTGGAACTGGTGCACCGACCGCAGCATTGGACATTTTGCTGGATGGTACCATTGTTAGCACAATGACGATTGACGCGGAAGGGACATGGTATTACATGACCTCCCTAGATGTTCCAGGGCGCTACGAATTTATGGTGAAAAGTCACGTGAAAACTGGGGATGGTCAGACAATTGTCAAATCTTCTGAGCCGGTCGATATTTCATTGACGGCGCCACCAACCGTAACGCCGACCCACACACCCACAGAGATCCCAACACCGACTGCTACGCCCACACGGACTGCCACGCCGACCCATACATCTACGCATACCCCAACACCGACGAAAATCGTACTCAACTTACAATTTCAGCTGCCTGCGCTCAACACACCAACCGAAACGGCTACGTCAACAGCCACGCCAACTAGCACGGCCACAGACACCCCGATGCCAACGGCCACACCCACAATTACACCAATCCCCTTATCTTGTTCCGTTGATCGACCGGAAGTCGTTGTTGGTGAGACACTGACACTGTCGGGGTTTAGCGAGCCGAGAAGTACCGTTGATGTCATCGTCGGCAATCGGGTAATCGGGAGCGTGGTAACAGGTGATAATGGTGCTTGGTCATTCGCTGTTGAATTCAGCACATCTGGGGTGCAATCTGTGAGTTGTCGTTCGCCTGGCCGTGGTAATATCATGGTAGCAGCTATTGTGATGGTTCATGCCCCGACCGCAACGCCAACCAATACGGCTACTGATACATCCACCCCGACAGAAACTCCTGAACCGACTTCCACAGATACACCTCTGCCAACTAATACATCCACCCCGACAGAAACTCCCACTGAAACGGCCACTGCACAACACGCACCAATCGGTGCAACACGCTTTATACGGTCACCAACGAGCACACCCTCCACAACGCCAGAGCCAGCTACTTCTGAGGATGAAGCGAAAGTAGCACTTTTACAACCTCCTCGGTTTCAGCGTCAACCAACAGTCACATCCACCCACACAGCTGAACCTCCATCCACCGCAACAGCCACAGTCGTGCCGCCAACAATTAATCGTTGTTCCGCTACTGGTCAGATACCGCTGGGGGAGGTCACGATACGTGGTACCGCCGGAGCGGATAGCTCAGTTCAGATTCTTGTTGGTGGTTTCATCAGGGCCTTCACCGCCACTGACGGTCAAGGTAATTGGACCTATCGAATCGATTTTAAGACTCCCGGTGAATATTTGCTTGGCGTGCAAAGCATCGACAGTAGCGGCGCAGTGACTGCACGATCAGGTGATGTGCCATGTGTTGTGCTAGCGCCAACCCCGACGCCAACCAATACAAATACCCCCACACACACACCGACGCCAACCAATACAAATACCCCCACACACACACCGACGAACACTTCTACACCAACTGATACCCCGACAAACACAGCCACTGCCACCAACACATCAACCAATACGCCAACGCCGACTGAGACGCCAACCAATACGCCAACTCCCACCGCTACCTTTACACCAGTCCCAGTGGATCTCGGGGGGAAGATTTGGCTTGATTTGAATAACGATGGAGTTCAGGATGAAGGTGAGCCAGCGTACTTTGCGCAATTAGAGATCACGCTCACTGATCCAGCGGGTATATCTCAGTCGGTTTTGTCAGATTCAGAGGGTCACTATCTCTTTTCGGATCTGGTGCCGGAGAGAAGATATCGGGTCAGCTTTATCAAACCCGACGGCTTCAATTTCACTTTGACTGATCAACATGATGATGACACACAAGATAGTGATGTTGCGATTCCGGATCCAGAGGGGGCCCCGGAATATGGCGTTGTGGAAGTTCTACTGGGTCTTGAGGATAATCTTGCGGTCGATGCTGGGCTGACGGCTGGTGTTGGCATCAGCATGGAACTCCAAGCGAGTCAGGAGATTGTCTGCGCGGGTGAACCTGTGACCGTGCGGATGATTACACGCATGTTGAATGCTGGTCCGGGATTTCAATTTCGCAATATTAAAGTGTGGAATAGCGATATCAATCCAACCATTGATATTCATAATACCTACTTTGTTAAAGCAAGTGATCTCAACCAAAATGGCTATCTAGATTGGCTTGATCTGGATGGTCAAGAAAATCTGGCCCCAAATGGCGATCGGCAAAGCGACGAAGAGTTTATCCACGAATATAAAACTTTACTTTCTGGTAAAGGCTTGAGTGACAAAGGGCAAACCGAAAGGGGCGGAAAAAAGAATCCACCCTGAAAAAACGGGATAAAATGTAAAAATAGTGCTCGGCTAGTTTAAGCAGCGGCATTGAGGCGGCGATGAGCGAGAACGCCTTTAGGGAAATGGTGTGAAACCGAGGCCTTTTTCCGAAAGTCAGGGTCGAGTTGGTCGGGAGTTGGAAAAAGAGCACTCGAGAGAACGCGGCGCAGCCTGCCGGGAGTGGCTTGAGGCTCTCGATCCCAGTAGCCAGTCGGTATGGGAGGAAGAGAAGCGGCTAAATGGGAAAGAAGATTGCCAGCAAGCAGCCCCAGTTCAGGTAAGCGGAAGCAAGCCTCATCGGCATGAACAAATTGACGATGTAAGCCAATCATCTGCTTGGAAGCCAAGGGGGGATGTTCAACAGGCCAGCGCTCCAGAGAGAAAAGATAAATGGTTTCAGCTTGTAAAGCCATGACGGTCGCCAGAACCAAAGGTGTGTGATAAGCAGGATCCTGAAAGACGTAAATCGAATAGGTGCGGTTGGCTGTATCCACCTTGGTTGTCCTGGGGACGAGATTGTGCCATGCTTGATAGCGAATCAGGCGACCACTATAGACAAATTGACCAAACGAGTCTGGAGTTGTGGCCTCGAGTCGCTTTCCCCTATAGCATCGAGAGAGCGGACGCACAATATCACCATATTCGGGTGGTCTGCCTTTTTCCTTACGTTCGGGTAACTCATTGCGGCGCGCTGTGCAGTTAATCGCTTCCCGAAGGACAAATCGGTCGACGTCGCTTTCTAGCATTTCTCTGATTGTAAACCCGGCATCGACCACCGCCACTTCGTCTGACTCCAGTGATTTCTTGGTCTCTTTCAGCAGCTTTTTCCGAAACTCACTTTCCTTTGTGCCTACCTCGCATCTCATGATTGCCTTGAGCAGTGGCACTCGTTTCCCGCCTATCTCCCCCGAGCTTATCATCACTCCAAAGATGAGCGCGGGCAATGCCCGACGAGCCGTTGAGTTATAGAGTCGGTTCACTTTCCCTTGCAGCTTCGGTCGCCAGAACCCTGTGATATCTATGCTTTTCACTCGGTATCCTTCTAACTTTTTTGCCTCCTATTCCCCTTTCCACTCCACTTCTTCTTGCCACGATGAGAGCAGGCTTGCAATATCCCATGATCCATATCGAAAGCTCCACCAGCTTCGCCGGAGCTCCTCATCTTCAAACCCGCTTTCACTCAATCCACTATGGATTGCTCCTCGACTTTTCAGAAACGACCCATTCATCATCGCCCACATCAGACGCATTACATTTACGTTTGTTCCCACCGGCGTTACTTGCAATACATTCATCAGTACTGCTATAGTTATTTCTGGCGCGGTTAGCATTCCTTCCTCCTTTTTGGGTTCTCTACCTTTAGGATGAAACGCTAACCGCTTTTTGTCACATTTCTCACCTCATCTCTTTTCTTTTACCAGAAAGTAAAGTACAAGAGTCTTTACACAAACCACCCAGATTACTGCTGGTGATCAGGCCGATGTCTATTTGGTCGATGATCCCATCAATCCAACAAATGTTGCATCTTTAGAGAAAACCGTCAGCGCCAGCGACACCATGACCATCACAGCCGTGAATCTAGAAGTGATTCTGGCGGTTGCGCCCGACACGCAGACAGTCGAGATCGGTCAAAGCGCCACCCTTGTTATCACCGTTACCAACAATAGTGATGTTGAGCTTCAAGACTTGTCGCTCACACATCCCTGGCCGCAAGTTGCAATCAGACCATCTCCTTGCTGGAGACAGGCGAGAGCTATTCCTATTTATGTGCTGACCAATATCGCCACTGATACTGTTGTGGCAATCGATCTAGATGGAAGTGTTGGTGATGATATATGCTCGATTGTGGAGCAGAACGAAGCGATTGTCGAAGCTGTTGAACCGCCAACCGCGACACCAACGCCGACCAGTACTCCAACAGCCACTCCAACCAATACGAATACACCCACGAGTACAGCAACAGCGACCAGTACTCCAACCAACACACCAACCAACACCCCGACAGCGACGAACACAAAGGTGCGGGTGGCGATTGCATTGCAGCTCCCGGCCCTGTTGACGCCAACTGCTACAGGTACAGATACAGCTACACCAACGGATACGCCTACTCCAGAGCCAACAGCCACCCCAACCAATACCTCAACACCAGACACACCACGTGACCTACCGAATACGGGATTTGGTTTCACCGATGGTCTTGCGAATATTATGATTCCTTTTTTGTTGATCTTGGTATTGAGTGGGTATAGTTTTTATCGATACAGACGTGAGTTGGTTCGTGGACAGTAGGAGCAATGGTGAGGCGAAAAGAGGTTCGTGTCACGAATTGGATGAACACGAATATAGTGTCGTCGAAAATATGAGATTAAAGCCAGAACTGTAGCCCGTCCATACAAGGACGGGCTACAGCTAATCATTCAGAACTTCGATTCTGGGATTGTTGCGTTATGGATGGCGAACAACGTCATTCTTTATGCGGCTATTGGGTTACTGGCATCTGGCTGCGGTCGCCTGTGACGCCAATAGAGCGTAATCGCTGAGCCGATAACGGCGATGGCAGATAAAATATGTACAACATTGAATGGGGTGCCTGGGAAGAACCAGGAATCTGTCCGCACAAATTCAATACAAAAACGGCCTAACGGGTACCAGATCAAGTAGAGTAGAATCATATCTCCAGGCAACAATTTGTCTTCGTAGCGCCGAGAAATCCAAAAGAGCAGAAAGAAACCGATGAAATTCCAAAGCGATTCGTAGAGAAAGAGAGGGTGAAACGTGCTTGCAGGAAACTGGCTCATGTCTGCGTAAGCGCAATGCGATGGCTTTGGTCAATATCGAGTCCCCACGGCAAGGTTGTTGGAGGACCGTAAAGCTCTTGGTTGATAAAGTTTGCAAGACGCCCGATGGCTTGGCCGAGAGGCAGACCTGCCGACACCATCCAGGTATATCAATACTGGCAGGTTGCGCCAACGTGCAAAGAGGTAAAGGCAATGCTGCCAAAGATGAAACCACCAAAGATATGGATACCACCAGTCCAGATCTGTAAAATACGGATC
>JAHBNG010000079.1 GCA_019217005.1 Chloroflexi bacterium TSY
CATATAGATTTTTGTCTATGTATCAAAAGTGTAAACCTAATTCTGAGCCACCCCGGTGAATTGAGGTTTTTCATTGCCGAATATGGCCTGTTCGTCGGCACTTCCCATTACAAAAGGGCCAGCGTCTATCTCTATCCACTCGATGTCAGGTAACCCATCTTTCAAGCCCACACCTGGACGAGGATCGCCCAAACGACCCAACAGACTTCCGACCTCAGCACGTCGTGCTGGCTCTGTATTGCTCGTCAGTTGCTGGTCAATTCGCGCAACGACTTCTTCGCGCAAGGTTTGCTCGGTTGGCAACCATTCCAGCAAGGCAGTGGCTGCGCTGGCAAGCCCCGCCAACTCAATATTTTCATTGACTGGTGGCCACTGTTTAGCTTTGTTTAGTTGGGCCAGACGCTGTACAAATTGTCGCGCCGTGCGTGGTGATGTCAGACTCAGATAGCCCGTTACAAGCAGAGCTGGTTCACGCCACCAACTCTCTAAAATCGCCCCTTCCTCAAAGAAGCGCGCAACTGCTTCAATCCCACTTTGACCGCATTTGACTTCGACCAGATAGCGAGCAGCGAGAAACTCCTGAAAGGCCAAATGAATAAAGTGGTAGGTGCCCAGTCGCTCTACCAGCAAAGTGCCGCGCAACCGCGTCAAAGCGCAGAAGTGGTAAATGTATTCAATGAATTCTGGCACCTCGCCTAATATCTGGCGTACCTCTTCTTCTTCGATTTCGCGTCCTTGTTGCGGACCACGCTGATGCATGACAAAGGCTAGATGTTGCACCAGTTCTCGATGTGTCTGTGGACTACCACCGACAGCACGGCCTATCTGTTCCGCCGCTTCTTCGTCTAATGTATATTCTGGCCATAACATGGTCTCTGTGGCTCGCAGATAGAGTTCCACTCGATGCTCAGGTAAGCGCCGATGCGAGAGATGCACCAGCAACAACATGCGCACCAAGAGCGGACTGTCAATCAGGCGCTCGGCAGCCTGTCCTAACCGCAGTCGCCGTTCGCGTTCCAAATCATGGATGCCAGTGACTAGTTCAGCGGTCTTAGTTTCAGAGAGCGCTTCATCCTGATAGACGGCTCGGTATGCATGTTGGATCAACGCAGTGACATGCTTATCATCCAAGGCTTGGACATACAGGTATTGGAATCCCTGCCCCAACGCCGTGCGTCCTCGATAAGCAGCGATTCGACAGGTCACCACTAAACGAATTGACTTGCGCCCCACGACTAAATCTTCAATCGCTTGTCGCAGCGCCACCCTCTCGTGCTCATCGGACACCTCATCCAAGCCATCTAAGAGCAAAATCACAGAGCGACCTTCATCTAGCAGACGGGCAAAGAAGTCGTCCGGCAGATCCAGCCCACTCTGTCTCGTGATCAAGTAGCGTGAGATGAAGGTGGCCAGTGTGTTTTGATGCGGGTCGTCACTGTTCTGGGCACTTCGTCGGCGTTGGGCATAGGCACTGAGGGGTACGAAAAGCGGAAGTGGTAAACCATTTTCTACTTCGAGTCCAAGCTTCTCCTGTGCCAACTGGGGGCGGTCCAATGCAATCGCATTCGCCAGCACCCAGGCAATATGCTGGAGCACCGTGGTCTTGCCACCACCAGGGGCACCCGTAATGATGAGGCGTGACCCCTGCTTCAAAACCTCATTCATCTCGATTGCTTCTTCCGCGCACCCCCAGTGCTCTGCCGTCAACGGCACATAGACCGTCTCCAAATCGAGCCGAACGACCGATTCTCCCTGATGGCTGATGCCACGCATTTCGATGACGCCAAAACGCTCTGACACCCAAATTAGATAATCAGTGATCTGACGACGCACCTTTTCTTCATCGATATCACTGTCCCCTCGATAGTGGTTGACGATATGAGTGATACTGCTGTTGTCACCTATGGCAGTCATACTCTCTCGAATGCTGCCAATCTTTGTCTGATCGCCACCAATTTTGTCACCCTCAATGTGGTCCCCGCCGATCACAACATCGCTGTCAATCGTCAAGCTGCTGGAAAGCTTTTCCAGTTCAGTAGGTTCTTGGGGAGCCGATTCCGGTTCAATCTCCTCAACCTGCTGTACTTGTCGTGATGGAGCAGCCTCTCTCGGTTTCACTCCAATCTCAAAGAGGATACCGTTGGACGCACGCATATGGAGGACAGGCGTTCCCCATTCAAGTGAATATTTGTTACGCAGATTGATGGCGTTGCGTCCATCAGCCACGGCTGTATCTACCGCCAAGCCGTCTGATACCGCTTCATAGAAGGTTCGGGCAAAGGTTGTGGCTCCTTCGTCGGTGATCTCGTACTGCATGGTCAGCACGGCTGGAAGTCCGCCACGAATCAAGGTAGCGGCTGTGCTGGCGAAGAGATCGTGTGGACTACCCCGTGCGCCTTCGCAGGCGTTGAGGAGCACCAGTCGCAATGATCTTTTCTGTCTGGCCAGGAGTCGATTGAGTTGCGTGGCTGTGATTGTATCGGCTTGGCCTTGCTCATCCGCAAAGACCAGCAACCCTTCATCCAGGCTGTCATTGAAGCTTCCGTGGCCGATAAAGTGAAAGACGTGCCAGGGTCCGCGCCGCATCTCCCGCTGTAAGGCACCCCAGGTTTGCCCCTCCAGCCAGTTCAACTCAAGCAATTCTTGCTGCTTCAATGGCTGTAGTGCTCGCTCAATGCGCTCTTTCTCCTCTTCCACCGCCAATGCAGAGTATTCCTTTGGACTGACCACCATGCCCAGAATGCGCAGCGGTGGCGTGACTGTGAGCGGTCGGATGATTTGCGGTATATCCAGATAGCGCACGAGCGGTGTATCGGGGTCCAGACAGATGTAGTCTTGTTTACGTGTATCATAGAGGAACTCCCACGGCAGACCCGCCAGGAAAGGAGACTGGATGTGCAGCTTGAGACGGACGCCTTTGCCCTGTTCTTCTGCTCTCTGTTGACACTGGCGGTAGAGCGCGCGCACTTCGCCTGGTAAGAGGAAGTCAAAGAGCGTACACCCAAACGCCTGCGCTGCTTCCTCTTCTGGACTCAGTTGCTTCCGCCGCCGACCTGCCGAACGCAGAATCGCATTCTCTAACCGCAGCAGTGCTCTGTCCAGCTCTGCATCCGTCAGGGGAAAGGCAATGCGCTCATCTGTCTCACCCACGCTGGCAGAGCGCACAGAGATGGCATACTCGTCCTTTGTGATTTCCTTGACCTCAATTGCAAAGTCTTCGTACTCTGTGCTCATGCTTGACAACCCCACCTAGCTTGTGTTCCCGTTTCCTTGAAACTAAATAGCGCTGACGGCACACACGCCGCACGCAAACCAGAGAGGACGTCGCCAATTTCCACGTTGCCTAGACGTCCTCTTTCGTTTGTCCAAAAGAGTAGCATGAATTTCACATTTTCTCAACAGGATGTATTCTCGGCGGTGTGAAACATTTTCTCTTTGTCAGACGACAATATATCATAACCTCTAATCAGAATCCTGTTGGGTTGGTTGGCTTATGCATTGTCCTAATTGTGGCGTTGAAATCATACCCGAAAATGCTAAGTTTTGTTACAACTGCGCTGAAAATCTTCAGGACATTCCGCGCACGTCTGGCGACCAGATAGGCAAGGACAAAGTTGGTCATGATCAGGCCAACGTTGGTAGCATCGAAGAATCCAGAGCCGCAATAGGTGAAGGTGCAAGCGTAACAGAGCATACCACTGTCGAAGCACCATTACCCCCTGGACGGCATGTGAAACTGTTCTGGGGTTGTCTTTCATACTCCGTTGTCAATGCTGTGGCGGTCTCTTTGTTTATCCTAACATTGCTTATCATCCAATATTTCTTAGCTTTCCAATCCGATGTCGCCACGATCTATGTTGAAGAAGGGTCTGTTCTTGTCATCCGTCAACAGGAGGGCAGAGTAGAACAGATTCAAGTTGCCACATCTTTTAGGCTAGAACCTGATGATCAGATTATTATGGAGTCTGGCAATGCCCGCATTGAGTTCTTTGAAGGTCAATCAACAATGCTGAGTGCAGACGCACATGTAGAGCTGGAAAAACTAACACAAGAGGAAGGTGCAACTGAAGTCGTACTTGTTGTGTACAATGGTGAAACGCATCACGAAATTATTACACCCTTGGACGAGAATGATCGATTTGTGGTGAGAGCCATCTCTCCCACACAAACTGAGGATATTACATCGACTTCTGACGATGATGTAATAACGACCGTGACTTCTACGTCTGATATCACTTCATTTGACGTAACCGTTGATGCTGACCAAGAAAATGAAACGATTGTGTCTACAGACACAGGATCTGTCGATGTCACAAGAGGGGATGAAGATGTAAAAGTTGAGGCGACAACTCAAGTCATCGTAACGGCAAATGAGCCGCTTGAAGTTGAAGTACAGCCAGAAGCAATGCCGCAGCTAGCTCCAACAGCTACTCTTACAGATGAACCAACAGCTCTCGTCATTGCAACACCAACACCACTCCCAGTGCCGGGGACAGCGGTTTTGTCGGTTGCGACAGTGCTTGCAATGACACTAACACCTACACAGACAATAGCACTTCCCTTGGACATTCGGCTACTTAGCCCTCTCGATGGTGCAATCGTAGAAGGCACTGTCACTTTTGAGTGGGAACCATTTCGTTCCTTGCAAAATGGCGAAGGATATGAGGTGATTTTCTGGAAGCCTGGACAAGACCCGATGATTGATGGATTTAGCTATGCACTGCCTATAAATGACGCTCTCCTATCCCTTGATTTGACGTCCTTGAGCAAACTGCCGATTCGACCCTTGGAACCAGGAGAATATCGATGGAGCGTTAGACTTGTAGAAATGGATCCGTACCGAGTCTTGGGAGTAAGCGGTAAGCAACAAACTATATTTTACGAAGGCGAGAGCAGTGCAGAATAAAATATCGATTGCGATGGTGCGCCCTGTGAATAGTAGTCATGATTCGCTTGGAAGCGTATGAATATGTAGTAAATGGAAAGTCGGCGATTGAGTGGAACATGGATCGTCATCAGTTCAGACGAGACAAAGCCAGTCAGATCACCAACGATCCAAATGATTGGTCCGATAATCCGAAATGCATTGTGAATTTGGTAAAACGGATCGTACAGGTTGATTTGGAGACGGTGAAGATTGTAGAGGGGTTGCCAGCGCTAAATGAACGGGGCCAGTACTTTGCTTAAACATACAAAGCCATGAATTCAGCGTAGTAGATCGCGTTGAATCTGCGTCATCTCTATTACCGACAGTTTCATTGTCACAATACGAGGCGCAGATTCATGACTGAATTCCTTGATCTAATCGGCCAAACAGGATTTTCCCCGTTAACGGTTATTCAGTTCGTCCTGTTTTTCTTTTTGCTGCTCATAGCTGTGTGGTTGTATAGTCAGAGCTGACGATCAATACGCTTCTTCTGTAGTGAAACATTTTCCTTTAGTTAAACGACAATATATCATACCCCATGCCTAAAATTATCTTGAGCTGGATTGCCTTATGCACTGTCCAAATTGTGAAGCTTCAGACGTACCCGATAATGCACTCTTTTGTCACAAATGTGGTGAAAACCTTCAGGACATTCCACGCGCGCAACCTGATACAAATATCGGTGGTAACCAGACGAACGTAGAGAGCGTCAATGCCGCAAATGCTGCTTTTGGTGAAAAGGCCAGTATCCATATTTATAATCCCCCTCAACCCGACACAGAGTCACGGCAATGGACCCAAGAAGACACAGAACGCTACAAAAAACATCTGCGCCAAATACACGCCACCACGCGCATCTTGGGCAAGTCTGTCCCAATCCCCCTCGAAGGCATTTATACTGATATTTATATCTTGGACGAGTTGACGGCTCGCCAACGTTTTGATATTGAAACGCTTAAGGAGGAATTTCCACCTCGCTCTGATCGGTTGCATGGTCAGAAACGGCACAATGGTCTAGAAGTTGTGGAGCAATCGGGGAACCTCTTTATTTTGGGCAAACCAGGGGCAGGAAAGACAACCTTCCTGCGCTATATTGCACTCCAAGCAGCCAAGGGAGATCTGAACAAATTTCCCATCTTTATCACGTTGAAAGAGTGGTCAAAATCGCAAGATTTGCGCCAGATGATCCTTGAACAATTTGACGGTTATGGGTTTCCCTATGCAGAGCCTTTTATTAACAGTATTCTCAGAGAGGGAGAGGCTATCGTTCTGTTCGATGGCCTCGATGAGGTTAACCAGGAGGATGATCAGCGGAGCGAACTAACACAGCGGCTCAATCGGTTTAGTGAGCAGCACCCAAATACTCAGTGCCTAATCACCTGTCGGATCGCAGCCAGCGACTATCAGTTTCCTCACTTTCAGGAAGTGGAAGTGGCGGATTTCACCGATGAACAGGTCAAGACTTATGTGGATAAATGGTTTATTGATGAGCCAGAAAAGGGGCAAAGATTTTTTAAGGAGTTTGAAAAATTTGAAAACAAAGGCTTAAAGGAACTGGCATCGATTCCTCTCTTACTCTCACTGCTCTGCCTGGTCTTCGATGACAGTATGAGCTTCCCTAAACGTCAGGCCGAACTCTACGAAGATGCATCGGATGCGTTGCTACGCAAATGGGATAGTTCTCGCAACATCCAACGTGATACGATCTACCGCGGCTTATCAGTTAAGTTGAAGCAACGCATGTTTGCCGCTATCGCAGCTGAAAGCTTTGAGCAAGGTGACTATTATTTACCAGAAGAATTTTTGAAAAAGAAGATTGAAGCCCACTTGAAAAGAGTGCCACCAGACGACAGAAAAGGTAAAATTGATGGCGTACAGATATTGAAAGCAATCGAAGCCCAGCATGGTATCTTCGTTGAACGCACCAGAGGAATTTACTCTTTCTCACATCTGACCTTGCAAGAGTATTTTACAGCCAAATATATCGTTGAAAATGCAACAGATGGAGCAGTTAACCGCCTCATTACTTTAGAGCGTCTGGCTGATGCGCATTGGCGTGTCGTATTTTTGCTAACGGCAAGCTTGCTGTACGATGCGAGCGTATTTTTCATACAATTTCACAAAACCATCGACGATCTCATTGCAGACGATGAGGCTCTGATTGCACTTGTGTGTTGGGCCGCTAGAAAAGCAGTAGCGATTGATGCTCCTTACAAGCTGCCAGCAATCAGAGCCTTTTATCTGTATCTTAGTTTTGTGCTTGCTCAAGACTTCGCTTCTTACCCTGCCCCCACGCGCTCTCCTGATTCCGACCTTGATGTCTCACCTGACTTTGACCTTGACGACTTCCTTGACCTCGACTTGACCCTTGACCCTGACCCTGCCCCCACGCGCTCTCCTGATTCCGACCTTGATGTCTCCCTTGACCCTGCTCACATCCGCTACAATAACGACTCCATTGCCCGGTTCCTTGCCCAAGACCTCGACCGGTTCCTTGACCGCGACCTCGCCCACACTGACGACCTCGATTATGCTTGTTCCCTTGCCTTTGATTTCGCTCGTAACTACGATCTCGCCCGCGGCTACGAGCTTGACCGCGACCTTGCCGGTGCCCTCGACCGGACCTTTGACCTGTCTCGCGCTCTCAACCTCTTCCGCTTTCTCGCATTAGATTTTTATTTAATTATTGCATTAACGACAGCAGAAATTCTAAGGCTAGTTCTTGGTGAAGAAGAATTGCAACCTACTTACCCAAAATACGCCAGATACATCAATGATTTAGCTAAGTTGAGTCAAGAAGCAAATGAGCCAGTATTGGCGGCAGAGTTAAAGGGGCTGGTCGTACTGGATGAAAAGGCATCTGGTGACGACTGGAAAATATTTACTGTACAGCTACGTACCATTGTGATCCAGCACCGTGATATTGGTCACGAATACCAATGGGAAAAGGAACAAAGCGATAAGATCAATGTATACCTACAACTTAATCAGTTTCTTATCAAGTGTCTAAAAGTGTCCGACGTATCAAACAGGGAAGAGATAGAGAACCGCATTTTGTTGCCGCCAGAATAGAGGCTGTGTATTTTGCGAGATTATGTTATGATGATGGTTCGAACCTATTTTATAAGGTTTGAGCGAATGCAAAAAAGCTTCTGCAATCAAGCGCAGAAGCTTTTTTGTTTGCGTAAATAGCAGGATCATATTTGACAATGTCGCGCGATAATGGTATGATGCAATGTGATGAAACACGGATCATTTAGGATATCAGATAGAACATCGCAACAGATGTTAGACCTCGCTAAATTGTGGGGAGAATCAACGGAACGGTACAATACGCCAGTCATTGCGCGGTGTGTTGAACTCGTTTGGTTGAGTCAGTTTGGTGACAAGGAGTTAGAGGAACTGAGCGAACTAGACCAGAAGCCTTCAGAGTAACAGCTAAATACATACGACGCAGCATAGTGATACCAACATCGCGGAACTATGTAAAAATGTAGGCCAGCCGTGAGTTGACGCATTCGGATATTTATGATAGCGTTTTGTGCAAATCGTACAAAACGTACAGAGAAGGAGTTGTATAAATGACTGTTACAACGATCCGAAGTGAAGAAGCTCGGAGTAAATGGCGTGATGTAGTGGACGCTGTGCTTACGAGAACGGGTGAATTCATCATTCAACGGTATGGTAAGCCAGTTGCTGTCCTGGTCAATCATGACGAATGGTCGATGCTCAAACGCCTACATGCTGAAGAGTTAAAGCGCCGCTCACAGGAACAGGATATTCCCTGGTCTGAGGCAGAGAAGCAGCTCATGGCGGACGGTGTAATCGATGGCTAATTGGACGTTGACCATTGTGCCATCGGCCATAGCAGATTTGCATCGCGTTAGGAATGACGAGGAATCCGAACCACCAGAGACTGTCAGACGGCAAAGTGTGGCCGATATCACCAAAGCGATTCGGCAGTTGCCAGAGAATCCACATCCACGCGGGGCTGAAGAAATCGAGGGTACTGATAGTATGTATCGGTTAGCTGTTGGTTCTCATTTTGTAGAGTACCAGTTGGTTGAGGCGGAACGGAAAGTAAGAATATTGTTGGTTGAGTAAAAACCAAATATACCGCAAGCGCTCATAGATGAGAATGATCTACTCGGGTAAAACTGGGTTAATTTTTCTCATCTATGGCCTTGCTCAGTATAACATACGACGGCTCAGGCCGGTGCCGAAAACACCGACTTGAGCCTAATCCATGACCGTGAGCGAACACAGTCAGGACTGAGGCAGATTCTACCATGCGCGCGGTGCGCGGGACGAGAATTTGTCGTTGAACTGCATTTTATTGAGCCGTCCACGGTCGATCGTGGGCGGTTTTTTTTGTTTCCGAGGTGCGTATGAGTTTCAGGGACGATCCAGAGTTTCGAGCGGGACTGAGCATTGTCATTGCCCTGTTTGTCATAGTTGTCGTTCTTACGTTTGACACCCTCAGCATGAGCATCCTGGTGGATCGAACCACATTTGAAATCTTTGCGCATGAAGGTCGGGCTGTTCTCCCTTTGGGCATTGTACTAGTAGACGACAATTACGCTCTTGCTGTTGCCGCAAAGGGCGGCAGAGCACGAATCGTTTCATTGGATATCTGGCAACCCGACTCTATCTGGGACTCACTGAGGCAGGACCAAAACCTTCACTGATCCATATTTATTGCGCCCGGCGGCAACGGCAAATGCCTGTTGAATGTCGTTGAGCGGGAAGCGGTGGGTGATTAGTGGCGTGGGGTCTAATTTACCGACAGCCATCAGGTCCAATGCAATCTGGAATTCCCGCTTTCCATCTCGCCGACCGTAGCAGAATGCCCAACTTATCGTCAATTCACGGCTTCTGGCATAGCGACTATCCAGGGTCAAAGGTGCAGTGTGCCCACCGACCATACAGATACGCCCGCGAATGGCTGCAATCTCGGTTGCCTGTTGGAGTGTCTGTGCAGAGCCACCAACCGCTTCGAAGACAACGTCAGCGCCGCGACCCTTTGTACAGGCTTTGATCGCTTCAACCGGGTCGCTTTTATCAACGTGAATTGGGGACGTTCCAATCCATTCTTGCGCCAATTGTAGAGGCGCGTCGGGTTTCCCAAGCAGCGTAACAGATGATGCACCGGCAAGTTGAGCCATCTGTGCAATCGTCAACCCAACAGGACCGCTCCCGATTACCGCAACATAATCACCTGGATGAACCGGCGTCATCGACAATGCGTGAACAGCAACGGCATAGACTTCTGCCACGGCACCTGCTTCAAATGAAACCTGTTCAGGCAACTGGTAGACGTTTCCCGCTGGTGCAACCATATATTCGGCAAACCCTCCGCCGACAGCGGAACCACCAATATGAACAAGCTCAGAACAGAGGTTGTAATTGCCTGAGAGACATTCTGGACAATCGTTACAAGGAATCGTTGGTTCGATTGCAACCCGATCACCGACTTGAAAGCCCTGTGTTGCCTTCCCGCAATCAACGACTCGTCCCGTCAACTCATGGCCACCAATTCGAGGTGGACGGGGTTCTTTGGGTGTATGATGGTAGCCGTGGAGATCGCTCCCGCAGATGCCAGTTGCTTGCACTTCCACAAGCAATTGATTGGCACCCGGTGTCGGCTCGGCAACGGTTTCGATTCGGATATCCTTGCCTCCATAAAACTGGGCGGCTTTCATGGTCTTCTCACTTTGCGTATTTTGGTGGGTCAAGGATTGTGCTGGTTAGGGAATGAGAATTTGATAACTTGTGCATTTCGTTTGAGATCAGCGATTGGGAGATTAGATAATGTACGAGCCGAATCTCTCAATCTCTAATCTCTCAATCTGCAAGTGAACAGCTTGTTTGCAGCTCGTTTCTAGATGGCAGAGTCTATTCGTTTGTGATGTGAAACAAACAGGCTGTTTGTTTTACTATTAGGGGAAATCTGCCACATATTTTTCGACAGGGATCAATAGATCGCTCCCTGTCTTCTTGTAATATTTATAGGCGGCGGTTATTCGATGCCCACCATCTTCTAGCACATAGGTTTTCCCACAACCACAATTGAGCAGGCGAATTGGGTCATGAATTGTGTTGCCAGCCCGTAATGATTTGAAGACTGTTTTCAGTCTTTCATCATCTGCACGAACCCAGTTGATGGGCAGTTGAACCAGTTCACTGACAGGAATCTGCTGAATCGTCACGGTGTTCATAAGGCGAATCCAGAAAAATAAATATACATATGAAGAATCACTTTCTCGACTGGTTCACGCAAGACGCACTACGCAACATGAGTTGTCACCTATCGTTAATTTTCTGGAATGGTCTAATTGGTTCACGTTCACCCAGGTTTGGTCATGATTTATAGGGATCAGCCGCATCGCGCATTCCATCCCCCAAGAAATTGAAAGCCATGACCGTGATCACCACGAATACGGCGGGGATGATCGTCCACCAATAGATTGCCACAGCCGCGACGTTCTGCGCATTTTCTAGCAAAACGCCCCAACTCACGGCTGGGGCACGGAGTCCCAAGCCGAGGAAGCTCAACGCTGTTTCGGCTAAGATCATGTCGGGGATAGCCAAAGTTAGACTGACAATGAGGTAGCTGGCAAAGTTGGGGATCAGATGGACACGAATGATGGTTGCTTCACTGACACCAGCGACCCGCGCGGCGCGCACATAATCGAGTTCACGCAATTCAAGAAACTTGCCGCGCACAACGCGGGCCAGCCCTCCCCAACTGACCAGCGATAGGATCACAGCAATGCCAAAGTAGATTCGAACCATCGGCCACTCTGCCGGAAGCGCAGCACTCAACGCCAGCCAGAGAGGAATCGTTGGGATCGAGATCAGAAACTCAATGACACGTTGGATAATTGTATCAATAATGCCACCAAAATAGCCAGAGATCCCTCCCAACGTCAGGCCGATGATGAAGGAGAGTGCTACCCCAACCAGACCGATGGAGAGAGAGAGCCGCGCCCCATGCAGGGTACGAGAAAAGAGATCACGCCCCAGGCTATCTGTGCCAAAGAGAAAAACACCGACAGGTTCGTCTACGCCAAAAAGATGTCGATCGGTTTCGATGAGCCCCAACAGCTTATATGATTCGCCACGCACGAAAAAATGGATCGGGTAGCGGACCGATTTGTCTTCCTCGTAAATCCGCTGTAGCGTCTCCATGTCACGCGTGGCGTTTGAACCGTAGATAAAAGGTCCTCGGAAGTTCCAATCGTCATCGAAGAAATGAACGTAGGTGGGCTGCCGGAATGAGAAGTCTTCGAAGCGGACCTCTTTGGAATAGGGAGAGACGAAGTCCGCGAAAATGGCGCTGAGGTAGAGAACCAGCAGAACGCTACCCCCAATAATGGCTAATCTGTGACGGCGAAATCTCTGCCACATGAGTTGCCACTGGGAGGCCAGATAATAACGTTCTTCAGCACTGAGGCCTGTACGTTCCCGCTGGGCTTCGGTCTGCTCCGACTGAGTTGGGCTGGCGACAGACATAACTTAAGCCTCCATCTCGTTGAAGCGAATACGGGGATCGACCAAAACCAGGACCATATCGGAAATGAAGGTACCAATGACCGTCAAAACCGTTAAGAAAAAGAGTAGACTTGAGGCCAGAAACATATCCTCCGAGATCAGGGCGCCATAGAGTTTGGGGCCTACGGTCGGCAGGTTGAGCACCAGCTCAACGATAAATCCGCCGGAGACAATGTAGGGCAAGACCCAACCGATTGTGCTGGCGATAGGATTTAGCGCCACCCGCACGGGATATTTGAACAAGAGCCTGTTTTCACCCAGCCCTTTGGCTCGGGCAGTTACAACATATTGCCTACCGAGTTCATCAAGCAATGAAGCGCGCATCACGCGAATCAGCCCTGCTGTGCCTGCTGTGCCGATGATGATAATCGGCAGTGGAAGATGCTGAAGCAAGTCGACAAACTTCGCAAAACTCCACGGTTCACGCATATATTCAATCGAAAATAGTCCGCCAACCTTCATGCCGGCGTTGAGTAAAATATACATCAGGATGAGTGCCAATAGAAACCCAGGCATCGACATCCCAAGAAAACCTACGAACATGGCGACATAATCCCCAAGGGAATATTGGTTGGTCGCCGAGTAAATGCCGATGGGGATCGCCACAATGTACGTTAACAGCAATGTTGAAAGGGAAATCGTCACAGTGAGCCCGATGCGATCACCGATCACCTTCCCGACCGGTTGCTGGTGACGAAAAGACCAGCCCAAGTTTCCCTGCAAAAGCTGGCTACCCCAACGGAGATATTGAATATAGGCTGGCTGATCCAGACCAAACTGTTTCCGCAGATTCTCCAACCGCGCGTCGTCGAGTTGTCGTCCTGTCCTAGCTGCTTCAAGAGCAATATTATCGACAAAATCACCAGCCGGTAGCTGGACAATCATGAAACTGACGATACTCGTCAACAAGACAATCACCAGCATGAACAGTAGACGCCTGATGGTATAAGACCACATTGCGTGAATACTCCGAATCGTGACAAGATGAAAGAATGACAAGACAAGATGATTTCGTACATCACCTTGTCATCTTGTCATCTCATCATCGTGTCATAAGAATCACCTACTGTTCAATCCACCACGTATCCAATTGATAAGCGGACATCACGCCCCAAGCAACAATGGGATCCTCTGTGGGTGCGTTGCGTAGTCGATTCCCGTAAACAAACACGGCTGGTGGTGAAGTGGTCGTCCCAAAGAAATAGAGATTCTCAACGTTAATTTTGATAATTTCGTTGATCTTCTCTTCGTACTCAGGGCTACCGGCGGGCGTATCAAGCCATTCCCAGACCAGCTCATAGACCTGTTTTATCTCATCTGGTGGTTCAATTCCTGTTTCACCATCTGTATCCAGCCAATTTCGCCACTCGAGGGAAGACATGGGGCAGCAGCTCTTCCAATGCCAAGGCGGCATGAGCCGAATGGGGTAGCGGGCGCGACCCAACTGCTCTGCGCCACCATCAGAACTCCAGATCCCCACATCCGTCTCGTTGGCAACAGAGGCCGCCTTCCATGGATCATAAGGCATAAACTTGGGTTCAAATTTGACGCCGATCTCTTTCCAATGCAGCGCAACCAAATCAAGCAACTCATCTGAGTAGGCAAGATAGTCAATGGTATGTTGACCGATGATGGTCAGCGTTTCACCATCAGGGCGTAGTCGAAACTCGTCGTTGGCGTCCCACTCAAGTCCAATTTCGTCCAGCAGCTCATTCGCCCGGTCTACATCATGCTCAGCGAAGTAAGTGCCCATCCACTCCTCAAAGCCGGTCCAACTGGATGAGACTGGAGCGGTCCAGGGTTGGGTTAATCCATAGAGGATATTCTCACTAATTTCGTCGCGTTTAATGGCCAGGGAGAGGGCTTGACGGAAGCGAATGTCGTTAAAGAGTTCGTTCTTGATCGGATCAGGGTGGGTATAGTTCAGCGCAAAGCCCACGGCAAATGATTCGTCGGTCCGCGGCCACAGGTGGACCGTAAAGCCGCCCGACTCTTCATTCTGTTTCAAGACGGGAAAGTCGGCGACGCTCAGACCAGTGAAGTCAGCAAAGTCAAGGTCGCCAGACATAACGCGCAGCGGGGTACTGGAGAAGTCCTCTGCCAGGGCCACCAGTAGTTCATCCGCATAGGGAAGCTGATTGCCGGCCATATCAACTTTGAAATAGTAAGGGTTACGCTCCCACAGTGCCGAATCGGCACCGATCTCTTTGACCAGCCACGGATTTAGCGTTGGCGCCATCGGATCGGCATTATAGAACCGCGTGTAATATTGCACGGCCTGCTGCCATGTTTCATATCCCTCTGACTCAGCCAATGCCTCCGCACCGTCGCTGTAGTCGGGCATATATTGCTTGATGAAATGTTCTGGATTTGCGCGTGGCCGACCGGCAAAGACTTCCGTTGCACGATAGTATGGGACAGCAAAGGTGTATTCTATCGTATAATCGTCAATGACGTTCAAACCCATCAACTCGTCACCAGGCGTGAAATCGGTCGAGATTTCTGGAGTGAGATCAGCATTCTGCAAAATATCGTTATACCAAAATTCGAAGTCAGCGGCAGTGAAGTCATCACCATCAGACCACTTCATGCCTTCGCGCAGGTGGATCGTGAGGCTCATGGCATCGTCGGATAGCGTCACCTCTTTGGCAATATTGGGCTGGAAGCTGCCATCGAGGTTCACCAAAAGCAACCCCTGCTGAGAGCTCTCGGTTAGCTGGGTAAAAACACCGGCCCCTTCTAAAAGACCCAGCAAACGCATCGGCCCACCATATTGACCAATTTCGACTGGTGTGACAACCAATACATCATTTGGCAACCGTTCGTCTACAGGGGGTAGGGCACCGCTTGCAACCAATTCTGCCAGCATTGGTGACTCGTTATAGCCATCGGAACTTGAAACTGCATCGGTCGATGAGTCAGCGCTTGATGCATCAGCGGCTGGTTCGGCGGCTTGGGGCGATTCCGCAGGGCCACTACCACAGGCAGCCAGAAGCGCCACGATCAGAATCAAACTCGTTCGCTTGATTAACTTGTGCATTGATGTTCCTCCTTCATTAGCTCCTCTTCCACAATTGTACGCACGTCGCTTTTTTCGAGTGTGTACCACAAAGTGTGTAAATGAACACTGCTCAGTCGAGAACCACTGCAGTTACACACTTTGGGACACACTCCCCTTTTTTCGTGGGCATTATTTGCTCGGGTATACAATAGGGAGACAAATTTCTTGATAATTCGATTGACGGTAACTGATTGCACACCGGCAAATGCGCCAAAGACTTTCTTCCTCCCATACTACTGAGGGCAAAGACTCTGTATACAGACGTTAGGGGATAATCAAAATCACAATACTGCGGTTGGCAACATATTCTACCACGCTCGATTCATGAGTAACAAACAGTTGGCTCTCAGTAGGAAGCATTTCACTTGCTACATAGATTCATGAATCGCGTAGGAATATGATCACCCCAAATAGAATGGTTCAACAGGCTCTTAGGAATGAGCTATAAATAACTTGGACATTTGGAGATTGTGAGAGTAGAGATAGAGAGATTCGGCCCTTGTAATCTCTAATCTCTCAGTCTCTAATCTCGCACAAACTGTACAAGTTGTTAAATTCCCATTCCTAAGGGAGTGAGACGAGAAATCGAACCATGAAGAAAATGAAGGTATTGAAGAAGAGGCAGACAATCCTTCAGTTAGAACAAGCAGCGATTCATCTGAGGCTGAGGCACTATGTAATTGAATAGTGGCAAATAGATATTTGATTGATGTGGGAAACGTTCGTCCGCCTGACCAGCGTACAGAGAAGGAGGCACCTCGACTGTTCCAGAATCATCCTGATCGATCTGCTCGCTCACAAACCCAGGCGATCCGCCAATCTGTTCACTACGCCGCCAGTTATGTACAGAATTGGCAAATGCACCGACGTTGACACGTTCTAAAGACCACCCTCGACCATCCGCACGATACGGCCATGGATCCGCATCATCGTAGGCAACTTCATCCACAACGTAGTAAGGACGCAACCCATTTGGTGCTGCCTGCCCTGGTTTCTCCAGGATGATCTGTTCCCCACCATTGCTTAACTTCCCTCGATATGGTCCCACAATCTGAATATCTGCACCAAGAGCGTACTCCTGTCGGAACTGCTCAGGCTCAATGGGAACAACTAAGAGCGTCCTTTGTGGCAAGAGCGACGTCCCAGACGGAAACTCATAGGTGTCGACGCCACGCAGTCGCCAGCGATATTCAGGTTGGGCAGGGTCAAATAGAGCGACCGACTGGTTTGAACGGTTGAACAATTCAAGATATTCAGTTCCAGTCCGTGGGTGATACATCAGTTCGCTGATCACAATCTGGTCAACGTAGGGAGCGGCATTGACCATACCTGGTGTCAGTGTCCCCATTGTTGTCCAGCGTTTTTGAGCAACTGTTTCAACATTGCCTCCTGCATCGGGCACAAAGCAATTTCCCTGCGATAGACCAGGGGGCACGGCATCAAATTGAACAGCCTCTCCATGACCCGTAAGGTGCCCAGCAGCATCGGCAGACAAGAGATAGAGTATGTTGTTCTCTAATTGAACGGCAAATCCTAGCTGTTGTTGGGAAATTTGGAGATAATCGTAAGGTGCAATCCAGGTACCTGATGGGATCTGATAGCGCATTGGGCGTTTGGTTATAGAGCTCTACAAAAGAACTGGTGGTTGGTAGCGGTTGCAGCGCAACTTCATTGAAAAGAATTGGCGAACCACTTCTCCCCACTGTATCTGGTTGACCAGGTGACCCATTCCGGGCTAAGCTGACGTGCCAACCATCTGAATCTGCACCAGCTTGGGAAGCCAATGGTTGCACAAGTGAATAGCCGCCGCCATCGGCCAAAACGTGTGTCAAAGCAGAATCACTGTATGTGATGCGCAAGAACTCTTCGCCACGCAAATCGGTCAATCCAACTGTCTCACCTCGATTACTCAGATTGCCCTTGTAGCCGACTCGGTTGCCGGGGGCAAAACCATATTTGCGGCGAAAGGCTTCGGGATTCTTTGCGATGACTAGTGCCTCTCCCGGTATCATCCGTTGACCTGCGGGTATGAGATGTTCTATGCCGCTTGTCAGACGAGTGCCACCAATATCAAGATGGGTTTCGCCTGCATTGTGTAACTCAACATACTCAAACTCCTCGCCATCAGATGGATTGTACATCACTTCGCTGATCTTGAGTTTGGTCAACATACTCGCAGACTGATCAGAGGCCGGGAAAAAAGATGCTTGGTGCAATGGACTCCATTCATTCGTCGATTGATCGAAGACCCGTGCTTTCACCAATGTGGTTTGGGTTAATCTGACTCTTGCTTGGCTCTCCACTTGAATACTAGTTGGTGACCCAACGCCGCCATATGCACGTGGATCGCTTCCATCGAGTGTATAGATGATTGTACCAGTTGCGCCATTCGGGTTGGAGATCACAAGCTCCAATCCGCCCTCAACAGTGCCACCAGGCGGGTTAAAGTGGGGTGCCACAAGTGAGGGATAGAGTCCACGTCGTCTGTATTGGTCCAACAGAATGTTGGTGCATTGCGGAAAATACAGAGTCGTGAGGCGATGTTGTTCGGCCATCCAGTGGAGATCTCGCGTGTAGAGCTCAAAAGGGGGACTCTGGTATGGATGCAGATCACGTCGATAGTCACCCCAGCGGGCAGATTCGGCCACAACCGCATCCTCGATTTTGCCCACGAGTGTTGCATAGCGGGCTTGGCTGGCGGCAGGGGTCAATGCCCCATCACCAAAGAGGTGATGCTGAATCCGGTCGGCAAAGAGGATGCGAAACTCAGCATTTTGGCTCAGTTGTTGAAAGAAAAAAGTGGGTTTTTCGGCCAACACTCTGCCAACAACATCTTCCTCTATGTTGGTCAAGATGCTTTCAGAATCCCATACATAGAGCCGAAATGGTGCGTCTTGCTCGCGGCGGCGCGCTGCGTACCAGTTTTTGCGGTCCCAGTCTCGGTTTCCCATGTAGTGATTAAGAATCATATAATCGGCCAGATTGACGACATCGATGTATCGTTGAATAGCCCGATAAGAAGCGTCATCGGCCAATCCAGCCCGCGCAAGTGCCATTAACGCCTCCCACTCCGCGCCATCCCCCTCCACTACATCGCCTGAGTTGAGCACATCGTATTGCTCTTTGGGCCCACCCAAATAAGCGGCCAGAAAGGAAGCCGTTGGCTGTTCGTGGACGGTGTAGAGTCCCCAATAGAGACCGTTGATATAAAGATGGACCGACAGACCGTGTGTCGATATCCAACCCATGGCACGCTGCGAATCCATGGCCCACAGATCGCGAATATATTGAGCAATTTGGCGCTGGCTGGACGCCGGATGAATCCAGGTGCGGTTGTAACCAGCACGCAAGATGAGGGTATCAAAGCGGTCTGTTGCGTTCCCCGTGGCGCTTTCGGTATGTTTAAAAAGAGGATAGAGGAGATCGCTGCTCCCATAGCGACTTCTAAAAATCAGGCGAAACGAGTGTTTTGGAGAATTTTCTGCTTCCCGGCTGGCACGACCGTGAAGACGGATCCCTGCATCGATTTGAAAGCCCTTACCTTTTGTGGAATCTGGTTCGAGCAACTCAACCCCAACCGGACGCTCCCAGGCAAGATCTTCCATCTGGGGATGTTCATAGATGCCCCGTTCCGGGTCAAAGAGATCAACGGGGTCAATGGACAATGCAAGCGAAGGGATGGCCGTCAGCCCGTCACGCACAGCTTGTGTATAGGCGGGATCGAGCACCACTTCCGGATCCATCTCATAATCTGCCGGTAGGTCAGACCAAGTAAAGGGATAGCCAGAACGTCCTGACTGTTGACGCATAACATCCTCGATAAAGAGAAATGTATGGGTTGCAATTTCCGAAGGACGTAATTTACCGCTTGGTTGGTAAGCAATTGCTCGTATGACGGCAGAAGTGCCGATGAAAATGGATCGCCCATAGAGCACGCCATTTTGCGCCGATGGGGCAGAACCATCGGTGGTATAGCGAATTTGCGCATTCGGTGTAACAGTGGAAAGTTCGAGGAAAAATTGGTTGGGATAAAAACCCCGTTCGTGGCTAAAGGTTGGTGCGACGACCTGATCGAGTGGGGTTTGGGCTGCGGCGTTGGTGGATGTGAGAGTTGATGCAATCGTTGGTAACGGGTTGAATGTCGTCCAAAATAGCACAAATAGAACAGGAAGAACGATCAATCTGCGATATCTAGAATCTAACATACTATATTACTCAGCGCATACAGGCCGTGCGTTGCGGTATGGGTCTCTTATCCATAAAGAGCGGCAGTAGGATCTCAGAGTCGGGCTTTACAAACGGGGTCAAACTTTTCTTGGTGTCCAAACTCTCTGTCCCATCCATTGAGATGGATCCGTTCTCCACACGTCCAGGCGAACCGCCATTTGCATCACTTGCTTGCCAATTCTGTGCCGTATTGCCATACTGGGTCACATCGATCCGAACCAACGACTTCCCATCCCCATCCGTGGCCTCCGGCCAAGGCGCTTCGTCCCCATATTGAACGACATCAACAGTGGCAAAGTTCACCACACCGTTTGGCAACCGTTCTGTTGGACGCTCCAACGCGATGCGCTCGCCGTTGTTTCGCAATCGTCCAGGGTATGGCCCGATGATCTGCGTATCAGTTGGGATTGCATACGTACTGCGCAGGACGGATGGATCACCGTTCGTCAATAGCAGCGTTTCTCCAGGGTGCAAGACAAGATTGGATGGCAACACAAAGTCACCAATGCCGTCGATTCTCCAAGGCACCTGTGGCGCAGATAAGTCAAAGAGCGATACTGAACGGCTTGAGACATTGACCAGTTCGAGATATTCTGGTCCCATGTGTGGGTTATAATGTATTTCGCTTATGACAACCGGCCCAACCAGGGGCTTCGTGTTGGCACTCCCCTTTGTTGACGATCTTAGCGGTGTCCAATGTTCATGAGATTCATGCCCGAGTGAATCTGATGGCAGAGTACAACGACCATATGGCTGACCTACCACAGAGGATTCAAGCGAAAAGCCATGGCCATACCCTGTTAACTCGCCATTATCATTGAGCGCAATCAGATAGACTCCTTCGCTCTGACGATCCAACAGAAAGGTGCTTTGGTCCAAGTCGACAACTCGGTAACTGTAACCGGCTATGCGTGTATCATGTGGAAAACGATACCGTACTGAACGACTTGGATCGTCAGTCAGGCCCCAACCGCTGATATCTACCAGATTCTTTGACCTGTTATAAAGTTCAACATAGGACGTTTCTCCAGAAGCCGGATGACTCAATAGCTCATTGATGACAACCGGTGATGTATAGTGATTCTCTGGATCCGGCACCGTTGGGGAACCACCTCTTCGTGTGCTGATCTGCCAAGGTTTTATCACGTCGTTCGCTGTATCGCGGACTAATGAATACCCAGCCTCATCTGCCAGAATCAGTGACGGCTCCTTGTCTGTATAATCCGTGGTGAGCACCGCATTCGCATCTCGCCCGTTCAACACAATTCGTTCTCCACCATCGGCCAAGTATCCAAGATAACCATGCTGATTGAAGGATTCGATTCCATATTGTTCAGCAAAGAGTTGTGGGTTTTTTGCAATCACGAGACGCGCTCCAGCATCAAGGTGCATTCCGGCTGAAAAGGAATACGAAATACCATCGGCAAAAACAAACCCTCCCAGATCCACCATTTCTGGCCCGACATTCGCAATTTCAAGAAATTCATACATATCCCCTTCAGCCGGATTATACATAATCTCGGTGATCTGTAGATCGGTCGTATTCTCTATTTTAGGTATGAATTTTCCCTCATAGAGAGCGCTCCACGCGCCTTCATGATAGACGCGCGCCTTCACATGAGTGCTTCTGCGCAGATAGATATGGACTTGTTTGCCACTTGTATGACCTCTAGGTTTGCCGCGATTATGGGGAGGGCGTGGATCCGAACCATCCAGGGTATACCAAAGCATACCGGTGGAGTTCCGGTTCTGTAACGAGAAGGAAAAATCTGCAGAGACGAGCCCACCGATGTGATTTGCGACTGGCGCGTCAATACGGGGAAGCCATCCATTTGTCCGGTATTGTTGCAGCAATACGGCCGTTCGATTGGGGTAAAAAGTTGTCAACAGACGACGGCGTTCGCTCTCCCAATAACCGTTTCTTGTGTAGAGCGCAAATGGTCCTTCTCTGTAGGAGTCTACATCGCGCCGATAGTCACCCCAGCGGGCAGATTCGGCAATGACGGCCTTGTCAATTTGATTGGTCAACGCTTGGTGTCGCATCGCTGCCGCTTGAGGGGTCAGGGCACCATTGTTGGTGAGATGGAGACGGGCTCGATCCACAAAGAGCATCCGAAATTCACTATTTTGCATGAGCTTATGAAAGAGGCGAGAAGGGCTGTTGCCATTGATCACATTGGTGACATCTTCGTGTAGATTGTAGAGAGTACACTCGGCGTCCCAGCTAAAGAACCGGAAGCGGGAGAGTGGCGAGCGGCGCCGCCCAGCATACCAATTGGTGCGATCCCAGTCGGTATTGCCCAAATAGTGATTTAGGATCATGTAATCGATCAGGTTCTCAAAATCGATGAGCTGGGCCATCGCCCGATAAGTTGCATCGTTGGCCACATCTGTTTCGGCCAACTCGACGGCTCTCGCCCATGCAGCTTCCTCACCGCTGTGTGGATCGCCCGCGCTCATCACGTCATATTCTTCTTCGCACCCGCCAAAATAGGTTGCCAGAAAGGCAGCATCGGGTCGTTCGTGTAAGTTGTAGATTCCCCAGTAGAGACCATTGAGATAGAGATGGACAAAGAGCCCACGTGCGGCCAGTTGCCCCATCGCCGACTGGGTTTCACGCGCCCATTGATCACGCATATATTGCGCGCTGGCACGCTCATCTGGATCGCGGTGCGTCCATGCCCGATTATAGCTGGCGCGTAGCACAAGCGTGTCAAACTCTGTGGCCCTATCATACTTGCTGTGTTCTGCTTGAATGAATGTTGCATCTGCAGGCTCAGTGTCCATTGAGCCTGCATCAATGCCATCAAACAGCGGAAACCGCAATTTGCTTTCCCCATATTGCGTTTTGAAGAGCAAACGAAAGGAATGTTTGGGCGTATTCTTCCCTTGCCGACTCGCGCGCCCGTGGATTCGAAGTCCGGCGTTGATCTGAAAACCAGACCGACCATCTGGATAGAGCAGTTCAGCAGAAATCGCGCGTTCCCACTCTGGACCGCCATTGCGCGGGTTGCGGTAAATACCAATATTTGAATGAAAGAGTGCGTTCTGATCAGCCGCGATAGAGAGCGTTGGAATCTCAGTCAAGGCTTTAACCATCAAGTCACGATAGACTGGATCGAAAACGACCTCGGGATCCATCTCATAGTCGGCGTCTGCCGCCGACCATTCCGCAGGATATCCCACTGGAATGCCCTGTTGGCTGGCAACCCCTGCAATAAAGATGTAGCTGTGGGTAACATGTCGTGAAGGGAGCAGACTGCCGTCTGCCCGATAGGCAAGTGCACGTACGATCGTTGTTGTGCGAACGAGAATTGGGCTTTCATACAATATGCCTCGACTGGGGCTGGGTGGTGACCCATCGAGCGTATAACGGATGAGCGCGTTGGGCGTGATGGTGGTGAGTTCAAGGATTTGCGGCGCATTATACAATCCCCGCGCCACGCTAAAGGTCGGCGCTACCACCTGATTTTCGGCTTGTGCGTGCGCAGCTGAGCTAGACAGGATGACTGCACTGATAGCAATCAAACAAATGAAAAGTCTATTATACTTTGCTCTGTATGAAAACCGTAATAGTGACATTTGTCACCCTAATTGACAATTTCAAGGGTTTGTAGAGGGTTCGCACCTCAAATTTGTCATGTTGTAACCTTTTTGACGCTAACAGACCCTCAGAGGTGTTCTAAGGACTCGCTTGTATAGGGTTTGAACACCCAAAATCAGGGACCAAGGTGACAAATGTCACTATACGTAGTTTGGTCTCTCTGCTAGAGCTTTCGAAGACTACGGTTTTCATCACAACCGCAGTATAATGGGGATTATTCCTCATACTCTATACGCAAACGGGTGCTGTTATGTTCGTCGCCGTCAAATGATTCGGCAACGCGGAGTCCTTCCCCGGAAACAATGATGACGATGGGATTCCCTGGTTGCCAGCCGGGCAAATTGACAATTTCTTGAATGATGGGAGACAAATCTGTTGATGGATATGCACTATTTTTAACATCCCAAGGGGGTACACGCCAGGAGGCGCTGGCCTCCGTTTAGTCACGCCGCGCCATATTGCGCTTGGCTTGGGTAAACTGTTTTGCATATGGTGCAGCTTCACCACGGAAGACAAACGTGGTCTTTTCGGAGTCTACCTCGTCAGAGATAAAGATGAGCTGTGCACTGCGGATTCTAGCTCGGGGTGGAATATCGATCTCCTGGAAACGGAACCCAACAATTTGTTCATGGTCGGCATCATCAAATAGCTCCAGCGCCTTGCTGTCCAGTTTCATCTCACCACTCACGCGCTGTTCCGCGTCATCCTTGCCGTCAATGATGGACTGTTCGAGGGTGCGAACAACAAATTGCGGTGTTGCAGTTGGCGTTGGAGGGGGCAACGGACGCGAGACAAGCGGTGCATAAAGAATGGTGGCAATTGAGGCATCCAGATAGTCTGGTTGACCATTTTCATTGTAGTCGCCCTTGTTCTCATTTCGCGTCCGGACACCATCACCATCATCATCATCATCTAGATAGTCTGGTAGTAGGTCGCCGTCCGTATTGCGCGCATCATCAGGATGCTGATTCTTGTCAGGATCGGGTGCTTCATTGATTGTCCAGATGGTATCGCCGTCATCGTCTGGATCTGCAAAATTGGGCTGCATATCCAGGTCTGTATCATCGTCCATCAGCGTTCCGCTCATATTCGCATCCTCAAAGACATCTGGAACCCGGTCGTTGTCTGTATCGTAACGAAAACGTGGCGTGGTGGTCGCAGTCGGTGTCAAGGTGGGTGTACGCGTGACCGTTGGTGTAGATGTGAAGGTGGGCGTGGCGGAACTGGTTGACGTTGGTGTAGAGCTTGATGTAGGCGCCAGAGTCGGAGTCGACGTCAAAATGGGCGTCTCTGTCTGGCTCGGATCAAGAGTACTGGTCGATGTCGGTGTACCAGTATCTGTCGGTGTATGGGTCGGTGTGCGTGTAATGGTCGGAGTTGGTGTGAATGTTGGTGTAGCGCTGCTGGTTGGAGTTGGTGTGAATGTTGGTGTGCGTGTTAGGGTCGCTGTGGGTGTCGCCGTATTGGTTGGTGTATGGGTTGGCGTGTTTGTAGCAGTCGGTGTCGCCGTATTGGTCGGGGTGGGTGTAACCAAAATGTCGAGCGTTGCCCTGCGAATCGAGAACGAATCTTCACCCGAAAAGGCCAAATAAAGCGTTCGACCATCGGCGCTGGCCCACTCAGGAGTGAAATAGACCGTTGTCCACGGTCCCCACGGTTCAGGTGCATCATAGACGCCAAAGCCCCCCTCAAAACGTTCATCGCCATCGTGAGAAATGCCCTGCCACCAGAGGTATCTGTCTAAGCCAGGAATGTACGAGAGCGATGAACGACGCGCCATGTCGGGGGCCGCAAAAAACGGGTCGTCGCTGGTTGATGTCTCCAGACCAGCTAGCCGTGCCATTTTCATGACGCGCCACAAAGAATTCATAAGCACTGCGCTCTAGAATCTTGTCTTTTGGCACCCGTGTTAAGATAAATGCATCAGCTGAATTATAGGCACTTGGTCCATTTGGAGTCACCATATAGACATAATTGTCACGTGCCCCGGCATAGTTACGTCCATATTGCACAAAAGCACAGAAGCCAAACTCGGCAAATGCCCAATTGACGTAGCTCCACGAAACGGCCCGATCGGCCGAAACCGCCAGCTGACATACGTTGCCATTCAGATCGGCATTGCGCCCCCACATGTAGAGTAGCCCATCGACCATTAAGAAGCTGGCTGACTTGCGTTTGTGGCGACCATCGCCGGGTATTTCCTGAGGTGATGCAATATTGCCGCCAAAATTCTCTTCACGCGTGAAATCAACCGGAGAGCCATAAATCCGCGAAAATCCCAAACTTAGCTTCGTATCACGAAAGGGCTTGAAGCCCCAACCATCAGCATAACCAGCATAAAGGCTGTCATCATCCCCCCATGTCATGGACCAATTATCACTGCCATCGGCCAGACGAAGAACAGTTGCCGCAGGGTCCCACCGAAGTTGACCGATTACGCGACTTGGCGGGACGGGTGGTGCAGCTGATTGAACAGATTGTAATTGGGCATATCGACCTTGATGGCGAGTCCCTTCAAACGCTTCATCGACAAACGATCTCTCAGCCTCTGATGGACGATCAATTGATGCAACATCAGATAACAGCGTCTTGAAGAAAGATGGTTCGTCAAATAGCGAAGTAGAGAAGAGTGGAGTTGCAAACCAGGCAGTCAGTGGCAGACAAGTCAAAATTAGAGCAAAATTCAATATTTTCTTGTGCATCTACTGGGGTGGTTCAGAATTAGGTTTACACTTTTGATATATAGACAAAAATCTATATGAGACCGTTTTCTCTCTGAGAACCGGCGAAATCAGAGAATATAAACGTTCTTTCTGTTTCTAAAAGTGTAAACCTATCTATCCAGCTAAAATGAACCACCCCCTTTTCTCTTTGCAAAAATGTAAACCTAATTGTCCGCCTAAAATGAACCGCCCCCATCTACTCAACCATAATCTCAGCTGCAAGAAATGAATCACCAATGATTTCGTCACCGCGCTGCACAGTCAAACGCTCAATCGTGGCCGGATCATAGAGGCCCACGTGTAAGCGATATGGCCCAGGGGTGGCAGTATCGGGGATTGTGATCTGATATTCATCCAGCATTTTCTGTCCTGGATACCAAAGCGGCATTGACACAAACCCGTCAAGAACCGGCTTGTCTTGTTGCGCGGCTAGTGTGCCATCGGGACCCACCAAATGAGCAAAGCCCGTGTAATGGGTCGCCATATGAGCCAACGTTGTCCAAACGAGATGCACCTGCATCCGATCTCCAGGCGCAAATGTGGCCAGGGGCTGGCGATCGAGCAACCCTTCACCAGACATCAGACCGAGAGCAGAGAGCTCCACTTGTTGGGCAAAATTGACGGGTTGGGGCAAAAGCGTTGCCTTCGCCGATTCAAATGGGTCGATTGGGATGTAGTCAAGAACCAATGTATCGCCAAGATGCTCATTGTGGTTGACATTTGTGATGGGTAATCGCTCAAGTGTGGTTGGTTCGTAAAAGACGATCTCAAGCCGATAGAGCCCATCAGGTGCGTCTGATGGAACGTCAAACTTAAAACGATCGATCCAAAGTTCGCCAATCTGCCAATCCGAAGTTGCTGAACCAAACGGCCAGCGGTCGCTCCGCATCAGCTCATATCCGTCAGCATTGACGATACGCACCAGCATATTGAGATTGCTCTCAATGGGCGCTATATTCTCCAGATAGAGGGCCAACCGAAGCGGCTGCCCGCGTTGCAAGGTGCCTGTTGTCAAGGTATATGAGACGAGGCGTATGCTTGTACCCCAGTCAACGACAAAATCGGCATAGGGGCTATCGGTCAGTTTGTAAACACGTGCATAGTCGATACCACCCAACTTCACAACATGGTCTGGACTCTGACGATTAAAGTGGGCAACCAATTGACGCGCCGGCACTTCGCGCTGCCACTGATTTTGATAGAGTACCGCATAATCTGCCGTCCAAGAATGTTGACTTGAAACAGATTGGCCGGGATAAAAGAAGCTAAATGGACCACGGCTATACCAGGCGGATACAATCGGATTTTGGCTTGGGGCACTTGAAGATGTTGCTGCATTGGAAGCGATTGGCTCCTCGTTTCTCTGTCCCAAAATAAATCGCGCAGCTTCATCCATTCCTTCACCCCAGCCAACCAGCATCGTCTTTTGGGCTTCTGCCGCGCCACCCATCAGTGGATTGTAGTAACTCAAATAATAGGGAAAAGTCGGTAGAGCCAGCGCCCCCTGAGCAGCCACAATTGCCACGACCAATGCAACCACGATGCCACGACCAATGCGAGTCGGCATAGATACTTGCCACCGCCAAATCCAACTAACAAGAGCCGCCCAGCCAATTCCAGCCCCCAAATCCAGCGGCATATAGATCGGCAAAAGATATCGATCAAATTTCTTGGCACCTAGGTTCATGAAGAGCACAAAGAAAAGGGCAAATAGCAGCACATAGACAAACAGGATTTGGATAGACCGACTCTGCCTCAATTCTAGAGCGATGTTACGTTGCCATACCACAGCCGCCATAAATGTGAGGATGGCGAGCCCAAGTCCGGCCAGCGTGATCGGTGTTGTACGCCACAAATAGGTAATCGGATAAAAGTCCAATCCTGGATCGCCATTGAACACTTCGCCAGCAAAAAAGAGTGCATTCGAGTGTCCTTCGGCGGCATATTCACTGGAAATATTGACAACTTTGAGTAACGTCTCAACGGGCTCTACCCACATTGCGGGCCAGAGAAGCAAATAGACACCAACTGCAACAAGCAACCAAAGAAGATAGGGACGCACGAGCAATCGTAGAGCCGATTGACTAAACGCAGCAATGCCCTGCTCCTTGTATGTTCTATAGAATTCGCGCCCATTCCCCATGAGAATGATCAACCCAACGTATGAGATGAGAAAGAGCCCCGGCGTCTTCGTCAACCAAGCGAGAGCGGCCGCAACGCCGGATAGACCAAGCATCGCAATTCGTCGCCCCTCAACCAGGTAGGCAATCAGTGCCACAAGAGAGAGGAGCATAAAACTCGAAAGAAGAGCATCCGTATGAAGAAAACGTGAGTGGGCAACATGAAAGGGGTCCAACGCAATCAGCAAAAAGCCAATCAGAGCAGGCGTCAGGCCAACTATGCGTATGCTGACAAGAAACGCGACGAGCAGTACCAACACGTTGATGAGGACAGCGACACGTCGTCCAGACGCAAGAAGCGCAATCGGTGTCTGTCCTTGGGTCGCGACAAATGCCTCTAACGCATCATCTTTAGAATCGAATTGACCAGGCGCAACCGTTGGATAGTCAGGGAAAGTCAATGTATAACCAATCAGTCCCGACCACATGGTCATCACGCCAGGATGTCCTTGTTGAAAAGTGTTTTCGTAGGGTCCATGGACAAGGGCGTGATAAAAATTGGCAGATCGCGTCAGCCAACGCTTTTCGTCAATCGTGACGAAATGGTCGAGTGCAAAGATGCGCGGCAAAAGCAACGCGGCGAGGAGAAGCAGCAAAGCAAGCTGTCGCTGCCAACGCCTAAAGGAATGTGGGATGGTCATTCAGTTACCGTTTGTCTTCTCAATTCGCTCAAATTAGGCGATTCCAGAAATATAATCATCCACAGATGGACGGGATTGACTGGATTTTCGCTCAGCAAATCCTGGGCATCCTGTCCATCTGTGGATCGCATAAAACCTCGATTTGACCAATTTTCGCTCTTATAAAGCGCCTCATTGTGGTGGTGGTGCCTGGTAGCTAATGCGCAAGACAGCCGCACCATCCGCATCGCCTTCATATGATGCAGCAACCCGTATGCCGTCCCCCGTGATGATGAAGACCATGGCTCCGTTCTGTTGCCAACCAGGACGATCGACCAGTTCCTGAACAATTGGGCTTAGATCTGGGGTCCAGTAAAGGATGTTGTTGTCTGGCCATTCGGGAATATTGCGCCAGGCAACCTCGGCACTGGTCTGGGGCCGTCGAGAAATGCTCTTGCGCGATGTGCGGAAGCGCGCGGGGGCATCGCTGGCTTCGCCGCGAAAAAAGAGTTCGGCCTCACCAACGCTCCGGGCATCCGATTCAAATCGAATTCTTGCGCTGATAATCGTCGAACCGGCGGGCATGTTTAGACCAATAAAGCGAATGCCAACAGTTTGTTTGCCAGTCGTCTCAACCATATCGAGTTTTTCGCTGCTGATCACCACATTGCCATCCAAATGCTGTTCAGCATCGTCATCGGGGTGAATGACTGGAATGTTTAGCGTCCGAATTGGCTGTTCTTTTGGCGCAAAACTGGATACGAGTGGTAAGAAGACGGACTTTTCTAAACCTCCATTGCCTGGGGGGGTCGGTGTATTCGTCGGCTCTGGTGTTGCATGGAGCTCAATCGTCGCCTTGCGCACCGAAAGTGTATCCCAGGCGGAAAAGGCCAGGTACATGGTCAACCCGTCCTCGCTGATCCACTTCTGTGGAAAGATGGCCAAATCACCTGGTGGGTATTCCCAATCGGTTGTGTCCCCTTGCTTTTTGACTTCATAAGCAATGGTCCAGGGACCCCAAGGATATTCTGCATCGAAGACTCCGAATTGTTCACACTCATTTCGGGCATCATCACTAAAATAGCCCTGCCACCAGAAATAGCGCTTCAAACCAGGATTATAGGTAATCGATGAACGACGTGCCTTTCCAGTGTGAAGAAAGACCGGTTTGCGGTCCAAAATGCTTGACGACCATGCGGCTTGGTTGGCTGTGGCAAGATCGGTAAAAAATTCATAGGCACCTTGATCCAGTATTTTGTCTTTTGGCACACGCATCAAGATAAAATGGTCTGTGTTGTCATAGGCGCTTGGATGATCATTACAGACTGAATAGACAAAATCATCCAGTGCCCCCTCATAGTTTTTGCCGTAGTTGATAAAAGAGCAAAAACCAAATTCATCGAATGTCCATTCAGTTGGTTGCCAGGTGACCATCTTGTCTTTCGAAACTGCGATCCTAGAGTTGTGGCCATTGCCCGTGTTGTTGACGTTGCGCTCCCACATATAGATCTGATCATTCACAGCCAACAAACTGCTCGATTTTTTGATACGACCGGCACCGACCAATTGATAGGACGAAATGATGTTAATGCCACTTAAGCCCGTAATCTGACCATTCACCTCAGTTGGTGAACCAAAAATTTTAGAAAACCCAAGACTGAGCTTTTCGCCCGGCAATGGATTGCGAAAACCCTGACCGTCGCCGTAAGCAGCGTACAAATCGCCATCTCCCGCCCAAGTAATGGCCCAGTTGTCGCTTCTCTCCAACAGCGTTGCCGTCGAGGTCCAAGGTTTCCACACCATTTGCTTAATGACAGAGCTATTGTCATAGGGTGGGGTTGATGAAGATGTGGTCGCATCCCTGCTTTCGCCCCGCGCAGCACTTACGGTGTGTGTAAGCCCAGTCTGCCCAGTCGGGATAAAATTTCTCTTACAAGAAAGTGCATCGGTCGTAGATGACGTGGATGAACTCGTAGATGTATAGGTGATTGAATCGCTCGCTCTCTGGGCAAGCACAACAGATACCTGTGGCTCATCGACAGCGGGACTCAAGAACGTCCACAAAGAAATCATCAATAACAACAATAAACTAATGAGGAAGTATAAAATCTTCGTACGCATAAAAGGTCCTACTCCCTGGGTGATAATCGCCACATTATGTAAACACTGGACAACGTCCTCTCTGTCAATCTGAATTCCATTGTTCAATGTTTAAGCGGCGTCTCTATAAGTAATGAACATCGTCACAATATGAATCTGGAGATGGGTATCAACTCAGATCTTGATGGGGTCAATGCGGCTGATAAGTATAGCACAAGTTCGGCATGATGTGTGAAATTTGGAAGGTCATGACCATGCCAGTCGTCAAGTCACTTTCCTATCCACTTACTCTGCCACCAACACTTCGCTCAATGTCAACGCATCTCCGACTGCAGTCCCATCTGCCGTTGTAATTTGCAGGCGAGCGCCGCTTTCACGATCGTAAAGGCCAATCAGAAGTGGATAGTTTCCCGGCTCAGCGTCTGCGAAGATGGGCACGCGGTAGCGGTCCACAATCAAGTCGCCCGGTTGCCAAGTAGAGGTTGGTCGCCGATCACAATCTGGCTGACCATCAAGCTGACCCTGTTTGCGATTGGTTTCTGGATCGATGATCTGATTGAAAACAAAGTAATCGTTCTCAACCGTTGTCAGAGCTTTCCAATAGAGCGTAACCAAGACAGTGCTATCTGGTTGAACTTGCTGTTTTTCCAGCCGATAACCGACTAATTGGATAACGTCACCAAAGCGGAAGTCAACTAGCATTGAAGCGTCCAATGCTACATCGGGCATGACAACCGGCTCGGCAATCTCAAAGTTTGGTCCAGAGAGCGATTGGTCAAAATGTGCCTCATACTTTTCAATTTCAAAGAGCTGGATAGGAGCCGGTCCGTGGTCTTTTTGGTAAATCTCCAATCGCTTGTCGCCATTGACGGTTACGACACCAAACAGTCCATAGTCGGTCTGCAAACGTTTACGCAATTCAGCCTGCTGATCACGTAGATGGAGATTGTGATCGTTGACGAAAAAGTAATATTTATGATCGCGAAAACAGTTATCCCCATCACGCAAATACCAGTTCACCACGTGAGGTTTTGTGTTGGTCTGATAGGAGCCGTCAAGAACTCCCTCTTGGTAGAGTACCTCTACCGCCTTCCAGCCATTTTTCAACGGAAAACCAAAGATGCCCTGCTCGCTTGGCATGTCGAATGGCACCCAATACCCGTTCAGACGCGCATCGGGCCAAAGGCGTAACCGCTCCACGCTGTGATCAATGAAGTATGCTTGGACATAGTTTCCAAAGTAGAATATCGCGACAATACCGCATAGAATGCCCAACGTGTAGGAAGGGTTGCCAGGCCATTGTTTATTGATCCACCGCCACCCGGCAGCAATCGTACCTCCCACCAGGAGCGCCCACGGGATAAAAAATGTGTAGACGTGAGTCCGTGGATCTTCCACAAAGAAGAGAGCCAGTAAAAAGAGAAGACCGAACCAGAGCCAGAGCAAAAGAGTGGGTTGGTTTGTTGGTGGGTTGGTTTGTTGGTGGGTTGTGGCGAACCCGATCGTGATGAGGGTGATACCGAAGAAGGCGAAGGCAAAATCGGTCTCGCCAAATTGAAGCCAGTTGGGTGACCAGACAAAGAGCAACAATCCAATGCCAATAAGAATTGCCAATAACCACCTTCTTTTCGAATCCCACCGTCTGAAGGTGAATGTTAGTGCGCCAAGCGTTCCAATAATGAGTAATGAGAGATAGGCCGTTGTGCTATAAAATGTTGTTCTCTGCACGAAGTCGACCAAATTATTATAGGGAAATGCGTCACCGACACGGCTACTTGCCAGATAGCGGAAGGTATCTTGAAAGGTTGGATTGATGACAAATGGGAGATAAAAGCTGCCGACCAGCAAACTTGCTAACACCACAGCTGCAAGAACGGCTGAAAAGAATATCCTGTTCTCTAAACCTTGCCGCAGTTGCCACAGCAGCAAGGTTCCAGGGATCACCACCAAAGCTGCTTCATAGTGCGACAACAAACCGACGCTGAATAGCAGAGCCACAAGCATTAGGCCACGCAATGTATGGGGACCCTGATTGCGCAATCCAGAATGATCGGATTGCGTGGCCAGCCGATAAAGCATCAAGACAACCAGCACCGACATCAGGAAAATGATGCTCTGGTATTGAACAATGCGCGCAAAGGCAATGAAGTAGCCATCAAAGGAGAGAAGCATGGCAGCGACCCAACCGGCTAGCGGACCGAGCAACCGCGTACCAAGAATGAAAAGTGCCAACAGTGCCGTCAGATTCGCAAAGGCAAACAGAAAGCGAGCAGTGGCTTCAGTCAACTGGCCGGTTAGTGCATAAACAACCGCAGGAATTAAGATTTCAGTTGGTCCTTTGCGATGTAAAAACAGAACATCATCATAGCCTTGAATCACTGCCGCGGCGCGCAGAACCGCCCGCGCTTCATCTCCCTGAAACTCGGAATATCCAAGATTGGCAAAGCGAAAATAGGCACCAAAGAGGAGCACCAGTAACACGCCTGTCCACAGCCAAACTTGAGATTGTCCATAAGCAGGAGGACTGATTTGGGTAGGTTCATTTCTCTGTTCGATGCCATCATGAAGAGTAGAGTGAGTGGCGCGCTCTTTGCCAAAGAGTTTTGGTCGAATATCTAAGTTGCTTTCAGCGCATAAAACCAATATCAACAGATCGAACGTCACTAAGACAACAACAAAGTTGAGACCGCCAGGTAGATAGCTCAAGAAGAGCATGGTCATCACGGCCAGTGCAAAACCTGTTCCAATGATGAGCGTGCCTTGTTCGAGTCGACCGAACAAGGAGTACTCTTGTCGATGAACGACGGTCTGATCCAAAGGGCTCTGTGACGATGCTTTTTCTCTCAGAAATCTGGTTTGATGCACGACCACATTTCGGACGGGTTCTAAACGTTGCGTGAGTAGATATCCAGGGAGAAGAATGGCCACAACCAAAAGAGCCGCAACGCGCCACTCCAGCGGCGCTTGACTGAGGAGCAAGCCGTTACCAGCAATCAATACGATGAGTATGGCAAACAGATTCAATCGACGATTCACTATCAATCGCCTTATCGCGGTGTTGATCATCTTTTTCCCAATGGCACAATCAATCGTAGGTCCCGTCTCCGGCGGGACAAGTGTACTATTTTATGAGATCGACACCTGAGCTGTTCGGTTCATTCGCGACCCCCGTTTGGCCTACATCTCTCCCGTATCAGCGACTGCGAGTGGTCGCGATGTAGCCGATTTCTAGAGGTGTCGATGTCCTAGAACAATACACAAGCGTCAAGCGATCGACCTCTTTCATGTGCAGATCCAATGTTCTTGACGCTCGTCACTTCAGAGAAGTGACCTACGGTTGACTGACGCCGACGTGACTCTACAACGTTTGTGCTACAACATGTCCGAAGTGACGGAATATCGTAGGTCCCGTCTCTGGCGGGACAGGCACCAAGAGTGCGACCTCTTTCATGTGAAGATCCAGGGTTCTTATCGCTCGTCACTTCAGAGAAGTGACCTACGATTGACTAATGCCCACATTACTTTATGATTACTTTATGGCAAATTCCGTGGCGAGGAACGCATCACCCATACCTTGTCCATCTCTTTGGATCGGGAGCCGCTCTCCCGTTTCTAATTGATACATCCCCACGAAGACTTTGTAGTCCCCCGGCGAGGCTGTCTCTGGAACTTGAAGCCTGACTCGGTCGACAATTGGCTGGTCTTGCCGCCAACGGGTCGTTGGCAAAAAGCCTGCCAAGGGCGGCTGATCGTGCTGTGTCAGCAGCTGCCCATCAGAACCAACGACATGTACAAATACCGTGTAATCAACAGCAATTGGACCCAGCGCTTGCCAGCTTAACGCAACGTCAACTGTGTCTCTCGGCTCAACAGATAACGGTCCACCTCGATTAAAGTTCGTCTGATTCTCGTTGGACTGAGTCTGCAATGAAAATCCCGTCAACTGAATCTGTTCGTCCAATTCAATTGGTGGCTCCAGCGGATCAATCTGCTCAGCACTGTAACTTCCAATCGTCACGTAATCCAATGCCAACCATTCGCCAAGGAGCATTCCGGTTGCGGTTTGGACAGCAACCAAATTTGATGATGTGGCGGGGCTATAAAAAGCCACATCAAGTCGATAGATTCCTGATGTGGTGACAGGGGGTATCAAGAGCTGATGACCATCGGGCCAAGTCTCGTTCAGAGGCCAAGTCGATGTGGGCGCCCCCCAGGGCCACCCCTCACTGCGCACGACTTCGCGTCCGTCTACACCGATCAGTCGGATCACGACGGTCAAATTCTCTTCCATCGCGCCCAAACCGACAAAATAGAGCGTTGTTGGCAATACGTCACCTGGTTGGAGCACGTTGGAGGGAAGTTGATAGGAGACCAAGCGAATCAGACTCTCTGATGTCGAATCTGCCTGGTTACCTTCATTTTGTGCTGCGTCATCTGGTGGTATCGTTGGATAGCGCCATTCCGTGACATACTCTGGCAGAGGGACGGTGGATAAGTCGAAAATGTGCGCATACTCAAGTTCATCAATTGTGATCCGATGCAGCGGCTCCAAGCGTTCAAAGTATGCAACTTGACGAGGTGAAGGCAATCTGCGTTGCCAATCTTGGGCATAGAGCACAGCGTAATCTGCTTCATGCCAAAAATAGATCGGCAATGTTGTTCCAGAGAAAAAGTATGAGAATGGTCCGTTTGTGTAGGCCGACGCCACGACTGTTTGCTCAACAAGACGCTCATCGCCAATTTCCTTGGTTAATTGAGCAGCCGCCCGATCGGCCCCCTCCCCCCAACCGACCATCATCACGTCAGTTGCCTCTGTTGTTCGGCCCATGAAGGGGTTATAATAGTTTAAATAATAGGGATAGGTTGCGAAAGAGAAGCTAGCCTGTATCACAATTAGGACAACGACTGCACCATTGATCATGCTCTGCTGCCATCGAAATTCGAAACGGTTGGTCAACCACTGCAAAAAGCCGATCCACCCAATAGCAGCAACCAAATCCAATGCAGGATAAACTGGCAACAGATAGCGGTCAAACTTCTTGGCACCAAGACTCATAAAAAGATAAAAGAAAAGTGCATAGAGTAGAAATATGTACATATTGACGATCGGAAACCTTTGATGGCTATACGAAATCCTTTGGGTAGTAAACCACCCTTTTAGAACGGCATGATGACCCTCACCCCAAGATGGACCTGCTGCACCTCCACTCATGCCATCATACTGCACCCCCTGCCGAATCCCGATCACAAACGCCAATAGCAAACCGATCAGTGTAATCGGCGTTGTACGCCACAGGAAGGTGATCGGATAAAAGAGCCAACCTGGATCGCCACTGAAGACAGTTCCATTGAAAAATGTCGGTTTAGAGTGTCCACCCGCAGCATATGTCGAGGCGGCATCCAACACGCGACTCAGACTATCGAGGGGAGCCACCCACATGGCCGGCCACAAAACTGTAAACGTTCCCATGCCGATCAGCACCCAGATCAGTCCGGCGACGAGCAACTCTTTGATCGTCAAGTGCTTGATTGCGTCTTCTCCGCTGGGTTTTTGGCTCTGTCTCCTTTGCCATTGCACATTGCCCAGGGCACTCAACGCAACCAGCCCACAAAATGGAATAAGAAATAGCCCTGGTGAACGAGTCAGCCAAGCCAGCCCTGCCGCAGTCCCAGAAAGAATCAGCATCCACCAGGCACCGTGACGGGTGAACGCCAGGAAGGCCAGGAGGGCCTGCAACATAAAGCTGCTCAGCAGACCATCCAGGTGAAGCAAGCGTGACAAACCAACATGAAACGGCGCAAGGGCAATCAACCCAAACCCCATCAGAGCAGCCTGCCACCCCAAAAGCCGAACAGCAAACCAAAACGACGTCGTTAAGGCAAGCGTAATCATCAGAACCACAAACTGCCGCCCAGCCGCCAATAGATCGATGGGCCGATATCCCTGAGATTCCAGAAATGGCTCGATCTCCTCGGTCAGCCAGCCAAATTGGCCAGGGGCTTGCTCAGCATAGGCAGGATATGTGCGCACAAATCCCAACAAGCCAGCCCATGTGACGGTTACACCAGGATGATGGCGCTGGAAAGTTTGGGCATAGTCACCGTGAGCAAACGCCTGATAAAAATTACCAGAACGCGTGAGCCAGGCATGCTCGTCGGCTGTCACAAAACGATCTAACGCAATCCCGCGTGGCAGCCAGATCATGCCGCCAACCACTAAGATCCACACAAGGGAAGTCACAATGCGGGGCACAGTTCACTCTACCACAATCTCTGTCAGAACGAGCGAATCGCCCATCGGTTGGTCGTCGCGCGTTGAGATCGGCAAGCGTTCACCAGTTTCCCGGTCGTAGAGACCAATTAACAATGTGTACGTTCCAGGAATCGCATCAGGAAAAACGGAGACCCAATGGCGGTCAGCAATCAACTCGTTTGGCAGCCAGGAATTTGTTGGGCGACGATTGCAGACCGGCTCACCATCGCGTTGTCCCGCTTTGCGAAAATCGCTCGGATCAATGATTTGATTGAAGGCGGTGTAGGCACGTTCGACCGGAGCAGCACTCTGCCAGTAGAGCGTCACAACCAGATCCCGTCTGGGTTGGACAGTTGTGGCATTCACACGATACCCCTTCAGCCAGATTGAGTCGCCAAAGCGTAGATCAAGAGGATGTTGGATTGTTTGCTCCGCAAGGGCTGGAGCAATCGAGCCACTTCGTTCAAAGGTTGGTCCCGCGAGCCGCTCATCAAAAGCATCTTGGTACTCGTCATGCACAAACATTTGTGGTGAGGGCGCATCGTTTGTGGAACGCTCAATGTCACGTTGATAAATGTGCAACCTCTGTTGACCATTCACTTGAACAGTGCCAAATAATTGATACTCTTCCTCTAGGCCTTGTTGTAATTCAAGCAACCCATCCGCCTCGGCCGGTTCCACAGCGTGGCTAAAGATGAAATATTTGTGATCGCGTGGACAATAAGAGCGACCACGCGTATACCAATCACTCACCGCATCCCGCCCATTGGTCTCAAAAGCACCCTCTAATAAACCCTCCTCATAAAGCACCCCCACGGTTTTCCAACCATTGCGAAAGGGGAAACCAAAGATCGACATATTGGTCGGCATTTCGTATGGCACCCAGTAACCACGCGGTCGATTTTCACGCCAGGTGCGCAGGATCTCCACGTCTGTATGACTAAAGTACCAGTATTCATACGTACCAAAAAGGAGCAGGGCGCTGACAGCAACCGGAATGCCGATAGTCATAGCCATTCGCCGACCGAGCCCATTCTGCAACCAACGCCAAATCTGGCTAAGCATCAGTCCCGCCACCAATGCCCAACCGATGAAAAAACCATAGACATGAGTGTTGGGGGTGCGCACAAAGAAGAGAGAAAGGATCATGGGCGCACCAAACCAGATCCAGGCTACACGCTCTTCGGTGGGGAAATTGGGTAGGAACCAAGCAAGCAGCAATATGAATGCAAAAAAGATCCACGTATAGTCGTTACTTTCTTCTGGTAGGGTAGAAATTGTCAGCCAATCTGGGATCAAAATCGTTAGCATCACACCTGCCAAAAATAGCGCAATCACAAGGGTGCGCCAAGGACGAACCAATCCGCGCCAGTAGATGAGTACCACGGCACCGACCGCCAAGCCAACTAGGGTAAAGAAATAGTAACTACTGCTGTAGAGCATGGTGCGCTCAAAGACATCGACCAAGTTGTTGTAGGGAAAGCTGCCACCGATCCGGTTGACACTGATGTAGGCATATGTGATCGCAAAGTTTGGGTTGAGGACAAATGGAATGTAGAAGCTCGCGACAATCAAAGCGCCCACGAGAATGGGCAGGAGCAGCGCGGACAGCAAGCTCGACAACGATACACCATTCTGCCATATTCGATAGAGTAGATATAGACAGGGAAAGATGACAAAAACTGCTTCATAGTGGGATAACAACCCAGTGCCCAAAAGCAGGGCAGCAAGCATGAAATAACATCTCAAAACAAAAGGTTGGGCGAAGAACTCTGAAGTTAGCCGCGAAAAGATCAAAACGACCAACACAACCATCAAAAAGACAACGCTCTGATACTGTACAATGTGCGCAAAGCCAATAAAGTAGCCATCAACAGCCAATAACATAGCCGCAGACCACCCCCCTAGATCCCCAAAGAGCCGTTGACCGAGCAGGAAGAGCGCAAAAAGAGCGGCAAAATTCGCAATTGCAAAGGGCAAGCGTGCGGTGGCTTCGTCAATTCGACCGAGCATCGAGTAGATTACCGTCGGCAACACGATCTCAGTTGGACCCTTTTTGTGACCCAGAAGAGCATCGGGATGACCTTGGATTGTCTCGGCGGCCCGCAACATGGCGCGTGCTTCATCACCTTGAAATTCCGAATAGCTTAAGTCAATAAATCGTAGATAGCCACCGACCAACGCAAGCAACAATAAACCGACAACAGGCCAGATCGAAACGTTTTGACGAAAAGGAGTGAATAAATTAGTCAGCGCAGTTGCAGGCTCATTTCGATGTGTAATAACACGGCGCAACAAAAGCACAACAAGTAGCAGATCAAACGCGAGAAAAGTATGCCAGCGCGCAATCCCACCTGGCAGATAGCTTAATCCCAGCATGATCAAAACAATGCACGCATAACCAACTCCAAGACCGTACAGCAATCTCTCCGACATCGACAACGTCTGATCAATATGACCAACAATCCAATCAACCAGAAGCAAACCAGGTAGCAAACCGGTCAAGATTAGCACGGCAGCTGTGCGCCAAATCAACGGTAAGTCAGAGAAGATCACGACATGGGTCGCCAAAACAACGATCGCGATAGCAATCACAATGTTGCGCTGGTTCACCAATTTGAGAGAAAGCCCGGACAATCTTTTTTCTTGTTCAATGAATCTCACGGTCATTCTTGGGTGCTTACAGAGACGCCGCTTAAACTTCGGACAATAGGGCAATCTTCTGTCGGGAGACAATTGTCCGAAGTTTAAATTACGTGGCGATTACATCCTTGGGTATTTTCCAAGCGCAAACTATAACACAGAATGCAACTGTTCGAATAGTTTGACAGACAGGAACATCTCAAATTAAACTGGCAGCATGATCATTTATGGAGAACCAGATCTCTCGGTCGTTATTCCACTTTATAACGAAGAAGAGAGTATCCCAGAATTATATCGAGCCTTGACAGACGTTCTAGACGGAACAGTTCTTGAGGGGCAAAACGTTCGTTATGAGATTATCGTGGTCGATGATGGCTCCACTGACCAAAGTTTTGCACGGTTGCGCGAGTTGGCGCTGAACGATGACCGCTTTAAGGTTATTCAGTTGCGGCGAAATTTTGGTCAGACGGCGGCATTTGCAGCTGGATTTGACTACGCGAAGGGCGATATCGTCATCACGATGGATGCCGATTTGCAAAATGATCCAGCCGATATTCCAAAGCTTCTGGTAAAGATGAACGAAGGCTATGATATTGTGAGTGGTTGGCGCAAAGATCGCAAGGATCGCTTTCTCGACCGTCGTCTACCCTCCATCATCGCCAATTCGCTGATCTCAAACATCACGGATGTGCGTTTACACGACTATGGTTGTTCGCTCAAGGCATATCGTCGCGACGTGCTCAAGGAGGTCCATCTCTACGGCGAAATGCACCGCTTTATTCCTGCCTTGGCCTCGCAGGTTGGAGGTTCATTGGCAGAGGTACCGGTCAATCACCGCGCGCGACAATACGGCACGTCCAAATATGGCATTGGCCGCACAATACGCGTCGTACTCGACCTTGTAACGGTCTGGTTTTTTGGCTCCTATGCCACACGTCCCCTTCACGTTTTTGGCACCCTTGGTCTTGGGTCATTTGGTCTTGGGTTTCTTTTAGGTCTCTATCTAACACTGGTGAAATTCGTCTTTGGGGATGACATCGGGGGGCGTCCGCTGCTGGTTTTGGCCGTTTTGCTCGTGGTGGTCGGCGTGCAGCTCATCACAATGGGACTGCTCGGTGAAATGATTATTCGAACCTACCATGAAAGCCAAAGCAAGCCCATCTATGTTGTGCGCGAAGTGTTGAGTGCGCGGAACGCAGCGAACCAAGCAGACGTTGAGACAACGGTTCAACATAGGGGAAAGAGAAATAATTCTCTAAACCAGATGACCACGGCAAAAGCACCACCGAGCCATGCGTAATATGAGCCTTGGTCAAGAACCCATCCGAAAATGTGGCATTGTGGCAAAAGGCTAAGGACTCAAGTCCATCACGCGGCCGAAGCCGGGCGTTCACCTTCGTGGACTGATCTAAACGGACATTGTCTGCGAAGACAGACAGTCAGCACCGCTCCGAAACTGATTTCAATCTATCTGGATCGTTTTCAGATAAACTAAGGTACGATATTCATAAACTTCAACCTGATCCCGCTGCGCTCAAAATGGATCAGATCACCCGAATGCAGAGGATGTTTGGCGGCCGACACAGTCTCGCTTTCGCCAGCGTCATCGACGATAGACATGCTGTTTTTTGACAGATTCTGCACCCAATAATGACCATCCTCTTCGGTGATCAATGCTTGACGACGCGCAACGCGCATAGCCGCCGGATACTGCCCCAGATTGACGGAGAGCTCCACCTCATCTAGCTCTTCACTTACTCGGTCGATTCTGCCTGACACATCGGCATTTGACAGGCGAGCTGATGTGTCAGTCTGTCGACCAATCAGAGCGGGAAGCCACTGTAATTTGTAGACCGCGCCACTCTGTTGTTCACACAGATAGATATCTTGGTGAGCTCTCTGAACGCCCACAGGAATCGGGGCCAAACGCTCCCGCAAGATAAGCCGCTCCCCTGAAACAACCTGCTCTTCCAGCGGACGTTCATCATCTAATCGGTCTTCATTGTCAGCTCTTTGCAATTGATAAACAGAGGCAGAATGACCCAGATGCTCCAAAGAGCGGAATTCGGCCAGAATCGCCTCAATAAACTCCGACACATTCAAACCCGGCAGCGCCAACGCACGATGTTCATCCGTCCCCAAAATATCCACAAACAGCTCAAGACGCCGATGCATCACTACCTCCCTTATTCAATAGACATTATAGGGATTGAAAAGTAGGACACGGATTTTCAAGATGAACACAGATTCTCTCAGAGTCAATCCGTGAAATCTGTGTTCATCCGTGTCCCATATTCTGAATCCTTATCATCTCTAATCACTTTCGCACCCACTCATCCTCTCATCCTATCATCTTGCTAGCATCTCGTCATCCTATCCACTCTCCATCTCCGCCAAAGCCTGTTCAACACCGTGCAAATAATCTTCATCGCTCATATCACCCACAATCAGCGCCACTGTCTCTTCAGGTAGCTCTTCATAGCCATTCTGTCTCATCCAGAATCCTTTGAGAAGCGCCAATAGTTTCTCTTCGTTCCCCCAATTCGTCGGTTCTAATTGCACAAATTCGGCAGTTGCAGAGTGGCCGTTTACTCCATTCTTGCCCATTTCCATCAATTCGTAATGCATCACCCCTTGCAGCAACCGCATCATGTGCTGGGCCCGTTCGCTCTGTTGGGGTGTCGCTGGTTCAGACGTCGCCTCCACTCCGTCCGACCAGACAGCACGCTCTTCTGGATAGCGCGCTTTGATCTGTTCGATCCATTGATCAAGTGCCGCGGTTTTCTTCTCATCATCCTCATCGGAATCGTCTATCGAACGCGATTTTGCCCCGCTGCTTCTGATTTGGGTCGTACCATTCGATCCATTCTCGTTTGTATGAAAAGACCCGTTGAATCCAATGGCTTCATAGGGAGTCGACACCTGGATCATGGTTGCCTGTCCCGACTTGACGATGTAGCCGCGCCCGATCGGCAACTCCTTATCCCGCAACCCCGCGGGAGTCCGCATGACGCGCAGGGCGTCGACGGATTGAGCATTCCGCAGACCAATGCCATAGTTAGAAGATTGGATCCGACGGCGGATTTCGCTGGTGCCGCCATCCAACACACCTCCAATGACAAAATGTAAACCATCATTGCCATACCGGCGCGCCATGGTGGCCAAATCGCGCTGCATCTCCCGTTGACGTTCGATCTCTTCGCTAAAATCATCAAAGTTATCAATGATCACGAAGAGCTCTCGCTCGGTGATCCCCTGATTCATCGCTTCGCATTCGTTCTGCACTCTTTCCATCAGCGCCTCTAACTGCTCGATTTCCGTCACAGAGGCCAACACATGGGGTAGCTCATCCAATCGCTGATGACCACCGTAATCCACAAAGCGCGCCTGCATATCGACCAGAATGAGGACTGCCTGCTGCGGTGAACAATGTGACGTCAAGGAGAGAACCCAATTGTAGAGCGCAGTTGTCTTCCCCGACAGCGGCGGACCGACGACGGCAAAATGAGGTCCCATGCGTTTTAGATCGATGATTGCAGGAAGAAAGTCTCCCTTCTGTCCCAAAACTGCTTGGGCGCGCCTTCCCTGAGACAACGTCGAGCCAGAAAGAGACGATTGGGACTCGGTCAGCATCTTCTGTAGCGGGACGATCTCTTCCAAAATAGCGATTGGGTCAGGCTGTGTGCGGAGCGACAGAGCATCCGACGCACAGTACTCACACATATGGCGGGCCAACAACCGCACTTCATCACCCTCAGACAACGTATCGCGGTCGTCATCCTCGGTATACAAGCCAACGGGTTGCGCCACATGAAAGAACAGCGGTGCGCCGCCCATTCGAATATACCCTCGACCGGCAATGTCATCGATCTCAATGGCACCACGCCCAACGATGTCCATATACCGATCAAGGTTGGACTGCTTAAAGGTGACCCGCTCCCCAAAAAGGCTATAGAGTTTGCTCGGCATATTGTTTGGGACATTACAAGTTGCAACAAAGGTGATCCCCATACTGAGCGACCGACGGACCAGAGGCAACAACGTGTTCTCCACCAGTGCTTCATAATTTTCTTGTAACTCCGCAAAATTATCAATCATCACCAAGACAGCGGGCCACGCAGCGTCAGGGTTGCGTTCGTTGTAGGCGTAGAGACTACCAGCATCTATCTCGCTCAAGAACTGCTGGCGCATGTCGACCATCCGATTGAGCTTATCGAGCAAACGGTTCAGCCGCTCCTCATATGTTTCATCCGATGCATAGATGACGGCCCCCACGTGGGGTAAGTCTTCCAAACTGCGAAAGTTGCGTCCACCCAGATCGAGCACATACATGTGCAACTCGTCGGGCGAATGCGTCGCAGCCAAACTCGTCATGATCGTGCGCAGGAGAGTCGTCTTGCCCCAGCCTGAGTCTCCCATAATGACCAAGTGTGTGTTGGTCAGGTCGAAAATAAGTGGATCTTGTCGCGCCTCAGCTGGGTCGTCCACCAAGCCAACCACTGGACGCATGGCGCTTATGCGCCAATCGATCCCACTCCATAAACCATCGGTTTCGCCGTTGAGCCAATTGGTCACGCTGGGTTCGAGCCAGAAACGACTGTTATCCATGGCATTGACCATCGTTGATTGCAGGCTGAAGGTCTCGGGCAGAAAGCTGGGCCAGGGTTTGGGTGCCATTTGGCGATTGTTTAATTCAAACGACAGATTGACCGCGGCATCATAGAAAGCCGGCTTCTCTTCATCATCTTGTAATTCTCCAACAGCTGGTCGGTCGGGCCACACGATCGGTGCATCTCGCTCATCCGGCTGGTCTTCACCTGTCCACGAGACCTGGATCAACTCGATATTCTCATTGCCAATTTGCAGATAGCCGCGTCCCGGCATTCCGTTCGGCAAAAGTGCTGCATCGGGTCGGCGCAACATTTCGCGACTCGTGTCCAATTCTTCCACACGCAAACAGATGCGTAGCTTGATATTGGCGCGCATCTGATCCGACACGCCTTTCGGACGCTGCGAGGCGAGCAGAAGATTGACCCCCTGTGCTCTGCCCACACGCGTGATGCTCTCTAACTCGGCACGATAATCGGGATTGTCGTCGATCATCTCCGCATACTCATCAATGATCACAAAGAGATGGGGATACGGATCGCGCGTCAAGTGCAGCCCCTTTCGTCGATAGTCAACAATGTCTTTGGTGCCTGTCTCGGCATTGAGCCGCTGGCGACGACGAATTTCGGCATTGATGGCCGTGAACATGCGATCCACAGCTGCCTTGTTCAAATTGGTCACAATATCGACGCAATGCGGGAGTTTTTCAAAGGGTTTGAATGCCCCACCGCCCTTGTAATCGACCAGCACAAAGTTGAGGATGTCTGGTGAATAGTTGAGCGCCAGCCCCACAATCAGCGTCATCAAGAGCTCTGATTTCCCCGAGGCAATCCCCAGCGTGACGTAGAGCCAGTCTGCCTCCTCGGCAGAAGCATTGCGTGCCCATAACTGAGCTGTCTTGGCTTTTAGCCCATCGATGAAATTGCTCTCAATACGCAAGTCATGCAACTCAGCCAAAACCTGGCGGAATGAGGATGCTTTTGGCAGGGCATCGATGCGTAATGGTTGCTGATAACGATGGGATGATTGGTCCAACAGCGCATTCATTTTCTCAGCCAATAGCCGGACCTGACGCGCTTCGCCTCGCACCTGTCCTTGCTTGTCTACTGTTCCAGGCGGCAGAGCCACTTGGAAATTGAGCGGGCGTCGATCCAGACGCACCAATCCACGCCCGGCAATCTCTTCCAATTCTCCCGCACCGCTTCCCACAATGCCACCATATTCGGTGGCATCGGAGAGCTTGAAGGTCAGCCGCTCTGTGAAGAGGCTGTAGAGTTTGCTAGACAAGACGTTGAGGCGGGTGGCCGTAATCAGAAAGTGAATGCCATAGGCTTTTCCCTGACGGGCCAGCGCAACAAGTTCGCCGAGCAGGTTATCGTCGTCCTTGCCGGTCTGATCCCCAAAGGTTTCAATATATTCACCAAAGTTATCGACTGCAATCAGAATGGCAGGCAGGATCTTGCGGCCGCTTCTGGTATAGCCTCTCGGCTCTCTTTCGACGCCTTTGGCGTTTCTGGCCGTCTCTGCTGGTGGCGATAGATCCGTTTTTGCACCAATATCTGCTGTGCGCTCATCATCGACATGATCGTCATCGGCATTGTACTCAATCAGATTCGAGACGCCCGCTTCGTTAAACAAACGCTTGCGCTCATCGACGATGTCATTGATCTCGCGCAGAATCTGCTGCACTCGTTCTTCATAGCCTCGCTCATCGGGCATAATGATGGTGCCCACATGAGGCAGATCCCGCAGAGCCTCCAGATTTCGCCCACCCAGGTCAAAGATATGGGCATGGAATTCATCGGGAGAGTGGGTTGCGGCCAGACTCACAATGAGGGACCGGATCAGGGTTGTCTTGCCCCAGCCGGATGCACCAAAGACCACTACATGACCAAGCATGAAATCCACAATCAACGGCAACTGGCGCGCGCCAAAGAGATCGTCTACCAGCCCAGCCACGGCGCGCATGGCGTGCTTGTTCCAATCCACAGGGTGCCACGCCGCCTGCCCATCGAACCAATCTTGGACAAAAGGATTGACGGCTGGTTGTTCGGCATGATTCTTGGATACTCGATTGAGCGTTAGATAGTGCTCATACTGATCATCCAGATACTCTTCGATCAATGGATCCGACATGGTAAGAGCGCTGGGCAAGAAAGGTGGCCAAGGAGTGCGGGGACGTTCGCCCTTCAATAAGGCCAATCCAAAAAATAAAATATACGCGAGAAGGTGTTAAACTAGCTCTCCAAAAGGAGCAAAAATGACAATCTCGCCAGAAATGGTTGAAGTCTTGAAAGAGACGAAGGCCATGTTAAGTGGATACGAAAGAAGGCACTTCATGGCCCAAACGGTCAAAACGATATGCGAAGGGAGTCCGACGAAAGCAGAACGAGAGTTGGGCTGGAATCGGGCGACGATAGCCAAAGCCCTGGAAGAACTAGAAGGCGGCTTCTGTTATGTCGACCAAAGCCACCGACGTGGTCGCAAAAGCCGAAGACCATATCCCCACTTTACTGGCCGATATGGTTGAAATCGCCGATCAATTCAGCCAGACCGATCCCACCTTTCGACCCCCCCAATTGTACACTCGACTAACCGCCGCCGAAATGCGTACCCAGCTCATCGAGCAGAAAGGATACACAGATGAGGAATTGCCTGGTGAAGAGGCCATCCGCTTGAAGCTCAATGAGTTAGGCTATGGCTCAAACCGGGTCAAAAAAAGTCAACCAGTGAAAAAGATCCCAGAGACCGATGCGATCTTTGATAGAATTCATCAGATCAATCAAGAAGCGGATGCAGACGAGACGGTTCTGCGCCTCTTGGGATGCCAAAGCGACGATTTTACTTGACCGTTTCTCGAGAGAAGGGATAAGTCGAGTGGTTGTCAAAGCGCTCGATCATGACTTTCAAGATAAGAAGACCGAGAAAGTCACCTTTGGCATTTACCTCCCTTCAACCAAGGAACTCTTTCTTTACTTGACTCAGTCGAAAGTGACGAGTGACTGTATTGTCGACTGCCTGATTGATTTTGGGAAAGCGTACGTGAACACTTTCCTCACGTCAAGACCCTCGTGATCAATCAGGACAATGGTCCCGAAAATCATACCCGTCGGACTCAGTTTATGTATCGTCTCACTCAGTTTGTTGAGCACTATCGTCTCTATTCAGCTCGCCTGCTACCCTCCTTATCACAGTAAATACAACCCCATCGAACGGGTTTGGGGCCATCTTGAAAACACTGGAACGGTTCTCTTCTCGATTCTCTTGAGACCGTTCTCAATTTTGCCCGTTCTTTTCGCTTTAACCAACTACAACCCTTCGTTCACCTGAATTCCACTCTTTATGAGACCGGCGTCAAACTCACTCAGAAAGAGATGGACCGTTTGGCACAACGCTTCCAACGTTTACCTGGTTTAGAAAAATGGTTTGTCCTTATTCCCCCTCTCCATTCTCTCGTTCGCGTATAATTATTTATTTTTTTGGTTTAGCCTAATTCGTTTGTCAACTCGACGGCCACATCATAGAATTTGGGCTTCTCTTCCCCTTCTCGCTCCTCGGCATACTCATAGGTCTCACCCGTGTAGGCTACCTGGATCAGTTCAATGTTCTCATTGCCAACCTGAATATAGCCACGGCCCGGCATGCCACTGGGGAGGAAGGCTGCATCGCCACGTCGCAACATCTCACGACTGGTATCCACACCTTCCACACGAAGACAGATGCGAAACTTGATGTTGGCGCGCATCTGATCGGAGACGCCCGTGGGTCGCTGTGAGGCGAGCAGCAGGTTCACACCTTGCGCACGTCCCACCCGTGTGATGCTATCCAGTTCATCGCGGAACTCCGGGTTGTCTGTGATCATTTCAGCATATTCATCGATAATAATAAAGAGATGTGGATAGGGCGTGTGCGTCAGATGTAGACCGCGGCTACGATAGTCGACAATATCCTTGGTTCCGGTGTTGGCATTGAGCGCTTGCCGTCGCTGCATCTCGGCATTGATGGCGGTGAACATGCGCTTGACCGCGGCTTTGTTTAAGTTGGTGATAATGTCCACACAGTGGGGGAGATGTTCAAAGGGTTTGAACGCACCGCCCCCTTTGTAATCGACCAACACAAAGTTGAGAATCGACGGATCGTAACGGAGCGCGAGATCGACAATTAGCGTCATCAGCAGCTCGGATTTACCCGAGCCGGTGCCTCCTGCTATCAAGCCATGAACGCCATCTTTCTTGGCTTCCAGGTGCATGGGGCGTGGCCGATTGCCAGAGACAACGCCGATGGTCACCTCTAGCCAATCGGCCTTCTCTGCTGACTTGCTCTCCGTCCATTTTTGCTCGGTTATTTCCTTAAACCGCGTGAGAAAAGTCTCATCCAACACCAGTTCATTTTGGCGTGCCAAAATCTGTTTGTGCAAAACTGCCGTGGGCAATGCTTTGATCTCAACGGGCGGACGGTATCGGTACCCCGTCTCTCTAATATACTCGTTCATTGTGGCCGCTAGCTGTTCCAACGCCCGTACTTCGCTGGATAACTCGTCGATTCCGCCGAACTCTGGTGTCAAAGGCAACGCGATTTGATAGCTGAGGGGTTGACGCCCGATCTTGGTATAACCACGGCCTGGGATCTCACTCATTTCGCCCACTGGCCCACCCACGATCGCCCGATATTCAGTATGATCGGCCAGTTTGAGCGTCATTCGCTCGGTGAAGAGGCTAAAGAGCTGGCTCGGTATGGTGTTCAGCTGGTTGGCTGTAATCACAAAGTGAATGCCAAATGGCTTGGCGTGCCAGGCTGACAAAACGATCCAGCACGCTCTCAACATTGTCATCGTTGTTATCGAATGTTTCGCGAAATTCAATAAAATTGTCAATTGCAACCACAATGGCTGTCAACGGAGCATGGCTATGCGCCTCGCTTTGAATTGCATCCTGCGTCCCGCTCTGCCTTCGACTGTGGGCCTCATTGTATTGATAGATATCGGGTGCACCGACCGCACTCAAGACCTCTTTGCGCTTGGCAACCAGATCATCGAGTTCGCGCAGAAGCTGCTCCACTCGCTCTTCATAGCCAGCGCTATCGGGCGAGATGACGCCACCCACATGGGGCAAATCAGCCAGGACATTGAGATTACGTCCGCCCAAATCGAGAATATAGGCATGGAGATGGTCAGGAGAGTGAGTGGCAGCCAAGCTAACAATGAGGGTGCGGATGAAGGTGGTTTTACCCCAGCCGGACGCGCCAAAGAGCACAGTGTGCCCGCGCTGCATGTCGATCACCAGAGGCAACTGTTCGGCGCTGTAAGGATTATCAAGCAGGCCAACGACGGGATGGACCGCATGTTCTTGCCAGGAAAGGTGCTGTACCCAGCCCCGATCGCCAGTCAACCAACGATTGACGTAGGGATTGAGTGATAGAATCGGTTCTGGTTTCTGACCCAAAGTGATCGCATCAATGTTGACAAGATAGGCGTCGGATGTAATTGCTGGAAGCTGAGGATCCTGAGCGATCAAGGTCTCGGTCAATGAGAGCTGCAAGGGAAGAAAATCGGGCCAAGGTGCTCGTTGCTTTTCTACGCCATGCGTTCGGGCCATTTCGTTCAATTGGTCAATGATGGCCTTGTAGAGTGGAACTGCTTCCGTTTCCTGATCAGTAGCCGATTCGTCAAACGGTTGTTGCTCTACATCGTTTATGAAGACAGTGGTGTCCTCCAAGTCTGCCTCTGGTTCGAGCTGCGTTTGTGGAGCTGGCGGCAGATACTTTTCACCCGTATAAGCGACCTGAATGAGCTCGATCTCCTCATTGCCCACCTGCAAGTAGCCCCGTCCAGGGATGCCGCTGGGCAGAAATGCCGCATCTGACCGGCGCAACATTTCGCGGCTCTCGCCAGGTGTTTCGACACGCAGCGAAATGCGGAACTTGATGTTTGAGCGCATTTGGTCCGTAACACCGCTCGGACGTTGGGCCGCCAAAATCAGCGAAATCCCTTGCGCCCGTCCCAAGCGCGTGATGCTCTCTAGCTCTGACTTATATTCAGCCCGATCCGCGATCATCTCGGCAAATTCATCGATGATAATAAAGAGAAAGGGATAGGGTGCACCCGTGTTGTGAAGATTCTGTTCACGATAGTCGACAATGTTTTTCGTGCCAGTGTCGGCATTCAGCTTCTGTCATCGCTCCATCTCGGCTTTGATGGCCGTAAACATACGCGTGACGCCTTCTCCGGCCAAATTGGTAATGATATCGACACAGTGGGGCAGATCTTCAAACTCCTTAAAGGCACCACCGCCTTTATAGTCAACCAGCACAAAGTTCACGACTGTAGGGTCGTAGGTCACGGCCATGCCAGCAATGAGCGAGATGAGCAGTTCGGACTTTCCAGAGCCGGTGCTACCGGCCACCATGCCGTGAACACCATCGCGCTTGGCAGAAAAGACCAGTGAACGGTCCTTGTTGCCCGCCATCCGCCCCAGCTTGACGCGTAGCCAGTTGGCGTAGCGATCTAGTGTACTGTCTTGCCAATTGCGCCAGGTTGCCTCGACCAACTCCTCCAGTGAACCATAGCCCATCAGGTCCAAAAAGAGAACGCTACCAGCCAAATTTGCACCCGCTCCTTGACGCATCTCAAGCCGCACCAACTGATTGGATAGATCTTGCATTTGATCCGGCTGAACGATCTCATCTGCTTCGCCAATATAGCGGAACGTATTGATGCCTATCTCGGCATAGCGGAAGTGCAGACGCTGATATTGCTGTATCTTGCTATTGGTGGCGGGTGTGGTCTCTTCAATCTCGAGCACCGATTGACAACCGCTTGGAATCTTACTTCGTTCGGGCACCAAGAAGAGAACAGCCGCCCCCAGCATTGCCCCCTCTTCCAAGAGGATGGAAATGGCAGCATCCGACTCAAGTTCGCGCAATGGCGAATCTGGGTCGTAGACAGCATCGAGCAGGTCGACAATGACGAGCAGAAAGGGCAATGTCGGATCACCTTTGCCTTCGGTCTCGTCGCGATCCTGCAGACGAATCTTGCGTTGCGATAGGACTTTGCGAATGCTCTCCAAGTACTGTTCGAGTTCGTTTCCTTCATCGTCGCTAAAGCGGGTGTCGATGGCTTTACCGCTACTTTCCTCAACAAAGCAACAGAGTTTTCCCTGCTCATCGGGTTGACTATGTGGTAGCTCATCGGTCCAGCTCCATTCTCGTCGGTGCGTAGCCAGCACATAGAGACGAGCATCTGATGGGGCGTGAAAGACAGTAAATTGAGCCAGCATTGCGCGGACATAGCGATAAACAGCGCTGCGTTCTCCCGCAATGCCCAAGGCATGGGTGGAGGGAGTACGGGTCTCTTGCCGTTCTTGCGCTTCTCCTTCCGGATCGGCGTCCGAGTTGTTTCCCGCATCGCTCTCATCTTCAGGCGTGTAGCGCAAAGAAAGAATGACGGGAATATCGGTGACGAACTGCGAATCTGCTTCAAGCTTCATGGCTTCGCGCACTTGTGGATCGTCGATATTTTCGACATCGCCCAGAACATAAACCACAGATGAGGGGAGGGTTCCCATGCCAAGCCGAATCACGCCAAAGTCTTGATCTGAGATGCGTCGCTCCCAGAGCCGCGCTTCCCCCCGTAGCGTTCGATCAAGCTTTTCGGCTTCGATCCGTGCGCTCTTGACAAGGCGAAATGTTATTTGGACATCAGGATAGTTGTAGCGATAGAAGCGCCGCTGCTGATCGTGATGTTGCGCCATCTCCTTGGTCAATTCGGTTATCCGATCAGAATAGGCTTTTTCTTGTTCGGCCCGCCGCTTCTTCTCCTTGAAGTAGGAATAGATAGAAAAGAGAACCGAACCAACCACCGAGAGCGCCATGGGGATCATCATGCGCGGGCTGCGACCGCTGACCAGTGCATATCCAATAATAGTCAACAACGGCAACCCGACCTGAATCAGCCTCTCCCAGCCGCGCTCCTCTTTCTCGGGCGGACCGGGGATCTCGATTTCGTCAACCGGCAGCTCCGGTTGAATGCGGGGTGGACGATCAATTATGGTTGGTTCAGACATAGCTTTTGTCCTTAATTACTTCGTAAAGCAAGTTATTCGGTCTGTTCGCCCCCATCCCTAGCCCTTCCCCCACTCGTGGAGGAAGAGAGCCATATTCCTCTCTCTCAGGCTGGGAGAGGAGCCAGGGGTGAGAACCAAAATGCCAAAATACTTTGTTTACGAGGTATTAATGCCTATCCGAAAAGCTCTGTGATGATATCTTCTTGCGCGAGAAGTGAGTCGAACTTACAACCACTTTTCGGATAGGTTCTTAGCAAGATATACTACTCACGGGTGAAAACTGGACGTTTGAACAAGCGACAGGATCGACCCGCAATCCCAGAATCGGCCACGGAACCGTTGGGCGGCGGATCACACACTGGCCGATTCCGGGATTGCTTCCGTGCCTTTCCAGTGTCACTCGAGCTGACCAGAAACTACCCGTGGCAAGTATAAACGTTTCTTGACAAGGAGATGGGAAAAGAGTAGGGTATCCTAGTAAGCAGCATGTGACGATTCTACAAACTATTTCGGGTCTTCGCGACAAAGTGTACAAGCGATGAATTCGTGGTGCGTCAAGCGATCCAGTACGCACCACGAATCACGTCGTCAAGTACACAATCTCGCGTAGAGCCCCTATTCCCTATGAAACAAACCTGTCTCCTTTGCGGACGTACATCACCCGACAAAAATCTCTATTGCCAGGAAACCTTTTGTCCAGCAGAGATGTCGCCAACGATTCTGGATTATGGCGAATGGTTGGGCGATATCGAAATTGTCAAAGCAGTGATCGTTTTGCGCTCGGCAGTTCTCTATGAGGCAACGCACCAGAAACAGACGGTCTATTTAAAGGTTGCCCATCCGGGGGAAGAGAACAAGGAACGCCTGAAGCGAGAAGCTGAATTTTTACAAGAGATTCAACTCCAGGGTGACCAGAGCAAATTCCTCCCCTCTTTGCGACCACCTTACGCCAACACCTCGATCAAAGAAGATGCATATGGTCGTATTATTCTCCAGGGCCATCTGCTCTATTTCTACCTCTTTGATTACTTTGATGGTGAGCCACTCCGTAGCGTCATCACCCAGAACCCGCAGTTGTGGATCAACCATGTTGGTTGGATTATGATTAGCTTGTCGACTGCCTTGGCTTTCCTACACAGTAAAGGGCTCTACCATTATGGATTGAGTCCCGATGCAGCCCTTGTCCGCTTTGAGGAAAACCCAAGTGTACCCCGTCTGCTACTCTTTGATCTGGGGCTTGCCAGTACCAAGGATGATTTGCAGTCAAATTGGGCACCCTATCAAAAGCTCTATCATGATGGTTCTCCCATCTTTGTTTTGCCAGCATACACGGCACCCGAATTGATTAAACACAATCTGATTCGACCGGATTATCGTACAGATGTTTATGGGCTAGGTCTGACGCTGTACGAGTTACTGATTGGCGAACCACCCTATACCTTTAAGCTTCACAGTGATCTCGAAGTCTATGATGCAGTCATGCGCATGGATCGCGTGCGTATGAATCGGGCTGAAGATGCACGGATTGTGGCCGAGATTGCAGAGCAGACGGTTCATCCGCAGACAAGCCAAAGATTGGCCAATGCAGCGCAACTTGCCGAACGGTTAATCGAACGATTTGGTCCGGTGCCACAACAGAAAAAACGTCGCATCCCGACATTGAGTACCCTGATGCGTGTCGTGATTATCTTATTGGGCGTGGCATTTGTGATTGCCCTGATTATCACCCTGAGTACATTTGCGACTTAAAGTATAACACAAAAAAACTTAGATAAGGGAGGGCTTCGACGCTTGTCGAAGCCCTCCCTTATCGGTGCATCATATCCCTTTTGACCGAGTTCGAGGTTCGGGAGACTCCTCGAACTTCAGCCGTCATTCGGAAATTCTATATCAACTTTAGAATCTATCCGAAAAGTGGTTGTGAATCCGATCAACTGCTCGAGTGAGAATGCATCGTCACAGAACTTTTCGGACAAGCACTTAGTAGAATCGAGTCGCACCAAGTGCATCACCTCGTTCATAGGCATCGACTGAAGCGTCAAGGTCGGTGTTCAGTTCTTCGCACTTCTCTGCCAGTTCTTCAATGTGGGGTTTGATCATCTCCATGAAATTGGCCACGGCATATCCGCCAACGAGTCCAATAAAGGCGGTGGTTTTGAGTGTTAAAATCAAGGCTTCCAATACCTTGCAGACCGTTTTCAACACATCACTAATTGCTCCAAATGCTTTGGCCATATCGCGAACCGCTGGGACATCCATATATACTTCGTTCATGAGAATCTCCTTTAAGAGTATCAGAGGAATAATTAATCGTTAAAACGTATAAGGGTCTAGAAGATAGCGTCAAACACATCACCCAGTGCATTCGCTTTGCCATTGACAGCATCATCGGCTCTGTCCATCACCTCGTCGGCAAACTTCAGATTGTCGCTCACAAACGTAATGTTGTCACATACTTTGCCAACACCGGGAATCATCAGGCTTGATACTTCGTCTACAAAGGCATTGGCTCCCTCACCAACCCAGATTCCACCAGTCACGGCTGCAATCATCTGGCGCATGGGGTTCATTGCCTGCTCTTGTACAATATTGAACTGCTGTGTGAGTTGGCTCAAGACACCCTGTAAGACCTTACGGGCCAATCGAATCAGTGCTTTCTTAATAAAAGACATGGGATCTCCTCTCAATTCAATCTATATCTGGCAAACAGCGTAATCTTGTCGGGTATGACAGAACCTACTCTGTTTGTTAGAATTTTGGTTCATCAATACTTATGCTTATCCGAAAAGTTCTGTAACGATGCATTCTCTCTCGAGAAGCTGGCTGGACTCACAACCGCTTTTCGGATACATTCTTAGAACATGCCCTTAGAGCGTTTGTCCGCTTCTTGGGCGAACTTCTTTGCGTCCTGAACATCCTTATCCAGTTCTTCAAACTTTTCGGTCAGTTTTGTCAAAGAGCGAGCCAACTTGGTGCGAATCGCATCTGTAAAGGCTTCGCCGCCGCGACCGAGAAGAGCGCCCTCTTCCATTGTATTTGCAATGACCTGCATTTCCTGCATGGTGTCCTGAAGTTGCTCAACGCCCATGCGGAAGGTTTGAGACATTTCGTCCATCGATTCATAAACTACTCGGATTTCATCAGCCATGAGTGACTCCTTATCTGTTCGTGATTCGCTCATTAGACACAATTGTGCAAACGCTTTGCTTACTCTCTGGTGCAAAGATGGGTTTGCATAATTTTCTTAGATGAGCCTCGTGAATGATCTGATTGATTCGTTTCTTCGTGCTTATCCGAAAAGCTCTGTGACGATATATTCTCACTCGAGGAGTTGGTCAGACTCACAACCACTTTTCGGATAGGATGTGCTTATCCGAAAAGTTCTGTGATGATGTCTTCTCGCTCGAGGAGTTGGTCGGACTCACAACCGCTCTTCGGATAAGTTCTTAGCTCACTCGAAAGCGAGAACTTGCTTCTTCTTCGGCCTGCCGTACAGTTTGTACAATATCGTTGGTTATGCGGCTTGCCTCGTCCAGCGCTTGCTGCAGTCGCTCAGTGGCAGGGAGCACCTCGCTGGTCATCTCATTCTCAAACGCTTCGACGCCCCGTCCCATCCAGTCGCCACCGATCAATTTGTCCATACTTGCCCGTACTTTCTGCATCATCTGCTGGATGGCCTGGGATTGATTGGCGAACCGGCTTGCCACTTGCTCAAGCTCATCGTAATCTGCTCGGATTTCATCAGCCATGATCTCTATCTCCTTCTATCTTGCACTCGCCTATAAATGAAATTCAATTCGTTTGTTTCACTTGATTAAAACGGTCAAAACGATTCTCATCTATGTCGGTGCCCACCGTATATGAATTGTATATAAAACGTTGTTCTCTGATCACGTATGGTTTCGAGTGTGTATTATAAAGTGTGTAAATAGAGCAGGTTCTCTGACTGAGTAGTCTCCACTTATACACTTTGGGACACACTGTCGTGATTTCTGGCCTCAGTATAGCATGGCGAGCACAAGCTGCACGGCGAGATTGTAACAACATTGTAAATGGGAGTGAATGGAAGAAATTCGGCACTGCCTGCATTGGTATTATATAAGCCAGTAGATCGCGGATTTTCCAGAACCAAAATGAGCGCCGAACCAGGAGCCGGATTGCAGGATAGATACCTACCGCAGAACCGGCTTTTCGACCGGTATCAGGCAATACACACCCCGGTTGAAAAGTGGAACCCGACAATCGGATCCAGCATAACCGAGACAGACTTAACATATTTGTATCTGGGGTGGTTCATTTTAGCTGGATAGATAGGTTTACACTTTTAGAAACAGAAAGAACGTTTATATTCTCTGATTTCGCCGGTTCTCAGAGAGAAAACGGTCTCATATAGATTTTTGTCTATATATCAAAAGTGTAAACCTAATTTTGAACCACCCCTTGTATCTCACAGGAAATTATGATACAAATAAAGTAGAAATAAGTGGTTAAAAGGAGGTACTTCATGAATCCCCCAGATCAGCCGACACTTCAAGTTCTGCTTTACGCTGAAAGTGATGTTCGACTCGGAGTTGATATTAAGAGAAATTTGGAAGAGGCATCTTTCTGGGTACGTTATTGTAGAACGCTGGACGAAGCGATGGACTGGGTGTTTCGTCACCGCCAGCACCCACCTGATGCAGTTGTGATTGATATTCCCACTGAACGATCCAGTCACAGCATGAATGCATTCAAATTCTATGAGCTTCTGCGACGTGGTGGATGGATCCCAGGTGCACAACAACGCTTTGCTGGCTGGGAGGACGATGTGTCCATCCTCATGCTGATCGACATCGACGAGCGGTTGGAAATTGAAGAGCGAATGTATGCTCTTAGTGTGCAACCAGATCGCATCGATTACAAACCATATCGTGCACACCTCCTGGTGAGTCGCCTCAATGGTCTTTTACAACGAGAACGACCCACAGCACAACAATCCACAGTCAATACCGCACTACGGATTCGCTCCCTCACGATCGATCCGGACACAGAAATCGTCACAATCGATTCCCAACCGCTCAAGCTCTCACAATTGGAATTTCAGTTGCTCTATTATCTGGTGAGCCATCCAGATACACCCTTAAGTCGCGAGACGCTACTGGGCGACATATGGGGCATCACAGGGGCAAAAGCGGTGAATAATCGCAATGTCGATGTGTATATCGGACGGCTGCGCAAAAAACTGGCTGGCACCGACTGCGCCGACATGATTGGTCGAGGCCGCGCCGGGACCTATATCCTGCAGACCAATACATGGGCCGAAAACCTGACTGAACCAGAGGGAACAAGTCGTCGAAACAGAACAATATCGCCATCTAGCTCGCCCGCTTCTCTATCCGCAAAGCTAATGCGGACCACAAATGATACGCATCTCCCCAACGAAGTGCCGATACGTCATGTTGAAATCAAAGGGCAATACAAATCGGGTATTAAGCTGGGTCGTAATGGCGGCACGGTTGACTATGTCTTGGCCGACAAACGCGTCTCTCGTTGGCACGCTACGATCTTTGTGGAACGGAATGCCTTCTACATCCGTGATGAAAACAGCTCAGGTCATACCTACATTACACGCATCAATGGTGACCAGCAGTCCGATCAACGTCGACTCTTACCGCGCGAACATGTCCAGCTAGAAAACGGCGACCTCATCCATTTTAATACAATTGCTTACAAATTTGTGGTGGATGGTTCTTGATTCAGGCAGGAATGACGATGCAATCACTTGGCAATGTCATTCTCGAGTACTCAAGATAGGCTTTGTTTGGCACAGGCGCTATGCGTCAACAAAGCCAAAGGAATCTATCGATGAGCGATTGAATTCCGAATCCCAATTCGATTATCTGAATGAATATAGCTCCTTCTAACAATTTCCAAAAACAGATTTTGGCGCTGTTCGTCGTCTCTATCATATGGGGTATCAGCTATCTGGATGTGCCGGGACTTTACGCACAATCTTCCGGCGTCGTGGTGACACATGTTGCGACCCAGGAACAGGATGACCAGTTGAGTCTTGATGTCTTCTTCGCGGTCGTTGATGGCAATAGACGACCTTTGTCGGGTATCGATATTGATGCGGCGACAATCGAGTTATTGGGCGGGGACAATCGTCCAGTCGATGCAACCGTTCAAAAACCTCAGACCCCTTTTTATATTGCACTATTGTTAGACGGTAGCGGGAGCATGGTGGATCTGATCGGTGCTGTACGCGAGGCAGCGCAATCAGCGTTGGGCGATGCGCCGCCGAATGCTCGGTTTGCCGTCTTCAAATTCAATGAGCTTGGCCTTGAAGAACCCTTTTTGCCTGTCGAAGACTTCACAAACGATCTCAACCTGGTGGCTCGCTCCATCGATGCCGTCCAAGCAGATGCGGGTGCACCAACTTGCCTCTACAACGCTCTCTATAAAGCAATTGAGATACTCGAGCAGCAGATCCAAGGGCCACAAGAACGCCGAGCAATCATTGTCTTCACAGATGGCAAAGATACCAACCGCAATCTGACAGGCCCATGTAGCCAACGCACGTTTGATGATGTGATTTTTCGCTCCACGCGCAACAGTACAAGTATCACGCCCATTCACACCATCGGTCTCTGTGAAGATGATCGCTGCGCCAATCTAAATAGCGGCGAGTTACAAACCATGTCCAAGGAAACGCTGGGCTTTTCCGCTATCGGGAACCAGACAAACCTGGGCGGACTTTTTCAGGAAATCATGGACGGACTCAACAGTCAGTGGGTGGCAAGCACCAATGTTTGCACCAGGCAAGGGGCAATTGACGCGGTACTTAAAGCCCAATTGCGGGAAACGGCTTTTACTCCAGCACCCTTTACCTTTATCTCAGCCCAAAACTGTCGGCCACCTGTTACGCCGCCAGACGCAGACGTGACTTCGATTCGCTACGATAGCCAGGAGGATAGATATTATTTGGCATTGAATCTAACCAGTGCCGATCAGATTCAGCGTCTCATCGTCAATGTTTGGGATGATCGCGGTGGGACACAAGTTTCAAATGATTTGAGCTTTTTTCAGCCAGAAACAACATTGACGGTTGAATTGAGTACCGAGGGGTTGATTCCAGGTCGCGAATATCGCGTCCAAGTGCTTGCCGAAGATGCGCGTGGGCTACTGTTCGAAAAGCCTCAGGAACGTTCCACCCGGCGCGACATACTCGAAACGATACTGGCCGTGGCTAACTTCGTTTATGAACCACCAGAAGCGCCACCACCAGCGTCAGCCCCCTTTGCGATTGAACCGCCCACCCCACCGGATTGGCGCGCAGGTACGTTGACGCTTGAATTGAGCATTGCAGCCGACGATCTTGCACGAGTCGACACGTATGAGGGATATATTTCCGACGAAGCGGGTCAAAAAATTCAGGAGTTTGGACCTCAGTCGCTCATAGATTCACAAATTGAACTCGAACTGCCAAATGCAATGCGTCAATCACGCGGCGACAAAGATTTTTCCTTCTTTATCGAACTGCGAACCACGGAAGGTGTGCCGTCGACAGCCACATACGAGGGCTTTGTGGTGACGCGCCCAGGGTTGTTTGGTCGCGCCCGCATTTGGATCGGTCAGAATCCCAACACAGTTTGGACCATTGTTGGTTTTTTGATCTCATGTGCAGTCGTGGGCGTTCTCATTTATAACAGGCAAGATAACAAGAAAAAAGATTCCGAAGTTCGTCCCCCTTTGGAACCACCGACCGAACAAGGGGGAGCCGAAAAGAACCCGGCGGATCACAATCGGTTGCTTTCAAATCAAATAGATCAGTTTGCCCCCCATGGCACGACCTCATCATTAGCCGGTTCTGGTCAGATGCGTTTACGGGTTGAGATCACCCGTTCCCCTGGACAGTTACCCGTATCTGAGAGTGGATTAGGAGAAGACATCGAACCCCGCACAACAACAGTCGTTCATAACTTCCCCTGTGTTCTCGGGCGCGATGAGTATTTGGACCAATTGGAAATGGCCATCCACGGGAGCAAACAGTTCTTGAACATTGCAGGCGATGAGCGAATCTCACGCGGACATGCTGAGATCACAATTAAAAAGGGTGAGTTCTATTTGACCGATCTAGAAAGCCGAAATGGTACGTACGTGGAGAATCGCAAATTGGAATCAGGCAAGCCGAAACGTCTCTCAGGTTTTACATTGATCAGCTTGGGACGCCGAACGTTTATTGAATTAGAGCCAGAGATTGATATTTAGGATTTATCGTAACTTTTTATTAAGATTTACGCAGAGTCCTCTCGTACGGGCATGATATATCATGCCCGTACGAGAGAGAGCACACTATATTGCGCGTAAGTCCTGATTAAGCAAATGGAGAGAATCTTGAAGGTTGCTAAATGGATCTGCGTACTGATTGTTAGCTTGCTCATTACTGAGAACAAAACAATCATCCAAGCGCAAGAAAATGAGCTGATTACACATCAAGATTGCCAGACCGCATTTCCGACTTGCAAAGTCTATATTCCGCCCACGTTTGGTCTGAACGCCACCTTCGATCCAGGGCAAGTGCAAGTCAGCATTGATGCCCAACCTCTCGCAGTCTCGTCTGTCATCTCCGAACAGATCGGGGTACAGATTGCCTTTTCTCTGGATGAGTTTGTTGTGCCGGGCAATCCAAACGCGGACATTCGCCGAGCTGGTCAATCTGGTCAACCCATGTTTGTCGAGTTTCGCGATTCTGCCATCGATCTCTTTTCGTTTCTTGAAAACAGAGTGGTCGAGAATCAGAGCGTGGCAGAGCAAAATGCAGAAAAGCAAACCCTGATCGAATTTACGTGGCTATCTGCATTCAGGACAGGCGAACCTGCAGAAGGCACCACCGTCATCAACGACTTTCCACCGATTATTGATTGGGTTCCAAAATCCCAACACAATGCTTTTTTCAATGAATTAATTGAATATTCGCCTGATGAAAACAAAAATACGCCGGAGACCCCTCTCTTCGGCTTAATCAACGCAACTTTAAATGCATTTAGCTCTCCCACGGTGCCGGAGGACGTGCCAGCACATATCGCTCGTCACGCAATTATCTTCACAGATGGCTTTGAACGTGGTCTTGATGTAGGGTTGGATGATCTAATCGGTCAGGCCAGAGAGAACGACATTCGGCTTCACACGATCAAACTGGGCCAGTGGGCAAATCGGACTCAAGATGCCGAGCTAGCCAGTACGCTCCAAAACCTATCGCGTCCCACAGGTGGCCAGTTTGTGCAATATACGTCGACCGATGATCTGCAACCAATTTGGGAACAGATTGCACGGGATATCTCACAGACAGTCATTACGTTCCCCTATCCCAGCTGCTCAGAATGTCAACTGGAATTGAAGCTGGGCAATCTTTCCACCAACGTTCCTTTAGAGGCTCCTCCCTTCTTGGCTCCCGCGGTCACCATTGACCAGCCACCACAAGGAATAGAGCTCGATTGGCAAGCTGCGGCTGGGTCATCCGCACCTGAAGACCAAACGTTGGATGTTCAGATAGAAATTACCTTGCCAGACGGTTTGGGCACGACGGAAGAGCGTATTGAATCTGTTGAGTATACAATCGGCAACATCACCCGTCTGCAAAAGGAGGTGCCCCTAAACCAAATCGTGATTCCGATTGGGGCCTTAGAAACAGGTGAATACACGTTGCGCGTGCGTGTCAAAGACCGCTTCACGGGAATTGCGGAAGCGGAACCGCTCTCACTACGCATCAACGTAGTGCAACCTACAGCCACGCCGCTGCCCGAGCCAACAGCCACCCCACAAACAGCGGCTGATGACACAGATGGTGCGTCATCAGCGGTCAGTCCTGCGGCAACAGAATTACCGCAATCTGACCCGGTCACCAATACACAACCTGGGGCAAACTCACCATCAATATTGGAAGATCCGGTGGCGTTCCTGGGGCAAATGGTTGCAACTGTTCGGGGCATCGGACTTCTTGCTTTGATTCCGGTGGGAGTGCTTGTCCTTTTGCTCCTCTTTTGGTTTTTCCGACCCCGTCGCCACAGCCAGGCAGACCTTTCGTTTTCATCCGACCCACCCAATTATAGTGACGTCACGGAACCGGATGACGCCACCGAGCCAGCCAATGATGCCTTTCCAATGGCGGTGCTTGTCTTGGTGCGTGGGGAGGGTGAACTGCCCAGGACGCTCTCTCTGTATCGCCAATCGGATGATCATCATCTGCCAAATCGATGGACAATTGGGCGTAGCTATCAGGAGAGTGATGTCGTCATTGATAGTAAGCGAGTCTCTCGGCTGCATGCTACAATTAGTGAAGAGAATGAGCAATACCAAATCCGCGATGAAGGCTCTTCTGGCGGCACATTTATCACCGCGGGTCGAGCGCGCGTTCGACAACGTCTTGAACCGCTACGGAACGTACCACTCAACGATAAGGATATCATCAACTTCAACTCCGTCGCCTACCAATTCGAGATAGAGCAGAACGATATGCTCTCTGCTGCCACGGAGCCAGAAGCACCGCTCATGGCCCAATGACGTGACAGCCGTTGCTGATGAATCGGTACTGGCAGCACACTTGTTTGCTAAACCGGTACCACGCAATATGTAACACGTATCATGACGACCAAACGTCTCACATGGTTTCGACGACCCCAAAATATTGGTTCAGATGAATATGAACGGCTGGCGATTCTGCAGCGAACAAACATGTCAGAAGTCTGGCTGGCACGACGCAAACGCGATCGTGTGATCACCGTCGCCAAAATTGCGCGCGTCGACGCCCCTCATTATGTTCGTCCAAATCAAGAAGCAATTCGCAATGAAGCAACTTGGCTGCGGAAATTCCGTGGCGATTCGCGCGTCGTTCAGATGTTTCACACGGCAGAGACATCGTTGCCGGGAAAGCCACGGTTTATTGCCGTTGAATACCTGGATGGCGGAACGCTATACGACCTGCTGGACCAAAAGACTCGTCTCGGAAAATTCAACGACTTGCTCACAACTGTCCCCTGGCGCTTTCGGCAACGCCCCACCAGCAGACAATCCACAAAAAATGTCCTCCGTTTTTTGGGTGTCCAAACCAATGATCTCTTTCGCGGTGCGCTCTCCGTTGAGCAATCGCTTCAAATCTTTTATGACATTGCGCAAGCTTTGTCGGTGATGCACAGGAAAGGGGTTGTCCATCGCGATATCAAGCCGGACAACATCATGTTTCGGCGGCAACCAAAGCATGGTCGTCCTATTCCACCCAATGCGCTCGTCTTGATCGACCTGGGCATTGCCGCCGCGCGGGGTCGCGTGGCTGGAGCGGCTATCTCTCGTGCCTGGGCCGAGCCGCTACGCATCGAAGCCCGGGATAACCGCAAACCTCATCTGATTCGTTCTGGCTTCGATATCTATAGTCTGGGTCGGGTTCTGCGTTATATGCTGACTTATGAGAAGCCCGACAACAAGACTGAAGCCGAACTCAAAGCCACAATCCCACCCGACCTGCTCCGCATTCATGCACGGGTCAACCCTGAAGAGCGAGCCCGTATTGCATTAGAAGTCTCGCGACTCATTCGCGACTGCCTTTCGGAGGACATCGAAAAGCGACCGTCTGCATCAGACCTGGTCGAACGGGCAGCGCCGTTGCTCAATGCATTAAAGCCCAAGCGGTTGTTGATCCGACGCGGTCTTGCTCTGACAACGGCGCTCTTCATAACAGTACTACTATTTGGATTCGTCCTGTTTCGAAATGGCGGGTTTTCCACAAGCCGCATCACCGATGAGCTAGCTGACTCTCTAGCGGGTTGGATTGGAGACATAGGTGTAAACCGAGGAACAAGAGCGAGCACCGACAGCGTTATTCCAACAAAGGTTTCAGATCCGACAGCAAACCCGTCGACGACAAGGCCAAGCGATTTGACGCTCCAACAGGCGACAACCAGCACGGCAACCGCGACCATCATGTTAACGACAGTGGCATTCGATTCAGCCCTGGTGGTGTCATCAACAACCACTCTTACTGCCACAGGGTTTGTGACAGAAATTGTCACAGCGACACGCAATGAGATAGTCAAAGTAACAACCGTTTCGACCGAAAAGCCAGCGAGCATCGCTCAATCGACTGCAACGGTAACGGAGATACCAAATGCCGCCCCCTCTCCGACAAAGGCATCAACACCGATACGCACACCAACCACTAGACCAACGGAGACCGCAGTGCCAACCCCGACCAGAGGTCCAACGCCGACTCCAACAGCAACGCCAGTCCCGGTGATAGCAGCACCGGCAGTTCCGAACATCACAGTAGAAGTGATCCAGACCAATGGGTCACACAGTTGCAGCACTGGTGATCCAGACACATGGCATCATCAGCTCGAATTGATTTGGGAGATTCGTCCGTTTGGTCAATCATTGACAAACAAATATGCATTTGACGTGGTTGTTTGGCGCGACGGTCGCGAACCGCTGGCTCCGGAGCAATCTCCGACGATTCATGGACGTGAGGATATCATCGAACATGGCTATGGACGATACTCTCTGATCCGGCGCCCGCAATCCTTGGTCGATAGTGGTCTGTTGCCCGATGACCAACTCTATATCTGGGGCGTTGTTCTTGTAGACGCTGCAGATGGAAAGCGACACAAACTGGTGACACCCCATGGTTGCCGGTTTGTATTGGACAAAGCACTTTTTAAGCACTAGGGCTAATCGCTGACGGCTGATAGCCACCAAAAAACATGACAACACCAATTCGTCTAACCAAAGCTCCACTCTACGCAGGTCGCAGCGATGAGGGGTACGTCAACAAAAAGAATGAGGATGCCTGGCATGTCTTTAAATTGGGTGCCGGCAGATGGGACGAAAATCCGGATCGTGCCGTCTATATTGCCATTGTGGCGGATGGCGTCACCAGCACGGCCGGAGGTGCCCAAGCCAGTCAGTTGGCGGTAGAGACAATTGAAAAGATCGTGCGTCAGCAATCGCTTTCGTCTCGAGACCCAGAAACGCTCATTGCGACATTCACGGATGTTATTCGCAAAACCAATCGCCACATCCTCGAAGTCGCGCGACAGAAGCCCGAGTTCGGGAATATGAGCACCACGCTGGTCCTGGCTGTTGTAGCAGATGGACAGCTAATGATTGCACATCTAGGCGACAGTCGTGCTTACCTGATACGCGGGTCAGATATCCATCGCTTGACGCTCGATCATACATGGGCCCAAACGGCACTGGATGAAAACCGCATCACAGAAGATGAATTGGCGCACCATCCAAACCGCAATGTCATTCGTCGCTATCTGGGGATCAATCCAAACATCGAGATCGACTGGGAGATCATCAACCCTGGCACATATCAGCGGAGCGCGGCGCAACGCGATCTGGTACGCACGCTTGCCTTACAACAGGATGATGTGATTCTATTAGGCTCCGATGGACTCACTGACAAAGTTGAGGAGCGCGAGATCATCGATGTTGTCCGGCGGCATCGTGCGCAGCCCAAAAAAGCGGTCGGCGACTTGATTCAACTTGCCCTAAACCAAAAAGAACAGGTCAACATTACGGCCGTTCTTTTCTCGCTAGCCGATGCACCCGGCCCCAGCAAACTGCGACCGATTCTCGGTCTCGTCATGGGCTTGGTTCTCCTTGTGCTCTTGGGTTGGTTTGGCTACAGAGTCTTTCAGTCTGCTGGGCAAGGCCCTGATCTAGCAGCCGTCACAGCGCTTTCTACATCGACAAAGACCGCAACGAGGACGCCATCTGAACTTGGTACAGAAACCGCAACCTCAATTCCGACAGCTTCGCCAATCGCTGTGGCACTTGTCACCCAAGCCATCGAGCAAATCTCAACAGATGTCGAAAGCGAAACGCCAACAGACGCGATGACACCGACCAAAATGAGTACGCCAATAGCGGAACCAACCACACCATCATCACCGACGCTTCCACGGCCCACCTTTACAGCGGCAGAACCATCTTCTTCTGTTGGGCCAACCCCGACGCGTCGACCAACCTCCACTCACAGTCCAACCCCATCTGCCACCCTCACACCAACTGTGACAGATACTCCACAGGTGGTGAGTACAGCGACAAGCACAGTGACAAACACTGCGGTCGGTGATGGAACAAACGATGGGAGGGCGACCCAGGATGTATCGGGGGCTCCGTTAAATGGGCCACGGACAGTGACGCTCATTTCACCAGAGGACAAAACAAGCAGCAAAGAAATCATGGACTTCGCCTGGACGGCAGACTTTGACCTGATCGATAATCAGGCATTCGAGTTAATCTTTTGGCGACCGGGGGAGGATCCGATGCAAGATGGTCTGGGATTGGCTGGAAGCGGTGTCGAAACAGTGAAGGCCGTCAGTCCGGCTATCGCAGATCAGTTTCAGATTTTGGATATCGATCTTCTCTGGGGGGTGCGTCTTGTACAAATGGAACCATATCAACCGTTGGCTTACTTGGGTGGCGGGCGCAGCTATCGCTTTGAAGCAGGAGGCGGAGGTGGAGATGAGCCATCTAACCCAGGGGGAGGTGGATGCGTCGGGGCATTATGTTAGGCCATTCCAAGAGAGTAAGGAATGAGCATTAAATAACATTAAATAAGTTGTGTATGTCATTCTCAAGTGAAACGAAGAATCGATGCATAAGTTATTGAACTCCAATTCCTAAGTACTTTACTTTCTGGTAAAAGAAAAGAGATGAGAAAT
>JAHBNG010000076.1 GCA_019217005.1 Chloroflexi bacterium TSY
TCAGGCAGGGGAATCAAGCGCAGTCGTGAAGGAGTGCGGAAAGCAAGAATCGGTTGGTGCCGCTAGCGGCAGCAGTCAGTCGGATGCGAAAGAACCAAGCATCAATGTGCTGGCACATGGCAGCAAGAGCAGAAGCGGAAGAACCAGCGGTCGCGCCCGGCAGTGCAGTCTGGAGCAAGTGAAAGTCGTACTTTGCGCTTGACAGAGCGTTCAGCAGGAACAGCAGCCTGGCGTTGCCAGAGGTCACAGTCTCTAGGGATGCAGAGTGTGCAAGCGATAGTTATGCTTGGGATAGGTGTAGACGCGCGACCATAGGGTGAGCCGGAGCAATCCTGAGCAGAGCAGGACGGGTGTGGGGTCTTCGTGGCGGCGGCCAAGGGACAGCGCCACTTGATGCGCAAGCGGTCGGGACAGAAGCCCCAGTGAGTCATGTAGCCTGCGGGACAGAGTGCTGCCGTTGAGGGAGATGGGGCTCTCTCATAGTGGTGTGGCCCTGGTTGCGTTGGTTGAGTGGAATGACCAAAGCCATGTGCCAGCGCAGTGTGGCGAGACGATAGCCGATGACATCATGAGCCGCATCCAAAGTGGCAGTCTGGATGGGCAAGCCGAAGAGTTCGCACCCTCGATAGAGTGTGGCAAGACCAAGGACGCTGTCGTGGCGATTGCCATCAGCCATGGTGATGACCAGGGGCAGTTGACAGCGATGCTGGAGGGAATAGGCAGTCAATTCATAGCAAGTGTGCCCATAGACCCAACAGTGGCGATAGCTATCCAGCCCCAAAGGGCATGGGGTCGTTAGGCCCGATGGCAGCGGCAGCGTTGGTCTGATTTCTTCCCTCGATTGTCGCAGTCACACAGTTTCTTGCCAGAAGGATTGGCCCAAGTCGGTAGTTTGGCTCCATCTCCATGTGGCTGGAGATGGTCCAGGTCGAGCAAGCCCAACTCGACTGAGTGGGCCACGAAGCAGCCGTAGAAGAGCCGTTGCAGCACCTGCTCCCAGGCGACAAGGTCGCCAGAGTGCTTTGACCTGCCAGTAATTCAGCCACGGCTGTGGGCGCATAAGGACGTCCCAAGATACGCTCGGTCAATCGATTGATAATCCCCGCATGAGGGCTCAGGTTATTCTTCTCCTGATGGGTTGCCGCTTGGTCTCGTTCATCTCGCCGTTGATAGGGACGACGCAAGTGGCTGCGGGCTTGCCGTTTGCGTTTCAGAAGCCGGTCTTGAAAGTCGTAAAAGGTACCAACTCCTGGCACATTACTTGGCTCGAATCCGCTGATGAGGGCGTAGAAGGGCTCGTCTCGCATCTGGCCCACCCACTCATCGAAACTTGTCTGGCCACACTCCATCATGGCCAGACACGAACGCAACATTGAGACCGGATCCCGCGCAGGGCGACCACACTCTGGCACGTATAACGTCTTCAACAAACTATACGCTCCATCGAGATTCGTCTTTGATAGCTTGTGACGGAAGATTTTCGCTAACATCCCAACTCCCTTTCTGTTTTGTACCGTCGTATCCCTGATTCGACGCTTTCTACATAACACTACGCTTGAAACAGCTTAGTACTACTGTGCATCAAGTAAAGGCTCGATAATGTTCGATTTTTGCACAAGATAATGCGAGCGTTTAGCGGAAGCAAGACGACGTTGCTTGTAGCGAAGGCGCTCGATAGTCTCAGCGAGTGTCAAGACAGGTTTAGGCAGAACGGCATGGAGAAGTTCAACAACCTGTGCAAAGTGAGAGCGGGGGCATCATATTTGAGGAAAAACTGAGAACGAGCCAAGAAACCAAAGAAAATGATAAGGTCATATGATGATGCCAACCGAGCCAACTGCGAGTTTCATATTCGTTGAGTCCGAAAACTGCTTGGCTTGTTCAAAATGGTTTCAATGGGCCAACGCAAAGCAGAAACAGTGGCGAAGTCATCCAAGGAAGTCTCAAGGGTGCATTGGAGAGAAAGTATTGCAGAGAACAATCGGGATTGCGGCGGACGATGAGCAGAGAGCAGAACCGGGGAGCCCATTGCGGACAGAGACAATGCGGCGACAAGCAATGGAAGCAACGATGAAGCCCTTGGAGCCCTCTTTGAGAACATGCTGTTGCCACTCATGCTCCTGGAAGGTGTCAGCGAGTTGAGCAACGGTGAGAGGCGTAGGTTCACCAGGCCGGACGCGGAGCTTGGAAGCTTTGCGCCCGCGTCCAGATGATGCGGGCAGATAGGTCTGGGGGCTGGAGGTCCAGACACGAGTCTCTTTGGGCACTTCAGCAAAGTAGCTGTAAGCGGTTTGGCCATCAATGCAGTCAAGCAGATGAGTATCTTTGCCAAAGGCTTCATCCATAGTGATCCAGCGGATGGGCAACGCAGGGCGTGCGTCTGCTCAATCATGGACCCAAGCCAATTCATTTTTGTTTGGAAGGTCAGGTCAGTGGGAAGACCGGTTTTGTACCGCTTCTCTGCATACTCATCACTAAACCATTCTTGGGGGATATACAACCGACAGTTCAGTAAGGTATAGCCATGAGAGCTATTATATCCCAGGAAGACTCCGGCTTGACAGTTGGCGATCTTGCCCAGTTCGCCACACCGCTGCCCTTGACGCCCACTGACTCTTCTCCTTGCTTGGGAATGTCGCTCCCATCCAGGAGTAAGACGCCATTTGCGTCTCCCAACAACTCACCTGTCTGTCGAGTATGTTCCGCCAGCATCGCTTCACCGCTCCAGCGGCTCTGACCCACAAAGCTTTGCAGGGGGCGTACACCCGATTCTCCTACTGTCGCCAGCGCGATGTTCTCGGCCGATTTGCGTTTGATTTCGGGGTCTAACAAGCCTCGCATGTAGTGGTACGCATGCTCTCTGAGCCACATGGCTGAAGTATGGACTATATATGGCATGATACTCCTGGAGTTGGTCGGCCAGTGCCGCCAGTTGCTCTTCTGTCAGTTCCAGCGCGGGCTTTCCAGTTGGCTGTAGTCATATTGATTGACTGCTTGAGCAAGTTTCATCTTGATTTCCTTTCATCGAAGACTGCTTCATTTTATTGGCTCTTCAGTCTATCTCATTTTCCTTTGCATTCTGTTTGCGTTTTGTTAGCAATATGCCCAGAAATATAACGAATTTCCTTTGTGTTTCACAATATATTGCTGCACAGTAGTATTAGGGTTGGGGTGATTTCTTAACAACTCGTGTGCTAACGCTCTGGCTCTCTCTTGACACCGTTAGCACTTTCCGAGAAAGTTCTAACCCAAAAGGAGGTGATTTTATGGCAACATACGAACTCACCAAAATCTTGTCAGATTATGAACATGGCCGAATGGATGTGGAAATGGCGATGGGACACAGCTTGCAACACATCGAGAAGCTGTATGAAGCACAAACCATCGCCAACTCTGATCGATACGAGTTGCGACAGAGGGTCAATGCGCTTGAAAATGAAGTTACGAGCATTCCTATATTGCAAACGACTATTGACCATCTCCAACAATTGGTGGACAGCTTGATTGCCCATACGAGCACCTCTGCGCGATAAAGGCAGAAGTAAACCACCCAAACAAAGCTGAAGCCGATTTCTGAGCAACCAAGCGAATCAACACTAAACCGCCCTGCGCAGTCTCGTCCACTGTGGAGGCTTTTCTCTATGATATGCGGAAGGCGCGATTTACGCAAAGCGCGGTTCAGGTGCATAACGTGGACAGGGATGTTATAATGAACATATAAAGTAGATGTTGGAGGTGTAATGGATCAACCATTTGACGATACGACCAAAACCTATTATCGCCGCTTCTTCGAAAAACAGGGAATGCGTGCAGTATCGCAGTATGAAGTGTTCTCGCGTAGTCGCACGATTGATCTGGTGGTTGAGTGTATAGAAGACTATGCCAAGCTGGTGGATACAATCTTTGCGCATTTCCGTCGGTTGAATGCGTTGGAGTTCAAAGGCTTTAATGATCCGCTAACCACCATAGACCTGAATCGAATAAGAATGCGCGCTTGGGGTTGGGTGCGATAGATGATGCGGATCGAACAAATGAATCGAACGCATCTGATGATGCAATCCTTCTGAGTGCCAAGAGATTGCCGAGATGCCAAGCCAGCGCACGGTGACCATTGTTTGCACAGTTCGCCCGATGAAGATTCCGGTCTGGATTATCCATCCAACGGAACTAGAACTGAAGCCAAAAATTATCCATTGCTGCCTTTGGCACGTGGCGCGAAGCTGGAACAGTTTATCGAATTGTGTATGCAGCAGGGTTTGGTAGAATATTTGCGATTGACGTTGGATATCGGGCTTGTGACGGACCCGATGTGATTTGGCGTAAGATACTGGAGGTATATGGTATGGAACTGACAATCCGCGAAGAGACATGGCCGTACATTGATGAGTTTTTCCGGAATGTACCGGAGGCAATGAGGAAAGTACCTACTTTTCAGGAGGCACTAGAAAAAGTGAGCAGAGTGGTGAGCAAAGTGGTGTACGTCGCACTCTACTTCTCGCTTTACGCCATAAATTTGAAGAAATACCGGAAGAGGTAGAGCAACTCATTGAAGCGACAGATGATCTGGACCAATTAGATAAGTGGTTAGAACAGACACTCGATGCCGATTCTTTGGAAGAAATCGAGTTCGAGCTTAATAAAGAAGATGAGGATGAGGATGCTACTTAACCCTTCGTTGTGTCCCCTCATCGAATACAATGTAGCTCCGTGACATGAAATTGCTTGGGCATTCGTAGCTGGTCGTTAAGCAACTTGATTGGGTGGCTTGTACCTCCTCAGCCAACATTATGTCGACGTGACGGCTAAAATAGCGCGCGATTTTGGAACTTGTCGGGTGCTTGATGTGGTCTCGGTTGGTGGGCGTCACAGGGTCAATCCGCCGCACGTCACACCGGCGTTGGCTTGCTATCACTATCTAGAATCATGCTCACCGGAGATTAAATTCGATATGCTTGTTGGAATATATGGTGGCTATCATTCTTTAGATTTACACCGCACATTCATGGATGTGGCGTGGATGTCAACCTATTCGTGGGGGGCAGATGATCCTCTGGCTCAATGTATTAGTAACTTTGTCAATCAGCTAAGAAACGAGAATGTAGTAGTCAAATATGACCGTGAATGGTCTAGGAAAGGCATGGAGTGGTCAAATTTAGTTTCTCCAATTTATCCTGTAATATTTTTCATCTCAAGCTGGCTCAATGATGAGGCCCTAACGGAGATTCTCCAAGCAGTAGAGCACGGATCACATTTGGCAATAATTTCCCCCAGCTTTGGAACAGTAGTTCGAACAGAAGAAATTGATGAACATAAGTCTTTTATTAACAAAGTTGCCAAAGTTATAGGTCAAGAACCCATATTATCAAGAAGGCTAAAGTATGGACTTGGCGCTATTTTTTATTACTCTGGGGAGCTGATCAACGATTTAGGTATTGAGCCAGGTCCGTTTGGCGGGCCTGATGAAAATTCAGTTCTACACAACCTAAATGATTTACAGCAAATTGCTAAAGATCTAACAACTTTCGAACATCCAGTTATAGACTGTGCAATTCGTTCTATTCCACCATCATGGCCTCAAGATGAAACGCTAATAATTGAAATTGATGTGACTAGCCAAACTACCGTCACTATCGATCATGTTCGGTTACAGTTGGACTTCCATGAATCTCTTGAACCTGCCTCAAGTACAGAGTTCGATTTATATAACCTGAGGCCACACTCACAACGAACTGTCGCCGCTCTTGCCATTCCGCGCAATAGAGGTAGCATATCCAACCCCCTTTCGCTCACTGTTAGTCATTCAGAAGCATCTACTAGAATAGTTCTACCGGATATTCAGCTTTCAATTGCACTTTACTTTCTGGTAAAGGCTTGAGTGACAAAGGGCAAACCGAAAGGGGCGGAAAAAAGAATCCACCCTGAAAAAACGGGATAAAATGTAAAAATAGTGCTCGGCTAGTTTAAGCAGCGGCATTGAGGCGGCGATGAGCGAGAACGCCTTTAGGGAAATGGTGTGAAACCGAGGCCTTTTTCCGAAAGTCAGGGTCGAGTTGGTCAGGAGTTGGAAAAAGAGCACTCGAGAGAACACGGCGCAGCCTGCCGGGAGTGGATTGAGGCTCTCGATCCCAGTAGCCAGTCGGTATGGGAGGAAGAGAAGCGGCTAAATGGGAAAGAAGATTGCCAGCCAGCAGCCCCAGTTCAGGTAAGCGGAAACAAGCCTCATCGGCATGAACAAATTGACGATGTAAGCCAATCATCTGCTTGGAAGCCAAGGGGGGATGTTCAACAGGCCAGCGTTCCAGGTAGACAAGATAAATGGTTTCAGGCTGCAAAGTCATAACGGTCGCCAAAACCAAAGGTGTGTTGTAGGCCGGATCCTGAATGACGTAAATCGAGTAGGTACGGTTGGCTGTATCCACCTTGGTTGTTCTGGGGACGAGATTGTGCCATGCTTGATAGCAAATCAGGCGACCACTATAGAGAAAGCGATCAGACGAGTCCGGAGTTGTAGCCTCGAATCGCTTTCCCTTATAGCTGCGAGAGAGCGGTCGCACAATATCACCATATTCAGGTGGTCTGCCTTTTTCTTTGCGTTTGGGGAACTCATTGCGGCGCACTGTGCAGTTAATCGCTTCCCGCAGGACAAATCGGTCTATGCCGCTTTCTAGCATTTCTCTGATTGTAAACCCGGCATCGACCACCGCCACTTCGTCTGACTCCAGTGATTTCTTCGTCTCTTTCAGCAGCTTTTTCCGAAACTCACTTTCCTTTGTTCCAACCGTGCATCTCATGATTGCCTTGAGCAGTGGCACTCGCTTCCCGCCTATCTCCCCCGAGCTTATCATCACTCCAAAGATGAGCGCGGGCAATGCCCGACGAGCCGTTGAGTTATAGAGTCGGTTCACTTTCCCTTGCAGCTTCGGTCGCCAGAACCCTGTGATATCTATGCTTTTCACTCGGTACCCTTCTAACTTTTTTGCCTCCCATTCCCCTTTCCACTCCACTTCTTCTTGCCACGACCCCAGCAGACTTGTGATATCCCATGATCCATATCGAAAGCTCCACCAGCTTCGCCGGAGCTCCTCATCTTCAAACCCGCTTTCTTTCAATGCGCTATGGATTGCTCCTCGACTTTTCAGAAACGACCCATTCAGCATTGCCCACATCAGACGCATTACATTTACGTTTGTTCCCATCGGCGTTACTTGCAATACATTCATCAGTACTGCTATAGTTATTTCTGGCGCGGTTAGCATTCCTTCCTCCTTTTTGGGTTCTCTACCTTTAGGATGAACTGCTAACCGCTTTTTGTCACATTTCTCCCCTCATCTCTTTTCTTTTACCAGAAAGTAAAGTTGCAGAGAATTTACGCAAATTACTACGATTCTCAGATTCTGGGCATATTAACGTGAATGCCCAGTTACAAGAGTACGATGCTATCATAAAACCTATCTCATCATCTACCCAGATGATTCGCCTTATTGATAGCGATCCTGATGCAGCGGTAGCTAAAGTACGCAAGGTGGGAGAATATGTCGCAAAACGGATATGCTTGCATACTATTGTAGACTATGATAACCGTTGGTCTTTTGCTCAAATTACGAAAGAGTTGTATGGTCAGCAGGTGATTGGTAAAAAAGCAAAAGGCTATATTGATCATGTGCGAACCCTTGGAAATCAAGCAGCACATGCAGATATCTCTGATACAACTGGATTTAATCATTCTGATGCTATTCATGCTTGCTATGCCTTGGTTCTGTTCTTAAAAGAAGTTAAAGCAAACGGACTGATATAGGATAAATCAACTCAACTAATTTCTTCGGATGACTTGACCCTCCGCCGCCAAACCTCGGTCAACACAATGCCCTCCTTGATGATCTGCGCGTTTTTGTGAGTGCGCAGAGAGAAAGTGGATAGGTAAATAAAAAGCAGGTACAGTGTACCTGGTGTAGAACAAATGAGCAAATGGGTGTGGATTAGGTACGCTTGGGTGGCCTATACTGCCGTTTACGCGCATTCACTCGTTGGCGATATGCCTTCTGCTTGCAAGCATTAGAGCAATAGATTCCATTTCGACCAGGCTTGTTTTGGGCAAAAGAGTCTTTGCAGATGGGACATTGTTGCTGTTGGACGGCATGGTGTTGAGCTTGTTGCAATAGCTCGGCAAGCAGTTGTAGATCATCAGCATCATCGGGAGAGAGTTGCAGAAGACGAGCGAGGCAGTGCTCAAGCCGCTGCGCATTTTGTTGGGTGAGCGGTAGGTGTATCCTGGTCACCTCTGGCTGTTACGGGCATTTCGTAACGGTCTTGTCTGGCAAAAAATGGTCTGAAATTGTAGGGCAAGAAAACGTTACGAAACATTTCGCAACGTTTTCTTGCGGTCAAAAATCAGGCGTCTGTGGCTTTGTGTTTGCGCATCTTGTAACGTTTGCGATGGAGGGCCTTGGCTTTGAGTTGCTTGATGAGCTGGTCCGAGGCGTCGATGAGATAGCAACGTTGGTGGGGATGTCGTGTGACCACTTCTGGCGGAATGGCTCCCCTGAATATCTGGCGGCGAACCCACTCTTTGTCGGCTCCACACTCGATAGCAAGGCCACGGGCAGTGAATTTGCCATCGACTTTGGGCGGTGTTTGCTTGCCAGCAGGACGCACAGACCAGCCTTGTCTGAGTCTGAGATTGCGAATGATGGCATGAGTAAGAGCGGAACCGTCCATGGCTGTGAAGGCTTCTTTGTTAAGCAGTTCAGCGATATCGCTGTCGGATGCGCCTTGTTCCCAGAGCTGGTGAATGCGCTTAAGCATCTCTGGGTAAAAGGGGACCTCCTCCCACTTTTGAAAGGGGCGGTTGGCGGCAAAGAGGCTGTAATGACCGGAGAGCCAGACGATTTTGACTTCGATGGTGATTCTGTCTTTGGGGGTGAGGATGACTTTGGCGATGAGGCTACGCAGCAACTCTTTCTGGTCGGGATAGGATAGTTCAGGCCAAAGAGCAGGCAGGGTATCGGAGATATGCTGGAACTACTGCTGAAGCTGGGGCGAGATGCCTGGGGTAGTCTGCTGTTGCTGAAAGCAGGCGTATTCTCGTTGGGTTTCGTGGAGGGTACCAAGCTTCTCTTCCCACCGTTTTTCGAGGGAGGCAGTGACAAGTCTATTTTCGGGGTCGGCTTGGCTGTATTGCCGTTCGGCTCGTTGGGCTTCGTATTCGGCCCTCTCAAGACGCTGCTGCCACTGGTGGTCTAGCTTGGCATGGTCTTGTTGCTGTTGTTCAAGAAGGGCCGCCAGAGCATCTAACTGGGCGGGTTGAATGGCTTCAAAGAAAGCTTGGACCACAATCTCATCAATCTTGGGGGCTGTGACAAAGAGACAGCTCTTGCGACCATAGCTGTCATAGAGTTGGGAACAGGCATAGGTTGGTGTGTTGCGGTAGCGAATGTGCATCCGGTACCCACAACAGCCACACCAGACCAGGCCCTGTAGTAGAGCTTTGCCTTCCCGTGCAGCCCCTTGAGCCGCTTGCATGGCCTTTTCATAATGCATAGCGTTCTGGCTCAATCGTTCTTGGTTAGCTAAATATTGCTCCCAAGAGATGTAGGCTGGGTAGACGTCTTGCTGGAGGTGAATCCATTCGTCCATGGGGCGAGTGATGCTGCCGCTTCTGGGTGAACCAAAGGTCATCCGTTTGGCCCGATCTACTTGCTTACGCCCGTGAGCGAAGGCACCCGCATAGGCCGGATTCTTGATGATTGGGTTGATACTGTTGTAGGATGGCTCTTTCCACAATATCTCACCGTGGAACGCACCTCCTGTCTGCCGCCTAGGGATGAGAATCTGGTTGTCGAGGCAATAGCGAAGCACTTTGGAACAGCTACCCAACTCGGCAAACTTGTCCAGAATGAGTTGGATAGCGCTTTGGACCTGCTGGTCTGGGTCTTTGTAGACTCAGTAGATCCAAATTTCAGGTTTTGAGAGAGAATTCTGGCTAAACAGTTGACATAAATACAAATTTGCCGGTCGATATCTAGTTTTTGCGTTAGATTTGGGCGATTTTCAGATATGAAATAGGTTGTTTTCTGTAACCGAAATCTGAATAAATGACTCCAAAATCCCTGCAATCTCGACTGAAAATCGCCAAAAACGCCAAATTTGGATCTACTGAGACTACATTATCTCGTTCCCGAACCAGCCCTGTTGGTAATGGCTGACGGTACTCAGATCGCATGATCTTGTTCATCCTACCTGTATCCAGCCGCTGGCGGATGAGGTGTAGTTCCAATTCGCTCATGGTCCCTTTCAACCCAAGCACCATGCGGTCATTGAAGTCCTTGGGGTCATAGATGGCATCGTTATCGGCGATGAGGACGCCAAAGACATCAGCCAACTGGACCAGTGGAAACCAATCCGCATTATTGCGGGCGATGCGCGATACTTCGTAGCCAAAGATGATACCAACTTGACTCATGGAAACCAGACTCAGGATCTCCTGAAAGCCTAGACGGTCATTGCTGCTGCTGCCTGAGATTCCTTGGTCGCTGTCGACGACTCGGATTTGATCTTCCGGCCAGCCCAACGCTTTCGCTCGTTCTTCCAGTCTGTATTGATTGACTTGGCTTTCTGTGTTCTCTCGAACCTGTTTCAGAGAAGATTGGCGCACATAGATACAAGCTAGCCGCTGACGATGAGTTGCCTGGATCTTTTGGCTACCATTGAACATGAAGGCGGGATTATTTGCTTGGCTCATAAGCAACCTCCTTCCTTTCGGTTCTCTTTTGCATCAGTGTCAGACAAATCTGGATGAGACTTTGAATAATCTGTTGCTGTTGACTTGGAGCCAGTTTGCTCCAGATTTGATTCGCCTCGGTCTGGATAGCTTGGGTTTGGGCCATCGGGGGTTCCTCGGGCGTCTTGTTTTGTGGCATTGCTGGAGTTCTCCTTGATTTTCGCTTCGATGCGACTGTACCGCTCCAGCAATTCTCCCATAACTACCAAATTTAGGGGGGACGGATATTCTAGTGGTTCAAAGCCTCCTTGGTCTGTTATACTTATCGGTATTCGCCGCCAAATGTCTTTTTGTAATTCTACTGTGCAGACAGGCCCTTCTTTTCCGTCTGCACTGATGGTTACGACTTTTAGCTTTTGCCCGCATAATGCGTGGCGGGGATCGACTACTGTTACATGCGAAACTTCGCACGTTGTACTACATGGGGTAGTGATTACATCGAGTGAACATTCCGTCCTGGTGACCCAGCTAACCGCGCGGCTTTTTGGATGTTTTCGGCTTGTTCGGTTCTTGTTCGTTCGTGATGGGATCGGCGTCGAACCCGCTGGGCACCTGAGCCAGGCGTTAGCCAGCCTAATGTTGATTTATTAGGCGTTGAATTGCTGCATATGAATATTACAATTTGTTGAACAGGGGCGAACTAATTGTGAAATGCTTGGATAATACAATTTAATTCAAATATGATATGAAAATCATTAAGTCACTTGCAATTTACTATCTGCTAACAATCCTGCTATTAGCGTTAGTGCCAATACTTAGTGCCTTGTTCGGAATCTCTATGGATTTCGAAAGCATTGCTGTGAAGGCGTCAGAGCAAAGTGGTATTCTCTGGACTTCGAATCTAATCAACGTCATCCGTTTGAGTCTGATTGAGCCAGGTTTGTGGCTCCTGATTCTTGGCTCTTTCGTGCCGACTCTCGCTGCATTAGTTGTACTATTGTGGACGAGAGACCGAACTGGATTAAGGACCTTGCTTAGGCGCTTTAACCCACTGGGTATTAGCCATGTTTCTATCAAAAGAGCCATTAGCAACTATGCGTTGTTGATCGGCGGAATCTTGTTTTGCCTCACATTAACCTTCTGGATTAGAAACACCATTGGAGCAAGTTATCAAAGGGAAAACCTTTCACTTGGTGCTGGTTTGCTTTTAACAATCTTGTTTTCTGGTCTCTTTGATCAGGGTGCTGTTCTAGAAGAACCGGGATGGAGGGGATATGCGACCCCCCTGTTCCAAGGTGGTGGTGTTAATCCGTTGGTAGCGGCTATTGTGATAGGTATTGCCTGGTCATTTTGGCATATACCGCGAGATGTTGTAACCGGATTGATTGCAGGTCTTGGGCCTCTAAATTATCTGTTTCTGTATTTGCCCGCTTTTACGCTCGGCACCGTAACCGTATCAATCATTGCAGCTTTATTTATGAATCGTATAGGAGGCAGTCTTATACCTGCTATATTAGTGCATGGGCTTGCCAATGATGCTATCGGTATTGCTGGACAAGCGACTATACAACAAGCATTGACACCGGGTCATCAAATTACTAAAGCATTACCATTTTTGGCCTTTGCGATTCTATTGGTTATTTGGCAAGGATCAACGCTCGCTTATGATGGCTCGGTCAAGGTAAAGAGCAAGTAGTCAGTGCACCCGTAGATAGTAAGAGACACCTGCCCAACAACGCTTCCAGCTGACGATGCGGCTGAAGCGGCCGTTATAATACCTCCTGCCAAACGACAATTGGTATCCACTAGATCCTAACACTAACCGCGCGCCGCGACAAATGCCAATTCATTACGAGTACGTAAGCAAAATATAGCTGCTTGTTTCCGTGAATTTTATCGGGTACAATGTGGTTGAGGGGCGTGAAACTGCTCGGGCATTCGGGGCGGGTCGTCTAGTTTCTTGGCGAGCTCATCTCGTTATGTCAAATTATGTATAGGAGAAGCAACTTAATCTCTTTCAGTTGTTAGGGCTGGTAATGCTCTCAACTATAGCGTTCCAAGCCGCCGACCTGGTTAGTCCACAAGAAGGATTGGCATAGCCATCATTTAGAAATCCCAAGAGCAAGTTGTCTCTACTATCGAGGCTGAATATTGACTTGTATGATCCTGGCACAGCGACAGGCGAAGACATTTTCTGTCGTGGCTGAATATCGTCTTGTATGTATCGGCAAACCTATGTATGAAAGCCGTCTCTGCTGTTAAATGCGTCTATCGTTGGGGTGGTTCATTTTAGCTGGATAGATAGGTTTACACTTTTAGAAACAGAAAGAACGTTTATATTCTCTGATTTCGCCGGTTCTCAGAGAGAAAACGGTCTCATATAGATTTTTGTCTATATATCAAAAGTGTAAACCTAATTTTGAACCACCCCCTATCGTTAAGTATCAATGTGGACACAGTCATATGCATAAGACGTCTCTACTCTCGAACGTGAAGCGTGATATAATATCTGTAACAGAAGAGCCGATTTGAAAGCAGGTATGTTGTGACCGCAGATGATATCATTGGTGAAATCACACAGATTGAGACAATTGCGCCTGGAACAGGTGTTCAAATTCGCAAGCATTTAAATCGGGAACATGGACGTGGTCGTTGGCGTAAGCGCAAAGGGGTCGCGTTAGTGCGAGACGATTATGATAATCCGCGTTTAGCAGAGATTCATTGGTTCGAGGCACATGGTATCGGGCGCAGGGATTACAAGCGGAAGAGATAGCTGGAAAAGTAAATATGAAATATGTACGTTGCATTAATAATCAAGGGAATGAGGCGTCTTTAGAAATCGGAGTCCTGTATCGGGTACTTTCGACGACAGCCGTTGAAGACGAATCTGGCATGATACGCGTCATTGACAACGAGGGCGAAGATTATCTATATCCAAGTCGTTGGTTTGAAGCCGTCCCGACTCAGGTACTGGCATCAGATATGTCTGAGTTAGTGACAGTTCACATGAGTACTCTTTCCAAGATAGCCATTCGAGATATGGCGAATGCCAAAGGTATATCCATGTCGGCACTTGTACGCGAGTGGATAGATGAACGACTAGACTTACCGGAAGTAGCGTAGTCGGCGATAGTCTTCGGGTTTTATTGTGCATTCTCAAGCACAGTGGGCACGGGTGGCATCGAAGTGCCTGCGAATTTGGTACAAGTCGTATAGTTTCTTGGTGGCGCGGCAAGTTTGTCGCCGCGAACATTACATCGACAAGGACCGGGGGAACAGCACGCCGCATTGGCTGTTCGGTGGGCCATGTTGTTTCCTCGCTTGTATCTGGTCGGGCCGTCTTTCCCGGCCTGTCATGTGTGCGAGTGTGATTCGTTCGCTCGAAACTGCGAGAAAAGCAGTAACAGTTCGTAGGGGAAGAGCGACAATGGTTCGAGTGTGGTTCCTTTGTGCATGGACGATCGACAACTGTCTGTACAAGTCGGTGAGAAATGAGGCGACGGTAAACCTCAGCTTAACTCCGACCTCTTCGATGGATGAGAGAAAGCACCTTCTTGCGGCATAGGTGTGGCAACGTGTGTCGGGAGCAAAGAAGGAAAGGGGATAAAGTCTGGGCCAGACGGATGGAAGCCCCAAGCGGGTGGCTAGCGGTAACGACTAGGATAGGAGACTGTCCAGAGGGTGAAGTGAAGGTGTGATCGAAGCGTCCCTTCGGCAGAGGGCTCAGGGCAGGCTGTCAATGACAACCAGCCTAAGCCGGCTGAGAGGCAGGACCCAGCAGGGAAAGCGTTCAGTGGTCATGTGAGTAGGCTAGCACATGGCATCCATTCACGAAGAGCGTCGGCGTAAAGCACTGCCCTAAGGTCACGGAAAATGGAAAGACGGAACGAAGTAACCCATCTGTGGCTCTCTGGACGATGATGCCCTTAGTCGGTCAGAGGAGTCAGCCAAGGCGCACGCCATAGGTGGGCAGGATTCAAAGGCGCTCGGTAACGTGAGAGATAAGCTGACGTGGGGAGGTTGCGTAGCAGATAGAGGAGTCAGCGGAGAATAGGTCTTATGGCAGTGACTGAGATAACTTGTGAAATGCCAGGTGTCATCCAGTTAACTGAAGGCTGGCAGATGTTGAACTGGCGGGAACTCCAGCGCAATGTCTATCGTCTCCAACGACCGCTGGGGATACCAACCATGAGGACCGGGCACGTCAAGCCCTGGTTAAGCTCGTGTTGAAACCGGAATGGGAAGCGAAATTCGAAGGCAACGTCTATGGCTTTCGACCCGGACGCAGTACATGGGACGCCATCCAAGCGATTCTCAGCTATATCTGTCGCCTGCCCAAGTGTGTGCTGGATGCCGATATCGAGAAATGCTTGGACAGAATCAACCATGAGGTCCTCCTCGACAAGCTCAAGAGTTTGCCAGCGACAACGGCACTGTTCGGGGCTGGCTGAAGGCGGGCGTGGTGGATGAAGAGAACACCACCCATCCTGAAGCTGGCACACCCCAAGGCGGCGTGATTTCACCATTGCTCATGAATGTTGCCCTTCATGGCTTGGAGTCATATATCGTCTCCTGCCTGCCCAAGAGTCGCAGACCTGCCGTCATTCGCTATGCCGACGACCGGGTCATTCTGCATCCTGACTTGGCGACAATTCAGATGCTCCAGACAAAGGCCGAAGCATGGCTAGCGACCATCGGTCTCAACTTGAAGGCGTCCAAGACACGTATCACACACACTTCAGGCTCATGAAGGCCATCTGGGCTTCGACTTTCTTGGCTTTACTGTCCGCCAATTCACAGGGGCAATGGATAGCGAATCGGTTCATGACGACCCGCGTCCGTTAGACTTAGCGGTATGCGTCGCCAAATGTCTTTTTATAGCTCAACCGTGCAGATGGGGCCTTCTTTGCCATCTTCGCTGATTTTGACAACTTTTAGCTTCTGCCCGCACAATGCGTGGCGGGGATCCGTTACTGTTACATGCGAAACTTCGCACGTTGTACGGCTTGGGGTAGTGACTTCATCAGGGTAACATTATGTCAAGCCGACCCTTGGTGATCTCGGCCGTTTGGAAGTGGTCGCCCGTGCCATCTGATCTTGTTTGGGGTGTTGGTCGCGTCGCACCCAGGGCGGCTTACATGTGCGTTGGGTAGGCTAGCTCAACAATACCGTCCTGCCCGACTAGATCGCCTTCCTAACAAGAGCTTAATGCCGACGCGCCAAAGGAAACAAGCGCACGGCTTTAGCAACTATTGGGCGAGAAATCCGCAAGTGCGAATTAAAGATAAGAAGCATTAGAAGAGAGTCACAATGGAAGCTCTACGGAAAATCTGATTCGTGAATAATAACGAGACAAAACGGATTTCACGATTGACTGAAATCATCACCCAATTGCAGACCAAAAGGCTTTTGACCGCATCTGAACTTGCCGCCAAATTTTCAGTAAGTATCAGGACAATTTATAGAGATATTAGAGCATTGGAACAAGCTGGCATTCCAATTTATGTTGAAGAAGGTAAAGGGTACGGAATTATGGATCATTACAGGCTCCCGCCTGTGATGTTTACAGAAAGCGAAGCAAATGCATTAATTACTGCTGAACAATTAGTTCTGAAAAACAAAGATTCATCTTTAATCAAAGATTATTCAGACGCGATCGATAAAATCAAGTCTATACTAAATCGAAATGTAAAAGACAAAGCCAACTTGCTTTCTGAACGGACACAATTCAGCCAACTCAAGGATATTGAAAGAACGAGTACTAATTTATCTGCCTTGCAATTTGCGCTGACCAATTTTTTTTTGACAAGAATTGAATATACAAATGCGACCAATAAAACTACGAACAGAACGATTGAGCCATTTGCTTTGTTAAGCGCACGGGAGGGTTGGTTATTGGTGGCGTGGTGCCGTTTGCGTAAGGAATTTCGGCATTTTCGACTGGATAGGATTAGAAAGTTAGAGGTCCTTTCCGAAGGATTTACTCCTCACGATATGACTTTACAAGAATTTTTTGATCGCTACCACTGATTTTTTAGACCCCTGACATACCGTTGTCACAACGCTCCTCTATAATGCTAAGGACTTATGCATACCCTTGGTTTTGATACGGCGAACCGCAGCCTACTCAACCGGCGGCAGGCATAAGCTCTAATGCTGATACATTCTCAAAAAATAGTGGAGATTTTAGACAATGTTTAATCCAACCGATTTTCCCAATCCCACCCTTATTTCAGTCAACGGTGTGGAACTCGAAGTTTTTGAAGCAGGCCGACAAAATGCAGGAAAACCCATTGTACTCTGCCACGGCTGGCCAGAGCATGCCTTTTCTTGGCGCCATCAGGTGCCAGCCCTTGCCGCAGCGGGCTACCATGTCATCGTCCCAAACCAGCGGGGTTATGGCAACTCATCCCGTCCGACTGAAGTAACTGACTATGATATTGAACACTTGTCGGGTGATCTCATCGCACTTCTCGATCACTACGGATACGAAGATGCCACCTTTGTCGGTCATGACTGGGGTGCGATGATTGTTTGGGGGCTGACCTTATTGCACCCAAACCGTGTAAATAAAGTGATAAATCTGAGCTTGCCTTACCAAGAGCGCGGAGAAAAACCCTGGCTCGAGTTCATGGAAGATATGCTTGGCGGTGACTATTATTTTGTCCACTTCAATCGACAGCCAGGTGTCGCAGACTCTGTGCTCGAAGAAAATACATTCCAGTTCCTTCGCAACTTATACCGAAAGAACGAGCCCCTCAGAGCGCCCCAGCCAGGCATGGCGATGATTAATCTTGCCAGAGCAGAAACACCACTCGGTGAGCCCATAATGAGCGACAGCGAACTGGCCGTTTTCGTCTCCGCCTTCGAATCAACAGGGTTCACGGGCAGTATCAATTGGTACAGGAACCTTGACCGCAACTGGCACTTATTGGCGGACGTGAACCCAATCATCCAACAGCCTACACTCATGATCTATGGCGACCGGGATGTGATCCCGAAGTCTGAAAAACTAACAGAGTTCGTGCCCAATGTGGAAGTGGTCAATCTGGATTGCGGTCATTGGATCCAGCAAGAAAAGCCGGAAGAAACAAACCAAGCGATTTTAAAATGGCTGGAACAGCAGGGTGCCACCTAGTTGTGTATTCCACTGACCTTGTTCACGGTTTTGGTCTCAACCGACTGATTGGTGTTTTGTGGTTTATGGTAGCGGTTCAACGACCGTGAGACACTTGGGGGCTTTTGCTTAAGGAGGATTTTTGGCTCATCGTAACTGACCCAAGGAGTGACGCTGCCGCTCACCAAGCAAATAAGCCCCCCAAAGCTAAAAACTAGCTTCTAAACAACTGAATGGCTGGTGTTAATCAATCATTCAGTTATCTACTTTATATATACGCACAGAATATGGGAAATACTTCAAGAAAAAAACTCTTCATTTAAATAGAAATTGTCTTGAATTAATTAGAAAGAAATCTTCTGTGCAATAATACTTGCTCATCGTAGAATAACCATATAACAAGGTTTTGCAACTGACAATTTTTTTGTCACGCCAGCTGCTTACGCACCTGACGCGCCAACCCTTCGGGACAAAATTGCAGCTGAAAACGGCGTTGGCCGCTTGCATGGAAAATCGAGACAGGATGAGTAATACCGAAAGCTGGTATGAGACACCCATTTGGTCGAGTAGTTGCAACGAAAATGACAACGTGGATGTTGCACTCACACAATCGCTACTCTCAGAGATAATAGCGCTTGACAATATTACCGTGAGACGGTAATATATCGCTATGATCAAGTCCTTTAAAGATAGCGAAACTGAAAAGGTGTTTCAACGCACCTTCTCTCGCAGACTCCCACAAGATATTCAACGCACGGCTTATCGTAAACTGGCTTATCTCCATTCAGCGAAGGAGTTGAAAGAACTGTTGCTCCCGCTGTCGAATCGTTTAGAGAAACTAGCAGGGGATCGGCAAGGACAGTATAGCATTCGTGTTAATGACCAGTGGTGCATTGGCTTTACATGGCAAGATGGTGATGCGTATGACGTCGAGATTGTGGATTATCATTAAGCGGAGACGAGATGAATAACAAAAAGATTGCGCCGGTTCATCCCGGTGAAGTATTGCTTGAAGACTTTCTCAAGCCACTAGGCATTAGTCAGTATCGATTAGCCAAAGAGATGAATGTCTATCCACGGAAGATTAACGAAATTATTCATGGTAAACGCTCGATTACTGCCGATACGGCATTGCGTTTATCCCATTATTTTGGAACCTCAGCTGAGCTATGGATGAATCTTCAAGCACTCTATGATCTGGAAACGACTCGAGATGCGCTTGAAGAACAGATACGAAGCGAAGTAAGACCTAGAGAGCAAGTCGACATATCCCTAGCTGCTCTCGCATAATTGCTCCTCTAGTCTTGTGATTACCCAAGTACTATCGGATTAAGGAATCAAGATCAAATAAAAGGCGAAAGTTAGAGAGCCAGGAAGTTGCTGGTGAGCGTCGAAAAGTGTAATGTAGTGGTTATGAAAAAATTAGAGCCATACGGAGCAGAGATCGAGGAACAGATGAAAAATCTGTATCAATCCTTGTCCGAGAAAGACCGAAGACGTTAAGCAGCAATCGAGGCCAAAAAATTAGGTTATGAAGGCATAAGCTATATTTGCCGGTTGTTCGGCTGTAGTGAAAAAAGTGTCAAGCACGGCTTGTCAGAATTGGCAAGTCCCATCTCAGCCACCGAGAAACGCATAAGAGAAGCGGGAGGTGGACGTAAAAGCATTTTGGAAACAAAGCCTGAGCTAGAACCGTCGAATCGGATTTCGGTCAGTCTGCTCGACCCCGCTTCATACATAGGGGAGATATTCCAGATGTTCAGTGGCTTACAGAGACAGCCAGAGAAGAAGGCGAATATGATCTTGATGGTTCTGTTGCCCACTATAATGCAACTGATAATGAGATCTATGCTGATGAAAACCATGCTGTGCTTGTCATGCACAAGCGAGCGCTGATTGAAGAACTAACACCAGTTTGCGCTAGTGTATCAGTACTGGAAAATGCGGCTCATGAAGCAGTTAAATTTGGGTCTACAATGTGCCTTCAGCAAAAAGTAATGTCAGCAAAGCGCATATTTACGCTGAAAAGCGGTTCGCCTTGGTCTGATAGAGATTTAGATGAAGAACTGATGTGGTAAAATAGACATAATGGCACAAAAAGACATTTATCACGAAATAGTCATCAAGGCATTGGACAAAGAGGACTGGAAAATCACAGATGATCCATTCCGTGTTCGTATAGGACGGAAGCGTCTGAAAATGGATTTGGGCGCGGAACGATTGATTAGTGCCGAGAAAGGTATGCACAAAATCGTTGTCGAAATCAAGAGCTTTGTCGGTCGCTCCGATGTCAAAGACTTACAGCAAGCCTTGAATGGATACCCAACTAAACTACCCAGAGATTGTAAAAAAGATACTAAAGGAATACGCTGATCTTTTTTCCGAAGGTAGTAAACACCCGCTTCGCACTGTCTTTGACGACGTTAACCAGAGTTATTTACTCCTTGCTTCTAACTGGTATGGTCGTGAATACATTCATCATACGTCAATTCACATCGACATTATCAACGATAAGATTTGGATTCAGTATGATGATACCGAAGAAGGCGTTGCGACGGATCTGCTAGGGGCTGGTGTCCCTGCTCACGATATTGTTTTGGGTTTTCGCCCTGCTGAATTACGACAGTACACGGAGTTTGCGGTCGCATAACAGAAATGTGACTATGTGGCGTGAAATTGAGTGGATATTCGGAGCGGGTCGTCTACGGTCTTGATCGGGTGGCGTGGAACCGGCTAGGCAACATCCGCTCTACCTGACTAGGGGAGATCTAGCGTGTTTGCATCCAGTTTGGAGTCGGCGTAGACTTCATCGCAGAGAGTTGATCGGTTCGCGTTCCCTGTCAGGTAAGCTCGGCGTTAACGGCGGCTTTAACTGAGCGTTGGCGTTCAGCTCATAAGGCAATCAATAGTTCGGATGAAACGCCCGCACCGGATTCTCCACCATCATTGTCTGAATCTGTTCATCCGTCACCCCCAACTTGCGCAGGCGGGGCAGGAACGACTCAAAGATGTGACAATAGCCTGAACCACCACCAAAGCGCATTTCGTGTCCACGGTTGCGGTCGTGGGAGATCATCAAATGGCGAACGTAACCACGTTCAATCAGCGCATGGATCAGTTCCGCACGTGTTTGATCGAGCATCCAATGTTCTTTACCGATGACGTCAAATTGGATGAAGCACCCCTCATTGGCTAAGGTGGAAAGCACGTCGATATCGGGCCGTTCATCCACGTGCCCCACAATGAGACGGGATGGTTTGACGCCCATTTCCTTGAGGATCGCCAGCTGCTGGACGCCGACGCTGCCGCCAGGCACTTCCTGACGACGGGAGCCGGTTGTGTGGGTCGTGATGGCTACCCCAGTCCGTTGCTGGGCCACTGCCACTGCCCGCAATACCTTCTCCTCAATGCCCTCCACATGAGAACGATGAATGGCCGATTTGACCACCCCACAGCGCCGCTGACTGTCACCGACACCATCAACCAACTCTTGCGTGATATGATCGACCAACTCATTATCAGCCATTTCGGTCACAAATTGGGGCATGCAAGGTTCGATGTAATAGCCCGCCGTCGCAATAATCTGGACGCCCGATGCCTCGGACAAGCGGGCCAACACATCCAGATCGCGCCCCCAACCATCACATGTCACCTCTACAATCGAATTGCCACCAACTTCACGGTAGGCGATTAGTTCCGCCGTCATCTGCTCAAAATTGTCAAGCCGCATGTAGGATGCTGTAGAGCGAGTGACACCCAAAAGATCGGCGCGGGGACAGAGTCGTTGATCACACCAGATATGTTCATGGGGTAGGCAGACGCCCAGTTCATCAGGGCGAATTGGACCAAGTACGGTTTGAATCATATCATACCCCTTTGCAGAGTTCAGAACCCGTCTGCTATCGAGTAGAGGATTGTTATCAGTTGGTGATAGTGTATGGGTTTTCTGATACCATGTTTGTCACACATGCACACACTCCTCGTCAGACAAGCGTGCCAACAGATCCAGCAGTTCACCAGTGGTCCGTAACTTAATCAATCCATGCGCGAGTTCACCACGCGTCTGCTTCTCACCCGCTTGGGTAAGGGCAACCACGCCGTCGCTCACCACAAGCACGCTGATGCCATGGTCTGCCAAGTCCAAACTGCTTTGGCGGATACCAAATTCGAACATGGCGCCAAGCAAAATCGCATTGTGAATGTTGGCCGTTGTTAGATATTGCACAAATGCAGGATCGGCCAACGCACTCCAACCCGGCTTAGTGAAAATCAGTTCCTCTGATGTCGGGGCAACGTCTTTGGGAAAGGCCCCGTCAGGCCCGTTCAAATCCCAGGTCCAGCCGGTTGCTGTTTGAAAGGCTGAAGGTTGCTCCGGTGGACGATAGCCCAGACAAGAGTAGACAACGTTGATTCCCAGCGAACGAACTGTCTCTAAAGTCCGACAAATATTGGGTCGAACAAGGGCTAGAGCCTCTCTATACTCATCAAATTCACGCATCAATACTTTTGACCGTGCGCGTTGAACCAACCAGCCCGCTTCCCAATTGGTAAAAGGGGCATGTAAATCCTGGGCAAGCACAATCGTGTGCTGCCTGTGAAGCACAATGCGAGGTACTTCGTTGGTGAGGAGTGGGAGTGGATGGCGGGCGATCATACTTCAGTTTCAATAGGTTGCTGACGCATCAAAGACATAGCCGAGTCCTTGCTCGTCGACGTGCGCACGGAGATAGTAATTCATGCGGGAGCCAATAAAGCCATGCAAGCCGCTTGCCATCTTTTTTTATCCTCTGTGTCTGATATTTCTGCTATATCTAGCTCGAGTAGCGATGCCATTCTTCCCCTTGCATGTGATGATAGAATTTCCCATTCCCGACTGTTCTTCTCTATTATTCTATCGCTTGTCAAAGATGTCTGCAAACCTGGCTATAGGATCAACCTAGGACTTCTCAACCTCAGCCAGCCCCAACACTTTGCTATCACCTCAATGACCATGAACTCATTGATTGGGCTGCGGCCACCGCCACCGATGGCTGCGCCGCGCAAACAGGGCACGTTAAACTGGTTGGGGATCACGGTCTACGATTCGCCGCAGGCTTCAGTCGGCCAGACGATGGGGTCGAAACGTTGTTCGCACTTGCGCTAGACGGAACGGTGGTGAATCGACCAGCGCAGCAGTTGCGTTGTGAGCCACTCCAAAGTCGGCCCGCTAAATGAGCCATTCGAGTTTCCTTTCTTGACCAGGGGAGAGGGTGATTGGCACAAGGTGCTATACTTTGCATGCTGAGGGATAAGCGGAAGAGGGGAACGATGATTCTGTGATGGGTACCCATCACAGGGTATACAGTAGATAGACCGCCTGCCCTTGTATGGATATGGTATACTTAGTGCTTATCCGAAAAGTTCTGTGACGGTGCATGCTCACTCGAGACGCTAGTCGGACTCACAACCACTTTTCGGATAGGTTCTTAGATCATGTTCTCGCTTCTGGAATGGCAAGAGAGACTGATGAAAAAACGAGACTCAATCATGTTAAAAAAGCTGCCGATCGGGATTCAGACCTTTGAAAAAATTCGGGTCGAAGATTTTCTCTATGTAGACAAGACCGAGCAGATCCATCGCTTGATCACGTTGGGCGACTATTTCTTCCTCTCCCGTCCGCGGCGTTCGGGTAAGTCGCTCACCCTCTCAACAATCAAGTCCATCTACCTGGGTCAGCGTGAACTGTTCAGTGATCTCTGGATCGAAGACCAGTGGGATTGGGACAGGATGAATCCTGTCATTCATATCTCCTTTAGTGGAATTGGGTACCAAACCCAAGGACTGGAAGCGGCCATTGAAGCTGAGCTACGTCTGATTGCAGAGCAATTGACTATCCCTTTAACACAGACAGGCATCGACCGCCTCTTTGCTGAGCTAATTCGCAAATTGTCGGACAAGGGCAAGGTTGTGCTGCTCATTGATGAATATGACAAACCCATCATCGATTATTTAGACAATACGGAACAGGCCATTACCCACCGCACTATTCTCAAGACCTTCTATTCGGTGATTAAGGATAGCGATCCACACATTGAATTCCTGTTAATCACGGGTGTCTCCAAGTTTAGTAAAGTCTCTATTTTCTCCGACTTAAACAACTTGACAGATATCACACTAAATCGCCGGTTCGCCACGTTAACGGGCTATACGCAAGAAGAAGTGGAGCAAGACTTTGTGCCTCATATAGTGGAAGTTTCATCAGCGTTAGGCATTAACCAGAACGAGTTAATTGACCAATTACGTCACTGGTACAATGGCTACTCATGGGACGGCTCAACATATGTGTATAATCCTTTCTCAGTCTTAAGCTTCTTCCAGGAAGCAGAGTTTCGCAATTTTTGGTTTGAGACGGGAACACCATCGTTTCTGCTTATTTTGATGCGCAAGGAGTGGCTTTACGCACTAGAGAATCTAACCGTAACTGAACGGACTCTATCTAGCTACGATATTGAGAATCTGCAGGCCATTCCCATCCTCTTCCAAACGGGCTATCTGACGATCAAAGAGAAGGGTAAGTTTGGTCTGTACACCCTCGATTACCCGAACGCCGAGGTAAAGGAATCCCTGCTCGACTACATGATTAGCGATTTGCGTCACGATCATGCTACGTTGGCAACGCCCATGGTGGTTCAGCTCTACGAAGCCTTCCATGCCAACGATATGGAGCGGCTCATCACCCTAATCAAAAGCATCTTCAAGAATATCCCCTCCCAAATTTTTATTCGCGCAGCCGAAGCTTACTACCACAGTCTCATCTACCTAGTCTTCTTCTACTTGGGTCAGTACACCGAAAGCGAAGTCAACACAAACGATGGGCGTTTAGACTGCATTGTAAAAACGCCCACCCACATCTACATCCTTGAATTCAAGCTCGACAAGAGTGCCGATGAAGCCCTTCAACAGATCAGGGACAAAGGCTACGCCGACAAGTACGCCGCCGATCCACGTCCTAAAGTGCTTCTCGCCATCAACTTCAGCAGCGAAAACAAGACGGTGGATGGATGGAAGAGATTCCTCCCTGTCTTCACATTAATGAACACTCGCTGACCCAACCTGTCGGCGTAAACAATCTCCAGCACATAGACGTCGTCAGGATGCAGTACCGCGCCAGGTTGTCGCCATTCGTAACCAATGCTGCTGGTCTGAGCGACACCCCGTGCCATGATCATCTCCTGGTTCAACTGCTCGGATTCAACACCATTTGACCACAGGATGTTGAAGCCCACAACGTTGTCTTCATTCGGCATGGTCCACTGGATCAGAACACCGTCAGGACTTGGGCGGACACTGTGGCTGACGAGAGCGACTGCTGTTGAGTTGAGGATTTCGACGCTGGCACAGGATAGATCGTCAGCGTCTTCCATCACAGTGACACCACCACCCCGTGCGCCGACGGAGTGCGCCAGATTGGGTGCCTGTCCACTACTGATACAGGGTGCAAACACCGAAAGAAGCGATGTGTCTGCCGCAGTGGTGAAGGTGACCACCACGCTGACCCACTCGTTCAGACCTAATCCGTCAATGTCGTTCAGGCCAGTCAGCACGTCGCTCCACATGAGGATGCCATCTGCCACACTACTTGGCGTCGGATTGGCACTGTTGTAGGTCATAAACACGCTGTTGTAGCGATCGTTCAATGGCAAAGTGGAGATGGTCACGCTGCCCGTATTGGTGATGCGGATAGTGAAGGAGATCGTCTCGCCCACTCGGTAATCGCCGACGCCGTTGAACTGCTTGTTGACGGCAATGGATGGGTTGACAACCGTCGGCATGACTGTCACTGTTGCGGGGTCGTGATCATCTTCATCGCCGCCGTTTGTGCCATCTTCGGCCACTTCGTCATCTACAAGATTAGTCGTTTCACCGGCCCCATTGGAGCCATCGTCCCCTGGTGTGGAATCTATGTCGGGCAGGTTGTCACCATTGGCATCTGTAACACTGGAAATGAATCCGGCAATCTCGGCCGTATTCGTATAGGTGCCGCTGAGGGCTGCCCCGGCTGTCAGCACGATGTCCACGCTGGCCGATGAACCAACGGTTCCGCTAGGCGTCAGGGTAGCTGTCAACGTCTGCGTCACCGTGCCGGTGGATGCGCCCACAGGCGTTCCGTTCCAGTTGCCATCATTCAGGGTGAAGCCTGCTGGAATGTAGTCGGCCACGGTTATGTTGGTTGCGGTTACGATGCCCTGGTTGTAAATTGTGATGGTGAAGGTCACATCATTACCTGGCGAGATGGTCGGTGATTGCCCGATTGCCAGCTTCTTATCCAACGCCAGGTCGAAGCGATAGTAGAAGCCAAAGTCGACATTCTGACTCTGCGTGAGGGGAATGGGAGTGGTTGTAATGAGTACCGGTCTAGGATCTGGTCCAGCGTATGGCTGACCGCCCAGATTTCCCGTGTAACTGAAGTCTTCCAATACGCCACCCGAATTGAAGTTGCTGGCATCGACCTCTACCCAGTAGAGATCACCGCTAGTGGCAGCCACGCTGAATTGATAGAAGCCAACGCCATTTGTGCCGCCTGTGTCACTCCCCAAACCACCCACATCATCAGCAGTGATGGTAAAAGTCACCAACTCAGTGGGTTCAATGGTGCCGTTGAGCGTGCCGCTGTTGGCACCATCCTGATAGAGGTTGACTCGCACTCCGTTGACGCCGGGTTCGTTTGCGCTTTTGATGCCATCGCCATTGATGTCGTGCCAGATCCAGTCGCCAATGGTCGACTTGGGTTCTACCGGGTCGATGGATACCTCCGCACAATCGCTTACATCCAGCGCCGTCGCCTTGTTGTAGGTCGTGCCGGGCGCTTCCTGACAGGCTGGGCTGCCTCCAGTGGCGCCTGACGTATCGGCTATCGTATCAAAGATGACAACGATGTCGAGCACCTCACCGAGGGCCAGTTCGCCATCGTTGTCCACGTCGTAGTCGGTGGCATCTGCCCAATAAACACTGTTGCTGGTTACGGTGGTAGCCTGGTTGGGACCTAATGCGTCGGCGATGGTGTTGAAGACCAGATAGGTGGCATCAAAGGTATCGGTTAGCGGTAGCGACGTGATGATGGTACTTCCCGTATTGGTGATACGAATAGTGAATGAAATTGGCGAGCCGGCCGTGACCGTAAGCGGTGTGTTCACCCATTTGGCGATCTCAATCCGTGGGGGTGCCACAGGAATCTCTTCATTGGTAAATGATATCTGTGTTGTGCCTCCATCGGTCACGTTGAGCCCCATCTGGGGGTTGGTGCTGGTGGTCTGCCAGCCAGCGGGAATGCTGGTCTCGGTGATGGTGTAGCTACAGGTGTTGCTGCTGCCGTCATCCACCAGTAAGTTGCTAAAGGTGACGGTTTGACCGTTCGCCCCCGTGGCCGTCGTCAATGAGGGCGTGGTGTCATAGGGTGCAGGGAGGGCACACCCTGCCGTTGCAGATGCAATCGTGAACTCCCAGCCAGCCACACCGGAGGGGTCGCTACCTGCGGCGATGTTCTTGGTGACCTCGATGCTGCCGACACTTGGAGGAATTTCTTCATTGGTAAACGAGATCTGTGTTGTGCCTCCATCGGTCACGTTGAGCCCCATCTGGGGGTTGGTGCTGGTGGTCTGCCAGCCTGCGGGAATGCTGGTCTCGGTGATGGTGTAGCTACAGGTGTTGCTGCTGCCATCATCCACAAGCAAGTTGCTAAAGGTGACGGTTTGACCATGTGTCCCCGTGGCTGTCGTCAATGAGGGCGTGGTGTCATAGGGTGCAGGTAAGGCACACCCTGCTGTTGCAGATGCAATCGTGAACGCCCAACCAGCCACGCCGGAGGGGTCGCTACCTGCGGCAATGTTCTTGGTGACCTCGATGCTGCCGACACTTGGGGGTATTTCTTCATTGGAAAACGAGATCTGGGTGGTGCCCCCGTCGGTCACGTTGAGCCCTGTCTGGGGGTTGGTGCTGGTGGTCTGCCAGCCTGCGGGAATTCTGGTTTCGGTGATGGTGTAGTCACAGGTGTTGCTGCTGCCATCGTCCACAAGTAAGTTGCTAAAGATGACGGTTTGACCGTTCGCACCTGTGGCCGTCGTCAATGCGGGCGTGGTGTCATAGGGTGCGGGTAGGGCACAGCCTGCCGTTGCAGATGCAATCGTGAACTCCCAGCCAGCCACGCCGGAGGGGTCGCTACCTGCGGCAATGTTCTTAGTGACCTCGATGCTGCCGACACTTGGGGGAATTTCTTCATTGGTAAACGATATCTGTGTAGTGCCCCCGTCGGTCACGTTGAGACTCGCCTGGGGGTTGGTGCTGGTGGTCTGCCAGCCTGCGGGAATGCTGGTTTCGGTGATGGTGTAGTCACAGGTGTTGCTGCTGCCATCGTCCACAAGCAAGTTGCTAAAGGTGACGGTTTGACCGTGCGCCCCCGTGGCTGTCGTCAATGTGGGCGTGGTGTCATAGGGTGCAGGTAAGGCACAGCCTGCCGTTGCAGATGCAATCGTGAACGTCCAGCCAGCCACGCCGGAGGGGTCGCTACCTGCGGCGATGTTCTTGGTGACCTCAATGCTGCCCACACTTGGGGGTATTTCTTCATTGGTAAACGATATCTGGGTGGTGCCCCCATCGGTCACGTTGAGACTCGTCTGGGGGTTGATGCTGGTGGTCTGCCAGCCTGCGGGAATGCTGGTCTCGGTGATGGTGTAGTTGCAGGTGTTGCTGCTGCCATCGTCCACAAGTAAGTTGCTAAAGGTGACGGTTTGACCGTGCATCCCCGTGGCTGTCGTCAATGTGGGCGTGGTGTCATAGGGTGCAGGTAAGGCACAACCTACCGTTGCAGATGCAATCGTGAACGCCCAGCTAGTCACGCCGGAGGGGTCGCTACCTGCGGCGATGTTCTTGGTGACCTCGATGCTGCCGACACTTGGGGGAATTTCTTCATTGGTAAACGAGATCTGGGTGGTGCCTCCATCGGTCACGTTGAGCCCCACCTGGGGGTTGGTGCTGGTGGTCTGCCAGCCTGCGGGAATGCTGGTCTCGGTGATAGTGTAGTCACAGGTGTTGCTGCTGCCATCATCCACCGGTAAGTTGCTAAAGGTGACGGTTTGACCGTTCGCACCTGTGGCTGTCGTCAATGTAGGCGTGGCGTCATAGGGTGCAGGTAAGGCACAACCTACCGTTGCAGATGCAATCGTGAACGCCCAGCCACACCGGAGGGGTCGCTACCTGCGGCGATGTTCTTGGTGACCTGAATGCTGCCCATGGTTGCAGCCGAGACAATCACAAGTCCGGTGCCGCCGCCACCACCAGCAGCCGTCATACGACTGTTCTTGGGATTAACAATAGGTGCACCGCCCTGCCCTCCATCAACGCTCCAAGTTATGTTTGGGATGATTACTGTTTGACCACCCGTATTGCTGCTATCGGCAACACCAGCAGTATTGTCGAACCAGATACCGCTGCCGCCACCGCCGCCTACACCGCCGTGGTACACATCCGCAGACCCGCTAGCACCGCCACCGCCACCGCTGCCGCTATGTGGTGTACCTGCAGGCGGCGTACGCCCATTGTCACCATCGGCACGAATTGTATTGCCATTCCCGCTGAGGCTATCAAATTCGAGAAATACGATGCCGCCGCCTGCACCACCATCTAGCAGAACTGTTTCCGACTCTGTGCCGCTTGCGCCGCCAGCGCCTCCCAACATCAAACGTGGATTGGTATCGTTTAAATAATGGGCCGAATCTGGAATAACCGGAAGTCCGGCTATACCATTTCCTGCACCGCCTTCCCATCCGACGATTGACACAGCAACGGTGGTATCTGGATCAGGGGCTGGCCCACCACTGCCACCGCCACTCCAAGAACCACCTCCACCGCCACCTGACCCATCATCACCACCCACAAGCGCGCCAGCCGCACCACCGCCGCCACCTGCGGAGCCCTCATCGCCACCACCGGAGCCTACTCGAGTAGTACCCCCAATAGCACCGTCGCCACCAGAGCCGACACCACCAGCACCACCACCACCGCTGCCAGGTGAATCAATAGTTGGCGTGGTGCCGCCACCAGCACCACCGCCGGCGACGCCGCCACCAGCACCACTGCCACTCCTAGAATTGTAACTTCCATTAATTATAACAAATACGGTAATTCCACCACCACCACCACCGCCACCACCAATAACGCCACCGCCACCGCCGCCGCCGCCAGCACCGCCATAAGATGATGGCTGACGTATCGTTACTGTGGCGCCATCGGTACCTGATGCAGGTTGACCCAGATCGTTGATGCCGCCGCGACCATAGTCACCACCTGCAGATGAATTTACCACCACCACCACCGATGCCACCACCACCTTGGCCAAAATAGGTGGGATCACCTGCGCCCGGAAAACCCTGCCCTGCACCACCCGCACCCGTGGCGAGCGCACCGGCTGTCACAGTTGTTGGACCATTGTTGTCGTTAAAGCCTGCGCCAGATGCATCGATATTTGCATTGAGCGTGAGCGTACCGCCCTTCATGGCCACGATGCCGCCTGTAGAGCCATCCCATGCTTTGGCCAGGACAGTACCAGTTACTGTAATATCAGTAGCGTCATATGGGACGCGCACTAGCTGCACAGCTTCTGTGGCAACAGCATAGCTCTTGGTGATACCACTTAGTGTGATGGTGGATCCGCTGACCGCTGTCACGGTCAATAGCTCGTAGTTGCCCATATTCGAACCGGAATGCGCTGGGGCGATTCCGGTCATTTGAATCAATAGGGCATAGTCATTTACGGCAAATGGAGTGCTAGCACCACCTGCGGCCAGCGCGCCAATGGTCACTACATTGCCGCTGATGTTGGTCACTGGAGCATAGCTGTTCACAATGCCAGAGACGCTGATGGCAGCCAGCGGAGCAGCCTGGGCGGCCAGCGGCGTGTTTACGCCAACCAAAAGTGCAACAATAGCAACTGCAATTGTGCGCTTGGTCTGCTGTATGATGCAGGGTAAAAAACGCTTAAAAAGAAACATTAACTTACTTTACTTTCTGGTAAAAGAAAAGAGATGAGGTGAGAAATGTGACAAAAAGCGGTTAGCAGTTCATCCTAAAGGTAGAGAACCCAAAAAGGAGGAAGGAATGCTAACCGCGCCAGAAATAACTATAGCAGTACTGATGAATGTATTGCAAGTAACGCCGATGGGAACAAACGTAAATGTAATGCGTCTGATGTGGGCAATGCGGAATGGGTCGTTTCTGAAAAGTCGAGGAGCAATCCATAGCGCATTGAAAGAAAGCGGGTTTGAAGATGAGGAGCTCCGGCGAAGCTGGTGGAGCTTTCGATATGGATCATGGGATATCACAAGTCTGCTGGGGTCAAGAAGAAGTGGAAAGGGAAAAAAAAGTTAGAAGGGTACCGAGTGAAAAGCATAGATATCACAGGGTTCTGGCGACCGAAGCTGCAAGGGAAAGTGAACCGACTCTATAACTCAACGGCTCGTCGGCATTGCCCGCTCATCTTTGGAGTGATGATAAGCTCGGGGGAGATAGGCGGGAAGCGAGTGCCACTGCTCAAGGCAATCATGAGATGCACGGTTGGAACAAAGGAAAGTGAGTTTCGGAAAAAGCTGCTGACAGAGACGAAGAAATCACTGGAGTCAGACGAAGTGGCGGTGGTCGATGCCGGGTTTACAATCAGAGAAATGCTAGAAAGCGGCATCGACCGATTTGTCCTGCGGAAGCCATTAACTGCACAGTGCGCCGCAATGAGTTCCCCAAACGCAAAGAAAAAGGCAGACCACCTGAATATGGTGATATTGTGCGTCCGCTCTCTCGCAGCTATAAGGGAAAGCGACTCGAGGCTACAACTCCGGACTCGTCTGGTCGCTTTCTCTATAGTGGTCGCCTGATTTGCTATCAAGCATGGCACAATCTCGTCCCCAGAACAACCAAGGTGGATACAGCCAACCGTACCTACTCGATTTACGTCATTCAGGATCCGGCCTACAACACACCTTTGGTTTTGGCGACCGTTATGACTTTGCAGCCTGAAACCATTTATCTTGTCTACCTGGAACGCTGGCCTGTTGAACATCCCCCCTTGGCTTCCAAGCAGATGATTGGCTTACATCGTCAATTTGTTCATGCCGATGAGGCTTGTTTCCGCTTACCTGAACTGGGGCTGCTTGCTGGCAATCTTCTTTCCCATTTAGCCGCTTCTCTTCCTCCCATACCGACTGGCTACTGGGATCGAGCCTCAAGCCACTCCCGGCAGGCTGCGCCGTGTTCTCTCGAGTGCTCTTTTTCCAACTCCTGACCAACTCGACCCTGACTTTCGGAAAAAGGCCTCGGTTTCACACCATTTCCCTAAAGGCGTTCTCGCTCATCGCCGCCTCAATGCCGCTGCTTAAACTAGCCGAGCACTATTTTTACATTTTATCCCGTTTTTTCAGGGTGGATTCTTTTTTCCGCCCCTTTCGGTTTGCCCTTTGTCACTCAAGCCTTTACCAGAAAGTAAAGTACTTTGGATTTTTGAGAATAATGGATTGTCGATGGGGTTCCCTCCTTTCGCGCAAATTCGACAACGCTCAGATCGTTAGGTGTAGAACCTATCCCAAAAGCAGTTGCGCTGCATACCTATAATACACCCAATGTTGCCGCGTAGTTATCGGCCCGAAGGCTAGGTAATGCACTAGTCAGGTGGGTAGTTGTTGCATATGTGGTGGATCCTTGTTTATCAATTGAACCATACAGGGCAACAGTAGAAGGGGGTAAATTCGTAATATGTCCTATTTTTACCCGCTTCATGTTTTAAATGCTCTCAGAATCGTCAGTCTGCTTGAGCAGCTCAATCCCTGCCATCAGATGTTATGTGGCCTTGCCGAGTTTGTTTCGTTCATATAGCACCCTGGCTGATCCAATGTGGGCCGTGCCCGTCTTGGGCAAAGGATGCTTTGCCAGTTCCAGATGCAGATCGGCAAGTTGTAGTGCACGCCGGTAGGTCTGCTCTGTAGAGCCGGCCTTGGACAATCTCCAACTCACCACGCTATGAGGACGAGCGAGCGATCTGCACTGCGACTTCAATGGACCGAGCTATCGAACCTGAGCCAGCGGGATGATCGAGTCCAAGCGACCCTGACCTGCAAAGACAATGCAGGAAAGATTGTAAGCGAAGAGATTGTTGAAGTTCCCGGGCTTATCGGCTGCGATGGTGCTCGCCGCACCACCCGCAAGCTCTGTCAAATTGCCTATCTTTCCGACGCCTATCAAGCCTTGGAACAACTGGGCGATGTGTTGACCGTGCAAGGGAAGTTGCGCCAGGCAGCGGACGTGTATCGCCAGTTTCTACAAGAGGCAACCAATGACGATGGCCGTCTGCAGCCAGTGGCCTGCTTCGCGCTGTTGGGCTCGGGTGTATCATCAGCGCTACGAACATGACGATGCGCTACGATGTCTTCAACAAGCGCTAGCGATTGCGCAATCTCTGACAATATAATCGTCCGCACGAACTTGAACTGGCGGGATGCTCCAATTGAATGACCGGCTCTGGGCGGCCGCGCAGGCGTGCATAGATTTCACTGATGGATAATCCTTCTTCCTCGCGTAGAATCTCGTCGAGTACACCCCGAAACTGCTCATGATCGGATAGAATTGTTGTCAAGAATGACGCGATTTCATCTTGTCCGCGATAGACTTGATGGTGGTGCCCATCGGTTAAGAGCGAGACCTGGCCCGCATTGGCCATAGCAATGCACTTACGCTGCGCCTCATGCAAGATGGCACTGTTGCTGTCGGGCCATGTAGGAATGAGCGGGAAGGTTGCGTCGCCCATGTGCAGCAGGCGATGTTCGGCGATGTAGAAGAGTACCTCATCGGGCGAATGCCCAGGCTCTTCCAGAACCCAAATATCAGCATCCCCAAAGACCCAGCCATCCCACGTGGTTTCACCAATCCGCAAGATCTGTTTCGGTAGTGCTTCATAGGGTTCAAGCGTTTCGCGCGAAATATTGATTGGTCGAAATCTGCGAATGACCGTGGTCATCAGCAGTTTCCAGGCTCTCTTTCGTCCCACTACCATCGCCAGGCCATCGCGCAAGATCCCAGCCAACCGAAAATTTAGCTGATGTGCTTGATAGCCCGTAAATGGATCGTAGTACTTTTCCAACTCCATGAAATGATCGGCAAAGTAGGCTTGTGTATCTAGCCCCGACCACCCATCCTTGGAGAGGCAATGGTGCTTCTCCTGAGCCGACACCTGTTGAATCAGGTCGTTGTTGCAGACGTGATCCAAGTGGCTGTGACTATGCAATAATGTGAATGTCTGGACAGAACCAATCTGGGCCAGTAGTTGTTCGATACTCTGTCGCATCTTGTGCCCTACACCGCTGTCGATCATATAGAGGCGATCCCCGACATGATAGGCAATCACGTTGGCGGGATCCGGCGCTTTGTTGACGTCCTCTGGCATCTCGCCTTCAATCATCCATAAGTTATCCGCTAGTTGGACAATATCTCCAAGCAGTGTTCTGCTCCTTGCAATTCAATTCACCGTCCTCGTATGAAGTTCGCTCCGGTCAGCCCAAACATGGCGAAATTTGCCGCTAATCGGGTGCGGGCTGGGTGCTTCCGACGCCTGCTCAATGTGGACATCAGGCAACCTTTGCGCGGTCAGATAAGCGTGCAACCGCTGATGCGTGGTCAGCCAAACCTCATCTTTACTGGCACCGCTGGCCGCGTCAAGCCGCATGCGCAGAAAATTTGGTGCGGTCTGAATTAACTGAAAACGTCGTACGCCTAGCGTTTCTTCAATAACCGTTGTCAGTGCCATTGGCAGCAAGTGAACCAACTCGCCGCAAGGCTTAGGTATGGTCAATACGTCATCCTGGCGACTCTCGATTTGCATCGTCGGCAGCGGTCTTCCACATGCAAGAAGATGCCAAACTCCCCTGTAGTACCCGATGTCGTCCACACGGCATAGCGATTCTGTAAAAGCTGGCTAATGCGCGTCTCCTCCGCGACAAAGTGCTGGACGCGCTCCTTCGTCACCGTCGGATCGGTCACCGAGGCGTCAAAGTTTGCCATCAGCTCCGGTTTGGTGACGGGCGGTAATTGACCAAGATCCTCGATAGTTAACGGACAGTCAGCATAGTGTGTCCGGTAAAACTCAGAATGGGTGCGTGCAAAGGCGATCATCTTTTGTAGCCGCGTTCGCTGGCGTGCCTCAAGCGTTCTTCTGTCCTGGTGTCTGGTGCGCCAAACGTCCCAAAATGTGGTTACCTGATTCGTGGTGGACCACGGTTCGCCTGCAATGATGGCATTGGTGGCCGTATGCCACGGTTTCACTAAGATGATGGTGTATGCCACTCCGCTGCTGACATACCTATCTTCTGCAAAGCCAACATCAACAGCCAACGCACGTACAGTTTTGACGCGCTGCTAGTGGGGATCGAGCAGCACTCCGGTGATGGTGAGCGTGCCACCCGGTTTCAGCGCATCGAAAATAGCAGCCAAGGCGGCCCGACGGTCAGGAATCTCGCCTAATATCGTTACCAAGACAGCACGGTCAAACGTGTTGGGTGCAAAAATATAGCGGACAGCCTCACCATGAACGAGTTGGACGTTGGCAATCCCCTTTTCTCGACTCGCCGCCGCGCCTGATGCAGCATGGCTGGCTGAAGGTCGAGTCCTGCCACCTGCCCCTCGTCACGGACACGCATGGCCAGCGGAATGGTGAGCCGCCCAGGACCACAACCCACGTCCAGGACAGACATGCCTGGTGCCAAGTTCATGGCAGCAATCGTGCGATTGGCGTGCGCCACGGTGTTCACATAGGGATTTTCTAGCAACCACACTAGCAAGGACGGGCATGGCAGCGCGTACCGCCGTGATAGGAAACGCCAGCCAAAGATCGTTCCCAGTGCAACGCCAATCAGTCGCGACAAATATCTGACGAATCGAGTCATGAATTAGGTGTCCTCAAAGATGTATCCTATGCGCCAAACGTCTGCCGCAGCCACGCACCCACAACATAGGCTAGGAAGGCAGCCAGACCGCCCATGAGAAGTGTCTCGAATCCGCTGCGTAACGCCGACCGACCAAGTACAAGACCCTTCACCATGCCAACGCCGAAGAAGGCGAGACCCGTGACGAGCGCACTCCCCAGAAATGCCTGGTCTGCTGTGAGGTCCGGTACGAGAAACGGAACGAGCGGAATGACGCCAACAACAAAAAATGCCGCAAAGGTTGCCAGCGCCGCACGCAGAGGACTGGGACCACTGACCTGCAGACCCAGTTCCTCGGTCAGCATGGTATTCACCCATAGCTGCCGATCTTGGGTGATGACATCCACAATCTTTTCGAGCACGTCACCGTCAAAACCTTTGCGTGCGAAAATCTGCCGGATCTCTTCCTGCTCGCCTTCGGGAATGTGTTCAATGTGATGCTCCTCGGTGCGGCGTGCCTTCTCGACAATCTCGCGCTGGCTCTTGGTGCCCTGGTAGTTGCTCACCGCCATGCTGAAGCCGTCGGCCACCAGATTGGCAAAGCCAAGTACAATAATGACGATGGTCGAAAACCCACCCCCCACGGCACCGGCCACAACGGCAAAGGTCGTCACACAGCCGTCGATGCCACCAAGCATCGCATCGCCCAAATAGCTATGTTGTTGCACGCCATCAAGGCGGGCACTTATGACTGACGGATGATGTTCCGCCCTGAGATTCGTTGACTGTTTGTAGATTTGCATGGATTTGATGTTTATCCTCGTTGGCGCCGAAGATGAGGCGCAAATTCTCTCCCTCTTCGGCCATGTGTTGTTCTAGTTCGTGGATTCTGCGTCTAAACAAAGTGCGCAGAATCCAGTCAAGCATTGGCCCAAGAACAGGCCAATCAATGCCCATAGTGATGGTAGCCACAAATAACGTATGGTCGTTTTGTGGCTCTACATCAAACGCGCCCTTCATCCCCGGCATGATTGTGTATTCCATATGGCGCTCAGGGATCACCTTGGTCATGCATAGCGTCAGTTTGTGGAGTTGTCCGTGGAGAACCTCTTCGACATAAAGAACAGTGCCCAAGTCCATGCTGTCGCCTTGGAGATAACGGCACGCTACGTGATCTGGATGCCAGCGCAAATAGTTCTCAGGCAGATGGGTCAGCCAGTCAAAGATCTGCTTCGGTGTTGCTTCTATCTCTGCAGCATCTTGCAATCGAATCATATTGCTTTCTTTGCCGATTTCTCACTTTTATGACATGCTCTATTCGCGACGCAGCACCGCGCTGATTACGATAATTAGACCAATCATAACGATGATCAGAGGCCAGAAAATCACAAAGTTAGCAAAGCCGCCAAGGCCCAGCATGAGAAAAATCGTGATCCAGATGTAGTCCCAGACCAGAGGCGGCGCAACATCGGGTGATGCGAGACGCCAGATATTGACGGCAAGTGCCAAGCCACCCGCACCGAGGAAGACCCAACTCCACGCAGTTGCACCGCCAATCAGAGGCAGCAACCCCGTGCTATCGGCAATGAAGACCAATCCTGCCCAGATCAGCACCCCACCCCACCAGATGGCATCTGTAATCTGTCGATTCTTGTCCCAGAGCGGCCACGGACCATTCATAAATCGCCGATTCTCATGCCAGGGCCACCATGGTTCATTCTGCAATCGATTTGTCATTTTCTTTCTCCTTCCGTGAAAAAAAGAACCCCAACAGGACTTCCTGCCAGGGTCTTTCATCATCGTACAAGTTTGCAAACTCTGTGCGATCCCGTCACCAAAACTGCTAGCAGCTACAGCTAGACCGCTGGCGGGTACTACGAAATAAGTACAAAGCACCTAATGGCAAGCATAACGCAAAACAGCCTAAAATGCACTAGGCGCTCGGCGAGTTTATAGACTCAGTAGATCCAAATTTGGCGTTTTTGGCTATTTTCAGTCGAGATTGCAGGGATTTTAGAGTCATTTATTCAGATTTCGGTTACAGAAAACAACCTATTTCATATCTGAAAATCGCCCAAATCTAACGCAAAAACTAGATATCGACCGGCAAATTTGTATTTATGTCAACTGTTTAGCCAGAATTCTCTCTCAAAACCTGAAATTTGGATCTACTGAGACTAGCCAGACGGATAGGTTCTTACACTCTTATGGCATCCACGTCATGACGAAAAGACTGACCGCTCGACCTGTCTACAGTCTGGTCTGTTGACTGTTCTGCGACAAGTGCTTCAATACTATGATGTTGAGAATTCACCTTCTTGATAAGAGAAAGTTAACCCAGCATTCTGCTGGAGGCGCTCCAAGAGTACCTTGCCCATGGCAATCGACGGCGTGAGCACGCCACCGATATTGGGTGTTTCATCCTTGGCTAAACAAATCGCACTCACTGCTAGCATTTTTGAGTCGAGCCATAGCCGGGATCCATGTCGCCCGTAACTCTCCCGACGGCTGTTGAGCCGTCCTCTAAAGTGGAGATAAACCTAAGATCGTAAACCTTTACTTTCTGGTAAAAGAAAAGAGATGAGGTGAGAAATGTGACAAAAAGCGGTTAGCAGTTCATCCTAAAGGTAGAGAACCCAAAAAGGAGGAAGGAATGCTAACCGCGCCAGAAATAACTATAGCAGTACTGATGAATGTATTGCAAGTAACGCCGATGGGAACAAACGTAAATGTAATGCGTCTGATGTGGGCAATGCTGAATGGGTCGTTTCTGAAAAGTCGAGGAGCAATCCATAGCGCATTGAAAGAAAGCGGGTTTGAAGATGAGGAGCTCCGGCGAAGCTGGTGGAGCTTTCGATATGGATCATGGGATATCACAAGTCTGCTGGGGTCGTGGCAAGAAGAAGTGGAAAGGGGAATGGGAGGCAAAAAAGTTAGAAGGGTACCGAGTGAAAAGCATAGATATCACAGGGTTCTGGCGACCGAAGCTGCAAGGGAAAGTGAACCGACTCTATAACTCAACGGCTCGTCGGGCATTGCCCGCGCTCATCTTTGGAGTGATGATAAGCTCGGGGGAGATAGGCGGGAAGCGAGTGCCACTGCTCAAGGCAATCATGAGATGCACGGTTGGAACAAAGGAAAGTGAGTTTCGGAAAAAGCTGCTGAAAGAGACGAAGAAATCACTGGAGTCAGACGAAGTGGCGGTGGTCGATGCCGGGTTTACAATCAGAGAAATGCTAGAAAGCGGCATAGACCGATTTGTCCTGCGGGAAGCCATTAACTGCACAGTGCGCCGCAATGAGTTCCCCAAACGCAAAGAAAAAGGCAGACCACCTGAATATGGTGATATTGTGCGTCCGCTCTCTCGCAGCTATAAGGGAAAGCGACTCGAGGCTACAACTCCGGACTCGTCTGGTCGCTTTCTCTATAGTGGTCGCCTGATTTGCTATCAAGCATGGCACAATCTCGTCCCCAGAACAACCAAGGTGGATACAGCCAACCGTACCTACTCGATTTACGTCATTCAGGATCCGGCCTACAACACACCTTTGGTTTTGGCGACCGTTATGACTTTGCAGCCTGAAACCATTTATCTTGTCTACCTGGAACGCTGGCCTGTTGAACATCCCCCCTTGGCTTCCAAGCAGATGATTGGCTTACATCGTCAATTTGTTCATGCCGATGAGGCTTGTTTCCGCTTACCTGAACTGGGGCTGCTGGCTGGCAATCTTCTTTCCCATTTAGCCGCTTCTCTTCCTCCCATACCGACTGGCTACTGGGATCGAGAGCCTCAATCCACTCCCGGCAGGCTGCGCCGTGTTCTCTCGAGTGCTCTTTTTCCAACTCCTGACCAACTCGACCCTGACTTTCGGAAAAAGGCCTCGGTTTCACACCATTTCCCTAAAGGCGTTCTCGCTCATCGCCGCCTCAATGCCGCTGCTTAAACTAGCCGAGCACTATTTTTACATTTTATCCCGTTTTTTCAGGGTGGATTCTTTTTTCCGCCCCTTTCGGTTTGCCCTTTGTCACTCAAGCCTTTACCAGAAAGTAAAGTAAAAGCCAGCTTCTCGCTTTGCTTTGCGCGGCCCCTCGCCCGGTTTGGGCATCAGCCGATCCAGCGCCTTTTTCATCAAAGAACCTGGTTTCGCCGACGCAAAGATTCCAAAGGCGGCACCCACCAGGATTCCCTTCAGTCGTCCAACGAATCCATCTCCACTCCGGACAGCCTCATCATAGCGAAAGTCTTTGCCGTACGGATATCCACCAAGTGCATTACTTCTGCGGACGACTCTGGTGTTGATACCGGCCATGATGAATGGATAGACCCAGCTTTTGACTGCATCGTCATAAACGACGCTCTGTAAATCACGTTCATCTAGTCCGCACTGTTCGTCCACAGGGTTCAGGCTATACGGGTTGAGCAAGATGTCATCAATACTTTTATCCTTTGCTGCCTTTTCCATCCGATCTGTCATCGTCGCATACGTTCCCCCACTAAACGCGCCAGCATTGAATCGAATCCACATGTATGGACAATTTTTGTCCCGTTAGATCTAGCTGCTTCATGATGTTGATCAATCATGCGGCGCATCCAGTGGACTTCTCCGGTTAAATCGCAATAATCGGTCTGATTGGCGACGCAAGCCGCGACCAATTTGTCGCCATATTTTCCATAGGGTCCAACCGTGGTGCAGACCACGCGTGTTCGCAGCACCATTGCATTCAGGCTCTCTTCATCGTGACTGTCAGCGACGACGAGCGTGATTGTTTCATCGGCCACGGCTGCTCTGACTTTTTCCAGCGTTGACTGATTTCTGCCGCCCATTGCCCACGTAATGGACTGGTTGGCACCGTAGGTTTCAAAGAGGTACTCCGCAACTAGCCTTCCCGTGAAGCCCGTAGCGCCCCAGACAATGATGTCAAATTCTCTGTTGTCGTTCATGATGTTTCTCCTGTTTTCACGATCTGCCTAGCGGTGGGTGCCGACGGGATTCGTGCGTCAGATATGCGCTAGAGTCAGACAGGCTCGACGATTTCGACGGCCCGCGTTATCCCATCTTCTTGGGCAATGGCGCTCGCCACTTCTCGGGCGCGGATTCGGTAGGATGCGGTTGGGGGCTGTTAGTTGGTTGCTGGTGGTTGGTTGCTGGTGGTTGGTTGCTGATAGCTAGTGGCTGATGGCTGATAGCTAGCGGCTGATGGAGGTTTTGTATGGCTGCTTGTTGTCCGGAGTATACGATTGTGATGCGGAAACCGACGGGTGAACTGTTGGCGGAGATTACAGATGAGATCAAGCTCTATCTGTTGGTGAAGAAAAACGCTGCGGGTCAGCTGGTGATGGAGTTAGATGGCTGTGATTTCGAGTGTGCTGAGATTGTGGAGAATACGCGGATTGAGGTATGGGCGAGTTGTGACGGTGGGGCGTCGGGGGCGACGTCGAATCTGTTGGTGGGTCGGTCTCCTTTTCTGATCGATTATGTGAGTTTTAGTCGCACGGGGTTTGATGAGCAGCGGGTGAAGATTTTGGCCACGGATGGCAGGGTTGGCTGGCGCGGAGACAGGTAGCGTATTTGAAGGAAAGTCCGCAGACGTTGGCTGTGGAGGAACCGGCAGATGATTTGATGAAGCGGATTGCGCGGGAGAATTGAGGGGCCGGTGCGGACAGCTACACAATCGGGGGAGATACGCTGCGGGTGACCGACGGCTGGATCGCCATTGAAGGTGATGAGGGTCTGGGGCCGCCGGTTACGCTTGCGTTTCAGCATCAGGACCTGTCGACGCTGTTTCAAGAGATTGCGTTGTTGAGCCATCAGCGGGGGGTGCCGTTGTATTTTCACATTGAGCAAATTGACCATTTTGGGGGTGCGCCGTTTCTTCAGTTCAACACACAGGTGGGGCAGATTGGCAATGATTTGACGCAGACGACAGGTGGAGCAGCTGCCGTTGTGCTGACGCCTGAGAACGAGACGTTGGTGGAGTATGAGCTGATCTATGATTGGCGAGAGACGTTGAATCGGGCGTACGTGGGCTATGGTATCAGCACGAATGCGGGTGAGTTTGTCACTGTGGAGGATCCAGATCTGGCGGCCTATTTGACGACGAATCCGTTGGGATTGCGGGAAGGTTTTCGCAATACGGGGGAGCTGGAGGATTTTGCCGCGGAGCTGCCGGGGGAGGCGGATATCTTTTTTCGGGAGACCATGCACCAGCCGCAGGTGGATGGCCGGTTGGGAGAGACGGATACGTTTTGTTACATCTGCGATTGGCGGTGGGGCGATCGGGTGACCGTGGCGGCCGATTGTTTGGTCTTTGATGCTTGTATCGAGACGTTGGAATTGACGCTGAATGAGGGACCGAACCATGTTTGGTCATCTAGATAAGTGATATTGGGTTATGTTGATGAACCTTTATAACGAATATAATTGGGTAAGCGAGCTTTAAACGCAGTAGGCTCTTTTTGAGCAATGGCTTTGGCTCGTTCTAAACGTGCTTCAATGGTTGTTAGATCCGTTGCTGTAAAACAGATCCGGTTGCGAACCTGGGCTAGCATTGCTGGTTCAATGGTTTGGGTCATCCCGCTATCTGGTGTAGTCTCCACCAGGCGGCGGGTGCTAATGTATTACGTTATGGGTGCGGATCTTGCCAGATCATTTGATCGACAAGATCCGCACCAGTTGTTGTTCTTTCTGTAAGCGTTTTTGAAATTGTGAATCTGAAATGCGGCTCCGAATTCGAATGTCCTGTTTGGGAAACGATGTGATTGGCTCGTAAGCGGGTTGTCTTGAGAACGGTGTTGAGGCTCTGTCTAGCCAGATTCCTGGACCGTAGTCGCTGCCATCTGAGTCATTTAGAATTAATGCGTGTCTATACCATCTGCCGGACAGTACATCGATGTCTGCTTGGTTGATCCAGGAAATTGTTTGTGTGATGGATCTTGTTTTCTCGTTGTTTTCTTCGCCTTCAGCTGTTTCTATTTTGATGAAGCTAGGGGTGAATGCTTGAAGATCATCCGCTCTGAAAAAAAAGTAATCGTTCTGTGATGCTTTGGGCGTTCACTTCTGCGATCGTTGTCAAGCTTTGGATTTGGTTGACTTGTTGTTGGTTTTCAAGGATGGCTGTTACGCGATAGATAGGGATGGAAGGACATATATTTGTTGTCCAACAGTTGTTGACTTCTTCTTGGAGACGATCATACTCTTGTTGTGTCTGGTCGATTTGTTTTTGTTGCGTGGGGTGCCGTTTCCCTCCGTTTGCCTCGACGAGGAGATCGTGCATTTCTCCTGATTGTAGGTCTGCGAGTGATTGCTCGATAATGCGAATATACTGTTGTGCGTGCTGGTTACACGCTTGGTTAATATCGTCAGTGGAAGGGTCAAAGCGGATGCCTCCGCTCCACTGCTGGTTTCCGAATTCGTAAGACCAGACAAAGTTGCCTCTTGTAGTAAGTTCGTCTGCTCCTTCGTAAATGGCTTCAAATTGTTTGAGCTGTGAAGAGGCTTGTTCCAGAGTTGTGCCTTCTATGAAGATTAGCTCGGTGATGACGGGTTGTGAGTTGATCCAACCGATGAGGGAGGCGAGGATGATGGTTACGATTAGGATGCGGTTACGCATGAGAAAACTCCTGTTGTTTAGAATAGAAAATGCTTGAGCGGAAAAGGCGATTCGTTTGCAACAACAACGGTCCGCTGAAGCGTTGATGATGCGCTTCTGCTTGAGAGAAGCGCGATCCGTTACTATTCTTCCATGCAGGGGCCGCTTTGCGGCATCGTCTTTTTGATTGTTGTGGGTGCATACTACATTTTCGGGGGCTGTCAGAAAATCTCATGAGCTGTACTCCAACAATCCCCAAAAATGGGACGCTTCCCATTGTTGTCGCAAGATGATTATATCATGTTTCGCGGTGAGAGAATGGTTTCCGTTTTGGTTTCACTTGTTGATGAGGCGTTGAACGAAGAACCTGAAGCTTAGGCGGCAGCGGCGATGTCTGTGAAGATGATGGGGAGATTTGATGAGGGTAATGAATCTTAGAGTTGATGAATAAGCCAGATGAAAAAATTCGTTATCCGTTCTTGTAAGAAGGTAGACTGATTCCATCTGCTAGATATGTTGTTCAAAAAAATAAAACCGCCGATTAGCAATCCTGCACAGATGCGACTAATCGGCGGCACCAGGTTGACACCTTAGGATTGTGCAAATTCCTACAAATTCCTGAGGTACTAGCACTTTTACAATTTAATAAAGTGAAGGCACCCTTGCAATATCCTAAGATATAGTAGCGCATACGGGATTCGAACCCGTGTCTCCGCCTTGAGAGGGCGGTATCCTAGGCCCCTAGACGAATGCGCCACGTGAAAAACAATTTAAGCATATATTGGGCCTACAAGATCAATTCTACTCGGATCAGAATTCTTTGTCAAATTTCGGTAAATCGGCGATGCATTGGCGCGAATCCCAGGGAGGCTTAAGCAACAGTTGTGATGAAAACATAATTTTCTGGCCATTCTAGCTAGGAAAGCAAAACTATGTTTTCACCCAAAGCCAAATTCAGGAATGAAGTTATGATAACCCCATCGCAACCAAATTATCGTAACTAATCTTGAGGCTCTCAAAAGGATTGCGTTGACAAATATCTTGCTCAATTGCGTACCACTCCACATTTGCCTCAAGACACGCATCAAGGATGCCGGACCAATTGAGATTTCCTTCGCCAACTTCTGCCATTATCTGACGCCCCAAAAACGGATGCTCTTCCATCGAAACAATCATGTCCTTGAGATGAATAACGGGCATGCGATTCTTCATGCGTCGAATCCAGTCACTTGGATCACCTCCGCCATGCTGCACCCAGTAAGTGTCAATTTCTGCTTGTAGAAATCGCGGATCGCTCTCATCGTAGATGATCTCTAATGCCGTTCGACTGCTGGCTCCATTTTCACTATGTGGAAAGCGGACGAATTCGAAACTGTGGTTGTGATAGCTAAAGGTGAGTCCTGCGTTGTGGAGCTTTTCGCCGACGGTTGAAGCTTCTTGAGCGAAACGTTTATATCCATCTGCACCATCTTCGCGATATTCTTGTGGTAGACTACCGATGGCTACGTGTTGACAGTCCCATAATTTGTGTTGCTCAATCACAGAATCTAATTCATTCCACAATTGATCATAGGGAATGTGGGTGTTGCAAATCGTCAGATTCAAATCATCTGCAATGCGTTTAACATCTTCGTGTGGTATGGGACCAATAGCTGAAACTTGCACAGCAGTGTAGCCTATGTCACTCACCTTTTGCATGCTGGATTTGAATCCTTCAAACGTTTTGGTAAATTCGCGTACGGTGTAGAGTTGAGCTGCTAATTTTGGTTGCGCCACGATGTGCTCCTGATTGAGTGCTTCCAGATCGATTTTGGTATTTTTTTACTTCCACAATTTGCAGCTCTGATGGAATGATCATTCGTCTGTCGTCAGGGGAAACGGGTTGAGACAACGGGCGATATCTGCTCAGATTAGACATCCGACAAGCTGCGCAAATCAATAGTAAGGCAAAGACATTCAAAACGACAAAAATGATTACAACAAAGCTGAACATATCGCGGGGCTCCTGCGTACTCTATTATTGGGAAGATGAAACTGGGGCACATATGCAAGTCGAGTGAATCCATTCATGAGCGCTTGAGGGAAGCAAACCAGCAAACGCTCTGCCTGTTGTTTCCAGAAGAATGGTGCCCTCCGTTTCTTATAGCCACATCTTTTAAACTTCGGACAATTGTCCCTCGAAAAAAAAATTACTCCGATTGTTCGAAGTCTAAGTGGCATCACTATCAGAACCGGACAAAACTTTTCTGGATAGAGATGTTCACTCTACACTAGTTGCGACGTACACAAGAGCCAAATAGTTACGGATAGCTGGCAAAATCTATCGATAATTATTCAGATATTCATTCCACCCAGTTTCAAATTCCTGGCGGGAGATCTGATAAAGGCTTGGGATCAAATCATCCCATGATTGATGGGTAGACAGTCCTTCAAGAAGTGCTGGAAGACGATTTCGGCCGTATTGTTCAGTGGCATATTGGACCATACTCTCGCCTTTTTTTAGGTGCCAGTACCATTCACGCTGTTCATCCGCTGTATTTCGGACATACGCAATCTCATCAAGCATGAGTGGGTTCTGCAACGTAAGACGGTATTGAAAGACTGCCTCCGCATCCTCAGACCAGACTGGTGCATGATGTCCCACTTCTAACATGAGCCAGCTATGAACCCCAGCATGGAGTGTCCGCCAGAGTGGTTTGCGCCAGTAACCATAGGGTTGGCGAACATCATCCAAAACACGAGACGCAAAGCGCGACACCAACGAGTCGACAATGACCGTTTGATTAGATATCTCTTTGGGGATTGATAACATGAGGGGAGATGAGATCAAGATCCAATCACCAGCGAATGATTCACCATGTAGGGCTCGCGGCACAAACTCCAGCATTAAGCGTCTTGTGGTCGAAGGTTGTTCCAACCCAACAGCTTGATGCATTGCCAAAAAAATCTCTTCCATTTCCGCCGCTAGCGGCGTCACGAGTCTGGCATCATGTGCGTAAAACCGGAAGCGTAAATGAGGCGTTTGAATCTCCTGCAACGGCCCCCAAAAAGCATTGGGTGGCAACGTGCGGAGCCATCTCTCTCCGTCTCGTCGATAAAAACGCACTTCTCGATAGATTTTTGCGCCTACAGGAGAAAGATTGGAAAAGCGAGATGGATGATTTTGTTCATGATATTGAATCAGGGTGTCAACAAGTGCAATATCACCGATGACATTGATCTCTTGAAGCTCGATGGTTGGCGGTGCCACATCATGATCCAGTCGATAGACCCACTCTTTGGCGGTATCGATACGCCATTCGCTATCGGCTTCTTTATCGAGCAAATTCACAAAAAACTGTCGGTCAGTGCGGAGCCAAGCCTCGTGTTCCAGATCGTGGGCACGCTGAATGCCGGCATGACTTCGACTCCGTTCTCGCTCTGCGAGTGGAAAAAGTCCACTCGTCGCAATCACGATCATTGCAAGCATGATCGTAACGAACCGTGTTGTCACAATTGCAGCTCGCTTTTGAAGCTGTAAAAACTTTTTCTGCCGCTTCACGCCCAGACGCGTTGAATGTTCAGCCGAGGTTGGTAGTTGAACAATGTCTAAATAACGTTCTTCTCCAATCACCCATTCCAGTGTAACATGGGTTCCAAACATAGCGGTCTTCCCATTAATTTCCCAAAGAATCCTCACGATTTTATGAGTTTCTCCCCACTATACACGTCTTTCTCCCTGGACCGAAATGGGCGCCCCCCAGAATTTCTTTTCTAAATCTCGATATTTCGGTATGATTTTCTTCATTGTTTGATGTCCTCTGGTTTTACTTATACCATTTTCAGAGTGAAAAGCGACGTGTTTGTCAACCAATCTTCTGGGATGATTGACATGGCGGTTCTCAAGTCGATTTGACTATAGAATAAGAAAGGGTACTCGTGACAAAAATCATTGAATTTAAACCTGATAATTCAGATGCAATACAGCAAGTGGCTCATATCATGGTTGAAAGTTTTCGAGAACCGTCCCCCAGTTGGATACCCGATATTGAGACAGCCTTAGCGGAGATTCAAGAATCGTTCGAGGAGGGCAAAATCAGCATCATTGCACTTGACGAACAAGATTTGGTGCTCGGTTGGGTGGGGGCAAACCACAGTTACGCCAAAGTCTGGGAGTTACATCCACTTGTCGTGCGTCTTTCTCATCAAGGACGCGGGATCGGGCGATTGCTTGTACAAGAATTGGAGAGGCGAGTGCGGGAAAAAGGGGCCGTTACATTAAGGTTGGGCACAGATGATTTGGTGGGTACAACTTCACTCTACGGGATTGACCTCTACCCGAATGTCTGGGAGCACATGGCCCATATCCAGAATATTGGAGACCATGCTTTCGGATTCTATCAGAAGATCGGCTTCACGATTATCGGCATCGTGCCTGACGCCAACGGGTTCGGCAAGCCAGATATTCTGATGGCGAAACGTCTGGGTGATTAGATTCTTAGTTGCTCGGGGCCACGACAATTCCTTGGCTCGCCGCCCACTGGCTGATGTTCTGCCCATTAATGGCCGCACCCATCAGGTCGGGAAAAAGATCGGGTGTGCAAGCAAAGGAGGGTACGCCGATCTCAACCAGATCCTGGGCGATTTTGCGATTGAAGCGGGGGGCCCCTTTATCATCCAGCGCGATCAGCACGATGATTTGAACACCATCATCTACAAGCGCGGCGGTGCTTCGAAGCATGTTCTCCTTGTTGCCGCCTTCGAAGAGGTCGCTGATCAAAACTAGAATGGTCTCTTCTGGGCGGGTTACCAGTTGGCGGCAATAAGTGAGCGCGCGGTTGATATTCGTACCACCACGTAGCTGTAGACCAAAAATCAAGTCAACTGGATCATTCAACTGCTCCGTCAGGTCAACAACCGCTGTATCGAAGACAACCAGACGCGTCTCTAAAGCTGGAACTGAAGCCATGACAGCGCCAAAGAGGCTGGCATAAACGACTGATCTGGCCATTGAACCACTCTGATCGATACAGAGGATTACATCACGCAGAGATGAGTTTTGCCGTCCATGACCTATTAGCGTTTCAGGAATCACTGTCTGACGAGAAGGCTGGTAATGCTTAAGATTAGCATGAATCGTGCGTAACCAATTGATCTCCCTTTGACGACGCGGATTACGTGTGTGGAGCGCACGATTAAGGCTGCCGCTAATGGCCTGACGCAGTGGATATTCTAACTGTTCAATCAACTCTTTCACCACCTTACGCACCACTTCACGCGCCGTTTCCCTTGTTTTGGTTGGAAGCATACGGCTCAATGGAACAAGCTGGGTAACCAGCTCCAGGTTTGGCTCAATGGTTTCGACTAGCTCAGGGTCTTGGATAAGTTTGCGCAGACTGACGCGCTTGAGTACGTCCTGCTGTAACATCTCGGCAACCGATGTGGGAAAGTAGGTGTGGATGTTGCCGAGCCAGCGCGCGATGTCTGGGTTTGAGCCACCAAAACCACCTTCATCACCGTCACCATAGAGTGCATCGAGCGTCTCATCAATCGCCTGATCCTCTTCAGACAATCCCGTCTGCTCAGATGCTTGATTCTCATCACCCTCGTTCTCAGCCGAATGGTTTTCGCCTCCATCCTCTGAATCTACACCATCGCACCCCTCTTGCTGACTGCTATTCTTACCTAAGATCAAGCGCCAACGTCGCTCACGTTCCTGGCTAGGAGTTCGGATCGGGGGAGTCAGTTGATTGTCGTTCATTTTGTTCGCTCGTTTAGTCATTCCATCATCTTCGTGGTAGTTCTATTGAAGAAGAGACATGTTTAGCAGATAGATCAACTACAGACTTTGGCTATCTTAGCATAATAGGTGACAGATAGCCTACACTCCGTTATAATAAGAAGACTTAATTGTCAGATCCATCGGGAACAGAGCCGCTTTGACTATCTGACAGACTCGAAATGAGGATGAACAAACATGTCAGCAACATCTCCTTCTCTGACAAAGATTGTCGCGAAAGCCGATACGCCTCAGGCGAGACGCGTGACGGTCAACGGGACGGAGCAACTCATGCGACCTGACGCACCGGATGATGGTCGCTACGTCTCCAAAGAAGTCTACTGGACAAAGTTCTATGAGCACCGTAACCCCAGCTATGAATGGAACAACGGTATTTTGGAGGCCAAACCCTTGCCCAACAAAGTTGAATTTAAACTCTATCATTGGTTTCTTCTTCTCTTGGAGCGATTTTTAGCATCAAATCCCCTAGCTGATCTTATGGGATTAGAGACAGGCTTTCACATGATTGTACCGGATCCAGAAAACCCGAATGAAATGAAGGAGACCGTGCGTAAACCCGATATTGCCGTCATTCGCCACGACAACGTAGTTGTATGGGATGACGATGAGCGTTCATACAAAGGGGTCTGCGATCTCTGTGTGGGGTCGCTGTCCGATTCTACAAAAGATGATGTGGAGCGTGATGCAGTAACAAAGAAATTCGAATACGAGTTTGCTGGCGTGCAAGAGTATTATATTCTTGATCCCAACAAAGAGCATATGCACTTCTATCGTCGCAATCAACACAATTCTTACGATGAGATCTTGCCCGACGCCAATGGAGTGATTCGTTCAGCCGTTCTACCGGGATTCCAATTTCGCCTCAAAGATCTCATCGAAAGACCTGATCTGGAAATATTGGCGTTGGAAGAAATCTATCGCGGCTACCTACTCCCCAAATATCAGGCGGCAGAGGCTCGGGCAGAAGAGGAGCATCGTCGGGCAGAAGAGGAACGTCAACGCTCAGCCCGATATGCAGCCAAGCTGCGCGAACTTGGTGTTGAAGTTGATGATGACCTCTCACCCTAGCAACTTCTCCAATATCAGTAACATGTTTTTTGCCCGTTCATGATCAAATGCTGCGGAGATCGTGGGCACTTGAGGCTGACTTTGTCCAAAACGGACACGTTCGTCAAGCTGTTGACGGACTTGTTCGCTAAAGCTGGCAAAGACGCGACGCAACATGGGCAACACATGCAGGAAATCCTCTGCTGGCACCTGCACCACCCACTCATCAATCAATCGCCAGAGCGTCCGATCGTGTAGTAGTATGAGGCCGCTTCCCCTCAAAAACCCTTCCAACCAGAAAGCAGCATATTGAAATTGGGCCGTTCCCTCCGGATTTTTTCCCTGTTGGCTCCAAACCGGCACCGATAGAACACGTGTCAGACGCAGCATTGCCTGCTCGCTGGTAAGTCTTGACCCATCAACCAGAAGGCGGAAAGCGCGCCCAGCCAGCAAGCCGTGGGTCTGTTCCCGTTCCGCTAGTAATTCTAATACTTCGATCCACATCTCACTTTGCGCGCGATTTTGTAGCGTTGTCACCACACCGTGAACGGTCATGAGCCGGTCAAACATATCGGCTGCCGCATCGTCGTTCATGGCGGAACAGGTAGTGGGCAAGCCAATGCAGATGCGTGTCAATAGACTATCAACTACCTCCTGGATCGCGCCTTTGTCCATTTGACGCACGCTACCATAACGCAAAACACGTGCCAGCGGTGGCAAAGCCTCCATCATATGCGGAATATCGCTGCTGAGGGCTGCTGTCTCTTCAATCCGCTGCATGAGATAGCCGATGACGTTGGGTAGATCGGCTAGAATAATCTGGTCCAATAAGAGAGTTAATGTGGCTAAATCTGTGGCGCTATCAGCTTTATGCTGGGCAGAGTGCATAGCCGCATCGCGTACCGTATTGCCCCAGACATTGGCTTCGATGACGCGTAGAGAATAATCGGGTAGCCACTGCAAGCGCCAAACCTCACGATAGGTACCACTTTTGCCGCGCACCGGCATGGGGTTTCCCCAAGGAATATTGAGCAACTTTAGTCGATGCAATAGATGACTTCGCTCCAAATGCATTTCATTGCGCAGATCCAAGCTCAGAACGCTCTTCTCTGGTTCTGGTCGCAACCGTAGCTTGCGCTGAAGCTGGTAGAGATCGCGCTGAAGCGGCACCATGGGTGTGTCTGGCGGCACCGCCCCCATCCGCTCACCAACAATCAATTTTCGTTGAATCAAACGCAGAATCGTTGAATCGCCAAAACAGATGACGGCTTGGGTTGCTTCGTTCAATTCCAGCAGTCCAGGAAACGGCAAATCGCGCAGCGCGGCCAATGCCTCAGCCAAACGCACAGTTTCGATCAGGTGAGCGGCTGATGCATGAACCGACGCTGAATCGGCTTGCTGATCTCGCAATAGGTTCGCCACTTTTGTGAGCCAATGGATGCTGATATTGGTTGGAGTCGCTTGTTGTTGATTCATTTCCCATAGATGGTGATACCATCCAGGAGAGGAGATACCAGCCCCGTAGCCGGTAAAGTAGGACATGCGACTATAGGTCCAAGGAACCCATGCGCCTTCAACATCGATCTGGGGCAAATCGTGCAGCAGGTCAGCATCTGCTATCCCAAGTGCGTCGGTGTCTGTCATGATCTCGTCCGCGCCTTCTGACCGCTTGCCCTCCACATTCAATAACGCTGGAGCATGCCACGCGCCACAGACAACGGCAATGCGTTGATACCCCTCGCAATATGCTTTGCGAATGCACTGACGCATGTAGGCTTCCCGCTGTTCTGCCAGTGGATTCTCTGGCAACGAATTCTCTGGTGGCGGAATTTCTGCGTCGGTGGCTGGTTTTTGAGTTGCTTTGATATCTGGCTCTTGGGTTGATTCACCCTCAAGAGCGTCGGTCCGTGGGATGACATGGGGGGTGACTGTTGATCTAAATGTTTTTCCATCTGTGCGCAATGCTTGCATCATCTTGAGGATAGCATCGAAAATGCCGGCGCGATCGAGTCGTTGTTCTATCAGTTGATTCCACCACTGCTCATAATCTTGAAAACCGGTTGCCTCTGCCAGCAAGCGAAAGATTTCCGTATCCGGTGCAGTAACCTTGTGAGGTGACGCCAGCATGACGCCTTGAGGCAAATCAAAAAAGCAGGCGGGAATCCCTCTCTTCAGCGCATGGCGAATCGCTTGCAGCTCTGGTGAAAAGATGGCGAAGGGGAAATAGGAAGCCCGTTTGGGTTTATCCGGATCGTAGAGGATGAGAGCAACCGGTGGCTCCATCTGCTCATCCCCTAGCCAAGGAATCAACTCCGTTGCATCAGCCGGACCTTCGACCAGCACAATATCGGGTTGTAACTCATCCAGTGCTTCCACCAAACTATAAGCCGAGCCCGGCCCATGATGGCGTACACCGAAGACTGTATGACGTGAGGATCGACTGTTCACAATGCTCATCCCGTGACCAAGTCTCGACAAGCCCGATAGAGATCGTCCCATCCGTCCCGTTCTTTGAGAACTGTTTCCAAATATTCGTGCCAAATTGTGGTGTCCTGGATTGGATCCTTGACGATGGCACCGGTTAAGCTAGCAGCTAGATCGTTCCCGCGCAGAATTCCGTCGCCAAAATGAGCGGCTAATGCTTGTCCGCTGTTGATCACAGAGATCGCTTCGGCGGTGCTGAGGGTGCTGCTAGGGGACTTCACCTTGGACGACCCATCCTCCGTGATGCCGTGACGCAATTCACGGAAAATCGTAACGACACGCCGAATTTTGGTCATGGCAGGTGGTTCGGCAGGCAATTCGAGGGCACGGTTCAAGCTTGTCACTCGCTGTTCGACAATGGAGACTTCCTCATCTGCCGAAGCAGGCAACGGAAGAACAACGGTGTTGAAACGTCGCTTGAGCGCACTAGAGAGATCGTTGACGCCTCGGTCTCGGTCATTGGCCGTGGCGATTACGTTGAAACCTTGTATTGCTTGTACTTCGCTGTTCAGTTCGGGGATGGGCAACGTCTTTTCAGATAGAATGGTGATCAGCGCGTCTTGTACATCAGCCGGAATGCGCGTCAACTCTTCGACGCGGGTGATTTGGCCCTTCTGCATCCCAAGCATGACTGGGCTAGCGACCAGCGCATCCTGCGTTGGACCAGAAGCGATTAAGCTGGCATAGTTCCACCCATAGCGGATGGCCTCTTCTGCTGTACCCGCCGTCCCTTGGACCAGCAGCGTGGAATCACCCGAAATGGCTGCTGCAAGATGTTCGGAAACCCAGGTTTTGCCTGTGCCCGGAATGCCCAAGAGCAAGAGAGCCCGGTCGGTGGTGAGGGTGGCGATTGCGATTTCGATTAAGCGAGCGTTGCCAATATATTTGGCCGAAATTTCAAAGCCATTGTCCAAGGTGCCGCCCAACAGATAGGTTGCGACGGCCCAAGGTGATAGACACCAGTTCGCTGGTCGTGGTCGTGTATCGGCACGTGCCAATTCGAATAGCTCTTCGGCAAATTGTTGTTCGGCATGTTCGCGTAGAATTGTTGTCATGTGGAAAACCTTTGAACGTATTGCGTGACACCAATTGATGGTATTGGTCGCGGTGGATAGGATCGAGCCCTTGCACCGGCTCGGCCAATCGTAGAACAAACAGCTTGTTTGTTCAGCCTCACAAACAAATAAACTACGCCACCTACCCGAAACGATAACTGACGCTACCTTGCCTCGACCCCAATAGACGTTAGCAGATCCTCTTTTGCCTTAGCCTTGGACTTCTTCTCCGACTTCTCCTACCGACGCAAGCATTGCCCGGCGAAACTTCAAGATCGAGATCATCTCGTAGACCGAGGCGCGCCAGAGCGAATCGTCACAGACATGTGGCTGCAAGCGGCAGATGACCTCGTCTGTCAAGCCAATTGGGCATGAACGGGCAAATTGTTTTGTCTGAGTACGCACAATCGAATCGGGCGTTTTCGGGCGCTCCTCTTCTTTCATGCGGTGATAGATTTCGAGGTGCTGTGCAAAACGACGCAACCAGATCTTCGCCACTTCCTCTGGCCACGCCTTCGACCAGCGCCGGAGCAGCTTGACCAGCAGCGTATTCTTGCGGAGAAGAAGGCAAAAGGCTGAGGATCGGGCATTCCCTGCTTGCTCTTCTATCCCCGCCTTTTCTTCCTTTGCCTCAGCCTTAGCCTCTACTTCTTCCACTGCCTCAATTAACTCAGCCGCCGTCAATAGATCGATCAATTTGAGCGTGAGATCGGAGTACGCATCGCCTTGGAGCAGCGCGCGCGCCCACTCCGAGTTGTTTTGGCGCTCGGCTGCGGTTGCAAAGGCACGGATCAAGGTGCGTGGCCAGCGACTTTTCTGAATGGCGGCGACGATGTCCTGGGGAGCAGCAGACCAAGAATCGGCCCAGTGGCGAAGCGGAATCGCTCCGATCATGTCGACCATCTGATTGCCGCGGATACGCGAGATGTCCTTGCCTTTGCGCATCATCACCCCATCCCGCACCATCTGAGCTGAGATCTCTTTGGGAAACGAGACAGTTAGCAGCACTTCTTCATTGGGCGTCCAACCCAACAGACCGGCACAACTTTTCGCCATGCGCTGACACAGACGCGACTGAGGCAGACTCGCCAAGACCTGTGCTGCATGTCTACGGGTCGTATGATGTCGATCATCTAATGCTGCTTCCAAGAATGGTTCATCCTCCATGGAAAGTCCCGTCGCCAAGGTGCGCACAAACCAGGCTCGGCTGTTGGGTGGTTCGGACTTCCACGTACTTTCCAGCAGTTGCCGCCCAATGGCTGGATCGTGTCGTCGGGCTTGCTGCAAGAGTGCTTGTCGCGTAGAAGTCGATCCTTGTGGCCATTGTTCGGTCAATGAATCCCAACTCAACCCATTGGCGGTTGCATAATGCCAAGCCGAATTCTGACCTGCCAACCAACGTCCAGTCTCTCCGATGACGGGTAGGATGAATGGGCGAAGCGAAGGTGTTTTGGCACCACGGTCAAGCAAACTCGCTAGATACTCATCCTGTACCCAACGCCCCGCTCGTGCTAGAGCAATGAAATATTCGCGGAGGAGATTTTGATAGCGATTGTCGAGCATAGCCGTCAGATAGTAACCCGACTTAGATGAAGGGGAAGACCATCTAGCATCCTCACCTTCGTTTTCCCTGGATGGGACGTTGGTGATGTCAGAATGAAAAGTTCTCACTCCGTCGGCAGGATCAAGCATACGCTGCGGTAGCTGCCCCACCTGCTCATAGAGACCAATCGCCCCTGCCATGCCCAAGAGCATAAAAGCCCGTTGGCGTTCGTCTCGCTCAGGTCCATCTTGCGGTTGTCGATCGTCTTGTTGCATGGATGGCATCAATGAGCGGAACGGTGAATCATCTGGCAGTTGGGGGAGCTGGCTCCGTTCAGTTCCCAACAATGCGGCTTCGACTAAGTGATCCAGTTGGGTTCTATCTACCAGTTGGGTTCTATCTAATTGAAGTCTGTTGCCCAGGTCCATGTTACTTGATACCCTGCAGCACCTGTAGCTCAATAAAACGTGTCTTGTTCCAAACAGTGAGGGGGACAAGATGTTGCCCATTCCACTCACCAAACAACGAGAGATTGTCTTGATACCCAAGCGCCGCGATTTGCCACCCATGATCATACTTCTCGGGCAGCGGAAGCAAAAATCCAGCTCGATCCTGGATCGACCAGTTCACTTGACCTGGCTTTATGTTGTCTCGCCGTGCAGTGACACTCGACAAGGCAACGGGGTAAGCCCTAAGCCATGGGTTCAATGCGATGCTCTCAGCGTATTGGCGCATGACAGCGTCGATGGATGGATTTCCGATCAAGCTCATCTGACATGCGCGCTCGTCCGCGGTTGAGGATGAAGACATACATCGGTCATCGAAGCGATTGTCAAGCAGTGGCTGGGCGTGGAGAATGTTGTGCAAAGTCAATAATTGCGCTCGAAAAGGTGTCTTGCTGGGATAAAAATTGAGCGTTACGTCAAGAACTGAGCCACCGAGCAATCGTACATCAAAATCCTCTCGACGATAGAGAATGTGTGACAGCAGCGCAAAACGATTGCAGGTGTTTCCCCAAAGCCAGATAAGTTGTCGTTTACGCTTGCCAACCCTCTCATCATGACGCCCCACAACATACCAGCAATCGCGCACGGTCTGTTCCGCGTCCTTTGCCTCTTGTTGCGGCTCAGGCTCTTGATCGAATGTCCAATTGACCCTTGGAAGCCATCCAGTTGCAGCCCGCAGATCGGCCTGCTCCTCAACGGAAAAAGAATCAAAGCGCTCGAATCCCTGAATCAAAAGATAGAGCCGCCCAATGATGAACAATATCTCTTGAGGCCAAGTTGGCCCTTTGCCGACAATTGTCGCGAGTCGTTGGACATCATAGGCCACTTCGGTTGCATGAGCATCGATCAGCCGGTCCGCCATCTGACTCCAATAGGTTTGCGGCCTATCGCGTGCTGCGCCCAATCCTGTCTGCACCAAATCATGGAGCCAAAGCTTAAGTTCTTGTAGTCCAGAATGAATGTCGGCCTGCCGTTTCTCTAGGAAAGTAAGTTGCTTGGCTGTTCGTGTGTCCTGATTCGCTCGCGCATTTTCTGCTACAGTCGATAGTTCTCCCGAAGGACTATCGGGCCATACATGAAGCCAGTCGGGAGCTTGTTGTTGCGCAAATGCATCGCTTTCCAGCGTAAAGAGTAGAAGCAACGCCAATGTATGCGTACAAGGATAGGTGCGGGTTGTACAGGTACAGTGTAGAGCCAGGTGGGAGAGTCGGATTGAGACGCGTGCAGGAGGCTTATTTTTGAGAGGGAATTCACCCCACACTGCCTCCTGGTTGTGGGCCAAAGTCGTCCATTTTTCGACGCTCGCCAAAGAGCGGCTCGAGCGTATATGGACCTGGTTGGGCGCCAGGCCCAGAATCTGTTCGGTTGTATACAAAAGTGGTATTGGACCTTTCGAGCGTTGTTTTGGATTGTTTGTTGAATGAGCCAGCATACTGGGGAGGCTCTAAGGGATCATACGTGGAGTAGAGAAGAAAGTTTCACACACTTTGGCCCTTTCGGTCCAACCCGCCTGCTAAGCCTAGCCGCCTTCACAACAGCAATGGCCTGTGGCAACTCCATAGCCACATCATTCTCAGAAATATGCGCGACAGTACCCGGTTCTAGTGACTGTTCGACAGGAATACACCCAGCACAACAAACCACTCCCACGCTAACAAATATCGATCGACATACCGCCAGAAGATCCACCCCAACACACACTCCACAAAGACCAACCCAACCATGATCCCCCGATACATCCCAACAACCCGCCGCAAATCCCCATAAAGCGTCGGGGGATGCTGCATCACCGTTTTTACATAATCCCCAGCAACATTCACCTGCTCCCGCACCTGCTGCCACCGCTGGTCAAAGCTACCCCGCTCACTCATCTACCCACCACCTCGTCTCCAATCCACTATCTAATCCATTGCCCCGTCCGCTCAATCCGCCCCCAAATCCGCTATCTAATCCGCTACCTACAACCACTCCCACTCCTCACAAACCTCATGCACAACATCCCCAACCGCAACCAAAACCTCTTCCGGCAACCGCCGCAACCAAACCATCCCATCCCCAGCCAAATAATCCAGCAACGCCGCCCGCTTTGACGTCCACATCTTCTGCTCAATATGTAAAATAATGACCAAACAAATCTCTCGAAAAATTGGACTAGCATTCTTCACGTGAGGAACATACTGACTCAAAACGTCCACCCGTTCAATCTGATCCTCAATCCGAAAAGCCGCCCTCAACCCAAACCGCAACAGCACCGCCCGATCAAACGCATTTCCCAGAGGCAAAAGCCACGCAGCCGCCTCCGCCTGTTTCTTGGGATCATCCAACTCTTTCATCAAGTCCCTGGCCTCACCAAAGAGGCGCACCCGATCTCCCCACGCAGCCAGCTGCGCAAGCATCATAATACGACTAAACGGATCCTCGATATGACGTGATGCCGACAGCGCCCGCTGATACACCCTCGCACGTTGACTCTCCGCCACACTTGGCAAAACAGCCGTCAACGCCCGCGCATGTACTTCCACTACTTCTACATCTTCAAACTTTGATGCATCATTGATGATAAGCATTTGTCCCAACGCAAAGGGCCTTCGATTCTCTTTGAGCTGAGGGAGAAGGGCCGCCAATAACTCGATTCGATCTGTAACATTTACAACAGCAACCGCCGATGACAGGGCGATATCCAGTAATTCATCCCGTGCCGCTTCATCGATATCAAGATCCAACTGAATCAAAAGCGTCGCACGCTCCTGAACATCTTCGATGGCTCGAACTGTGTCCATAAGCTGCGCTAAAACAGGAAGTTGTTCAATAGGCTTCAGACTCTGAAGCAAACGCACCAGTGCAGCCGATCGTGTAGGTTTGTCAGCAATATCCCCCACCATCTCAATGGCCCTGGATCGCAACTGAATGCGTATTTCTTGGTCATCGCAAAAGCTAAACCCCAATTGCACAATTTCAAGATCAGTCCAAGGTTCTATTCCATCTAGCTCTCCCTTCAGTCGTTCCAGTAGTTGTCTCCGAATTGGTGATTTTAATTGCTCAATAATTTCAGGATAGATCCGAACCCGCTGCAATCGATCTTCAATCGCAACGGCAGAGTCAAGCTGCTGTCGAATTGTCATATCCGTTGGTTCTGTGGATATCATCTCTGTTATGATGCGTCGATTCAATTGATCTGAGATATAAGGCAAGACTTCGGCTAAGGCCTGGTACCCCTTCGCATCAAGTAACGGCAGTATCATTTCGATCAGCGTACCGCGCAGCCATTCGTTTGATATATTCATCAGTAGATAGCAGTAACTCGTGTCAGGCAAGTCAGGTATGAGTTCACTCAAGACCCGTATGCACCTCTCCTCATCCTGGATAGCCACTACCGCAACCAATGCCTTATTTTGAGCGTCTTCACTGCTCACGTGACGAATGAGATCTCTCAAGACACGTATGCACCGCTCTTCATCCTGGATAGCCACTGCTGCAGCTAGCGCTTCTTTCAACGCTTCTACTTTTCGTTCGCCGCTCTCAAGTAAGGAATGAGATCTCTCAAGACATCGGCACGCCTCCATTCATCCTGGACAGCCACTGTCACAGCAACCGCTTCTCTCAGTGCTTCTATTTGCTCGTCTCCGCTTAGGTGAGGAATGAGATCTCTCAAGACATCGGCACGCCTCCACTCACTCTGGATAGTTATTGCTACAGCCAGCGCTTCTTTCAGGGCTTCCGCTTGCCACTCCCCGCTCAGATGGGAAGCAAGAATTCTAAAGACGTCCGCACGCCTCCCTTCATCCTGGATAGCCTTTGCCGCAGGCAGCGCTTCTTGCAACGCTTTTGCCCGTCGTTTCCCACTCAGGTGAGGAATGAGATCTCTCAAGACATCGGCACGCCTCCCTTCATCCTGGATAGCCACTGCCGCAGCCAACGCTTCTTTCAACGCTTTTGCATGTCGTTTCCCGCTCAGGTGAGGAACGAGATCTCTCAAGACATCGGCACGCCTCCATTCATCCTGGATAGCTACTGCCGCAGTCAGCGCTTCTTTCAACGCCTTTGCATGTCGTTTCCCGCTCAGATGGGGAATGAGATCTCTTAAGGCACGTGCACGCCTCCATTCATCCTGGATAGCCATTGCTGCAGCCAGCGCATCTTTCAGCACTTCTACTCGTCGTTTCCCGCTTAGGTGAGGAATAAGATCTCTCAAGACGTCCGCACATCTCCATTCATCCTGGATAGCCTCCGCCGCAGCCAGCACTTCAAGTTGAACATCTTCACCAGTCAGGTGAGGAATAAGATCTCTCAAGACACGCTCACGCCTCCATTCATCCTGGATAGCCATTGCTGCAGCCAGCGCTTCTCTCACCGCTTCTACTCGTCGTTCTCCAGTCAGGTGAGGAATAAGGTCTCTCAAGACACGCTCACGCCTCCATTCATCCTGGATAGCCATTGCTGCAGCCAGCGCTTCTCTCACCGCTTCTACTTGTCGTTCTCCACTTAGATAGGGAATGAGGTCTCTCAGGACATCCGTACGCCTCCATTCATCCTGGATAGCCATTGCCGCAGCCAGGGCTTCATTTAACGCTGCTACTTGTCTTTTGCGGCTCAGGTAGGGAATGAGATCTCTCAGGATATGCACATACCGCTCTTCATCTTGGATGGCCACTGCCGCAGCTAGCGCTTCTTTCAACGCTTCAACTTGTCGTTTCCCACTCAGGTAGGGAATGAGATCTCTCAGGATATGCACAAGCCTCTCTTCGTCTTGGATAGCCACTGGCGTAGCCAGTATTTCTCTGAGCACTTTTGCTTGCTGTGTGCCGATCAGGTGGGGAATGAGGGCACTCAAGACGTCTGTGCGTCTTCCTTCATCCTGGAGTACTATCGCCGTACTCAATGCCTCCCTAATGACTTGATCACAGTGATTCGACTTTGTTACGTCGGTGATCAGCTTGAGGGAAGCCCTGTAACGCCGCAAAACAGATTCACTTCCTTGCATCCACTCCATCTGAAAATCATTCATGATCTGAATCACTTGACCAACGACAGAAGTTTGCACTTCTTCGGTCAGATACTCATAGAGCGCCATAAGCGAACGAAACCGTGCGTCAGGCGACACAATCGACTCAGCAGCTTGAAACGATTGCTGAAGAATATGCTGGTGTTCAATCGTTGAGAGTTGGCCGCTAGCCACCAATGCACACCCCAATTGCGCCTTATGCGCCGGATCCGGCGATTGCTCAAAAACACTAACCGCCCGCGCAACCGGCCAAATCCCCTTCTCCACAGCATACCCAACCAAAGACGGTCCATAGTTGACAGCCAGTGAGCTAATCGATGTCCGAACCAGCGCCATCCGAAGGTAAATTAGCAGGAAATCGATGCTCGATTCTTCCGTCTGCTTACGAAATGAAGTTTGATGATGCAACTCCCAAGCTACCTCAAGATCAGCCAAATACCCATCATATCGATACCCAGACCCAACCACACGCACATGCAACCAATCATGGTTGGCAAAGAGATCAATTAACTCCTGACCAGCCTGCAGCTCCTCCCTTGCACACGCGCCCAAGTGATAAACCAAATGCTCATACAAATACCCATCATTTGGCGCGCTAGACCAACGATCTTTTGCCCGAGTTTGGCGATACGCATCCAAAATAGCCCGGTGACCAGCATCCCAACCATCCGCACCAAGCTCCGAACGCATAAAATCACGAACGAGATCATGAAACGTAGCCGACAGAGCCTCCCCAGCATCATCCAGCTGGAGCAACGCCCGATCCCCAAGATAGTGGAGTAAATCGGCACTCTCATTCTCACCATAGTCGGCCAACGCCGACCACAATCGAGCGATAGCCACCAGCGGCGTGGCCTCATCCTCCTTAAAAATCGAGAGCGAAACAAAAAGCCGCCGCTCTTCATCCTTCAGGTCGGCAAGACTCAATTCAAAAGTCGTTTAACTTTACTTTCTGGTAAAAGAAAAGAGATGAGGTGAGAAATGTGACAAAAAGCGGTTAGCAGTTCATCCAAAAGGTAGAGAACCCAAAAAGGAGGAAGGAATGCTAACCGCGCCAGAAATAACTATAGCAGTACTGATGAATGTATTGCAAGTAACGCCGATGGGAACAAACGTAAATGTAATGCGTCTGATGTGGGCAATGCTGAATGGGTCGTTTCTGAAAAGTCGAGGAGCAATCCATAGCGCATTGAAAGAAAGCGGGTTTGAAGATGAGGAGCTCCGGCGAAGCTGGTGGAGCTTTCGATATGGATCATGGGATATCACAAGTCTGCTGGGGTCGTGGCAAGAAGAAGTGGAAAGGGGAATGGGAGGCAAAAAAGTTAGAAGGGTACCGAGTGAAAAGCATAGATATCACAGGGTTCTGGCGACCGAAGCTGCAAGGGAAAGTGAACCGACTCTATAACTCAACGGCTCGTCGGGCATTGCCCGCGCTCATCTTTGGAGTGATGATAAGCTCGGGGGAGATAGGCGGGAAGCGAGTGCCACTGCTCAAGGCAATCATGAGATGCACGGTTGGAACAAAGGAAAGTGAGTTTCGGAAAAAGCTGCTGACAGAGACGAAGAAATCACTGGAGTCAGACGAAGTGGCGGTGGTCGATGCCGGGTTTACAATCAGAGAAATGCTAGAAAGCGGCATCGACCGATTTGTCCTGCGGGAAGCCATTAACTGCACAGTGCGCCGCAATGAGTTCCCCAAACGCAAAGAAAAAAGGCAGACCACCTGAATATGGTGATATTGTGCGTCCGCTCTCTCGCAGCTATAAGGGAAAGCGACTCGAGGCTACAACTCCGGACTCGTCTGGTCGCTTTCTCTATAGTGGTCGCCTGATTTGCTATCAAGCATGGCACAATCTCGTCCCCAGAACAACCAAGGTGGATACAGCCAACCGTACCTACTCGATTTACGTCATTCAGGATCCGGCCTACAACACACCTTTGGTTTTGGCGACCGTTATGACTTTGCAGCCTGAAACCATTTATCTTGTCTACCTGGAACGCTGGCCTGTTGAACATCCCCCCTTGGCTTCCAAGCAGATGATTGGCTTACATCGTCAATTTGTTCATGCCGATGAGGCTTGTTTCCGCTTACCTGAACTGGGGCTGCTGGCTGGCAATCTTCTTTCCCATTTAGCCGCTTCTCTTCCTCCCATACCGACTGGCTACTGGGATCGAGAGCCTCAATCCACTCCCGGCAGGCTGCGCCGTGTTCTCTCGAGTGCTCTTTTTCCAACTCCTGACCAACTCGACCCTGACTTTCGGAAAAAGGCCTCGGTTTCACACCATTTCCCTAAAGGCGTTCTCGCTCATCGCCGCCTCAATGCCGCTGCTTAAACTAGCCGAGCACTATTTTTACATTTTATCCCGTTTTTTCAGGGTGGATTCTTTTTTCCGCCCCTTTCGGTTTGCCCTTTGTCACTCAAGCCTTTACCAGAAAGTAAAGTTTCCAGGTCATCGTGTAACTCTTTGGGACGACGCTTACGCAACTTTTGTGTATCAAATGACACCAACCATTCATCAGGCGAACGGCGACGCAACTGCTCTCCCGCCAGCTTAATGGCCAAAGGCAGACGCCCCAAGCGCGTGACGATCTCCTCCTGCCGTGGACGTTCGATAGCCCGTATAGAATCTCCAGACCATTCAATCAATAACTCAATCGCCTGGTCCATCGACATAACCGGCACAGGCAAAACCTTGGCGCCCACCTCAGTCGCAATCTCAGCATTACGCGTCGTAAAGAGCACGCGGCAACCCGGCACATCAACCAGAAAACACGCCAACTGCTCCCTCTCCCAAACGTCATCAACAATCAGAAGGCACTGTCGATTCGCCAAGCTATCAGCCAGGACATTCGTCAACTCCTCCGGCGTCAGCACTGTTTGCGGCACAGCCCCACCCAAAACTCGCACCCACTCCCGCAGACGAGCCACCAAATCAGGACGCTGCCCCAGCGTCGCCCACAAGATTCCATCTGGAAACGCTGCCTGAACCGCCCCATCATCACAAAGCGTCCGCGCCACCACCGTCTTCCCAATGCCGCCCATCCCAAAAAGAGCACCCGCCTGCAAAATGCTAGACGTCATAGCAACGTTTCCATCACTCCTCAACAACAGATCCCGAATCTCCTCAAGCAGCTCATCCCGCACCACATAATTTGGCGGTAGCCGCACATGTCGATAAAAGTCGCACCGCCCACGACCGCGCCCATCACCAAACGACCCCAAGCCAGCGAATTCCGCCCCATGCAGATGGACATGCTGATCGCCGCCAACAAAATCACCACCCTGAGTCTCAACACGACCCGTATTGAACACTCCACCACCAGTATCCACATCCCCACCGATATTCGTCTGCTGGCTCTCATCTTTCTCAGGAATATTTTCCATCATCGACATCTCAAGAATTACAGAATTTACCTAAACATGTCATTCATTCGACAGACCATTCATCCAAAGAACCAAGAATACCCCACACACCAACCACCAGCTACCAACCACCAGCTACCAACTACCAGCTCCACACAGTCCCACTGCTGCGGCCTCAGCAGTCGGGTCAGCGCGTGTGCTGACCCGATTCTCATCTCACACAATCACGTGTCAACAAAAGTCCATCTCGCAAGTATACAATCACACACCTCAAACCACAAGAGCCACCAAAACCACCCCAAACCGAAACAAAAAATGCATCGCCCACCGACCCAAACACCTGCAGCCAGCCGAGCAATGCACCCCCAAAATATAACAAACCATGTTCCAGTTAGCAATAACCAAAACATTGTCACATTATGTCAATACGAAAATATATCCTCTTCCCTCTAATCTAGAGTCGTTTCAATCAATCCCGTCTGTTTCACCCCACCACGCAAACGCTTACCTCTCACTCTACTCCTCATTATTCCTTGTGACTACTCCTCGTGAATACTCCCTTGGGCTGACGACGTAGCCGCTTCCAAGGGTTATCATAAACATATATCGACTCAATTTCATTATCCCGTTTGTTGCAAAAACATCGACTACCTGTCTCATTTGGATTAGAAAAGGAAAAAATCATGACGATTATTCATTCGGACCTTCATCAACCTGCAAAAGGCCACATGATCCTGCCAGCCATCACCTCTTCCCTGCGCAATTATTGGACCAATGCCGAGCGGTACCAAAAATTTTTGTACGTCTGTGGAGGGCGGCTATTACTCAGTGCCTTCTTTCACACGGGGGTATTGATCGTAACTGGGGGGTCCTTACAGGGCGATGTCTCGTGGCGCAAGCCCATTATCTTTGGTGAAGCGTTTGGCGTGACTTGCCTATCGCTGGCCTGGGTGATGACCTTTCTAGCCAAGCGTCAAGTTCTGAGCTGGATTTTGGTTTTCATCTTTGGCGTTGCCAGCATCGGAGAGGTGTTCCTCATCACGATGCAGCAGTGGCGTGGCGTTCCCTCCCACTTCAACACAAGCACCCCCTTTGACGCCACGGTATATGGTTTAATGGGTCAGTTTGTTATTCTGGTGGAAATTGTCATTGTTGTGATGACGATATGGACTTTCATCTCTATGGATGCGCCGAATAGCCTCAAATGGTCTATCCGTGCCGGTATGCTGTTGCTAGTCGCTGCACTTTTCTTTGGCAATTTGATCACCCAAAACGGCTCAAACACGTTCGGTGAGGCGGGAGCAATGAAGATTCCTCACGCTCTGTCTCTGCATGCACTCCAGATTTTGCCCCTGATGGCATGGCTTATGTTGTTGACAGATTCCAGCCCAAACCGTCGTGCTTGGACCGTGACACTGGGAACAGTAGGATATATCGGCATTGTGGCAGTGAGCGCATTTCAGGCATTCAACGGCATAGCCCCGTTTGATCTCAGCACAGGCTCAGGGTTGCTTCTGGGTATCTCGCTAACGGCTTTTGCCATTGCCAGCATTATGATCTTCTTATCTCTGCTGGTCAAACGGCGTTCGGTCAATGAGGATGATTTTCCACCGCGCCCAAAGCCCGAAGATTCTGCTTCTGCGCTTCGGTCAACCCCGTGACGCCTGCAATGTTCATTCGTTCGTAGGGACGCTCACTGCGCAAAGTCTGAAGACACGAGCCGCTCTGCACATCCCACAGTTTGATGGTTTCATCCTCACTGCTGCTGGCCAGCGTCCCACCATCTGGGCTGAAGGCGAGTGACAGGATCCATGCAGTATGGCCAAACAAGGACTTCACCTGCGTACCGGTACGGACATCCCACAAGCGGATTGTCCGGTCAACACCGCCGCTGGCCAAGATGTCGCCGTTGGGACTGAAGATCACAGATAAGACGCTGTTTGGGTGACCATCTAACGTTTGGCGTTCTTGACCGGTATGGACATCCCATAAGCGGATTGTCTGGTCAATACCGCCGCTGGCCAGGATGTCGCCGTTAGGACTGAAGATCACAGAAAGAACTGCACCATTCAGGCTACGTAGAGTTTTAAGTACCTGTCCGGTAGTGACATCCCACAACCGTATCGTCTGGTCATAGCTACCGCTGGCCAACGTCTTACCATCTGGACTGAAGGCCACCGACATCACCCAATTGGTATGGGCATCTAATCTTTCTCGTTCTTGGCCTGTCTGCACGTCCCATAGGCGGACCGTCTGATCATAACTGGCGCTGGCCAGCAGTTTGCCGTTGGGACTAAAGACCACTGAATGAATCCAGCCATTATGGCCATGCAGAGTATCACGTTCTTGGCTACGCCGAAAGGAGGTGTTGAGGTCCGCTTCGTGGCAGGGCATTCTACGCACATTCCACAGCCGTATCTTCTTGTCGTAACTGCCACTGGCCAGGGTCTCACCGTCTGAACTAAAGGCAATAGAGGAGACCAAGTTGGTGTGGCTCTGCAACACGTCGAGCGTTTGACCACTGTGGACGTCCCACAGACGCACTGTCTGATCATAACTGCCTGTTGCCAGGGTCTCACCATCTGGGCTGAAGGCGAGTGAAAGGATGCGGTTGCTATACCCTGATAAGGTTTTAATCACTTGAGTCGTGCGTACATCCCATAGACGTAACGACTGGTCATAGCTGCTGCTGGACAAGATTGAACCATCGGCGTTGAAGGCAACAGACAAAACTCCGCTGGTGTGGCCCGATAAAACTCTTGGCGTTTTGCGGCTCTTGAGATCCCACAAACGCACAGTCTGATCAAAACTGCCCGTCGCCAAGGTCTCACCATTTGGACTAAAGGCGATAGAGGAGACCAAGTTGGTATGGCTCTGCAGCACGTTGCGCCTTTTGCCACGACGGACATCCCACAAACAGACAGTCTGATCAAAACTGCCTGTTGCCAGAGTCTTGCCATCTGGACTGAATGCCACAGCTGAAACCTGGGCTGTATGACCTGACAAGATCTGACGCGTCTTACCGCTGTGGACATCCCACAATCGTATCGTTTGGTCATAACTGCCCGTTGCGAGGGTCTTACCGTCTGGACTAAATGCCGTGGCACAAACCCAGCCTGTATGGCCGTGCAAGATCTTGAGACATCGACCAACAGACACATCCCATAGGCACACTGTCTGATCGCTGCTGCCACTCGCCACGATTGGGCTATTTGGGCTGAAAGCCACAGCCCAGACGCAGTCTTTGTGACCCTGTAGCGTCATCAGTTTTTGACCAGTGTGGACATCCCACAGACAGACGGACTGGTCATAGCTGCCACTGGCTAGGGTCTCGCCATCGAGGCTAAAGGCTATGGACAGGACCTGATCCGTATGTCCTTCGCAGCTAAATAACGGCAGGTCATCGCCTGTATCCCAAAAGCGAACCTGCCCATTGGTGGTCCCCGCCGCCAGCAACTCGTGGTCGTATGCCTTTGAGTGAGGATGAGAATCGGCATAATGAACAAGCGCGACCGAGTTTGGGCGAACGCTTGGTGGTTGGGAACTTTCCGGGCGAAAAGCCAAAGTGTTAATTGCGTCAAAGGTGTCTGTAAAAACTGACCGCGCCAGATCACTCTGGGCAAAATTAACATCGGGCAAATGCGTCCCGCGCAGATAAGCCTGCCAAATCGCAAGTTGAGAAAAATCATATCCGCTGAGATCAGTATGAAGATGGCGCAACAGGTTGAGACTATTCCCACCTGCATATCCCGGCACCATAGGAGCATTGACTCGTAGGGCAGACAGAAGCGTCTTCAGCCTTTACGTCCAATTCTGCCTGCCCCAACCGAGCAACCAATCGTGCCGCAATGGGCTGAAGGATCAGGTAAGTTTGGCTCTCACGTACGTAGTCCTTGCTTTGGGCTTTGATCAGCGCATGGCTTTGGAAGAGCGCAATAGACTCTGTCATGATCTCCTGTTCGACCTGCTCAATCAAGCGATCCGTCACATATTCCATAACGACATATTGCAAAGTGAATCCCTCTTCACTTTTTTCCAGCAATGAACGCCGACTGAGCGACTGTAATGTCTCTAGCAAGGCCTGTCTTGATACGGATGGTACCATATCTTCCTGCAAGATCGGTATTGATACGGGTTCTCGCTCAATCGCTAGCCAGAAGATCACGGCTTGCTCTCGCTCGGATAATCGCTCAAAGTGCTGGGCTAACAACGTTCGAATGCCACCGAAGATGAAGACATCTTCTTGCAGGAAATCGTCGATATTGCCGTTAAAGAGTTCGCGAATGGCTTCGGCCACAACCTGAAGTGCCAGCGGATTGCCAGAATAGTGTTCGATGAGCGCTATCCAGCTGTTGTCCGAACCAGACAAGCCTTTGTTCTGTGGCAACAACTGCCCGGCATCGGTTGTCAAATTGGTTAATTGGAATGCACGCACAGGCGATGTCACCCCTTCCAAGCGCCCAAATCCAAGCGGCTTTTCGCGACTGGTCAGCAACAGACAACTCTGATGAGTACTTTCGCCTACCCGTTGAATCAATTGGTCATACGCTCTATAGCCAGCGAGATAGTCACCCTGATGTTCTCCTTCCTGGAGAATCGTCTCCATGTTGTCCAAGATCAACAAGCAAGGCGCTTGCCGCAAGTATTCAATGAGCAACGCTATCTGGCTATCAATGTCAGGCGGCAATTGGTATATCTCTTGGTTTGATAGAATCTGGACAAATTGCTGGAGAATCGTTTCAAGAGGAGGCGCATTGCGCAGCGAACGCCAAATCACATAGTGAAAGTGCTGCTGAACTTGGAGGGCAAGCTTGGCGGTTAAGGTTGTTTTGCCGATGCCGCTCATCCCTAATACCCCAATCAAACGGCAACCGTCGGTAACAATCCATTTATTGAGGCAGGTTAGTTCTGTATGACGACCATGAAAAATGCGAACGTCAGGTGCTTCACCCCAATCTACTTTGACAGTATTGGTCGGGTCAGTCGATTTCGTCAGTATGCTATGTTGGCTTACTTTCGATGGGGTAGCAGATGGGGACCAAGTTTCTTTTGAGGAGATTGGGGCAACAGAAGTAGCAACCGTTGATGCAGATTTTGGGGCTGCGCGAGCAAAGGTGACAAATGCAGAAATCTTATCAGGTTCTATTTCCAGGCATTTTGCCAAACGCTGAGCCAGGTCTTTAGATGGACGAAGGTCGTTGGCTTCAAGTTTACGAACTGTAACAACGGAACACGAAACTTGCTGCGCCAACTCTTTCTGGGTTAGATCCAGCATACGGCGACGCCGCTTAAGCCAGACGCCAAGTGTCTCTTCAGCATCCATGGCAGCTCTCCATTTGATCAGCACTATTGTCTGGAATTTATTGTACCACAAGACCTATTTTCCTTGTATCGCTTTTTGTATCGGTTTTTATATCGCAAAATGATCTTACCTTTCGAATGGTCGTGTGGTTGAATGAAGGGCAAATACCTGTATAGATCCCCAGAAAAGTTTTGTACCACGTCTCTCAAATCAGAGATGGGATAAAACTTTTCTGGGTAAGTATATAGGAAAGGAAACATCAAGCATGATTATGCGCGCAACGAAGATCAATGAACTTGTCGAGCCAATTGGGCAGAATGATGCGGGTTTGCATAAAAGTAGAGTCGGCTTCGTGGCAATTAACGGCATCGACCCCTCAAGGGAAGGCATGATTGCGGCGAAACTCAGTGATGAATTGAATAAAAGAGG